>JAZQII010000109.1:0-4074 GCA_045541035.1 Clostridia bacterium | reverse complement strand
TGGACATACACACAGACTACTGACGTTGCAGACGAATCTGTTGGTGCTGCTATGAACCTTACCAGCGTTATTTACGCAGGCAGTTACGGTACATATGAGATCGACAAGTCTACTCTTGCACTTACTATCGATCCCAAGACCGGCACAACACACACAACATCTCTCGTAGTAAACGGTGAGATCGTTGTTAAGTTCACACCTGCAACCCACGCTCCCGTTGATATTAAAGAAAACGGTGTTCCCACAAAGTTCGGCTTCACTTTAAGTAACGATTCCTGGACCTTTGATGATGACGACTCCGATGCAGTTGCCGCAAAGAATATTATCTCATTAAAGCACTCAGAATTGCACGACGTTACCTGGCAGGATGCAGGCGACGGCACATTCACCTTCACACTTGATGCAGCAGCAATTGCCGAGCATCTTGAATTAACCGAGTTCGTTCTTGATACCAAGACTCTCTACGATGCTTACAGCACCGCTCTTAGCAAAGGTCAGATCGTATTCTCAGTAACAGACGGAAACACTTCAGGCGCTACATACTAAGATACATTACATCAAGCAACTTTTTTCGGCTATCCTATGTTTCGGCGTAGGATAGTCTAATTTCTATAGAGGATTCTTATGACGGATTATGATATTTACGTCTTTATACTGTGCTTTATAGTTTTCTCTTTGTTTACGGCAGTTTTCTCTTATGCAATTGCTACCATTACAAAGCAGAAGCTTTTGCTTATAAAGCACGGGCTTGATGACGAACGGATAAAAAAAGAACAGCTTCGCAAGGCAAAGACAAGCACTTTCACAAAAATTTGTGCAAACGTATTTTCTTTGCTTATTTGTGTTGTGCTTTTTTGCGCGTTTTCATTTTCGCTCTACCTTAATTTTACCAAGGACAAAGCACCCAACGGAATTCCTTCGCTTAAAGTTGTTAAAACCTCTTCAATGGCAACGAAAAACAAAAACAACACGTATCTTTTTGAAAACGGACTCAATGATCAGATACAGACCTTTGACTTGATCGTTACACACCATCTGCCTGAAGAAAATGAACTTGAGCTTTACGATATCGTCGTATATAAGCAAGAAGACGTTTACGTTATCCACCGTATAGTGGGTATTGAAGAGCCAAACGCCAAGCATCCTGACTGCCGTCATTTCCTTTTGCAAGGTGACGCGGTAATGAATCCTGACCAATTCCCCGTGCTTTACAGTCAGATGCAGGGTGTTTATAAAGGCGAGCGTGTTCCCTTTATCGGTAGTTTCATTTTGTTTATGCAGTCACCTGCAGGCTGGCTTTGCGTGTTGCTTGTGTTATTCGTTATTATAATCACGCCTATTCTTGAGAAAAAACTTGATTCAGAAGAAAAAGCACGTCTTAACGAAATCGGTTTTCAAATTGAAAAAGATCAGGTAAGAGGTGGGCAGAATGACTAAACGCTTTTTGTCGCTTCTTCTTTGCCTTATTACTGTTTCTTCCATAGGCAGTGTTTTTGCTGTTTGGGAATTTTCCACAAAAAAAGCAAACCCCGAATCTGCCGAACTTCAATTTTTAACAGACGGTTTTCGCTATCCCGAAATGGTTTATATTACAAAGGCAGAATATCTTTCGGGCGACGGCAGTTACACAAACGTCTCACATATTGATAACGTTTTATCAAGTTCCGTAACCGTTCCTAAAGGAACAAGCATGACTTTTCGCATAACAGTTTTCAATAATACTTCAGTTGAGCAAGGCTTTGATGCCGTTGTCAGCACCGCTTCAGGCTATGATAACAGCAACGTAATCTATACTTTAACCAACCTTAAGCGTCCTTATACCGTTGACGGTGTAATGGCAAGTGACGTTACAAGGATCCCTGCACAACAAAAGTATCAGTATGAAATAACCTTTCATCTTGTTGAAAACGTAAATCCCACCAACGTGACATTGAACTCTGTTTTGAACTTTATGTTCAAGCCCTTTGGTGATATCGATCCCGAACACTTCACCTCCCCCGTTGACGGTGCTCTTGAAGCCTTTAAGAAAATTCTTAACACACCTGAAGATAAATCAAGGCTTGACGATATTATGGATCAAAGCAGTTCAACGGGTGCTTACGTAGGTAACGTTGTGGGAAGTTCAAATAACGATACCCAAGTTCTTGATGAATTATTTGACGGAAATCTTCACCTTATGCTTACCGATCCTGATACAGGTGCTCTTGTAAAAACCAACCTGACTTGTATGATCAAGGAAGAAGATCTTGACGGTGACGGCAAAAACGAAATGACCATCTATATGACTCCCGATAATTTATCAAATGCGGGAATCTGGTCAACAATAAAGAACGTTTACGTCGGTGTGTTCACTCAAGTTACTTCTTCAGACGGAACGGTAAAATGGGAACAGCTTGGCGACCTTTATCACGGCACGTCTCAATGCAACGACTATGACTCCAACATCTTTAACGGCTTTGACCCCTCTGTCAATACCGACCGTTGGCGTTCATCGCAAGCATATCACAACGTTAAATCAGGCTCTACCATTGAAGCCGTTATCACGGGCTACAAAAAAACTCAATGATAAATTTAAAAGCAACTATCAAAAAAATGATAGTTGCTTTTTCTTTTGCATAAGATCCAAATTTTTGCGTATTTTTATACTTATTATATGTTACGATAAATTAAAGATACAAAAAAGCAGACGAAAATCCGTCTGCTTTTTGGTTTATCAGAAGCACATATCATTCAACTCACGGCAATGATATGCAAGAAAGGAACTTGCTTCTGCGGAAAATTTAAAATATTTCTTCGTCATTGAAAGTGATGTCGCCATCGCCTTCAGGAATGATTACTTCAGGGAAGATATCTTCATCGTCAAAAGTGAAGTCGTTATCACCGCCCTCAAGGGTGGCTTTATAATTCTTTGCTGAAAGTCCGTACTGACTTAAAGCTTTTACGATTTCACCCACGTTTTCAACAGAATATTTGTTTTCAATATAGGAATTAACGTTATATTGAACGGTGCTTATTACCTCATCCTCTTTAATCAGTTCAAGCGTGAATACGTTATCAAATTCCGTTGCGTAGATATCGCGTGAATAGAAAATATATGCATTGTCGCCTTCTTTTATCAGTGATTCTTTATCAATTATCTGACCGTTAAGTTTTATGATAACGTCATCGGTAAGAGTAAGGCGGAAATAAATCCTATTAACATTTGCCATGTTAAGACCAACCGATTTTACTCTGTTATTTACGTCAGCATTACCTGAAATAATTCTTGTGCCAACGGGAATGGCAAAAGAACTTCTGTTTGCTTCAACCCATGAAAGATTATCCGCAAGGTCATTAACGTTATAATCCTTGTAAATCTGTGCCGTTTTGCCGTAATAAAGCATATCAGCCATCAGACGTTTTAAAGCATTATATTGAATGGTTGATAATTCAGTATTGGTTTTATTATAAAGATTATCGCAATACTTTTTTACGCTGTAATTTTCAATAGTTTCAATTACTCTTCCGTCATAGATAAGCTCTGCGGTAATGGTATCTGCCATACATTGAGGGTTGATGCCCGTGTATGAGAACTTAATATAATCATTTTCTTTTACGCCCTTTTTAGTTACTGTTCTACCGCTTGAGGACGTAAATTTTACGGATAACTCGTTAATATCAGCAGAATTGCTTACAAAGAAATTCATCGTAAGGCTTGCACCAATATCGACCGTTGCGCCCTTAAATTCACCGATACCGTTAAACACCTTTTCATTGATAATATTTTCTACGTTTTCGATAGCATCAGATGCTTTTGAAATATTTGAGCCGTTGGAAACACCTCCAACAGTAACTTTTACGCGATTACCGCTTTTGATAAAATCAATGGCGGCTTTTGTGGCGTTAATACGTCTTTCGTTGATTTTAGGCGTGCCGTCTGCATTATAAAGCTGTTTTCCGTTTTCATCGACTTCTAACGTGGGACAGATCCAACCGCCTTCGTCGTGCTCGTTCCAAGCATATGCAATAACGGTATTTGCTTCTGTGTAAGGCTTGATTGACGGGTGTTGCGTATATGATAAGGCATAAGCAAGA
>JAZQII010000108.1:0-7249 GCA_045541035.1 Clostridia bacterium | reverse complement strand
ATTTATCACGAAACTCAAAGGTTTCTTCTCTTTTTTTATCAATGAATTCATTTTTCTCTCGCGTTAGAAACAAATCAGAAAATACATCATCGCTTGTTATCATTTTTGTCGCTAAAGGTATTTCTTTATATTCATAATCACATAGCTTTACAAACTCATTTAAAAAAATGGTTTTATTAATTCTTACACTTCGGTTTATTCCCAATGTTTCTGCTATAACATTTAACATTGTCGTTTTTCCGGAACCGTTTGTTCCATATAAAACAGTTATCGGACTAAATTCCAATTTTCGTATATGTTCAGGTAAAACCTTAAAAGGGTAAATGCTGTTATAACATGTCCTTTTGAACTCTTTTGAACCAAACACTATTTCTTGCCACTCCGCATCAGAAGATGGGAAATCAAATTTTTTCAAATAAATTTTCATATAATCACCCCTTTATTCGTGATTATACAGCTATTTGTGTCCCATAAACAGTACATCTGTCAGGCTAACTAAAGAATATTTGATATCATACAGCAAAAAATAACGCAAATCTTTATAAAAGAATTTGCGTTATTTTGTGATAAAATCTTAAATTGTCTTGACCGTCTTTTTTTTGGTTAACAACTGTATAACAAAAACAACAGCCACCAATAATATGCCGATTGCATCGGTTACCAATCCCGGGTATATCAGAAGCAATCCGCCTGCCAGACACATGATTCTTTCATACCAAGTCATATTGCTCAAAAAATATCCTTCAAGCGATGCTGAAACAGAGAAAATTCCTATCATTGAAGTTATTACAATAACAACTACATCAAGAACAGTTGTATCTATCAGAAGCATTGCCGGATTCAGAGCAAACACATACGGAACAATGAAAGCACCAATTGCCAGTTTCGTTGCAGTTATTGCGGTCTTCATCGGATTTGCCTGAGCAATAGCAGCTCCTGCATAAGCTGCCAAAGCAACAGGAGGAGTTAAATCTGCAACAATGCCAAAATAGAACACAAAGAAGTGAGCTGCTATGGGAGGAACACCCATACGAACAAGAATCGGTGCGCAGGTTGCCGCCATAATGCAGTAGTTTGCCGTTGTGGGAACACCCATACCTAAGATAATACAGCATATCATCGTTAAGAATAATGCGATAATAAGATGATTTCCTGCAATGGCAACGATTCCGTTAAATACCAAATAAGCAAGACCGGTTGCACTTATAAGACCTGCGATGATGCCTGCAATACCGCAAGCGGCGGCAATGGCTATCATGCCCTGACCGCCTGCCGCGAGAGCCTCTAAAAGTTTTTTAGGCGTCATGCGGGTTTCCTTATCAAACATGCTTACTACTATTGCCGCGATGATTGCAAGTGCGGCGGCGTAAGCAATTGAACGAGTGCTTGTTGCAACAAGAACGATAAGCAAAATAAGGGGAATAAGAAGATATGTCTTTTTAAGAAGGGGCGTAAACTTTGGTAATTCTTCTTTTGATAAACCCCGTAAGCCTTCTTTTTTTGCTTCAAGGTGAACGGTAATGAACACGCCTGCAAAATAAAGAATAGCAGGAAGAATTGCACGCGTTACAATATCGGAATATTGCACGCCTACCGTTTCAGCCATTAAGAATGCGGCGGCACCCATAATGGGGGGCATTATCTGACCGCCCGTTGAAGCGGAGGCTTCTGCCGCGGCGGCAAATTCAGGCTTGTAGCCGGTTCTCTTCATAAGAGGAATGGTTACTGCACCTGAACCAACGGTATTAGCAACAGATGAACCTGATACCATACCTTCAAGTGCTGAAGCAACAACGGCAACCTTTGCAGGTCCGCCTGAAAAACGGCCTACAAGGGAGTTTGCTATTTTGATAAAGAAATCGGCAATACCCGTTCTCTCCAAAAATGCACCGAAAATAATGAAAATTACGATATACTTGGAGCAAACGTTAATGGGCGTTGATAAAATACCTTCCTTTGAATAAAAAAGAGTACGAATAAGGTTGGTAATACGCTTCATAAAATCAGGGTTGGTTGAACCCCAGATAAGTGCATATATTAGCAATGCCAAAGCAACGATCAGGATAGGCAGACCAACGCTTCTGCGGCAAAGTTCCGCAAGGGAAATAATGCCGATAACACCGATTATCACTTGAAAAATATTTATTGAAAAGTTTGAGATAATGGCATTTGCATTAAAACAGAAGTATAAAAAGGCACCTGTACCAAGCACCATAAGTGCAATATCGTACCAAGGCATAAAGTTTGCTTTTTGCGTGCCTTTTTTTGCAGGGAAAACAAGGTATCCGATAAATACGATAAACGCCATAAATGACGTTAAGCGTACTTCGTCAAGCCATGTTGCAAAAAAAGTTACGTAGATGCAGAAAAGTGAAAAGACTGCAAGAAGTGACGTAACTATCCATTTAGGAACGCCTTCCCACACACGGGTATTGGATTCACGGTCATATTTTTTCATAACTGCATCAACGTCCATTGGTTCGTTAGGAACTTCCGGTGCAGTTTTTTTCTTAAAAAATGCCATAAAATCCTCCTTTCATAAACGCGAAAAATGGTTGCAGGTTTAACTGCAACCATTAAATTTTTTCGGGGAAAAATTATTCAGCAGTAACAGTAACGTTCTTTTCAGCAAAATACTTTGCTGCGCCCTTGTGGAAAGGAGCTGTCATACCGTTGGTTGCATTTTCGATGGAAAGTTCAGCGCCCTTTGCATGTGCGGAAGTGATTGCATCGATGTTATCAAAGATTGCCTTTGTGATGTTATAAACGTCTTCTTCGGAAGCTGAAGCGCTAACGATAAGTGTTGCCTTAACGGTAACGGTTGTAACGTCTTCAGTCTGACCGTTGTAAGTGTTTGCAGGAATCTTATATTCTGTGTAGTAGGGTGAAGACTCCATAAGAGTTTTTGAAATTTCACCGTCAATAGGAACAAGATATGCCTTTGAACTTGTGCAAAGTTCCTGAATTGCGGGAGTAGGTGCACCTGCAACGATAAATGCGGCATCGATCTTGCCGTCCTTTAAAGCGTCGGCTGAATCACCGAAGGACTGATACTGAGGATCAATATCCTGCTCGGTAAGACCTGCTGCCTTAAGAACGTCAATAGCGTTGAAGTAAACACCGCTGCCTGCTGCACCGATGGAAACTTTCTTGCCCTTAAGATCAGCAACGGTTTTGATGTTTTCATCCATTGTTACAAGCTGAACAGCTTCAGCATAAAGACCGCCGATAACGCGGAAAGATGAGATCTTGCCTTCCTTTTCAAAGGAACGCTCACCTGCCCAAGCATAAGCCATAACGTCAGACTGAACTGTTGCAAGCTGATAATCGCCCTGGTTAATACCAAGAATGTTTGCCTTTGAACCGTCAGTTGATACTACGTTTACGGTAATACCTGTTGAAGATTTGATCTGGTTACCTAAAATTCCGCCGTAAGCATAATAGGTTCCCTGAGTACCGCCTGTACCCATTGTCATCGTAGTGTTTCCGCCGCATGCAGCAAGGCAGAAAACTGAAGCAGCTACCAATAAAAGTGAGATAAGCTTTTTCATAATAATCCTCCTTAGTTGTTTTACAACAATTTTAATGATTATCTACATTATACACAAAAATAATGTTTTAGGCAAGAGTTTTTTTAAAAGAACTTTGTCAAAAATAAAAACAACTTGATTTAGTGCGGTTCTTGGGTGTATAATAAACTAAAATAACGAAGAAGGATTGAGTATATGAAGATCAAAGATCTAATGCAAAAAAACACCCTTTCAATATCTTTTGAGGTGTTTCCCCCTAAAACCGAAACGACCTTTGAAAGCGTAAAGACAGCAACGGAGGAAATTGCAAAACTTCGCCCTGCTTTTATGAGCGTTACTTACGGCGCAGGCGGCGGAACAAGTAAATATACTCTTGAAATAGCAAAAAATATAAAGGAAATTTACGGTGTGCCTACTCTTGCACACCTTACTTGCGTTTCATCAACAAGAATGACGGTTAAAGAAAAAATAAATGCCATAAAAGAAGCAGGCATTGAAAACGTAATGGCTTTAAGGGGCGATATTCCCGAAGAAAAACTTAATGAGAACAGAAGTGCTTGGGATTATAAGTACGCTGTTGATCTTGTTCGCGAACTTAAAGAAGCAAATCCCGATTTTTGTATAGGAGGAGCGTGCTATCCTGAAATTCATCCTGAAAGTTTTAATCAGAATGAAGATATTCTGCGCCTTAAAGAAAAGGTCGATGCAGGTTGCGATTTCTTGACTACACAGATGTTCTTTGATAATAATCTTTTATATAATTTCCTCTATAAAATTCGTGAAAGGGGAATAACCGTTCCCGTTATACCGGGCATTATGCCTATTACAAACGCCAATCAGGTTGCCCGTGCAATAAAACTTTCAGGCTCCTTTGTGCCACAGCGGTTTAAGAGCCTTGTTGATAAATTCGGCTCTGATCCTGACGGAATGAAGCAAGCAGGTATTATATACGCAACGGATCAGATAATTGACCTTTATGCAAACGGTATAACAAACGTTCACGTTTATTCGATGAATAAGCCTGACGTTGCACAGAAGATCCAAGAAAATCTTTCGGATATTTTAGGAAAATGACGGTATTAAATAGTGGCATTTATGGGCATTAAAGAGGAGTATTTATGAATTTTAGAGAATTTTTGAAAGACAACGTAGTTTTTCTTGATGGCGGAATGGGTACGCTTTTACAGGAAAAAGGCTTAGAACCCGGCGAGCATCCCGAAAGATGGAATATTTCCCATGCTGAGGTAATTAAAAACGTTCATAAAGAATATTTTGATGCAGGAAGTAACGTTGTCTGCACTAACACTTTCGGCGCAAACATATTGAAATTTGATGAAGACGAACTTGAAAATATTGTAAAGTCGGCAATTATAAATGCAAGAAATGCCGTTAAGGAAAGTGTTTCCGAAAAAGAAAAATTCGTTGCCCTTGATATTGGACCGACGGGAAAACTTTTAAAACCTTTAGGTGATCTTGATTTTGAAGATGCAGTAGAAGTTTTTGCAAAAACCGTAAAACTCGGTGTAAAATACGGTGTTGACCTAATTGTCATTGAAACCATGAATGACAGTTATGAAACAAAAGCCGCGCTTTTAGCCGTAAAGGAAAACAGTTCTTTGCCCGTTATAGTTTCAAATGCTTATAATGCTGACGGAAAACTTATGACCGGTGCAACACCTTCGGCTATGGTTTGTCTTTTAGAGGGCATGGGTGCAGACGCTATAGGCGCAAACTGCTCTTTAGGGCCTAAACAGTTAGTCTCTGTTGTAGATGAATTGCTTGAAAAGGCATCTGTTCCCGTTGTTCTTAAACCCAATGCAGGTCTTCCGAGAACGGAAAACGGAAAGACTGTTTTTGATATAACAAAAGATGAGTTTGCTGATGAAGTTGCACGTTTAATTGAAAAAGGAGTACGTGTTGCAGGCGGTTGTTGCGGAACTACTCCTGAATATATTAAGGCACTTACAAAAAAGAAATATATAGTAAAAACAGTTGAGAACAAAAATATAACGGCAGTATCGTCATATTCTCATGCTGTTGAATTTAAAGAAAAACCCATCTTAATAGGCGAGCGAATAAACCCTACCGGCAAAAAACGCTTTAAGCAGGCACTTATTGAAAATGATATTGATTATATTTTAAACGAAGCGGTCAATCAGCAGGAAAAAGGTGTAGATATCCTTGACGTAAACGTGGGGCTTCCCGATATTGATGAAGTTTCAATGCTTGAAAATGCCGTTTGCGAACTTCAGGCAGTTACTGACCTTCCTTTACAGATAGATACTGCAAACGTTTCTGCCATGGAAAAGGCGCTTCGCCGATATAACGGCAAGGCAATGATAAATTCCGTAAACGGCAAAACAGAGAGCATGGATGCAATATTCCCACTTGTCAAAAAGTACGGCGGTGTTGTAGTTGCTTTGACTTTAGATGAAAAAGGTATTCCCGAAACATACGAAGGCAGAGTGGAAATTGCCAAAAAGATTCTAGAAAAAGCAGAAAAATACGGAATAGATAAAAAGGATATCGTCTTTGATACCCTTGCAATGACTGTAAGTGCAGATAATAATTCGGCACTTGTAACGCTTAAAGCGTTAAAAACTATCAAGGAAGAACTTGGCTGTCATACTTCCCTCGGCGTTTCCAACGTGTCCTTTGGATTGCCTAACCGCGATGCCATCAACGGAACGTTCTTTGCCCTTGCACTTGATAACGGACTTTCTGCGGCAATTATGAATCCCTATTCATCGGATATGATGAAAACGTATTTTGCCTATAATGCCTTAAAAGGTCTTGATGAAAACTGCAATGAATATATAAAGGCATCAGATTCTTTTGTAACCGTTCAGGTGACGGAAAAGCAAAATAAAAATGATATATCATCGGATTCACCTGTTCAGTATGCCATAATAAAAGGCTTTAAGGAAAAAGCAGGGGAAGAAACAAAAGAACTTCTTAAAAATCGTGATGCCCTTGAAATAGTCAATAATGAAATCATTCCCGCACTTAACGTTGTAGGTAAAGGCTTTGAAGAAAAAACTGTATATCTTCCGCAACTTCTTATTAGCGCAGAAGCGGCAAAAAGCGCTTTCGAGGTTATAAAAACTGCTATGGCAGGTAAAGAAAGCGGTCAGAAAAAATGTGCCTTTGTGCTTGCGACCGTTCAGGGGGATATTCACGATATCGGAAAGAACATAGTAAAACTGCTTTTAGAAAACTACGGATATGATGTGGTTGATCTTGGCAAAGATGTTTCACCGCAAACAATAGTTGATAAAGTGAAAGAATTACATGCACCTTTTGTGGGATTGAGCGCACTTATGACTACCACCGTTCCCAAAATGGAAGAAACTATTGATCTTATAAAAGAGCAGGCACCTTGGTGTAAAACCATTGTAGGCGGCGCAGTGCTTACCGAGGAATATGCAAAAAAGATAGGCGCAGATAAATATGCAAAAGATGCTATGGAGTGTGTTAGGTATTTGGAAAAATAAAAAATCGGTCTTTCGACCGATTCCAGAGCACTGATAAACCCATGCAAACATAATCCCCTGCTTTTTGCAGGGGATTATTTGCTGTGTTGCATTGATACTATAGCACGCGTAAAGGAGTTCGCCTCAAATGCTGTATCAGCGTTGCTTTCGGGTTTGTCGTCTTTATAAGGCAAACCTGCCTTATTGCATCCTCCGCACCCAAAATCATTCACTGATACAAACATT
>JAZQII010000107.1:0-28428 GCA_045541035.1 Clostridia bacterium | reverse complement strand
CTGCAAAGGATGGCTATACTGTTACTTGGGATACCACCATTGAAAAGGCAACCGGCAACGCAACTGTAAATGCTGTATACACCAAGAATGCTGTTTCTGATAATCCTCAAACCGGCGATAACAGCAATCTTTGGCTGTGGTGGATCCTGCTGATCGTGTCGGCCTTTGGCATTACCGTAATCTGCATCGAGCAGAAAAAACGTAAAGCGATGAGATAATCAACCTAAACCCAAGGCGGTGACGGAAACCTCTTCCGCCACCGCCTTTTTCTCAAAATTTTTGAAATTTTTTCGCAACACGATATAACACGGCACGTCAGGCAGTAATGTCGGACGTGCATTTTCGTCATAAAATGTTTTCAATTTGAGGCGTGCCTACCCCTTGACTTTTTGACTAAAAACGCATATTACTTAAGTAGAGAGTGGCATCTCTATACCTTCGGTTTTGTTCTTCGGACAGGCAAGGTGTCCTGTTTCGGAGTCAAAATATATTTCATTTACGAAGGGGTGTTTCAAAGTTAAAACTCTCTAAACAAGGAAATTTTCTGTTCGATGGCTTTAAGAACAGACAGGGGGCGGCACAGAAGATCCGATAACGTCGGTTACGGATAGTGTCACAAATCCTCTGAGAACACAGCAGCATCGCAAGATGAAGATCCTGCAACCTTGACGCACCAGGGGAAGCCCAACTGCACGGTGACAGCAACAACACATCTGCAACAGCATATTCTGCCTTAACTACTATATTGAGGTTAAGGAAAAAGACCGTACATACTATGAGGTCTATACGCTTCCGAGAAATGAGAAGGTTCCCGAGGACTACAAGGAGATATCCTTTGTATGCTTAAGACCTGACGGAGCGTATGAATCGCCAAGCACGATCGGTATTATGTGCAAGAGAGTAAGCAAAAAAGTAGAGGGTCTCGACGGGTTTCATTTCCACCAACTGCGTCACACATTCACAAGTAATTTGCTCTCAAACGGAGCAGCGCCGAAGGATGTGCAGGAGCTTTTAGGCCATGCCGATGTAAGTACCACAATGAACGTTTATGCTCACTCAACACGAGAAGCAAAACGTACTTCCGCACGACTGCTCGATAAGGTAGTTGGCGGTTAGATATAAAAAGTTTCCCTTATTTTCGCTCATAAGGGCAAAAACAAGGGAAAATACATAACAATTGAGTTTAAAGTTGCTGAAAAGGCTAGTAATATCAAGGCTTTTTAGAATGTAGGACAGTTAATGTCTGATAAATTCCAATTTATCGGTTAGTTATATTATAGCACGACTTAACTAACAAAGAAAGGAAATATTAAAAACACCCGTAGTATTTTAAAAAACTACGGGTGTTTTCGTATCTTGTTGTACTGTCCCTTACTGTACGACTCTTATTCAGCGGTTTTTTAATTCTAAATACCCTTCCAGCGAATCACGGTCGCTGACAACAAGTTCTTTAAAATTATAATATTCCATAAATGAAGAAAGAATACAGCCGCCAAAGACAACGATATCTGCGCGGGGGGCAAAATAGCCTGAATATTCTTTTCTTTCTTCCCAAGTCATTTTTGCAAGTTTAATAAGTTCGTTATCAAGAACGGATTTTTCCAAAATACCGTTCTGAACTTTTTCAGGCTCATACTGTTTTATGCCTTTTGATAAAGAAAGCAATGTAAATGGCGTTCCGCTTACACCGATAAGCGTTTTTGCACACAAAATATCGGTGCGGATTTTATAATCTTCAATATAGTTTTCTTTAACAAATTCTTTTACGGAATCAATATCCACAGTTCCCGAAAGCGTTTCAAAACGCTCTTTTAATCTTACACCGCCCGTTTTTTGTGAAAGCGCTCTTAAGATACCGTTTTCTTTTGTAACAACTTCAGTTGAGCCACCGCCGATATCTATTACTGCAGGCGAAAGAAAATCCTGAGATGCGCCGATAAAAGCGATTTCGCCTTCCAATTCACCGGGAATTATATCAAGTTCGATTCCCGTTTTAAGAAAAATCATTTTTTTAAAATCTTCTTTATTGGAACTTTCGCGGACAACTGCCGTTGCATAAATATAAATTTCTTCGGCGTTATATTCCTTTGCCGTTTTCACAAAATCGCTGACTGCATTGCTTGTGCGCTCCATGGGGATCTCCTGCATACGGTCAGAACTTAAAATGCCTTCCCCAAGACGAGTGGTGGAAAGCATCTTTGTGATTTTTGACTGTTTATTTTTAATTATGTCCGCCACGTAAAGACGGGTGGAATTTGTGCCGATATCAATAACTGCTTTTCTCATTGTTCAACAACGTCGATGCGGATCTCACCCTCCTGCACCATGCCGAAGTGTGAGCGCATATATTTATCAACGTACTCCAAAGTGGTTTTATCTGAAACTTGCTGAAGCATTTTCTGATATTCTTCTTCAAGAAGAGCGTTTTCTTCTTCCATACGGGCGATCTGCTCGTTCTGGCGGGAAAGCACCATGCCCTGATTTACGTACATATAACAACAGTAGCCTAATATAGCAATAAGCAACATAGTGCCTAAAAGACGCAATACTTTAGGTTTTCTTTTTGCCTTGTGCGCCATCAGGAGATCCCCTTTCAGAAATTACTTCAATAAACGTTTAAAACGTTCTTTAACTTTTAAACGTATATATAAATTATACAGGATTTTTGCAAAAAAGTCTATAGAAATTTTTATAAATTTTCCTAAACTTGCGCGCTCTGCACAAAAACCTAAAAAAATGCCGAAAAAGAAGTAAATTTCAAGTTGACCGCTGTTAAAAAGAAAGGTGCAGGCGGCGGTCATGATAAAGAATATCAAGGAAAACAGTATATCGGATAAGTGAATAAAAAAGCCTTTTCGTTTCAGGCGGAAAACATAAAAGATATCATATATTGCCCCCAAAACTATTCCAAGGCAGATAAACACCGAAAAAAGCGGAGCCTGACGTGACGATTCAAACAGCATTATTTAAAAAGTTTGGACAGAAATCCGCTCTTATGGTCGGTATCTGAATATTCAATGCCCGAAATAAAACCGTCGATAATTAAAATGCCGTTGTCAAGATCAAGGCGGGAAATGTGCAATCCTTGCCCGTAAACTGATACGGTTGAAGATTCAAGGCGCGCCGAAACTTCGCTTTCATCAAAACTATCTACTCTTTTTATACCCGTTATACTTATTTTCTCCCGATTCTCAATGTTTACGCTGGTGCGCATAGGCACTCTTGTTGGCTGATTCATAAGTTCATTCATCTTTTTTATCCTCCTTTTTTTAAATGATATGCAAAGAAAAATAAAAAAAGAACAAGGTTTTTAATCCCTTGTTCTTGTTATTTTAAGCACATGCTTCTGAAAATCGTAGATCTCCACAAAGTGCGGATGACCGTAGGGGTGTGAAGTTATGCGATTTATGATCTTATCATCAGCAAAAAGGTTTTTAAATTTGATATGAAGTTCGTTTGTATCAATATTGTGCTTTTTATATAATTTTATAAGCGCCATTGAGGCATGGGTGAAAACATCAAAATATATGGGATTATATTTTTCGGTGGCTTCTTCGCGGTACATTTCCTTTAAAAATTCCTTTTCATCAAAAACAAGCGGTTCAATTAGTGAAATATCTTCTTTATCACCAAGCCTACCCAAAAGACACAAGGCTATTGACGTGCGCAACTGATTTGAACGACGGCAATCGGTAAAACGGAAAGAATCACGGTTTTCAACAATTTCACGAAGAAGAGGCAATGCACGGCAATCATTCATAATGCCTAGTGCAATGGCACAGTTGTATTTTGTAAGAGAGTTATCTGATGATAGGAGTTTTTTATAAACGATTTCTGCAGTTTCTTCTTTGTTTTTTGAAACGTAAGAGGACCATATAATTGCACCGGGGGTAGTGGTTTCAAGCAAGTGAAGATTTTTTTCTACATCAAAAACTATAGGCGTATAGGTGTTGCGACTACCGTTGGCAAAACCAAAGATTCTTTGATTGTTGCTTTTGAAACAGCCACGTTCCTTTACTTTGGCTAAATATTCAGGGTAGTCAATTTCAAGAAAATCACATTGATTTTTTACTGCCATTGAGCAAGCAAGACCTACACATTCGCCCATTCTGAACATATCTCTGTTCATTCTGATACTGCTTAAGGAATATGAATCGGCACTTATACATCTGCCTGCCGTAACGATACCTTTAATATTTTTGGGAACAACGCAACCCATCGGGACTTTAATTGAAGCCGTAACCGTCGAAAGATTGCTGATTACAAACCAGTTTTGGAATAAATCCTCATCCAACGCCATATCATGACCGTGCTTATCAACATCCGAATAAGCATAAAATAACGTTTTTTCGCAAGGTGTGTCATAAAGGATATTTTCTAATTTTATAACGTCTTCACCCTCAAAAAAAAGACCTTCGCGAACACCTGTAATAGATGCAACGTTGATAAACTCACCTTTATCAATGAATTTTGCACTGTTGGCATGGGCAAGAATGGTTTTTTTGGAAAAATCTGACTTGTCGTACTGATTTATGTATCCGCTGTCATCATTGATGCTCATAAAACAACGGTTAGCAAAATATACCGTTCTTACGGTAAAGGGTACGGTCTTGCCGTCAATTTTTCTGCCGTAACTTTTTTCTACGGGGAGCATTCTTATAAGATGCCCGTCACTTGTCGAATCAATAACCATCTTTGCGCCGATGGATATAATGCCTTCGTTTGTTAAAACCTGAACGCCTTTAACGCGGTTATCTTCCGCATAAACACCGATGGGAGTGTGGTTGCAGAAAATTTTTACACCGCTTTTTTTGAGCCTTTTATATAACACCGTTTGTTTTGTTTCAGGTTGTTGGTTGCCTGCAAGAAAGACGTCGCGATTATATTTTGCCTCGTCTTCAAGGTAACTTCCGCCTTCATCACCGTAATAATACATACAAACGTTTCCGCGCACGTGCATACCACCTATGCAGGAAGAATATTCTAAAAGAATAACGTCACTGCCTTCTCTTGCGGCGCTGTCGGCAGCATAAATACCTGCGGTGCCTGCGCCAACGCAGAGAATATCACAGACAAGCGAAAAATCAGGGGTTGCATCTGTTATATGCAATTTATTGTCTTTTAAGGTGTAAAGTTTCATTATTTTGCACCTCCCTGAAATAAAACGCCTGCTTCAAAGGCTTCTATGGGATTAGAAAAATTATAATCTTTTGGGAAAAGAACGTTGTTTTTATCTGCTTTTGTTGCAAATACGGGGGCAACGTAAAGAATCTTTGCATCGACCTTTGCAGTTAGCCATAAATCGTGAATATTATTGAGCATCTCGTTAATATCGGAGGTTCCTGCGGGAAGATACATTGCAAATCTGTCACAATAAAAAGCCTTTTCAAAGGTGCTGTTTTCAAAAACTTCAGATAAAATCTTAATGGCAGGATCAATATTCTCCGTCATGGAAATAACGGTCAAGTATTTTTGCGCATTTTTTGAAGGTCTTGTATCAATAACGTCTTTTGCATAAATTGTGTTTAAGCCTTCAGCGTTAATAACGGTAATCTCAAAGGTACCGTCATCAAGGTTTTTGCAATTTACCACCCTGCTTTTAAGCAGAATTTCGACATCTTCATTTATTAAAAACTCGCAGAGAGCCGGTTCAAAGGCATTGGTGCACATAAAACCGTCTTTAAATAAATTATATTTCTCGAATACCGAATTAAGTTTTTTGCCAAGGTCGGTAACGGGAGTACATTCAGTATAACTAAAATTTTTAAGAGATAAATAAAAGTTAGGATCAGCACATTGGTTCTCTTCGATAATAATTGAGTTTCCGTTTTTAAGCGCGTAGCCTAATGAAGAATAGCCTGCGCCGATAATTAAACTATCGTATAAGTGCATAAATTTTATCCTTTCACTTTTTAAGATCATAAGAATATTATATATTTCTTTTTTTAAACTTTCAATAGCAATTTGTGAGATTGATTGGTCTTTTTGTGAGATTCTTAATTTAAAACTTTAATTCTTATTGCAAAAACTTGAAATGTATAATATAATATATAACTATGAGATATTATATTGATTTAAAATCCGAAGCAGATACTATTGCTTTAGGTGAAAAAATTGCAAAAAACTTAAAAAAAGGTGCGTTCATTGCCCTTTCGGGTGATCTTGGTGCAGGGAAGACCGTGTTTGTAAAAGGTCTTGCAAAGGGGTTAGATATAAAAGAAAGGATAGTCAGCCCTACCTATACCATAATGTGCCAATATTTCGGCAATAAGGAACTGTACCATTTTGACCTTTACCGCATTACGGAAGACGATTGTTATGAATCGGGTTTTGACGATTTCTTTTTTGATGAAAATGCAATCTGTGCGGTGGAATGGAGTGAACGGCTTACTTCATTTCCCGAAAACAAAATGGACGTTATTATAGAAAAAACAGGGGAGAACACACGCAAGGCAACTGTTATTGATGACAAAAACTTGCTGAAAAACGATCTATGAATATTTTGGCTATAGATACTTCAAGTGTATATGCTTCATGTGCTGTTATGTGCGATGGGGTTGTGGTAAGTGAAAAGGTTTCGTTAAGCGGTCTTGTTCATTCAAAGTCAATTATGCCTCTTGTTGAAGACTGCCTTAAAAGCGCAAACGTTGAAATTGAAGATATTGATATTTTTGCTTGTGTTGCAGGCCCCGGATCATTTACGGGTGTGAGGATCGGTGTTTGTGTAATAAAAGGTCTGGCGCAGAGTTTTAATAAACCTTGCGCACAGATAAACACTCTTGATTGTCTTTCCCTTAATGCACCTTATTCCTACGTTTGTCCTATAATGGATGCCCGCCGCGGTCAGGTATATTGCGCGGTTTATGATAATGGCGAACTTTTAAGGGAGCATGACGTTTGTCCCATTGAAGACGTGCTTTCATTTGTAAAGGGCAAAAAATGTCTGTTTTTAGGCGACGGCGTAAAAGCATTTAAAGAAAAAATCACTGAAGTTTTAGGGGAAGATGCGGTCTTTAGTTTGCCCCAACACAATTACACCCGTGCGGCAAGTGCATTATATCTTGCACAAAAAGCATATGAAAATAATACTTTAGTATCAGCGGCGGCAATAGATGCCATATATTTAAGAAAGCCTCAGGCGGAGCGTGAATATGAAAACAGAAATTCATGACCTGAATGAAAAGTTTCTTGATGAAATTGATCTGATCGAACAAAAAAGTTTTAAGCATCCTTGGTCGAAGCAGGCGTACCGTGATGAGATAAATAATCCCGTTGCGGTATATAAAGTTATTACGGTTGATGATAAAGTAGTTTCTTACGGCGGTTTTTGGCAGATATTCGATGAAGGGCACATAACTAATATTTGTGTAAAAGAAGAATATAGAAGACAAGGCTTCGGTAAAATGCTTATGGAAGCCATAATAAAAGAAGCCAGGCAGAGAAAACTTTATTCTTTAACTCTTGAAGTGCGCGTTTCGAATATAGGCGCAATAAAGCTTTATGAAAACTTCGGTTTTAAAAGCGCGGGAGTAAGACCTAAATATTATCCTGACGGCGAAGACGCCATGATTTTATGGCTGGAGGGAATTTATACTTGAAAATCGAAATTGAAAACTATACCATAAATTACGAAACGCAAGGCGAAGGTGAAGACGTTGTTGTGCTTCACGGCTGGGGCTACGATATAACGCTACTTGAAAGGCTTAAAAACGCACTTAAGGATTCTTATCGCGTAACCCTTATTGATCTTCCGGGGCACGGCGGATCAAAGGAGCCTGAAAAACCTATAACCGTATATGATTATGCGGATATCGTCGAAAAAACTTTAGATAAACTAAATATTAAAAGCGCCTATTTTATGGGACATTCTTTTGGTTGCAGGCTTTCCATAATAATCGCATCAAGGAATCCTCAAAGAGTTAAAAGAATGGTCCTTTGCGGTGCGGCAGGCATCAGGGATAAAAGATCCTTTAAATATTACGTTAAAGTTTACACATATAAGATCGGTAAATTTTTCTTAAAAACCTTTAATCCCAAAAAGTTCGAGGAATGGAAGAAAAATAAAGGCTCGGAAGATTATAAAAAACTTTCCGACACTATGAAAGCCACTTTCTCAAATATCGTAAATGAAGATCTCAGTTATCTTTTAAATAAAATTCAGGCACCCACTTTCTTGGTGTGGGGAGAAAACGACACGGCAACGCCTCTTTACATGGCTGAAATTATGGAAAAAAACATTCCCGATTGTGCCAAGGCAGTTTATATGGGAAGAACCCATTATGCTTTTTTAGAAGAACTGCCAAGAACGGTTGCCATAGTCAAGACGTTTTTTAAGGAGTAAATAATGGAATTTTTAGGAATAGCGTTGGCACTTGTATTTACGGCGCTTACGCTTTTTGCGGCAAAATATTATATACATATGCTTCAACTTGAAGGATATTTTCTTTCACAGTTTGTCAGCCATCTTTTTGCAAGAATAAGAAATCCCAAGTTGCTTTTTAAGCCTCAGCAGGTAAAAAAGCCTCTTGTTTTCACTTCAAGAATTAAAAGACTTTATTTTTGCCTTGCGCTAATCGTTCTTTTAATTAACGTTTTTGCAGGAGTGTGGGGAAATCCGTTACTTTTCTTAGTAATGCTTGCACCTATCGTTCTTGTTTCACCGTTGGTTTTATTAGCATCGCTTATTATGATTCCCATTGAAAAAGCAATAGCGTCATGGTACGTTCACGATGCCAAAAAACGTCTTGAAGCAAGAAAAGACTTAAAAATAGTTGCAATTACGGGAAGTTACGGTAAAACAAGCACAAAGTTTATTCTTTCCACCATTTTAAGCGAAAGATATGCTTGCCTTACACCGCCTTCAAGTTATAATACCACAATGGGTGTTGTGCGCGTTATAAGGGAAAGACTTCAGCCTGACGATGAAGTGTTTATATGCGAAATGGGTTCCCGCCATATAGGCGATATTAAGGAGATATGCGATTTCGTTCATCCCCACAATGCGCTTATTACTTCTATCGGGCCTCAGCATCTTGATACTTTCGGCTCAATTGAGGGCGTTAAAAAAGGTAAGTTTGAACTTGTTGAAGCGTTGCCTGAAAACGGAATAGCGGTATTTGCTTCAAGTAACGAGCATATTCTTGAATTATACGATAAAGCACAATGCAGAAAACATACTGCAGGCTTTTTAGAAACCGATACTCTCCGTGCGGAAAACGTTTCCGTAGGTTGTTCGGGAAGCGCCTTTACACTTGTTTATAAGGACGAAAGAATTGAGTGCGGAACAAGGCTTTTAGGCAAACACAATATTTCAAATATTCTTGTTGCCGCTTTGATGGCGTTGGAAATGGGGCTTACTTTAGAGGAAGTTCAAAGGGGTATTTCAAAGATACAACCCGTTGAGCACAGACTTCAGATCGTTTCTCAAAAACCCGTTACAATAATTGACGATGCCTTTAACTCATCACCTAACGGTGCTTCTGCCGCGTTGGACGTTTTAGGTTCTTTCACGGGAAGAAGAATTATCGTAACGCCCGGATTTGTTGAACTTGGCAAAGATCAGGATAAGTATCATTTTGAACTTGGCAAAAAGATCAAGGATAATGCTGACGTTGCAATTTTAGTTGGCAAAAAGCGTACTGAAAAGATTAAAGAAGGTCTTGACGGTTTTTCGGGGCAGATTTATCAGGTTTCTTCCCTTAATGAAGCCACCGCAACTTTACAGAAGATCACTTTTGCAGGGGACGTTGTTTTATTTGAAAACGATCTTCCTGATAACTTTAATGAGTAAGGAGACAGTATTATGTTAAACATTGCAGTATTTTTCGGCGGAAAGACAGTTGAACATGACGTTTCTATCGTAACGGCACAGCAACTTATCCAGAATATGGATAAAACAAAATATAATCCCGTGCCCGTATATATTACCCGTGAAGGCGATTGGTATTCAGGGGAAAAGTTAAATAAGATCGAGGCTTTTAAAAGTTTTGATAAGGGCGATAAGGATGTTATACGTGTTTATCTTCCTGCAAACACGAGAATAAAGCAACTGTATCGCTTTAACCCCGAAAAGAAAGGTCTTTTCGGAAAAGAAAATAACGTTTATATGCCTATTGATGCGGCAATTATTGCTATGCACGGCTTAAACGGTGAGGACGGAACGCTTCAAGGTCTTTTGGAACTTGCCGATATTCCCTATACTTCATCAGGCGTTTTAGGCTCATCATCAGGCATGGATAAAATTCTTATGAAGGCAGTATTTATGGGCGCAGGTTTGCCCGTACTTCCTTATACGTATTTTGACCGCGATGCATGGAAAAAAGATGAAGAAGCAATTTTAGATAAATGCGAAAAGGCACTTACTTATCCCATGTTTGTTAAGCCTTCAAACCTTGGCTCGTCTATCGGTATTTCAAAGGCTCACAACAGAGAAGAACTTAAAAATGCCATTGACGTTGCAAAAGAATATGACAGACGAATTTTAGTTGAGCAAGGCGTTGATTCACCTAAAGAGATCAACTGTTCGGCTCTTGGCTTTGGTGATGACGTTTCTGCTTCCGTTTGCGAAATGCCATATAACAGCGATGAATTCTTAACTTTCTCCGATAAATACTTAAACGGCGGAAAAAATCAGGCAGGTATGGAATCACTTTCAAGACGTATCCCTGCGCCTATTCCCGATGAAATGACAAAAAAGATTCAGGAAATGACAAAAGACGTATTTAAACTTATGGATTGTAAGGGCGTTGTGCGCATCGACTATATGTGCGATAAAGACCTTAAAGAATTATACATAAACGAAATAAATACCATTCCCGGTTCATTTGCATTCTATCTTTGGGAGCCTTTGGGTATTTCCTATGATAAACTTATCGAAAAACTTATTGACATTGCTTTTGTTGCACACAAAGATAAAAAGAAAAATAATTTTGCTTTTGATTCCGAAATTATTGCAGGCTTTGCACGTAACAGTCAGAAAGCTGGCAAGTTTGGCGGAAATAAGTTAGGTAAATTATGAAAAAGGTATTAGTGCTTTTGCTTGTTACGGTCATGCTTTTTTCAGGCTGTGTTTCTTCCGAAAACAAAAAAATAGTTCGCGAGAGTTTGGAAAGTTATTTTCAATACCTTAATTTAGGCGAATTTGATGAAGCCAACAAGATGACTGTTCAGGCAGAAGAAAATATTTCGGCGGATATTGAAAATATAAACGTTAATAAACTTATTTTCAGGGATATCAAGTACGAAGTATGGGATATTTACGAAGACGGGGATTTCCTTGTTGCTGAAACGGTTATAACCCAAAAGAGTCTTAAGGCGGCATATATTGACACGGTAAGCGAATACGC
Organism: Clostridia bacterium; assembly: GCA_045541035.1. Lineage (GTDB taxonomy): Bacteria > Bacillota > Clostridia > Christensenellales > QALW01 > UMGS1322. The sequence continues at coordinate 17,083 of JAZQII010000107.1, read as the reverse complement.
TTCTTATGTTGAAAGTGCCAAGGCGCAGAATAAGAGTTTCACCGATAGCGCCCTTGAAGATAAATGGAATGAGATCTTTTATAAGCACGTTGCGTCAACAAAGGAAACTATAACGCTGAAATGCGAAATAAGACTGATTCCTTATAGTGACGGCACAGTTGAAATTTATATGACAAGTCAGTTCCGCAACTGCCTTTTCGGCGGGGAACTTGATGCAATAAAAGCATTGCAGAAAGGATAATAAAATGAGTGAATTAAAAATAAAATTACTTGAACTTTTGCATGATGACGCCTTTTTAACAAAGGACAAGCTTGCAATTATGCTTGGTAAAGAAGAAACTGAAATCGAAAACGCCATAAAGGAACTTGAAAATGACGGCGTTATTATGGGTTACGGTGCAATTATCAACACCGAAAAAATGAATGATGATAAGGTTTCTGCCCTTATTGAAGTTAAGATAACACCTCAAAGGGACAGAGGCTTTGATGCTATTGCCCGTACAATATATTCTTTCCCCGAAGTTAAAGCATGCTATCTTATGAGCGGTGCTTACGATCTTATGGTTATTGTTGAAGGTGATAATATCCGTCAGGTTGCAAGTTTTGTATCATCAAAACTTTCGGTTCTTGATAACGTTTTAAGTTGTGCAACACACTTTATCTTAAAACGCTATAAGCAGGACGGCAATATTTTTGCCGAGAAAAATGATGATAAACGTCAGGCGGTGTCACCGTGAATTGGGAAAACAAGATATCTGCCCGTATAGCATCAATTCCGCCGTCGGGCATTCGTAAATTTTTTGATATTGTGCAGACTATGCCGGACGCCATATCTTTAGGCGTAGGTGAACCTGATTTCATTTCGCCCTGGCACATTCGCGAGGCGGCAATAGAATCTATAAGAAACGGTGAAACGGCGTATACTTCCAATGCAGGAAGTCCTAAATTAAGGGAAAATATCGCTAAATATATGTATGAGCGTTTCTCTCTTTCTTACGATCCCATGAAAGAGATAATCGTAACCGTTGGCGCATCAGAAGCCATTGACCTTGCTATGCGCGCTTTAATTGAGCCGGGTGATGAAGTAATTATTCCCGATCCAAGTTACGTTTCTTACGTACCTAACGTTACCATGGTTGGCGGTGTTCCCGTTCCCGTTCCCACAAAGGCTGAAAATGATTTCCGTATTACGCCTGAAGAAATAGAAAATGCCGTTACAAAAAATACAAAGGCAATAATTCTTCCGTATCCCAATAACCCTACCGGTGCGGTTATGGAGAAACATCATCTTGAAGAGATAGCAAAAGTTATTAAAAAACATGATCTTGTTATTATTTCAGATGAAATATATGCAGAACTTTCTTACGGAATAAAGCACGTTTCCATTGCGAGCATTGAAGATATGCACGAGCGCACCATAGTTATCAACGGATTTTCAAAATCCTTTGCCATGACCGGTTGGCGCGTAGGTTTTCTGTGTGCACCAAAGGAAGTGCTTCAGGTAATGCTCAAAATCCATCAGTATGTTATTATGTGTTCTTCCACAATGAGTCAGGCGGCGGCAACGGAAGCATTGGAACGCGCCTTTGAAGATGGATTTAAAGACGTAATACATATGCATGATGATTACGATATGCGCCGCAGAGTTATATATCACGCTTTAAATAAAATGGGACTTAAATGTTTTGAGCCAAAAGGCGCATTTTACATTTTCCCATCAATAAAATCAACGGGACTTACAAGTGAAGATTTTGCTAAAAAACTTCTTGAAAGTCAGCACGTGGCAGTTGTTCCCGGAACGGCTTTCGGTTCAAGCGGTGAAGGTTTTGTCCGTTGTTCTTATGCTTCAAGCCTTAAAAATATCAACGAGGCAATGGAGAGGATACAAAAATTTCTGGAGAGTTTAAATGCTTAATATTGTTTTGGTTGAACCTGAAATTCCATATAATACGGGTAATATTGCCCGAACTTGTGCGGCAAGCGGAGCATCACTTCATTTGGTAAGACCTTTGGGTTTTTCTCTTGATGATAAGAATCTTAAAAGAGCAGGGCTTGATTATTGGAATCTTTTGGATATAAATTATTATGACAGTTTTTCCGAAGTCCGCGAAAAGTTTAAAGATGCACCTTTTTTCTATGCCACCACAAAGGGCGGAGAAATTTATTCTGAAAAAAAGATACCTGACGGAAGTTTTATTGTTTTCGGTAAGGAAACAAAGGGACTTCCCGAAGATCTTTTAAAGGCAAATCTTGAACATTGCATAAGGATACCTATGGTTGAGGGGGCAAGATCTCTAAATCTGTGCAATAGCGTTGCCATTGTCCTTTATGAAGGTTTAAGACAAAATAATTTTGAAAATATGCTTTTGTTTGGCAAACTGAAAGATCATATAGATAAAATTTAGTAAGGTATAAAAAATATGAATTATCAACTGGAACAAGATAGGATAATAGAAAATTTAACAAACGTACCTACCTTATTATTACATAGTTGTTGCGGTCCGTGCAGCAGTTATTGTATCGAAACGCTTTCAGAGCATTTTTTAGTTACGGTGCTTTGGTATAATCCTAACATTCAGCCTTGTGAAGAGCATGATTTGCGCTTAGAGCATCAGAAAAAACTGATAGATAGTATAAAAACAAAATATCCCGTAAAACTTCTTGAAATCCCCTATGATGCCAACGAGTTTTTTGAGATCGCCAAAGGGCTTGAAGATGAGCCTGAAGGCGGTAAAAGATGCGAAAAATGTTTTATTCTTCGCATGAAAAAAGCGGCGCAGACGGCAAAAGAAAATAATTTTGATTATTTTACAACAACACTAACCGTTTCTCCACATAAAAACGCGCCTTTAATAAACGATATAGGCTTTTTTATGGCTGAAAAATACGGTGTGAAGTTTTTGCCATCTGATTTTAAAAAGAAGAACGGATATAAACGCTCAATAGAACTTTCAAAGGAATTTGACCTTTACAGACAAAATTATTGCGGTTGCGTTTATAGTCGATGGGTTTAAAAATGATTAAGAAAACGGCTTGCTTTAAGCCGTTTTTTCTATTTATTACAGAAAAGTTACAAAAAAAGGTTGACTTTTCAAAAAGAGTTTGATATACTTTGTAATAGAAAAGTAATAATATGGGTATTTTTCCGCAATCTTTGAAAGGAGGAGATTATATTGTTCAAGCATTATATTACGGGCATATTGATAACGGTTCTTGTTGTAACGGCTATGTTTATTCCTGCTAATGCCGAGGAAGATCTCGATACGGGGATATCTCCTGCCGACACTGTTTTGGTGGAGGAAGAAGCAACACCCTATCCCGAATTAAGTTTAAAAGATAATAATGTTGACGTTTTAAACGTTCAATCAAGATTAAGAGATCTTGGCTATTATAACTATAAAGTTACCGGATATTACGGCGAATTAACCGAATATGCCGTAAAACTTTTCCAGAAGTATAATAAACTTGAGGAAACGGGTAAAGTAGATGCGGCAACAAACGAGGTGCTCTATGCAAATGATGCAGTTCGTATGCCCATGTCAGGTATTGATGCTACTGCTGACCGTTTCGGCGTTACACCGTCGCCAACACCTACACCCACTCCTACGCCTAAACCAACGGCAAAACCTGCGGCTACGAAGCAGCCTACCTTTAATACTGCAACGGGCAACGGTAAAGTTTCAACAGGTACTTATATGGAATGGTCCAAGGTGAAAGGAATCTTTGCCAAGGGCGATATTGCAAAAGTTTATGATTTTAATACCGGTGTTTCCTGGAAAGTTAAGCGTACCGGCGGAAGCAAGCATGCTGACGTTGAACCTATAAGTTCAACAGATACCGCGCTTTATAAGCAGGCTTTAGGTAAGTATTACAAAAATTGGCGCCGTCAGCCTTGCATTGTTGTTATTGACGGTTACCGTATAGCAGGTTCATATCACGGTTATCCCCACGGTTACGATGCCATTGCAGGCAATAACATGACCGGTCATTACTGCATCCACTTTAAGAACAGCCGTACACATTGCTCCAACAAGATTGATCCTGATCATCAGGCTTGTGTAAGGAAAGCCGCAGGACTTTGATCACAGCACAAAAAATTCTTGAAACTGCGGTTCGCGTCAGCTCAAGCTTCGCTTTGCGGTTTCACGCACAAGTGCGCAAATCCTGTTTGGCTTCGCTGTGCTTCCTTTTCCCCAAAAAGCAATTCTGCTTTTCGGGGACCCCATAAAACCTTGGTCATTTACCGTTATGTAAACTCCCTCAGCTTTAATCACGTATTCACCTGATTTTCAAGTTTTTTTGCACTGTGCAGGACAGCATAAAAACACTTTAACCACAGCACAAGAAATCTTCGAAGAAAAGACAACCAAAAATATATAAGGAGTGGCTAATGCCACTCCGTTATGTTTTTTGAAGGGTGAAGACGTTGTCTTCACCCTCTAAGGAGTAGATAGATCTACTCCTTAATTTTTTACTGTTCGTCGTTGTAACGTTTTTTAAGTTCGTTTAAAATTTTTGGGTAAAGTTGGCAGGACATTCCGCCGTCAACGATAAGTTCGGTGCCCGTAACGTTTTTTGACATATCCGTTCCAAGATACCATGCGGCGTTGGCGATATCCTCAAAATCGGAAATATCACCAATGGGGGTAAGTGATCCGTTAACGATCTGCTTTGAACCCATTTCAACCCAGCGTGCAGTCTTAATCGTACCGGGAAGCACTACGTTTACGCGGATTCCGTAAGGCCCTAAGTCAACGGCAAGTGCTTTAGTAAGTGAGTTTATTCCGCCTTTTGATGCAGAATATGCGGCGCGGTTTGGGATTGCGCGGTAAGCGGTGTTGGAACTGATAAATACAACGGCGCCTTTTTTCTGCTCACGCATACGGATTGCTGCCTGACGAACTATGGAAAAATTCCAAACAAGGTTTGTTTCAAAAACTTTCTGGAAATCTTCTAAAGGTACTGTCCAGAAATCCTGACCTGCGGCAGGATCTTTAGGATCAAAACCCATGTTGGCGGCATTTAAAACTACCGTTTCAACAAATCTGCCCGTTGAATCAATGTCGTTGAAAATATCAATTATCTGTTGTTCAGAACCGATATTACATTCGTAACCTTTTGAGAAAATACCAAAATCTTCTGCTAACTTTTTTGCTGATTCTTCGGCATCATTTTTTCTGCGGCTGGTGATAAACACATCCCAACCGTTTTTTGCATAAAGTTCAGCAATGGCATAGCCTGTACCTGCTTGGGCACCTGTAATAAAAACTGCTTTTTTCATAATAACTCCTTAAAAATAGAATTCGCTTTTTGCAGGGCGGATATCGGTTAAAGCGCCCGTATAATGCCTTAATGTGTGGGGAGTATAGGGATGTTTCAAGCACTCTTCTTCATTGATCTCAATGCCAAGGCCCGGTTTGTCGGGAATGGTGATATATCCGTCTTTATATTCAAGTTTTTCATTCGTAACGTCTTTGCGCCACTCAACGTCAGAGTACATGATCTCCAAAATGCAGAAATTAGGACAGTTTGCGGCAAGTTGAAGTGTTGCGGCATTGGCAACGGGACCTGACGGGTTATGGGGTGCAAAGGGAATATATCTGCATTCGGCTTCTGCGGCGATCTTCTTTAATTCCATAATACCGCCTGCATGGGAGATGTCGGGCTGAATATAATCAGCGGGCATCATGTCAAAGAACTTGCGGTAATCCCAGCGAGTATAAAGTCTTTCGCCTGCAGAGATGGGAACGGGGGATTTATCACGAACCGCTTTTAAAGCATCAAGGCTATCGGGCGGTACGGGCTCTTCAAAGAACATAGGCTTAAATTGCTCAAGTTCTTTTGCAATGGTAATTGCGGTGGGAATATTGAATCTGCCGTGGCCTTCGATTAAAAGATCAACGTCATTTCCTGCTGCTTCGCGTACTGCCTGAACGCATCTTAAAGCCTTATCAAGTTCTTTTGAGGAAATGTTCATATAGTTCTTGCCGAAAGGATCCCACTTCATAGCGGTAATACCTCTTTCAACGGCAATTTTTGCTTTTTCGCCAAATTCTTCAGGCTCTTTTGCGCCTGCAAACCAACCGTTTACATAAATGCGGACTTTATCGTTGACTTTTCCGCCTAAAAGTTGATAAACGGGAACGTTAAGAGACTTGCCTAAAATATCCCAAAGAGCCATTTCAACTGCGGAAAGGGCAGACATAAGAACTGCGCCGCCGCGCCAATAGGCATCACGGTAGATATCGTGCCAATGCTTTTCAATATCTAAAGGATTTTTGCCAACAAGATATTCTTTAATATGCTCAAGTGCACCTTCAAGTGCTTTTTCTTTATACTCAAGAGTTGCCTCACCAACGCCCGTAATACCTTCATCTGTGTAAAGCTTTACAAATACCCAGTTGGTGCGGAAACAGTCAACGTTAAAAACTTTAAGATCTGTTACTTTCATAATTTTATCTCCTTAAAAAACTCCGGAATTACTGCGGTTTCATATTTAAAATCGGAAAGAGAATTATCGTCAAAAAGACCAACGTGCATGGGAACAACTTTCTTTGCTTTAACTTCATCTGCAAAGCGCATAGCATCAGTAAAATTCATGTTGTTGCCTACGCCGTTTACGGGCATAAACAAAACGTCAATATCATCAGGCAGAGATTTTAAAATGTCGGTATTATAGAGAGTATCACCTGTAATATAATACTTTTTATTTTCTGCTTCGATTATAATTCCTATTGCTTCGGGATCGGAGTGTACAGCCTTAACTGCGGTAAAGCGGATATTGCCCTCAGTCCATTGGGTGTTTTTGGGAAAATAAACGTAATTGTGGTGCTTTCCGTACTGTCTTACTTTTTGGAAGCAAGAAGGAGGCACTATACACAAAACACTTTTTTCTGTTTTTAAATAGTGATCGAGAGTTTCTTCGTCATAGTGATCCATGTGATCGTGAGTGCAGATGACTATATCAGGTTTAATTTTTAAAAAAGTTTCATCAACTGCCACTCTGCGGTACGAAAGGGGATTAACTTTTCCGCAGGCGTTTGAAAGATAGGGATCAACAACAATTTTTTTGTTATCTGTTTCAAACAAAAGTCCTGCCTGACCAAGCCAAGTAATCTTCATATGTTTACACCTTCTTTATGAAAAGTTTTGATGCCATATCAGTTGCGGGAACGAAAAGTTTTCCGTTTTCGGCAACGTAATCTTTGTTTGTAAAAAGATCTGTATAGGTGCCGTCTTCAACGAAAAGAACAGTATCTTTAAGAGAATATACACCCTTTAAATTATTGCTGATATATACGGGTGATTCATCATCATCACAATAGATGTGAACACCTGCTATGCGGGCAATGTTGCGAAGAACGCTTCCTGATAAATTGCCAACGGCTGAATAAATGCTTGTCCAGGAACTGAAACGTTTAACACCTATTGCCATTGTTTCGGTGTTGGGGTAAACACCAAGAGGCATAACGTCGCCGTCTTCAATGAAGAAAAGAGGTTTGGGTAAAAACTCATAAGTAAGTTTGCCGAAGTGAGTGTTTACGCTGTTTTCTTCGCCGATAAGTTCTTTAACGTTTATTTCCGTTACGTTCTGAATACCCGAAACACCGTTTTTAACGTAATCGGGAGCATATATCCATAAAACGGTCTTGTTAGTTGTTTTTAATTTTTGGATAAATGCGGTGTTTTCAATGGAAAATGCGTCAAGGAAGATTATAAGTTTATATTTATCTAAATCAATATCATCAACGTCGCAGATAGAATATACGTCGTAAGGCGCACCCATTCGTGCAAGACCGTCGCGTTGAAGTCCTAAAAGAACGGTATTAAGTCTGGCGTTTTTGTTTACGCCGTAAAGTGATTCGCCCTCGGCAATAACAAGAATTTCCGCAACGCTTTCATGTTTTTTTATTGTAATATCTTTCTGGATATCTATCATGTTTTTGATGGCACCCATCATTTCGTCAGAGTAGAACCAGCCTTCAAACATATCAAACCACCAAAGCGCCGCACCCTTTGATGCGCAAAGCATAAAATCACGTTGCATGATATTAAGTGCCTGATGAGTACTTTCGCATTTGTTGTGTCCGCCCGGAATAAGCATACCTTCGATTTCAGGGGGAGCAAGGTTTGTGATATGGTCAAATTCAAGATAGTAAAGTTTGTTGTGCTTATCCAACGTATCGTAAGTAACCATGTAAGCACTTGTTGAATCTTCGGCGCGGTATCCGTAAGATGACGGCGAAGAGATCATGTCAATATCAGGGGAAGTAAATACCTTTTCATAGGCAAGGTGGCCGTCATTCCAAAGGCGCGCATCATCAAGTTCAAAAAGATATCCGAAATATACGCCAAGCAGTTTTTTGTGCTTGATAATTTCCTGGGCAGCAGATGCAAAATACAATAAACTGTCAGAAATAAGTTCTGCATGGAATTTTCTGAAATGCATAAGTTTTTCTTTTCTGTCAATAGGTAAGAAACTTTCTTTTTCAGAAACGTTTAATTCTTCCAAAGTGGGGAGAGTTGCGCTTTCATCATTTGAATATTTCTTGTAAACAGCCTCTTTTAAGGGGTGGGGTGCTTCTTCATCAAAATGGCTGAACCACTCGGTGGTAAAACCGCAAAGCATAAAATAGCCGTAGAACTGATCACCGTACTTTTCTTCAACGTGAGTAATAACTGCCTGAAGATAATCTTTTGCATCTTCGCGCCACTTATCGTAGCCGATAGTCTGGGAAAGATTTGTAAAGGTGTTTGGTGCTTCGGGATGAAGTTCAAGCCACCAAGGACGTGTATCAAGTTGGATCATAAGGGCAAAATAACAATCGGGTGCACTTTTTATAAATAAGTCGATCTGATTGTCTATAGGCTCAAAATTATATTCGTGATCGCCTACCCAACTTTCGCCGTAAAGGGAATAGGGTACGCCCAATGCGCAGATAATACCGCTTGTTAAAATGCTGAACAGTTTTACGCCTGCCTTATAAAAATCTGAAATGTTTCTTTCTGTGGGGCGGAAAGATTTAAAGGATAAAGGCTCAATAATTTCACCGTCAATATCCACTTTCAATGCACCGTTTATTCTTGTAAGTTTAACTTCTTTCATTTATAAAACCTCGCAATCGTTATAAAACCATTATAACAAAATTATATCATGGGGAATTGACAAAATCAATGTTTATTCTTTTTAAAATCTTACTTTAAATTATAAAATTCTTGCCAAAAAATATTTTTTTCTAATTTTGCTTTTTTTGGTTGACAAAAACAAAGACTATTGGTATAATTACCTCGTTAAATATGGCGGCGTGGCTCAGTTGGCTAGAGCATTCGGTTCATACCCGACAGATCGGTGGTTCGAGTCCACTCGCCGCTACCAACAAAAATGACACTTCATTTGAAGTGTCATTTTTCGTTGTACGCGGCGAGTGGCAAGAACCCTGCTTTAGCAGGGTTCGATGCTGAACCTCCGATTTTTTAGCGTAAGCGTAAAAAATCGGCGAAGGCGAAGTATGCGAAGCGTAAAACGCGTAGCTGTCCACGAGCCGCAAAAGACCAATATTGCAATTCCTTATATTATATGATATAATCAGTTTAATGAATTAAAAAATGCAGAAAGAAGTGTCTGAATGAAAAGAATAGTATCTCTTTTTATGATTCTTTTTATTTTAATCAGTATGCCCGGTTGCTTTTTTCATGTGGAGAATCCTTTCCCCTATTTAGGAAAATATAAGGAGTTATATACTACTGCGATATACAGCATTCCTGATGTTAAAGGGTATATGAAACATGGGGAAGGAGCATATAGCTCGGATATTTATATTTGGGAACAAGATAATTATGGCAGAACTTTGTTTGCTTATTGCGAAGATTATTCCAATATGATTTTTGGATTAGTTGTTTGTCAAACTTATGATGAATCAAATGTATATTTTTATCCTGATGTTAATTACGTGTTGACTCGTATGAATTTTGATTCCGTATATGAGAATAAAGACGATAATCATTTAAGAGATAGAACAGAAGAGTTCTATTTGGAAAACAAGGAAAAATTAAAAGAAGAAAATGATTGGAATAAACCGATTGATAAAAACAAATGTGCTTCTTATCCGATAACAGATCATAAAGTTTTAGGGAAAGATTCTCTTAATTCGGTTCAATGCAATGAGATACTGAATGAATATAGTGAAACACTGAATTTAAGCAATCCTGATAATACTCCACATAGATATAACAAGATTTTGCAAGTGGATGCAGAAGGTAAAATTTTGCACGAAATACGCGGAGTCCATCAGTATCATGATAATCCCAATTGGAGTAAGGGGGATAAATATACATCATATAGTATAGTTCTCTGGGTTATTACAGATAAAAAAGGTAATTATGATAAGGACAATGGTATGATGGTTATGTATTCTAAAGCCAATGAACCTGATAAGGTATTTATATATGACGCAAAAGATATTTTGGAATTTAAAAATAGAAATGGCTGGATAAATAACAAGTAAAGATTTTGGCTACGGAAAAGCAAGTCTTAAATCAAGACTTGTTTTTTTATAATGTCACAAATAAACAAAATTTAGTCGGAATCGTCTATTGCAAAATGAAGTTTTGAAATGTATAATATATATGAGGAGGCGAAGATATGAAAAAAGAATTGACAATAAGCCTTATATTTGGCGTTGTATTTATGCTGATTCTTACTCCATTTTTGACGTTTAGCATGTATATTCCGCCGATTCATTCAGTTATTGCTATTGTGCTTGCAGTATTTTCAACGGTAATTTTTTCTTCTGTTCTATATAAGATAATTACAAAAACGGTTTTACAAAAAAGCACGTGGATACTTATATATTTTCTCATTTTATCGGGAATCGCACACGGAATATATACGGTAATGTTTTATTCAGCGTGGATATGCCTTATTATGTCGGTGATATCTTTTATCGCGCTGGCAATTTGTTTCTTAAAAAGAAAGTGAGTTTGTTATGAATCTTAAAAACACAGTTATCGGAATTGAGTTCGGCTCAACAAGAATTAAGGCGGTCATGCTTGATGAAGACAGAAAGGTTTGCGCATCGGGCAGTTTTTTGTGGGAAAACCGCTTGGAAAATAATATCTGGACATATGATCTTAAAGACGTAGTTTTAGGTATGCAAACTTGTTTTAAAGAACTTAAAAAGGATTTTGAAGAAAAGTATAACACAGTTCTTTCAGAAACAGGCGCTATTGGAATTTCAGGCATGATGCACGGGCTTCTTGCTTTTGATAAAAACATGGGATTGCTTACGCCTTTCAGAACGTGGCGTAATACAATTACTCAACAAGCGGCGGAAAAGTTATCGGAAGAATTTCAGTTTAACGTGCCCCAGCGTTGGAGTATTTCCCATTATTATCAGGACATTTTAGATGAAAAACCTTACGTTAAGGATATTGATTTCTTTACTACTTTGTCAGGTTACGTTCATTATCTTTTGACGGGCGAAAAAGTTTTAGGCATTTGCGAAGCATCGGGAATGTTTCCTATTGACAGTAAAATTCTTGATTATAATAAAACATTTGTTGAAAAGTTCAAAAAACTTGATGGTGTTCAGATCACAGATCTTTTGCCTAAAGTTCTTGTTGCAGGAAATACCGCAGGATATTTAACTAAAGAGGGCGCACGTCTTTTAGATATTTCGGGTGATTTAAAATGGGGAATACCCCTTGCTCCTCCTGAGGGCGATGGCGGAACGGGCATGGTTGCAACAAACTCGGTGAAAATAAACACCGGCAACGTTTCGGCAGGAACAAGCATTTTTGCTATGGTTGTAGTTGACCGTATGCCTAAAATGTACCGCGAAATTGATATGATCACAACGCCTGACGGTAATGACGTTGCCATGGTTCATTGCAACAACTGCACCACCGATATAAACGGCTGGGCGGGACTTTTTAAAGAGTTTGCAGACTTTATCGGCGCAGATAAAAATATGGGCGAAATTTATTCGCTTCTTTTCAAAAAAGCGTTGGAGGGAGAAAAGGACTGCGGAGGTCTTTTATCTTATAACTATTTTTCAGGTGAAGGCATAACTGACGTAAACGAAGGTGTGCCCGTGTTTATGCGCACTCCCGATTCGCATCTTACCCTTGCAAACTTTATGCGCACACATATTTATTCTACCGTTGCAACCTTAAGAATGGGACTCGATCTTCTTACCGAAAAAGAGAATATTAAAATTGACAATCTGTTATGTCATGGTGGGTTGTTTAAAACACCCGGTGTTGCCGATAGAATTATGTCTGCGGCGGCAAAATGTGAAGTTACGGTTTTACCTACTGCTTCCGAAGGCGGACCTTACGGTATGGCACTTTTAGCTGCATATCTTCTTGATAAAAAGGAAGAAGATTTAGGGCAGTATCTTGATGAAAAGATATTTTCAAGAGCTGAAAAGACAAAGGTTTTAGCCGATCAAGCGGATATTGACGGCTTTGAGAAGTTCATGGAAAATTACAAAAAGGCTTTTAACGTTGAACTTGAAGCAATTAACTTTATAAAATAAAAGAGGGTGGCATTTGCCACCCTTTATATTTTTCTGTATCCTGCGGTAAGATCCATTGATCCGCCCGAAATTATATATTCTTTAAGTGCCCTTTGAAGACTCGTGTTTTCAGGGGCATTTTTTATATTCTCCTTTTTAAAACCGAAGCCGAAAACACGTTCTATTGCTTGGGAACTGTTGTCGCTGACAAAGGGAATAGGCGTCCATAAGCGCATAAATTTTACGATGTTTGATTCTTCCTTTAAAATTTTCGCTAAATTGGGGTTTAAAAGCCATGAATCGCACATAAAATATTCAGGCTTTGCATGGGGAAAATACTTTTTAAAAAATTCTTTTGCTTCATCAAAGGATTTTAAACAAGCCTCGGCGGTAAGGGGTTCGCCTTGGGGAATGTGTGTTTCAATTGCAACGCTGCCTGAAGGAACACCGTCAAGAGGTTTTTCAAGGCGATACTGAAGTCTTCCGATTTTAAAAAGATCGCCCGTATAATGATTTTTAAGCCAGCAAAATTCGCCAAGTCCTGCTTCATTATACTGTGCCTTATAGTTATCAAGCCAAGGGTTTACGTCTTTAAGTGTTGCAACAGTTATCTCTTTAGGAATATTTCTTTCGCTGTTTACTTTTAAGGCATATTCTGCCAAAAAAGCGCAAACAAACACCTGCAAAAGACCTTTTTTAATAGAAACGTCTTCACCCTTTTTTATCTGCTCGGCTATTTTTTCTGCTTCGGAAATCATGTGTTTATTGCTAAGTAACAGTTCTTTTATTTCGTCATTTTCAAGAATTTCATTTATAAAAAAATCCATAAAAATCTCCTATTTGTTTATTTGGGGCAAAGCGTGAGAAACGTCTTCATATTTTAAGAAGCGCATGAAATTATCTTCATAGATTTTTTTGCGCACGTCAGAACTTACGTTAAGTTCGTCCATAATTTTGTTATCAATTTCAAGCCACTTTTTTACCCATGAAGGATTATAATCGTTTGTAATAGAATCGGTGCCGAACATAATGTTGTTTTCAACGTCATAACCAACCGTAAAAAGTTTAGTTAAAAGATCGCGCCTATAAATTTCAGGTGTGCCCGGCGTAATATCAAAAAACATTTCGGCAGAAATTTTTGTATTATAGTAATGCAAAAACTTTCCGTAAACGGCAATGCACTCATCAACCCATGGCCATGAGCAATGCCCCATAGAAAATTTGATGTTGTTTAAATTGAGCATACATTCCCAATCAACGGGACGGTTGTATCTTGAAGTATCGGTACCGCTCCACAAAATACCCGTGTGAAATAATACGGGCTTTTGAGTTTCTTCAATTTTTTTAAGAAGTTTCCGGCAACTTTCTGAATAAACGGGAAAAGTATCGCAAATTATTTTAAAGGCTGAAATACCTTCTCTTTTTGCGATCTCAACGTTTTTTAAAACGTCCTTTTCCTCAGGATGCACCCATAAAATGGGATAAAAACGGTCTTCATGATCTTTTGACCAATTAAGCACGTTTTCGAGGCGTTCCTTAAAAGGCATTTTTATTAAACTTGCCTTTGCTTCGATGGGGCACGCTGAAATTATTCCGCCGCCGTAAACACCTGATTTCTCCATCTGTTCAAGAAGATAATTTTGTTCGATTTTTTCACTGCCAACGTGAATATGCATATCAAAAATTTTCATATAATCACCTACAACACATTATATAATTGCAAAAAGTCAAAGTCAATATATTTTTACTTGAGTTTTTTATGTGAAAAAATTTTCATGGGAAGTTCGTTTGATGTATTGGAGAAATAGACTTATAATTAAAATAGGAGATGAAAAAAATGAGAATATTCGCTTCAATTATTATAGGGTATTTATTAGGCAGTATAAGTCCCTCGTATATTCTTGCAAAAATCAAAAAAGAAAATTTCAGAGAGCAGGGAACGGGCAACCTTGGCGCAACAAATACCATGGTAATATTGGGAAAATGGTACGGCATCGGAGTGATGATTTTTGACCTTCTAAAAGCATTCTTTGCCGTAAAAATTGCAAAAGCTCTTGTGCCTACGATGCCTGTCGTTTGGCTGTTATCGGGAAGTGCCTCCGTTGTAGGCCACGTGTTTCCTTTCTATCTTAAGTTTAAAGGCGGAAAAGGTCTTGCTTCCTTCGGCGGAGTTGTGCTTGCCTACGATATAGTTGCTTTTTTAATTCTTCTTATTTTAAGCGTGATTCTTATGTTTATCTTCGATTACGGAACTGCAATGCCCATTTCAGCATCAATACTTTTTCCGTTTTTTGCCCTTGGTAACGGCGGAATTTGGGCATTTATAGTAAGCGCGTGTTTAGGCGGACTTATTATTTTTAAGCATTGGAGTAACGTTAAAAAAGCGCGCCGCGGAGAAGATACAAGATTAAGGGAATATATAAAAAGGTATTTAAAATAGAAAATGCACTCTTTTGAGTGCATTTTTTTATAGGAATGTTTTGTAGTCTTCGTAGTTCTTTTTTAAAAGATTCGGTGTATCTAAACCGTAGGGGCATTTGGATTTGCAGAGACCGCAAGAAGTGCAGTTTTCGATCTTTTTCATTTTCTCCTGACCTTCTTTTGAAAGATGGGGCCCTTTAGGCGAACGGCGCAGTAAAAGGGACATTCTTGCGCAGTTGTTTATTTCGATTCCTTGGGGGCAGGGCATACAGTAACCGCAACCGCGGCAGAACTCACCGCTTAAATCTTTACGTTCTTTTTCAATATAGGCTCTAATTTCGTCGTTCATTTTAGGGGGATTATCGTTATAGGATAAAAATTCATCAAGTTCCTCTAACTTTTGTATACCCCAGATGGGTGCGACGGGATATTCGCGCAAAAAGGCATATGCAACGTCAGAACGGGTGATAAGTCCACCTGCAAGCGCTTTCATACAGATAAAGCCTACGTCATGCTTTTCACATAAACGAACAAGATTTTCTTCTTTTTCGCCTGCTAAATATGAAAAGGGGAACTGAAGCGTATCGTAAAGGCCGGATAAAACGGCTTCTTCGGCAACCTTAAAACGGTGATTGGTAAAGCCGATAAAACGTATAAGACCTTTTTTCTTTGCTTCAAGCATGGCTTCATACATACCTGTTCCGTCGTTGGGTTTATAGCATTTTTCGGGATTATGGAACTGATAGATATCAATATAATCGGTTTTCATCATTTTGAGGCTTTGCTCAAGTTGCGCCCAGAAACCTTTCACGTCCAAAGCATCGGTCTTTGTTGAAATAATGATATTTTTTCTTACGTCGCTTAAAGCGTAACCGATTTTTTCTTCGCTATCGGTATACATATGGGCGGTATCAAAATAATTGATGCCGTTTTCATATGCTTTTTTAAGAATTTTTGCGGCATCATCAAAGGAGATGCGCTGAATGGGTAATGCGCCGAATCCGTTTTTTGAAACGGTTAAATTTGTTCTTCCTAAACGTACTGTTTCCATAAACTTCTCCATAAATTTTATTTAGAATAGAATAACATAAAAACACAAAAAAGTAAATAAAAAACGTCTTGAAAGAATCAAGACGTTTTCAAATTTAAGCGGTTTTCTTTTTTGTTAAGAATTGTAAAAGGAATATTGCGCCCACTAAAACAAGTCCTATTACGTCGGTTAAAAGACCGGGGTAGATAAGAAGCAATCCGCCAATGGCGCTTATAACACGCTCGTACCAGGGCATTTCCCTTAATAAATAGCCTTCCAAAGCAGCGGATACACCGAACATACCGATCAAGGAAGTAATACATATTAAAATAACTTCGGGAACGGAAGTATCAATGAAAAGCATTGCGGGGTTAAGGGCAAATATGTAAGGAACGATAAATGCGCCGATAGCAAGTTTTGTTGCGGTAAGAGCCGTTTTCATGGGGTTTGCCTGGGCGATTGCCGCGCCTGCATATGCCGCCAAAGCAACGGGTGGTGTAAGGTCGGCAACTATGCCGAAATAGAAAACGAAGAAATGTGCCGCAATATCGGGAACACCCATTTTAACAAGGATAGGTGCGCAGGTTGCCGCCATAATGCAATAGTTGGCGGTTGTGGGAACGCCCATTCCGAGAACTATACAGCAAAGCATTGTAAGGAACAATGCAATAATTACCTGATTGCCCGCCAAAGTAACAATGCCGTTAAAGAGTTTATATGCAAGACCCGTAGTACTGATAACGCCCGCAATGATACCTGCCACACCGCAAGCGGCGGCAACGGTTATCATGCCCTGACCGCCTGCAGCAAGGGCTTCAAGCAGTTTTTTGGGAGTAAGACGAGTTTCCTTATTAAACATACTTACAGCAATTGCCGCAACAATAGCAATAGCGGCGGCAAAAGCAATGGAATTTTTACTTGTTGCAACAAGGTAAACAAGTAAAATAAGGGGCAAAAGAAGGTAGGTTTTCTTTAAAAGGGGTAAAAGTTTTGGGAGTTCTTCCTTTGTAAGACCCTTAAGACCCTCTTTTTTAGCCTCTAAATGAACGGTGATGAAAACACCTGCAAAGTAAAGAACTGCAGGTAAAATTGCGCGAACAACAATGTTGGAATA
>JAZQII010000106.1:0-12844 GCA_045541035.1 Clostridia bacterium | reverse complement strand
CTGCAAAATTTTTGCAGGGGTTTGTTTCCATCGTTGCATTTCACTTGCAAAATGCGGTCATTTACGTCTGTGTAAACTCCCTTTTTTGCAAGTTCAGCGCCTTGGCTTGCAAGGGTTTCTCGAACTCTGGCAGTCTGCTGATTTTGTCAGCAGACTGAGGCTTCTCTTTTGAGAAGCCTTTTAATTATATCTTCATTTCAACAACATCAATTATTTCATCGCCCATAACGGCTAATGCATAGGGTTTACCTGCTGAAAGCCTTGCTTCGATAAAGATATCTTCGCTGTTAAATACTTCAACGTCGCCATTAGAATGAAGAGCAAGAACGTTAACGGGTTCCTTAACGTAAACTGCGCCTGCAACGCTTGTGCCGTTGGAACCGTTCTTCTTCCATTCAAAGGTTTTTGCGCCTTTTCTTGCGCGGAGACCAAGTTCGTAATCAACAGCTAAAGCACGTTTTGCATAACCCTTATCGCTCATTACAACGATTTCGCCTTCGTCAGTAATCTGTTGAGCGAATACAACAAAATCGTTATCGTCCATGGAAATTCCCTTAACACCTGCAGTAACTCTGCCCGTAACAGATAATTCTGAAGTATCCATGTTAAGGCTCATACCACTCTTTGTAATATAAAGAACGCTTGATTCGTTTTGTTGTAACTCGACGTTTACAAGTTCATCGTCGTTTTTAAGAGTAAGCGAATTGAACTTGTTTTTCTTAACGGCATATTCTTCCATATCGGAAACTTTTATCATTCCGTTTTTAGTCATAAACATAACGTTACCCTTGGGTAGAACGTTTTTATAAGGAATGGCAAGTAAGATTCTTTCGTTATCGGCCCAACCGCTGCAAAGTCTGCCGGGAGCACAGCCCTTATCGCGCCATTTATATTCAGGAATATCTTCGATCTTAATATTATAACAGAATCCAAGATTGCTGAATAATAGCATATTCATATCAGTCTGTGTCTGATGCACGCAAATAAGAGCATCTGCAGTTGTTTCAGGGGCGTCTTTGTTGGAAAGATTATAGTTTTTAACGGTTGCGCGCTTGATGTAACCTGAGCGATCGATGGAAACAACAACGTCTTCAACGGTTTTGAACGTTTCTTTTGTAACGGTTTCTTCCGTATGACCGTAAATAATCTCCGTTCTGCGAGGGTTTTTATATTTGCGTTTAATATCAAGAAGACTCTTTTTAATAACTGCATTAAGTTTTGCTTTGCTTGCAAGAATGCTTTCAAGTTCCTTGATAAGTTCGCGTACTTCCTTAAGATCTTTTTCAAGAGTTTCAATTTCAAGACCGGTAAGGCGCTGAAGTCGCATTTCAAGAATAGCCGTTGCCTGACGCTCGGTAAGATCAAAGGCTTCTCTTAAACGCTCTTTAGCGGTGCGCACGTTGGGTGAAGAACGGATTATTTTAATAACCTTATCAATGTTTTTGATTGCGATCATTAAGCCTGAAAGAATTTCTTCCTTTAATCTTGCAGCATCAAGATCGTGGCGAACACGCTTGCGCTCAACTTCTTTCTGATATTCGATATAATACTTTGTTATCTGCAAAAGTCCCATTTGCATAGGCTTGCCGTCAGCAATGGCAACCATATTAACGCCAAAAGTCTTTTGCATATTTGAATATTTGTAAAGATAGGGCAGAATCTTATCGATATCTCCATCCTTTTTAACCTCGATAACGGCTCTTAAGCCTTCGCGGTCAGATTCATCGCGGATATCGCTTATCTGGGCAAGAGGACCTTTTTTCTCGTTGACCATTTTCATGATCTCAACAAGCATTTCCGCTTTGTTGGTTTGATAAGGAACTTCGTTGATTACAATAAGTTTTTTGCCGTTAGGACCGTTTTCTACGGTAGTTTTGGCGCGCATAATAAGTTTACCGCGACCGGTTTCATATGCTTCACGAATTGCCTCACCGTTAATTATCTGTCCGCCGGTGGGGAAGTCGGGACCTTTTATATATTTCATCATCTCATCAAGAGTGATGCGAGGATTATCTATTTGTGCAACAATACCGTCAATAACTTCGCCAAGGTTGTGAGAGGGTATATTTGTCGCAAGACCAACTGCAATACCCATTGCACCGTTTACAAGAAGGTTAGGGAATCTGCCCGGCAGAATATCAGGTTCTTTTCTTGTATCGTCGAAGTTCAAGGACCATTTGATAGTATTTTTTTCAATGTCTCTTAAAAGTTCAAGAGCAAGAGGAGCCATTCTTGCTTCTGTATAACGGAAAGCGGCGGCAGAATCACCGTCAATAGAACCGAAGTTACCGTGTCCGTCAACTAAAGGAGCGCGCATTGCGAAATCCTGAGCAAGGTTTACCATTGCGCCGTAAATTGATGAGTCGCCGTGGGGGTGGTATTTTGCCATGGTTTCGCCAACTATGTTTGCAGACTTTTTAAAAGGCTTGTCAGGCGTTAATCCCTGCTCGTACATTACGTATAAGATTCTTCTCTGAACGGGCTTTAAACCGTCTTCTACACGGGGAAGGGCACGCTCTAAAATAACGTGTTCGGAATAGGGGATCATGGAATCGTGCATTACCGATTCCATAGTCTGGGAAAGTATTATGCTGTTGTCGATTATCTGATCGTTCTTTTTAGCCATTTACTTTATAACCCCCATATCTTTTGCAAATTCGTCAACTTTATTGAAGTTGGCATTTTCTATAATGTACTGTCTGCGCACGTCAACTTTATCACCCATAAGAACGGTTACAAGACGTTCTGCTTCTGTGGCATCTTCTATTGTAACCTGAACCAAAGTGCGGTGTTCAGGATTCATGGTTGTTTCCCAAAGTTGTTCAGGATCCATTTCACCTAAACCTTTATAGCGCTGAATAACGTAACCTCTGCCCATTTTTTCGGCTGCAGCAATACGTTCTTCATCTGAATAACAGTAAACAAGTTCCTTAGTTGAATTTTTTTCAAGTCTATATAATGGGGGAGTTCCGATATATACGTGTCCCTCAGTAATAAGCGGTTTCATATAACGGTAGAAGAACGTCAACAAAAGGGAACGTATATGTCCGCCGTCCTGGTCAGCATCGGCAAGAATAATGATTTTATGATATTTTAATTGAGTTATATCAAAATCATCGTCAATTCCCGTTCCCAAAGCGGTAATAAGAGAACAGTATTCTTCATTTCCCAAAATCTGCTCAATTCTTCGTTTCTCGGAGTTTGCAGGCTTTCCGCGAAGAGGAAGAATAGCCTGAAAACGTCTGTCTCTGCCTTGTTTGGCGCTTCCGCCTGCAGAATCACCCTCAACGATAATAAGTTCGTTTTGTTCAGGCTTTTTGCCGGTGCAGGAAGCAAGTTTACCAACAAGCGCAGTAACGTCAAGACTGTTTTTCTTTCTTGCGATATCTTTTGCTTTTTTTGCAGCTTCTCTTACTTTTGCGGCGGCAACAGCCTTTGCTAAAATAAGAGCACCGATTTCCTGGTTTTTAGGATCGTCTAAAAACTTTTCAAGTTGTTCGGAAATAATTGCTTCAACGGCAGGACGCGCCTCAACTGAACCGAGTTTTGCTTTAGTTTGTCCCTCAAACTGAATATTCTGCATTTTTATAGCGATTACAGCAGTCATTCCCTCGCGGAAATCTTCACCGTTAAAGTTAGGATCTTTTTCCTTTAAAACCTCGGTACGGCGTGCATAATCGTTCAAAACTCTCGTTAAAGCGGTACGGAAACCCGTTTCGTGTGTTCCGCCCTCTTTTGTGGGAATGTTATTTACAAAAGAAACTGTGTTTTCGTTATATGAGTCGGTATATTGAATAGCCGCTTCACAACGGATGCCGTTTGATTCGCCTTTAAAGAACATAGGCTCGTCAAATACGGGAGTTTTGCCTTCATTGGAATATTTTACAAAGTCTGACAAACCGCCCTGATAGCAATATTGTTTTTCTTGCTCTTTGCCGGTGCGTTTGTCAATAAGGTTTATTTTAAGACCTGCATTAAGGAAAGCAAGTTCCTTAAGTCGATGCTTGATAGTATCAAAATTAAAGTTAACTGTTCCGAAAACAAGTTTATCGGGTTTAAAAGTAACGAGGGAACCGTGCTTTGCGCAAGTACCCGTTTTTGTAAGATGCATTTTTGTTGCGCCTGAAATAATACTTTTTTTATCTTCTGTATATTGACGCTCAAATTCAGCACGATAAGTTTTGTAATCTTTATAAACTTCAACGGTAGTCCACTCTGAAAGGGCATTTACAACAGAAGCGCCAACACCGTGAAGACCGCCTGAATATTCGTATTGATTGTTATCAAATTTACCGCCCGCGTGAAGCTGGGTAAAAATAACTTCAACACCTGAAACACCCTTTTGCGGATGAATATCAACGGGCATACCGCGTCCGTTATCTTCAACGGATGCAACGTTATCATCTGATAGGGTAACGGTAACTTCATCGGCAAAGCCGTTTGCGGCTTCATCGATGGCGTTATCAACGATCTCCCATAAAAGGTGGTGCATACCGTCAGGCCCTGTCGTACCAATGTACATACCTGGCCTCATGCGAACGGCATCAAGACCTTCTAAAATTTTTATATCTTTTGCATTGTATCCCATCAGATGACCTCCGAATTATTTAAAAATATCAACTTTTTTCTCTTCGCCTTTTATAAGCCGTTTAACGTTTTCACGGTGCATAAATACCATGAGAACGAACATAAACCATAAAACAATGATCTGGATTATTCCGCCGTTTAAATCAAATATTGAAAAAACTATTGCAGCAGCAAGCATAGTTGACATTGAAACAAGTGAATAGAGTTTTATAAAAATGTTGGCGCAAGCGGCAAGAATAATAAATATAACACCAAGAATCGGATTCATAAGGGTAAGAAGACCTAAAGAGCATGCAACGCCTTTTCCGCCTTTAAAACCCATGAACACGGGAAAGTTATGGCCAAGTATTGCGGCAATACCACCAACAAAAATATAAGGCTCTTTAAACCCTTCAAGCCAAGTAAAACCGTCAAATCCTTTGCCGATTATAACACAGCCTAAAAGAGCGGCACCTGCGGCCTTTATGGCATCACCGAAAAATACGGGAACAGCATATTTTAAACCGAAATTCCTTAAAATATTGGTTGCGCCTGCATTACCGCTTCCTAAAGTACGTATATCTTTTTTTGCAATCAGATGTGCCATTATATTTGCACATGAAATATTACCTAAAAGGTAACCTAAAACTATTGCAGCGATATATCTTAAAACGATCATTCTTCTTTCTCCTTTTCTCTGAGAATGAGGTTTATAGGTGTTCCTCTGAAACCGAAGGCTTCGCGGAAACTGTTTTCAAGGTAACGTTTGTATGAAAAATGCATAAGCTTTTGGTCGTTTACAAAAAGAATAAACGTAGGCGGTTTTACGGCAACTTGAGCGGCATATTTGATCTTTAAACGTTTGCCGTTCTTTGTAGGCGGTTCGTTTAACTGCATTGCATCGGAAAGTGTATCGTTAAGAACACCGGTCGTGATGCGTTTTGATGCCGATTCGTTTATTTCTTTTACCATTGATAAAAGTTTGTGTGTGCGCTGACCTGTTTTTGCTGAAATGAATATATAATCAACGTAATCCATGAAAGCAAGGTCGGCACGCATTTTCTTTTTGAACTTTTCGCTTGTGTTTGTATCTTTTTCAATAAGATCCCACTTGTTTACAACGATCAACGATGCTTTTCCCTGATCTTTTACATAGCCTGCGATCTTAACGTCTTGCTCGGTCATGCCTGCTTCTGCATCAAGAACTATTAAAGCAACGTCGCAACGTCTTATTGCGTCAAGAGAACGGATAACGCTGTATCTTTCAACAGTACCGTCATCAATTGATTTCTTTCTTCTTATACCTGCAGTATCAATAAGAACGTACTTTTGCCCGTCTTCTTCAAAGGGGGTGTCTATGGCATCACGGGTGGTGCCTGCAATATTGCTTACGATTGAACGCTCATGACCTAAAAGTTTATTTACAAGGGATGATTTGCCTGCATTGGGTTTTCCCACAACGGCAATTTTTATTGTGTCATCTTCCTGGTCTTCCTCAAGGTTGTGGGGGAAGTTTTCAACAATTTTGTCTAAAAGATCACCGATACCCGTCATATTAAGTGCAGAAATTGCACAAGGCTCGCCTAAACCTAAAGAATAGAAATCATAAACGCTGTCTTCCTGAGAAGGGCCGTCAACCTTATTTACTACAAGAATAATATTATTGTGCTTTTTTCTTAAATATTCTGCAACGTCTTCATCAGCGGAAAGCATACCTTGTCTGCCATCGGTAAAAAACAGAATAACGTCAGCAGTTTCAACGGCAACTTCTGCCTGCTTAAGCATTTCATTATAAAAAATATCGTCGCTTTTTAATTCTATACCACCTGTATCAATAAGTGTAAAAGAGTAATCGAGCCAGGTAACGTCAGTATAGATTCTGTCACGGGTAACGCCGGGAGTATCTTCAACAATTGAAAGGCGTTTACCTGATATTTTATTAAAAAAAGTAGATTTACCTACGTTAGGTCTGCCGACAACGGCAACAAGCGGTTTCATTTATTCATTCTCCTTAATGCCAATAAGCGCCTGAGCAAAAGCAGCGCCGGTGTTTTCTATAGGTGTAACTTTGTTGTTTATCCAATTTTCAACGTCGGAAACGGTAAGATCGTCTAAAAACTTTCCGTTTTCTCCGCGAAGCATAACGTCTGAAATAAATACTTCGCTGCCAAGATCCTTACCTTCAAGCTGAACGGAAATATCTTTTCCCGTTAAAAGACCTGTTACGGTAACGGATTCACCGAAAAAGAAGTTTGTTATGGGGTAGATGTTTATCACAAGGTTGGGGAATCGTTCTTTTAATATATTCACCATTTCAGTCATAAATCCGTAAGCGGAAATACCCGTTGCAATGGAGACTTTTCTATCAGGAATCCATGGCGGCATTTTTGGAATATAATCGAGAAGTTCCTGCTTGAATTTTGCAAGCATACCTACGCCGTTTTCAATTTGAACAAAATCTTCATATTCGTTGGCATTAGGAACGGGAAGACCTGCCTGAACGTAAAATTCATCTGAAGGGAAAATAAAACGGGAACCTTTAAATTCAAGGCAACTTTCCTGCCATTTGGTAATTTCTTCAACAATATGTTTTGCATCAAGATCGGAAAATTTCTTTAATTTTGCAAGTTTCTTTCGGTGATAGGTGAGACCTACCGGTACAACTGCCAATGACTGACAGTAGGGATATAACGTGAACAGATCTTCAAAAGATTTTCTTAATTGGAATCCGTCGTTTATTTCGGGGCAGAGAACTATCTGTGTATGGAAATATATTCCTGCATCGGCAAAACGTCTTAATATGGACATGATATCCTGGGCTTTGGAATTTCCAAGCATATATCTGCGAAGTTCAGTATCCGTCGCATGAACGGAAATATAAAGGGGCGAAATATGCTGATCGATAATGCGCTGAATCTCACGTTCGGAAACGTTGGTAAGGGTAACGTAGTTTCCAAAAAGAACTGACATGCGCCAATCATCGTCTTTCACGTAAAGTGTCTTGCGCATGTTAGGCGGCAACTGATCAACGAAGCAGAAAATACACTTGTTTGCACAGTTGCGCATACACAAAAGATCGTTTTCAAAACGAAGACCTAAACGCTCGTCATCATATTTTTCAATATCGAAAAGTACAGCTTCATCTGTGCCTTGCTCAATTATGGTAAGGGTGAGTTGGTTCATTGAATCGTAATACTGATAATCAAGAAGATCCCTTACCGGTTGGTCGTTTATGGCAACAAGAATATCACCGGGCTTGATGTTAAGCTCGGCACAAACGGAATTTTCATCTACTCCGATTATTTTGTGGCGCATATTGGACCTCCTGTAAATTTAAAACTCAATATATAGTATAACATAAATTTCCTGATTTTTCAAGTAAAAACATTTACATATTCAAAAGGGCAGGCAAAACTGATTCAAAATCAACGCCGTACCAATTTGAATCAGGATTTTTTATAGTTGCCTCCATAGCCAAATATGTAAAATCAACAGAATTCTGCAATGCCTTTTTTATAGGCAGTTCTTTTATAAGACATGAAAAAAGAACAGATGCAAAAATATCGCCGGTGCCGTGAAAAGTTCTGTTTATCTTATCTTTAAGATAAACGTCAAATTCGTCGTTTTCCGAATTATATATAACCGCACCAAGTTTATCATCTGCTTCAACGCCTGTAATAACACATATTTTTGGGCCGAGTTCCGTAAGGCGGCGAGCATATTCCTTTATTTCAGAAACATCAGAATATTTGAGCACGTCATCTTTTCCCAGCAAAAAGCCTGCTTCTGTAACATTAGGAACAATAATATCTGCTTTTTTGCAGAGTTCTTTCATAACGCTCGGAAAACTTTTATCAAAGCCTGAATAAAGTTTTCCATGGTCGCCCATAACGGGATCAACAAGAGTAACGGTATTTTCTTTTTTAAAAGCATCAATAAAATCACACACTACGTTGACTTGTTCTTTTGAACCGAGATATGCAGAATATATACCGTCAAAATTAAAGTTTTGTTTTTTGAATTCAGCGGTAATTGATTTCATTTGATTTGTAAGATCAAAAAATTCAAAACTGTCAAAAGCCGTGTGATTTGATAAAAGAGCAGTAGGCAGGGGACACGCTTCTATGCCCATTGCTGAAATTATCGGCAGGGCAACAGATAAAGAACATTTACCTACGCAAGAAATATCCTGCAAAGTTACTATACGTTTCATTATTCTTCAAAATCAAGGCACAATCTTGCCTTTGTAAAGGGGCGAATATAGTTATCGGCGGCAAAAACGTGATCAGGATGCACCTGATAACCTTTTAATGCATTTTCTGAAACAAAGGTACTGTCAAGCATCATATCGGCATTTGATGATTCTAAAGGAACTATATTGAGTTTTATATCAACAAGACCTTCAATTTTTCCGTTAAGATCTTCCAGTGCCTTTTTTGCATTATTTAATACTTGTTCTTTTTGCACGCCCTGAATCTCATCTTTAAGCTGCCAAAGTATAACGTGTTTTATCATGATTATTTTCTCCTTAAAAAAACAATATACTATATTATAACAGATAATATGAATATGTTAAAGCATTTTTTTTAAAAGATGTTTTACAGTATTTGATTGTTGTGATAAAATAATAAAAAATAGCGTTTAAGGAACGAAAAAATGTTAAAATTGCTGAAATTTTTAGGAAAATATAAAAAAGAAACAATTTTGGGACCATTGCTTAAAATGCTTGAAGCCCTTTTTGAACTTTTTGTGCCTCTTGTTATATCTGCTCTTATTGATAATGGTATCAACGGAGGAGCAGGAAAAGGTTACATAATTAAAATGAGCCTTATCCTTGTTGCTTTCGGTGCATTGGGACTTTTGTTTTCCGTAACTGCCCAGTATTTTGCCGCAAAGGCAGCAACGGGAGTTGTAAAACACGTAAGATTTAAACTTTTTGAGCACATACAGTCTCTTGGCTATCCTGAAATAGATAAACTTGGTAAAGCAACCATGATTACAAGATTAACTAATGACGTCAATCAGGTTCAGAACGGAATCAACCTTGCCCTTAGACTATTACTGCGATCACCTTTTGTTGTGTTTGGCTCAATGATAATGGCGTTTACCGTAAATGTAAAACTCGCCCTTGTGTTCGTTGTTACAATTCCTCTGCTTGCGTGTGTTGTTTTTTCGATTATGCTCATATCGATACCTTTATACAAAAAAGTCCAAGAAAGGCTTGATTCCGTTCTTTTATCTGCACGCGAAACACTTTCGGGAGTTCGTGTTATCCGCGCCTTTTGCAGAGAAGAAAATGAAGAAACGCGTTTTAAAGAAAAAAATGACCGTCTTGTTTCAATGCAGGTGCTTGTTGGCAGAATTTCTGCGCTTATGAATCCATTGACTTATGTCGTTATAAATCTTGCCATAGTATATCTTATCCATAAAGGTGCTGTAACCGTTGAAGCGGGAGTCATCAGCCAAGGTGCGTTGATTGCGCTTTACAACTATATGTCGCAAATTCTTGTTGAACTTATTAAACTTGCAAATCTTATTATAAATATTACCCGTTCTTTTGCTTGCGGAAACAGAATTCAGGCGGTGCTTGAAATTGAGCCTTCACAGAAAAACGGCACAAATACATTAAAAGATGAAAACGCTTTTGCAGTTGAATTTAATAATGTTTCCCTTATCTATGGTGATGACCGTGAGCCTTCAATCGAAAACATAACCTTTACCGTAAACAAAGGCGAAACTATCGGCATAATTGGCGGAACGGGATCAGGTAAAACAAGTCTTGTAAATATGATTCCCCGTTTTTACGATGCTTCAAACGGAACCGTAAAAGTATTTGGGACTGACGTTAAAGAGTGGGATATGAATTCTTTAAGAGAAAATATCGGTGTTGTTCCTCAAAAAGCAGAACTTTTTAAAGGCACTATCCGTGATAATCTTAAATGGGGCAATAATAACGCAACTGATGAAGAACTGCTTTCTGCTCTTGAAAAGGCTCAGGCTCTTGACGTTATCAAAAGTAAGGAAGAAGGTCTTGATGCTGTTGTTGAACAGTACGGTCGAAATTTTTCGGGCGGTCAGAAACAGAGACTTACCATTGCCAGAGCCCTTGTGAAAAATCCTGCAATTCTTATTTTTGATGATAGTGCTTCAGCACTTGATTATGCAACTGATGCTCGATTAAGAAGTGCGATAAAAGAAATGAACAATACTGTGTTTATTGTTTCACAGCGTACTTCGTCAATTTGCCATGCCGATAAAATTATTCTTCTTGAAGATGGAAGAATAACCGCTATGGGCACCCATGAAGAATTGCTTAAAATATCGTCTGCTTACAGTGAGATTCATTTTTCACAAGTAAAGGAGGCAGATCATGAATAAGCAAGCATTTTTAAAAATACTTAAATATATCGGCAAGTTCAAAGCACTGTTGTTGATTTCTGTTCTTTTGTCTGTCATAACGGTATTGCTTACTCTTTACGTGCCCATTGTCATTGGCGATGCCATTGATCTGATAGTAGGTAAAAACAACGTTGATTTTTCAGGTGTAGCGGAACTTATAATAAAAATAATTGTCGTTGTCAGCATTACTGCAATTATTCAATGGATATGCAGTATGATAAATAACAGAGTTACTTACGGCGTAGTTAAAGACGTTCGCGAAGCGGCTTTTTCCAAAGTGCAGAAATTACCGTTAAAGTATCTTGATTCTCATCCTACGGGAGAGACCGTAAGCAGAATCATTTCGGATACCGATCAGTTTGCTGACGGTCTTCTTATGGGCTTTACGCAATTGTTTTCAGGTGTTGTAACCGTTATAATGACACTCGTGTTTATGCTGAAACTTAATTGGCAGATTGCTCTTGTTGTCGTAATTCTTACACCCTTATCCCTTGTTATTGCGAACTTTATTGCAAAAAGAACCTATTCCATGTTTAAAAAACAGTCGGAAACACGTGGCGAACAAACGGCATATATCGATGAAATGATATCAGGGGCAAAGGTCGTTAAAGCCTTTTCAAGAAAAGATGAATGCCTTGAAAAGTTTGGGGAGATCAATGACAGATTGGAAAAGCACTCGTTGAAAGCCATATTCTTTTCATCGCTTACAAATCCTACAACAAGATTTGTAAACAGCGTTGTGTATGCTGCCGTCGCTTTGTTTGGCGGATTGATCGTTCCCGGCGGCTTATCTGTCGGCGGACTTACAATATTTTTAAGTTATGCTAACCAATATACTAAACCTTTTAATGAGATTTCAGGCGTTGTTGCAGAAATGCAGAATGCCCTTGCCTGCGCTTCAAGAGTATTTGAATTGATTGAAGAAGAGCCTGAAAAGGAAGATATAAAGCAAGAACTTAAAAAAGTTGAAGGCAATGTTTCGCTTAAAAACGTTTCTTTCTCTTACGTTGAAGATAAACCGCTTATAAAGGGACTCTCACTTGAAGTAGAAAAGGGCAAGCGAGTCGCTATTGTCGGACCTACCGGATGCGGTAAAACCACTCTTATAAACCTTCTTATGCGTTTTTATGATGTTGCAGACGGAGAAATCTGTGTTGATAATATGGATATAAGAATGGTAACACGCCATTCGTTAAGATCTAATTACGGAATGGTGCTTCAGGAAACGTGGCTTCGCGCAGGAACGGTTCGCGAAAACATTGCTTTGGGCAAAGAAAATGCAACCGAAGAAGAAATTATTCAGGCGGCAAAGGCAGCCCACGCCCATAGTTTTATTAAGCGTATGCCCAATGGTTATGATACGGTTATCGGTGAAGACGGAGGAAGTTTATCGCAAGGGCAAAAACAACTTTTGTGCATTGCAAGAATTATGCTTTCGCTTCCGCCGATGCTTATTCTTGATGAAGCAACGTCATCAATTGATACGCGTACCGAACAAAAAATTCAGGATGCTTTTATGAAACTTATGAAAGGAAGAACGAGTTTTATCGTTGCACATCGCCTTTCTACCATACAGAATGCTGACGTTATTTTGGTAATGAAAGACGGCAACGTTATAGAAAAAGGAAATCATAATGAATTACTTGAACAAAAGGGATTCTATTATGAATTGTATAACAGTCAGTTCGAGAATAAATAAATATAAAACCTTGAAAAATAAAAACCCTGCATTGCAGGGTTCAGAGCACTGACAAACCCCTGCAAACACAAACCCCTGCAAAAATTTTGCAGGGGTTTGTTTCCGTCGTTGCATTTCACTTGCAAAATGCGGTCATTTACGTCTGTGTAAACTCCCTTTTTTGCAAGTTCAGCGCCTTGG
>JAZQII010000105.1:0-33852 GCA_045541035.1 Clostridia bacterium | reverse complement strand
CATCTTCTTGGGAAAATATCAAGTGCACCGTGAATTTTTCCACTACCGTTACGGGTAATTGTTTCCCTTGAAATATCAAGGCAACGTGTGCCGATAACACCATATTCCTCATCAGTAATGTTATCTTCAGGCTCAGCAGGTTCATTAAAGGCAATATGACCGTTAATGCCAACGCCTGTTAAACAAAGGTCAATTTTCTCCAATGAATCAAGGAACGCATCAATTTCTGCTTCCTTGCCCGGTTCAGGGAATATGCGGTTCTTTTTATCCATAAGAAGTTCAGGCTTTATCTTTGAATAAAGAATATCATCCATAGTCTTTCTGAAACTTAACATATCGTCATAAGGGATAAAGTTGTCGTTTTCATCAAGATACTCGTCCATATTGATAAAAATGCAGTTTTTAAGGCTGATGTTTTCGTTATTTACAATTTCAACAAAGTAAGGATACTGCGCAATGGGACCTACGGGGCAGATGATAACAGTTTGCTTGCCATTATTTTTAATAATGGTATCTGCCATGATTCTTGCGATTTCCTTATACATATCCTGCTCTACTTCCATTACCCTGAAAGGTGTTTTGGAATTTTTAAGTAATTCTTCCTTTGAGCAATAATAAATTTCCTGATTTGTCATAATTTTTCTCCTTTTAATCTATCGATTGTCATTTTAGTTTGCGAAAGGTTTAAGCCATCTTTTTCAATAAGAAGTTTGCTTAAGAACAATTCGTAATTGGCTTTTTTATAGTCAACACCGCATAAATCGGAAATAATGCGTGTTGCGCGGTCAACAAGTTTTTTATTGGTGATATTAAGGTTTACCATGTAATTGCCGTAGATTTTACCCATTTTAGCCATTACACCCGTTGATAAAATATTTACAAGCATTTTCATTGAAAGATGCTCGAAAATATCAAGTTCGGTTTTTATTATATCATCACTTTCAAGTTTTAAAAAGCCTGAATTTTTATATTTTTCCGAGATTTTTATAAATTTTTCGGGCATATCGCCATCAGCAACCCACATAGCAAAACTTTCGCCCTGCTCTCTTTCAGGATCAGGTTCATTTCCGATCTCAAAACCGTATAAAGCATTAAGACTTATATCGGGAATTTTTTTAACGTCTTCTGCCTTTAATCCTAAATTAAGATAATCTTCCTCACTTTTATCAATACATCTGGGAGTTCTTTCAAAGCATTTTTCCCAGGCATCAACGGTATTAAGAAAAGGATTTTTTACAAATGCCCACGAAAGAGTAAGATCTTTTCTTTTCTGCGGTCTGAAAGGCGGAGTTGAAAAAGTAGGTCCGCGCTCGGTGGTATCGGCAAGAACGTCTAACAAAAACTCATCGGCAAAATATGTTACGTGTCCGCCATTATTATAAAGTTCAAATTCTTTATCGGTATTTTCTTTTAAGGAATCTGTGCTTTTTTTAACTGCAGAAACCGCAGAAGCAAAGCCGTTGATCAAAAGTTCTTTATCTTCTTTTTTAGATAAAATTCTTAAAAGACTTAATTCTAAAGCACTTGAAACAACTGCCTGCTCAATGGAAGTTGACTGCATTCTCGTTGAGCCCGTTACTGCCATTCCGCCGCAGGGAATATATAAACTGCTGCAATTTTTATGGGTATAAACGTCATCAGCGCGCTTTAATTTGCCTAAAATAGTATCAGGTCTTGTGCAGATAACCATATAAACACTTGCATTGTCATCAAGAGCCTGCACCGCAGTACCTAAAATAGACGTGGTTTCCCCCGTTGCCGTTACACCGATCAAAAGGTCTTTTTCATTTAACGAAAGTTCTTTTGCCTGATTTCTGCCAAGGGCAATATAATCTTCAAAGGATTCAACTGCGCGGATAAGTGCATAATCACCACCGGTCATAATGGAAACAACAGAGTTTTCATATTGGGTATTTTTCATTCTCTTACGCCATGATGCTTCAACGCGCATGGCAAGTCTTCCCGGTGAACCGCAACCTGAAACGAAAATTCTTCCGTCGTTTATAATTGATTTATATACTTTATCGGTAAAAATATCAAAATCTTTACTTTCAATAACTTTTCTGAAAATATCAATAAGCGCTTCATCGGCTTTTATAAGCGTTTCAATGCCCTTTTTCGTATCTTCCAAATAATCTTCGCCTAAAGTTTTTGTTAAAGGATTAGACTGTTCCGCCTCAACGAATCCAAGCATATACTCTTTTTCATTTTCAATAAAGTCTTCCGAAAGTTTTTTAGCTTTTAACTTTAATTCTTCCATTATTCTTCACCTAAAAGAAGCATCTGTGCAGGATCAGTTCCCGTAGGCAACGTAACCTTGCCGTTTATGCTTTTATACTTTTTACCGCTGAATATTTCAATAAATTCTCCGTCATAAGGAACGTTTACTTCAGTAAATTCGTTTCTTGTATTGTAAACACCGATTGCGCTTGAATTTACGTAAACAGCCGTATCGTTCTCTGCATAAATAAACACACCTGCATTTTTGAGAATGTGCCTGAAAACGCTTGCAGAAATATTGCCGACACCTGAGAAATATGAAGTATATCCATAAAATTCTTTTTTTGCAAGACCGCATTTACGGCTTACAGAATATCTGCCTAAAGGCACAATATCTTCGTTTATATACCACGTGGGAGTTTTTGCCTCGGAGTAACCGTAAATAGAATCGCAGGCGTTAATTGATTTCTCGTCTTTTTCAAGTTGTTCGAGTTTGAATCCGCACATTTTTTCCATATTTTCTTTGGAAAAACCGTCGTCAGAAATACAATCGCAACCGCTTACAAACACGAGAGTTCTGTTATCTTTTTTAAGTTTTGTGTTAATATATTCTCTCTGCTCATCTGTCATAAAATAAGCATCAAGGAAGATCATAACCTTATACTGATCTGAATTTATACGGTCAATATCGTTTAAAGAATAAAGATCGTAAGGTGCACCCATTCTTGCAAGTGCATCACGCTGATTGCAGATAAGTTCGGTGTTTATCTTTGAACACTTGTTTACGTAATAAAGTGATTCACAACTTACAAACACCGCAACTTCCGAATTGGATCGGCGTTCTTTTCCCGTAAGATTATTGGACTTTTTAACTATCTGGCTTATTTCAGCCATAAGACCGTCATCATAGAACCAGCCTTCAAGCATATCAAACCACCACATTCCGGTACGCTTTGAATAACGTTGCAAAAACTCCCTGCGCATACCGTCAATAGTCTTTTTACGTGTTGTAAGAAGGTCTTTACGCATTTTTGAAAGTTCTGCCATGGCAGTCATAACTTCGTTATCACCGCAAATACGTCTTTCTTCGGTAGCAAGATCAGGCACTTTAAAGGTCATATGATCAAAGGAATCAAAATACATCATGCCGTTTAATTCGATACTGTCAGAAAGAAGCATATATGCACTTGCATCATCATACTCACGGAACTGATATGAAGAAGGTGTTGCAATTAAATCAATATCCTCACATCTGTAAACTTTATCGCCGGCAAGATGCCCTGCGTTCCAGATACGAGCATCAAGAAGTTCCATAATATAGCCAAAGAAGAGCCCAACAACCTTTTTGTGGTTTAAAACTTCCTGAGCAGAATGAGCATAATAAATTACAAGATCTGCAATGAGTTCATTGTGAAATTTACGGTATTCAATTATTGCTTTATCTTTTTTGGGATCAAGGAAGATCTGATCTTCAGGTTTTTCAAGTTCTTCTTTAGCGGGAATAAGTATATTTTCATCCCCCGTATACCTTCTGTAAGCATCAAGTTTTACGGGGTGAGATTCTTCATAATCATAGTCGCTGAACCACTCGGTAGTATGTCCTCCGAGAAGGAAATAACCTAAAACAAAGTCATCATATTTTTCTTCAACGTGAGCAATAAGAGCCTTCAAATAATCGGCAGTATCCTCTTTCCATTTTTCGTTTCCCGCTATCTGTGAAAGGTGGGTAAATGAGTTTGCATTACCGGGATTTTCTTCAAGCCACCAAGCGCGGACATCAAGATGAACATTGATGAAAACATAGGCGTCAGGGGCATTTTCCTTAAAAAACTCGATCTGTTTATCAAGGTTTTCAAAGTTGTAATTTTTATCGCCGAACCATGTTTCACCAAACTGTGAATAAGGCACTTTAAGTGCCGACATAAGACCTGAACAGTAAACGTGGAATATGCGGATTCCAGCCTTATAAAAGTCCCCTACGTTATTGCTTGTTGGGCGAAAAGATTTAAAAGAAAGGGTATCAATAATCTTGCCGTCAACAGCAACGTACTTAACTCCGTTTTTATCTAAAATGCTTGTTCTCATAAAATTTCTCCCTTATGTTTTATACTTATATTATAGCAAAATAAGATATCAATGTAAATAAAGAGATGATTGAAATTATCTATAATTTATTTGTAGATTTTTTTATATAATTTTTTGAGCAATTATAAAGAAAGCACCTGAAATAAATCAGGTGCTTTCAATACTAAACTTCATCTTCTCCAAGATCGAAATCGCCATCAGAATCGGCAGTAATATAGGCCGTTGCGCTTACGCCGTAATTACTTAACGCTTTAACAAGGTCACCTACCAATGGATCGTTATACTTTGCATTTACGTAAGCATTTACGTTATATTTAACTGTGCTAATTTCATTACCGTCGGAGTCAAAAAGTTTTACTTCAAAAACGTCAGCAAACTGTGTTGCAGCAAGACCGTCGCTTAAATAAGTATAAGTTCCGTCGCCGTTATCGGTAAGTTCTGATCTATCAATTTCAGAGCCGTTTACAGTTATTTTAACGTTTTCATCTAAAAGAATGACTTTATAGTATATCTTATTGACATTTGCCATGTGCACGCCAACGGATTTTACTTTATTGTCCCCCGTGTTTTTGTCAACCTGCTTAATATATTCGGGAAGATTGAAAGCGCTCTTATATTCA
This sequence comes from Clostridia bacterium, assembly GCA_045541035.1. GTDB lineage: Bacteria > Bacillota > Clostridia > Christensenellales > QALW01 > UMGS1322. Next base: position 28,927 of record JAZQII010000105.1, on the reverse strand, counting down.
TTAACCCAACTATAAGAATCAGCAAGATCTTTGGTGTTATACTTTACGTATTTTTGGGATTCTGCACCGTAAACAAGCATATCGGCAAGAAGGGTTTTCATTTTTTCGAACTGATCGTTTGTAAGATTAAGTTCTGATGCACAAGACGTAACAAGATTGTTGCAATATTCTTTTACGCTATAATCATTCTTCGATGCAATAACAAGGTCATTAGAAATAAGTTCAGCCTTTATTGTATCACTCATACATTGGGGATTTATGCCCGTATAAGCATATACGTAATAACCGCTTTCAGAATCGTAAACACCTTCAACTTCATATACTCTGCCCATTTTAGAAGTAAATCTCATAAAAGCATTTTCATATCCGTAAGAAAGGCTAACGTGATATTTAACGGTAAGATCAACTCCAACGTCAAGAGTTGCACCGACAAACTCTACAGCAGGTTTAATATAGAAATGCACTTCATTGCCAAGTGCGCTGTAACCGTAAGAAAATCCTCCGTTTACACCCACTCCACCTGCAACTGAAGAAATATTTGCCTGAAGCCACGACCAGAATTCATTTACGCCGCCTTCAAAGTAAATATTGCCTTGCAAATAATTATCAATAGCAGAAACCACTCCGTTAACAGTAAGTTCGCTGAATTTTCCGCCTTCAACGTTAAAATAGAACATCGCATCAGAATTACATTGAGGCATAGAATACGGAAGTTCATCTAATGCGTGATCAACGGTAAGCACGCTTTTAGGAATATTAAAATATGCATGGTAAAGTTCATCGCCCTGATCATCCCACGTTACGTCAACGTAATAGAAATTTCCGTCGATTTCTACTGCGTTCCACTCATGACCTTCCGGTGCATTAGTTGCTGGATTTATGCTTGCACCCGTTACAAGATAACTCCTGATTCCCACTCTGTGCAAAAGCACCTGAAAAGCCTCTGCATAGCCTTCGCAAACGGCTTTGCCTTCAACAAGCGCACCGTAAGAACTGTGTGAATTGGCTGAATCAACATACACAACTTTTTGCGCAACGGCATCGTGCAAATATAACTCTTTTTCATAATCGGTCATAGAACTTTTTATACCTGAAAGAATTTCTGAAACTGCACTTTCAAATTCAGCCTTGGCATTTATAAGTTCATCGCCTGAAAAAAGGTATTGAGGATAAACAGCGTAAATTGTTGAATCATCAAGGCTCATGGAATATGTGTTGCCAAGCCAGAAATGTTCGGCATGATCGTTTCTGTAAGCATCAAAAACCATTTCAACTTCTGCTTGTGAAATAGGATCTGCGCCGTTATAAACCATTATTTCTTCTTGGGCATTTTCTATTCCTTCAGTAAGTTGATTATAAGCATACAAAAGCGCTTCGGAATTTGCCATTTCCGCTATTGCTTTTTCACCGCAGTAAAAAGACTCTTCTTCGGCAGAAACACAAAGAGGAATAAGCGATATTATTAAAGACAGAACAAGGATAATGACTGCAGATTTTCTAAAAAACTTCATAAAAACATCTCCTATCATTTTTCGTATAGTATAACACATTGTTCTCCATCAAACTCATCTGTATAAACTTTAACAACTTCATCAAGGCTGGTGGGAACGTTTTTACCAACGTAATCAGCGCGGAACGGCAATTCTCTGTGCCCGCGGTCAATAAGCACCGCAAGGCGGATACATTGCGGTCTTCCTATATCCATAAGACAGTCAATGGCTGCACGAACGGTTCTTCCCGTAAACATAACGTCATCAACAAGAATGATATTTTTGCCGTCAACTGCAATTTTTTGTTTTTCCGATTTTTTTGGTTTTTCAATATCATCGCGGTAATGGTAAATATCAAGTTCCGCATATTCAGGAGAAACTCCCTCAAACTCGGAAATTTTATTATGTATTACTTTGGCAAGGGACACTCCCCTGCTTTTGATGCCTACAATAACAAGATTTTCCGCACCGCTGTTTTTTTCGGTTATTTCATGTGAAATACGGGTAAGCGCTCTGTTAACGCCGTCCCTATCCATAATTTCAGCTTTTTTACGCATAACAAAACTCCTTTATACTCTTATTTTACCACTTCAAAAAGTCAAAGTCAATTACTGTTTACTTTATTTTTCAAAAATGATATAATATTTTAAAAGGAGGTATGCACCGTGCTTATTCAAATTTCAGCAGGCGATTTAAGTGAATTTTGTTTTCCCCAAGGCTCGCTTGGTGTTATGCCTTCAGTTGACAGAATGTTCGAGGGCACTCGCGCCCATAAAAAATTGCAGAATTTATATAAAGAAGATGAAAACATAAAATATCAGCGTGAAGTTCCTTTGGAAATCATTTTAAATTATCCTGAATTTGATTTAAAAATTCAAGGTCGCGCTGACGGAATCTTCTTTGATAAAAAGGATTATTTTATTCACGAAATAAAATCAACTTATAATGCCGCAGAGACCATTGAAAAGCCTCTTAAACTTGCCCATAAAGCCCAAATGATGATCTACGCCTATATATTTGCAAAAGAACAGCATTTAAGCCAAATAAAGTGCCGTTTAAGTTACTTTTGTCTTATTGACGAACAAATAGTCGATTTTGATTATACCTTTGATTTTTCCGCCCTTGAAGCCTTTTTAACAAAAATGGCTGATGAATATTCTTCTCTTATAAAACGCCGTCTTGATTCACAAAAAGAACTGAAAAAAACTGCAAAAGAACTTGTTTTCCCCTTTGAAAAATTCAGGCGCGGTCAGCGGGAAGGGGCAGCACAGATATATTCGGCAATTGTAAAAAACAAAAACCTTTTTCTTCAGGCGCCTACAGGTACGGGAAAAACTGCAATGGCACTTTTTCCTGCGGTAAAATATCTTGCCGATGATTCTGCTAAAATCTTTTGTTTCAGCGCAAAAAATCAGACCATGACCGTTACCCGTCAGGCTCTTGACCTGATGCGCAAAAAGGGATTAAAAATCAAAAGTTGTACTATAAGCGCAAAGAGCAAATGTTGCCCCATGGAAATTCAGGATTGTTCCCCTGAAAAATGCCCTTATTCCCTTGATTATTTTGAAAAACTTCATAAAGCGTTACCTGAAATGCTTGAAGAAGATGATTATTCTCCCGAAAAAATCAAGGCTTTTTCGGAAAAATATCAAATTTGCCCTTATGAACTTTCATTGGAACTTTCATTAGAATCACACGTTATAATATGCGATTACAATTATTTGTTTGATCCCGTTGTATATCTGCGCAGATTTTTTGATTTTGATGATAAATATATATTCTTAATTGATGAAGCCCACAATCTTATTGACCGCGGCAGAGATATGTATTCTTTTACTCTTTATCAAAAAGATTTACGGGAAATAAAGAAACTTTTCCCAAAAGAGCATAAATTATATAAATCTTTTTCCAAAATACTTACTCAACTTAACAAACTTATAAAAAGTTATAAAGAAAACGGTGTTCTGGACGATACAAAAAAACTTATTTTTGCTATTTTAAATAACAATGATGCAATAAACGAAGTTTCGCAAAAAAGCGCTGTGCCCATCGAAGCAGTATTTTTCCAGAAAGAACTTATTCGCTTTGTTACGCTTACCGATTTTTTTGATTGTGAACTTTTTAAATTTTATGCAAATGACACTTCACTTATCCTTGAGTGCATCGATCCGTCAAAAATGTTTGAAAATTCTATAAGAAAAAGTTTTTCAACCGTTCTTTATTCCGCAACCCTCACCCCTTATGAATTTTATAAAAACAGTATTTTACCTGAAAGCGAAGTTTTTGGTTTTTCGTCTCCCTACCCCTTTGATGAAAAAAATCTTACCGTTCTTGCCGATTATTCTGTTGATACAAGATACAATAACCGCGAAAAATATTTTGAAATCATCTCTCAGAAAATTGAAAAAATCAAAAATTCGGCAAAGGGTAACATAATGGTATATTTCCCATCTTATAAATTCATGAACGAGGTTGCGCTTTTCCTTGAAGATCAGGTTATTATTCAACCTGCCGATATGGACAGTACTTCCCGTGAAGACTTTTTAAATAATTTTACCCCTGAAAGCAATATTTGCGCCTTTGCCGTTATGGGAAGTCATTTTGGCGAGGGTATTGACATTAAAAATCTTAAAGGCATAGTTATTGTTGGTGTTGCCCTGCCGCAGTTTAACGAGGCAAGAAGCCATATTCAGGAACATTTTGAAAAAAAATATCAAAAAGGCTTTGAATATGCTTACGTTTATCCGGGAATAAATAAAGTCTGCCAGGCATCAGGCAGACTTATAAGAAATGAAAATGATAAAGGTTTTATAATTTTAATGGATAACCGATTCAGAAATTATAAAAATCTTCTTCCCGAACATTGGAACATAAAAGAAATAAAGAATTACGACGATCTTAATCTCTATTTACAGAATCAATGATTCCGCCGCCAAGGCAAACTTCATTATCATATAAAACCACGGACTGCCCCGGTGTAACTGCACGCTGGGGCTCTTTATGTGTAATGAACATTTTATCGCCGTCAATTTCAACGTGAACTTGCTGATCAGGCTGACGGTATCTGAACTTTGCGGTACAATCAAAACTTTTCTTCGGTGCTTCACCGTGAATAAAAGTAAGTTGTGATGCTTCAGAAGATACTGAATATAAGAGAGGATGCTCGCCTTGCGCCGCATAAACGATATTACTTTTAACGTCCTTATCGACAACGAACCAAGGTTCACCACTGCCCGTATTGCTTCCGCCGATACCGAGACCGTGGCGCTGACCTAAGGTATAATACATGGCTCCATCATGGGTGCCTATTTTTTTACCGTCAAGAGAAAGAATATCGCCCTTGCCCGCAGGCAAGAAACTGCTTAAAAATTCACGGAATCTTCTTTCACCGATAAAGCAAATACCCGTTGAATCTTTTTTCTTCCAATTTACAAGTCCTGCTTTCTGGGCAATATCCCTTAATTCAGGTTTTTCAAGATGCCCTATGGGAAACATTACGGGCGAAAGCTGTTTCTGATTTAGAGCATAAAGAAAATAGGTTTGATCTTTGTTCATGTCCTTTGCTCTTAAAAGAGTCATAAGTCCGTCTCTCTTTTCAAGTTGCGCATAATGGCCCGTTGCAACACCTTGGGCATTTATTGAAAGGGCAAAATTGAGAAACGCATCAAACTTTATTTCTTTATTACATAAAACGTCAGGATTAGGCGTTCTGCCTTTGGAATATTCTTCCAAGAAAATAGCAAAAACCTTATCCCAATATTCTTTTGCAAAATTTACGGAATAATAAGGAATACCAATTTTATCGCAAACGGCACGAACGTCATCATAATCTTCCTGAGCCGTACATTGATCGCCCTCTTCTTCCCAATTTTTCATAAAAATTCCGACACAATCATATCCCTGCTGTTTCAGAAGATATGCCGCTACCGATGAATCAACACCGCCGGACATTCCTATAACTACGCGCATATATTACTCCTAAAAAAACCCCGAAATATTTCGGGGTTTAAAAATTATTTTTTCTTCTTTGCTTTCTGTTCTGCCTTATAAGCAGCCAATTTTGCTTTGTCTTCTGCCTTCATAGCCTTAATGGCTTCTTTATCAGCCTTACGCTGAATCTTATATTCGGCATCTTTAATTTTCTTTTCTTCAGCCATTCTGATCTTTCTTTCCTTGCTGAAGAAATCTTCACCGTAAATGTGAATCTGTTCTTTTCTGTAATCAGAAGTACATCTGATATAGTCAAATATTGACCAAAGCAGAATAACCACACCAAGCGCAATGAGAACAAAGCAACCGGGGTCAAACAAGAAGTTATGCTGTGCATAGAACATAATATCAATTACGGGGATTACGGTAAGACCAAGACCTAAAATAGCCGCAGTAATAAGTTCAATAATTCTGAACTTGTTGGGAATGGTAAAGGCAAAGATCGTTGAAACTGCCGCAAGAATCATAAATGAGAACATGAACAAATCCTTTTCATAGAACTCAATCTTGCCGTTTACTTCACCTGACATGATTCCGCCGCCGATTTCGCCAACAACGGGCAATGTTTCCTTATATGAATCGCGTTCAAGGTAAACGGTATAGATATCAAGAGGATAATACTTCTGATCAGCCTCTGATGCAAAGCAGATAGCAGCATAGAAAGGAACTGCTACTTCACCGGGTGCAAGAGCAATATTCTTGATCTCATCTTTCTTATCGCTCATGGAAACAGGCTGATTGAAGTTTGATGCCTGCTTAAGCCATGCAGATTTTGAATCGATGATTTTTACAAGGTCAAAAGTTGTTGCCTTGGGAACGGTAACGTTAATAATACCGTTAATGCCTTCTGCCTCATCTTTTTTAAGAGTTGTTTTAACGTCAACAAGAGCATTGTTCTTATCTGCTTTTGTGAAAACGATCTTATAAATGCCAAGAAGATTTGATTGAAGACCTTCTTCTTTATTATTTCTGTCATAACCGTAAGCATATGTTGCGAAATAATATGTATTCTGCTGATCATTTAAAGGAATAGCGGATTTATTTACAGTTTCAGTAAGTTCCTTATCCTTATAAAGTTCAAAAACAGGTGAAGTTGAATGAACGAATTCAGTAATGCTGAAAGTCAACTGATCGAAACCGATCTTTCGGTCAAGAGTCTTTGCATCAACATCAACATCCTGAACGGGATCAACTGCAGGAATACGCATATAAGGAATAAAAATGCATATTATAACAGCAAAAGAAAGTACAGCCAAAATAATACGGGTAAAAAAGCTGTTTAAATTAAAAAACTTATTCATAAGAATCCCCCTTGTAATTATAACATAACAATTATACTCTTTTCTTCAATAATAGTCAATACCCAAAGTGAATTTTTTGGCTTAATTTACAAATTCGTAAAAATTCCAAAGGATAAAAAAAGTGTGTGGATAATTCCACACACCTTTTCTTTTCATTACAGAACTTCTTTAACCTTTGCAGCTTTACCAACACGGTCACGGAGATAATAAAGTTTAGCTCTGCGAACGCGGCCGCGACGAACGATAGTAATGCTACCAAGTCTGGGTGAATGTACGGGGAATGTACGTTCAACACCAACACCGTAAGCCACACGGCGAACAGTAAAGGTTTCACGGGTGCTGCCGTTTCTGCGAGCAATAACAGTGCCTTCAAAAGCCTGCAATCTTTCGCGGTTACCTTCAACAACCTTAACCATTACCTTAACGGTATCACCAACGTTGAAATCAGGAATGTCTGTGCGAAGCTGTTCTGCTTCAATTGCCTTAATAAGTTCCATTTCTTTCTCCTTAATTATCATAGGTGTTCATTGACTCGAAGCTAACGGCCAAGCGGACCACCCGAATTTATCAAGCCTATATAATATACCACAAGATATATTTTTAGGCAAGCATTTTTTACTGATTTTTTATTTTTTCTAAAATTTTAAGGTCTTCTTTTGTTAATTCAGCTTTTTCTAAAAGATCGGGACGCTTTTCCAACGTAACTCTCAGTTGCATTTCCCTTTGCCATTCAGTTATAAGTTTATGATTTCCGCTTAAAAGCACGTCAGGCACTTTAAGACCGTTAAAATCTGCAGGGCGAGTATATTGAGGGCATTCAAGAAGCCCATCGGAAAAACTGTCTTCATAAGCGCTGTCAACACTTCCCAAAACACCGTCAATAAAACGCGCAGTTGCATCAATTACAACAAGCGCCGCCAATTCCCCACCGGTTAAAACGTAATCACCGATTGAAATTTCACGGTCAATGAGATTATCAAGAACACGTTGATCAACACCTTCATAGTGTCCGCAAAGAATTATCAAGTGTTTATTTTGGGAAAGTTCTTTTGCGATATCAGGCGTAAGCGTTTCGCCCTGAGGAGACATATATATACTTACGCTCTCATCAGTCTTAACGCTTTCAAATGCAGAGAAAATCGGTTGCGGCATCATAAGCATACCTACACCGCCGCCAAAGGGATAGTCATCGGTATTTTTATGTTTGCTATCTGAAAAATCGCGGATATTTATAACCTCGATCTCAAGAATACCTTTTTTGATCGCTCTGCCAAGAATACTGCTTTCGATCATGGGCATCATCATTTCAGGAAAAATGGTCAGCACACTAATCTTCATATACTGCAACCTCCTGAAGCATATCGCCCTTTACGGTTATAAGTTTTTTATCGATATCAATATCTAAAACAAAACTTTTCACCGCAGGAATAAGCACTTCATCTTTACCGTTTTTAACAACGTAAACGTCATTGGCGCCGGGCTGCATAACTTCATCTACTTTACCAAGTGTTACACCTTCATCAGTAATTACTGTGCAGCCGATAAGATCAAATATAAAATATCTGCCTTCGGGAAGTTTTATGGCATGCTCGCGGTCAACACAAATATACTTATTACGCAAAGTTTCTGCCGCATCACGGTCATAAATCTTTTCAAGGAACAAAAAGGCGCACTCATCGCCAAGACGAGTGCCTTTTACGTTATATCTTATATAGTTGCCCTTATCCTCAACGAAAACGTACTCAAGTTCTAAAAAACGCTCAAGAGTATCGGAAAGGTTGTTGACTTTTATTTCGCCGCGAATGCCCTGAGGCTTTGCAACGATTCCTATTCTGATATAATCCATATTAGATAATGTCAACAATAACGCGCTTTTCTTCTTTTGAAGAAGCAGCCTTTACAACTGTTCGGATAGCACGTGCAATTTTGCCCTGCTTACCGATGATCTTGCCCATATCTTCCTGAGCAACACGAACTTCGATAACGATAGCATCTTCACGTTCAACACGGGTAACGTTTACCTGATCCTTTTCGTTTACAAGCTGTTTAACTATGTACTCAACTAAATTTTCCACAGTACCACCAATTACTCAAGACCAGCGATCTTAAGAAGCTTCTTTACAGTTTCTGTAGGCTGTGCACCCTTTGCGATCCAATCTTTAGCAGCATCAACGTCGATCTTGATTTCTGCAGGATCTGTCATGGGGTTGTAGTAGCCGATATTAGCGATAGCCTTGCCGTTTCTTGCATTGCGGCTTTCTGAAACAACTACACGATAGAAGGGAGCCTTCTTTGCACCAAGTCTTGTAAGTCTGATTTTTACCATTTTATTTTCCTCCAATAAAAAAATTAAAAATATTTAAGTTTTAAAACTTATCTGAATTTAGGGAAGCCGCCGCCTTTTTTGCCTTTTGCAAAAAGACCAAAGCGCTTCATCATCTGCTTCGTCTGGTTAAACTGATTGATCAGTTGATTAACCTCCTGAACGCTTGTGCCGCTGCCTGCAGCAATCCTGCGCCTGCGCGAAGCATTTAAAACATCGGGATTTTTTCTTTCCTTTTTAGTCATGGAAAGGATTATTGCCTCAAGACGGTCAATACGTTTTTCGTCGATTTCTTGTTGTGAAAGTTTTTGGGTATCAAGTCCCGGAATAGGCGGTAAAGACTTTAAAATATCTTTCATTGAACCCATTTTGCGCATCTGCTTAAACTGATCTAAAAAGTCCTGCAGATCAAATTTGTTCTGTTTTAACTTTTCCTGAAGTTTTAAGCCTTCTGCCTCATCAAAATTCTCCTGCGCCTTTTCTATTAAAGAGAGCATATCGCCCATACCGAGAATACGGGAAGCCATTCTATCGGGGTGGAAAGGCTCAATATCAGTAAGTTTTTCACCGATACCTGAAAATTTAATAGGTTTACCCGTTACTGCCTTAACGCTCATTGCGGCACCGCCTCTGGCATCGCCGTCAAGTTTTGTTAAGATAACACCGTCAATACCAAGTTTTTCGTTAAAACTCTGGGCAACGTTTACTGCATCCTGACCGGTCATAGCATCAACGGTAAGAAGAATTTCTGTGGGATGAACTTCCTTTTTAATATCAACAAGTTCATTCATAAGTTCTTCATCAATATGAAGCCGACCTGCCGTATCAAGAATAACCGTATCAAAAAGATAACTTTTTGCATATTGAATTGCTTCTTGGGCAGTTTTGATAGGATTCTGTGTTCCGCGGTCAAAAACTGCTATCTGAAGCTGTGCGCCCACTACTTTTAACTGATCGATAGCCGCAGGACGGTAAATATCACAAGCAACAAGCAAAGGCTTTTTGCCTTGTTTTTTAAGATATCCGCCTAACTTTGCGCACATGGTTGTTTTACCTGCACCCTGAAGACCGCAAAGCATATAAACGCTTGGCGGAGCAGATGAAACGGTAAGTTTTGAATGGGTTGAACCCATCAAGGTGCAAAGTTCATCATTAACTATTTTAATAACCTGCTGACCCGGAGTAAGACTGTTTAAAACCTGCTCGCCTACTGCCTTTTCGGTTACACTTTTAACAAAATCTCTTGCAACGGCAAAGTTAACGTCTGCTTCAAGAAGCGCCATACGCACTTCGCGCATAGCCTCCTTAACGTCACTTTCGGAAAGTTTACCGCGGCTCTTAAGACCTTTAAATACTTTTTGAAGTTTTTCAGTTAAGCCCTCAAAAGCCATTACATTTCCTCCGTTACTTTTTTAAGCATATCAGCATATTTCTTTGTTTCGGGATTTTCATAAAGCAACTGAGCAATACGGTTGATTTCCTGCTCGCGCCTTACGATCTTAAAAGCATCTTCGTAATAACGAAGTTTTTCTTCGCCCTTTAAAATTGCATTCCGCACCGCCTGACGTGAAATATTAAGAATCTCACCAATCTCCCCTAACGAAAGATCTTCATCATAGCGCATTCGCAAAATACTTGCCTGAGTTTCGGTAAGGAGTTCTTCATAAGTATCAAGCAAAATTGCCATTTCTATACCTTCGCCCAGCAAAAAAGCACCCCCGAAAAAAAATAAAGGCTGTAAACCAAATTTACTTTACAGCCCATATAATATAACGTATTTAATTTTTTGTCAAGCGAAATCAGATAATATTTTTTGCAAAATCTTCAGCATCAAAGGGGCGAAGATCGTCTATTCCCTCACCAACGCCGATATACATTATGGGAATATTCATTTCCTTTGCAATGGCGACGGCAACGCCACCCTTTGCGGTGCCGTCAAGTTTATTTAAAATAATACCATCAATACCAACTGCTTCAGAAAAACCTTTTGCCTGCATTAAAGCATTTTGTCCCGTAGTTGCATCAAGAACAAGCATATTTTGTCTTTTTGCTTCAGGATATCTCTGTGAAATGATTCTGCCTATTTTGGAAAGTTCATCCATAAGATTTTTCTTATTATGAAGTCTTCCCGCAGTATCACAAATAAGAACGTCGATATTTTTTGCCTTTGCGCTGGAAATCGCATCATAAACTACCGATGAAGGATCTGCCCCGTCAGCACCCTTTATAATAAGCGCACCGCTTCTTTTTGCCCATTCATCAAGCTGCTGAACTGCCGCCGCCCTGAAAGTATCTGCCGCGGCAACCATAACGGACTTACCTTCTTTTATATAATAGTTTGCAATTTTTCCTATAGCGGTAGTTTTACCTACGCCGTTTACACCCGTAACAAGCATAAGAAGAGGAAACTGTTCTTCTTCATTTTTTTGGGCAGAAGAAAGGATTGATGCAATGCTTTCCCTTAAATAATCGTAAATAACCTGACTGTCGCCTATTTTTTCCTGCTTTACCTTTAATTTAAGGTCGTCTAAAATTGCTTCCGTCGCACTTACACCGATATCTGCAGAAACAAGAATCATTTCAAGTTCCTCATAGAACTCATCATCGATCTCTTTATAATATTTAATAAGATTATCGATTTTAGATGAAATATTATCCTTTGTCTTTTGCAGACCGCCTTTAAGTTTTGAAAGCCAACCGACTTTATCAAATAAACCCATAAAAACTCCTTATGTAAGTTTTACCGAAACTATTTTTGAAATACCCTTTTCTTCCATTGCAACACCGTAAAGGCTATCTGCTTCTTCCATGGTAGGTTTACGGTGAGTAATAACGATAAATTGAGTATTCTGTGAGAATTTTCTCAAATACGTTGCAAAGTTACCAACGTTTGCTTCATCAAGCGCCGCCTCAATTTCATCAAGAATACAGAAAGGCGTAGGCTTTAATTTAAGCATTGCAAAAAGAATTGCAATAGCCGTTAGTGCTCTTTCGCCGCCTGAAAGCAAGCTTAACAACTGCAAACTTTTTCCCGGAGGCTGTGCAACGATCTCAATATCGGCATCAAGAGAATTTTCACCCTCCTGAAGTTTAAGTTCTGCTTTACCGCCGCCAAACAATTCGCTGAAAGTTTTGGTGAAGTGCTTATTGATAAGTTCAAACTGTTCTTTAAACTGCTTGTCCATTTTCTTTATAAGTTCATCAATAATCTTCCTTAAATCTTCCGCCGCTTTTTCAAGGTCATCGCGCTGGCTTGAAAGTTCATCAAAACGTTCTTTTGTTTCAACGTACTCTTCAATGGCATTTACGTTTACGTGACCTAATGCATTTATAGCCTTTTTAAGTTTGTTGATTTCCGTTTGAGCGCCCGTCATCTTAAATTCAGGATCGCGGAATTCTTCTGCCGTTGCCTGAGTAAGTTCGTATTCTTCCCAAATTCTGTTTTCAAGATAAGATAAATCGTTATCAATCTTTGTAACGGCAAGTTCAACTTTATGACGTCTTTCACCTGCATCATAAATTTCCTGTTCGAATCTGCGGCGTTTTTCTTCGTTTTCTTTCAGCAAAGCATTTATTGATTCGCGGTTTGTTTCTTCGTTCTTTTCAAGTTCCTGAATCTGAACAAGCTCAGACTGCATATTGCCCGTTTTTTTAATGGCATCTTCTTTTTCTTTTCTTGCCTCTTCAAGTTGTTTTTCCAAAGAAACGCCTTCAGCAAGAAGTTTTACCTTTGCTTCCTCAAGATTTTCAATGAGTTCACCCATACGTTGAGCATTGTTTACGATAGCATCAAGTTCTTTTTCAAGACCTGCGCACTCAATACGTGCATCGGTGAGTTTTTCATTGAGTCTTTCTTTTTCAAGCTGTTTTTTATTATATTCAGATTGGCGGGCACTTATACTTGCCTGCGCATCTGTATTTGAACTTTCAAAATCACCTTGCATGGTATTGATATTTTCAAGTTCAGAGTTGATCTCCGTCAAAGTATCGTTAAGTTGCTCTTCTTCAAGTTTTAATTCGTTTTCGGAATCAACACTTGCCTGATGATCAGCCTTTAACTTGTTGAGTTTTTCAATATCATGGGCAAACTTAATATCAAGTTCATGAAGTTTTATATCTTTTTCGGCAACTGCATTTTCAAATTTTCTGCATTCTGCCTCAAAGTTGTTTACGGTATCATTTATGCGCAGGATCTCTGCATTTTTATCTTTAATGATCTTGTTAAGTTCTTCAATTTCGCGTTCTCTGCCCAAAATGCTGGTAGTTTTCTGTCTCTGGCTGCCACCTGACATGGAACCGCCTGCATTCATAACGTCGCCTTTTAAAGTAACGACCTTTAATGAATGCTCACAAGCGCGCTGAATGGCTATACCCGTATCAAGATCATCACAGATAACCGTTCTTCCAAGCAGATTTTTAATTATGCCGTCATACTTTTTATCATAAGTGATAAGTCCGCTTGCAACGCCGAAACAACCGCTTACGGCAGATGCACGTTTCTCACGCTCATCCATTTCTCTGCCGCGCACTGCCGAAATAGGCAGGAAAGTTGCACGGCCCGAATCAGTTTTTCTCAAAAACTCAATAAGCGCTTTGGCATCTTCTTCTGTAGGCGTAACGATATTCTGCATTGCAGAACCAAGTGCCGCTTCAATGGCAATCTCATACTTTTCGGGAACGGAAATAAGTTGTGCTATTACGCCTGAAATATGGGATTTTATTTCAAGATCCTGCTCGCTTTTCTGCAAAAGGCGTTTAACTGAGAAATTAAAGCCTTCATGGTCGCGTTTTAACTCTTCAAGAACTCTTAATCTTGATTGTGCACCGTTAAGTTCCTGCTTTAAATTATTAAGATTTTCCGAAGCGTTATCCCGTTCAATATAAAGTTGTTGCCACTGTGTTTTTAATTCTTCTTTTTCTTTTTCGAGTTTTGACTTTTCTCTGTCATACTCTTCTGTATCTGACATCTGATCTTTCAGCGCATCATCAATGCTTGTGCGCTGAAGACGGATCTGTTCTGCCATAAGACCGATTTTTTCTTTACGGCTTAAAATACTTGTTTTCATAGCCTCAAAACGGCTGATGCTTGATTTAACGTCAGAAAGTTTATTGATATTTGAAATCATTTCGGCTTTTAAAGTTTCAAGCTCGGCACTTTCTTTTAAAAGCATTTCTTCACGGCTTTGAACCTCTGTTTCAAGACTCTTTATCTCTTCCTGCTTTTCTTCTATTGCCTTGCGTTTTTCTTCTTCAACGCCCGTATCGCCGTTTATGGCATCTTCCATGGACTTTCTGCGCTTTTCGTTACTGTCAAGTTCGTTATTTACACGTTCAATACCCGATAAAACGTTCTGAATTCTCTCATCAAGAACGCTTATCTGACCTGAAAGATTTTCGTTTCCGGCAGTAAGTTCAAGAAGTTTTGCACGAATATTGCTTAATTCCTGCTCTTTTGCGCTTAACTGTTCTTCAAGAAGCGTGTTTTCTTCAGTAAGTTTTTCAACGTGCTCGCCTTTTTCCTGACGTTCCTGATCAATGCCCTCAAGCTGAAGATTATATTGCTGACGTCTTTCAACGGCAAGTTCATTCTGCACAAGATAGAAATTAACTTCAATACTGCGCAATTGTTCCCTTAACTGCAAATATTCTTTTGCAGTTTCAGCCTGCTGGCTTAAGGGTTCAATACGTTCTTCAAGAGTATCGATAATATCATTTATGCGCATAAGGTTATCGGAGGTATGCTGAAGTTTTCTTTCTGCTTCCTCCTTGCGCGTTTTATATTTTACGATACCTGCCGCTTCCTCAAATACTGCACGACGCACATCCTGCTTGGCAGATAAGATATTTTCGATCTTACCCTGACCGACAATTGAATATCCTTCTTTACCGATACCCGTATCCTGAAAAAGAGTAACGATATCTTTAAGCCTGCAACCTGCGCGATTTATGTAATATTCACTTTCACCGCTACGGTAAAGTCGGCGGGTAATAACTACCTCGGAATACTCAATATCAAGTCCCTTATCCTCATTATCGAAAACAAGTGAAACCTCACAATACGAAAGAGGCTTACGGCTTTCTGTGCCCTTAAATATAACGTCTGCCATGTTGGCGCCGCGAAGTTGTTTTGCGCTCTGTTCACCTAAAACCCAGCGCACTGCATCGCTTACGTTACTTTTTCCGCTTCCGTTAGGACCAACGATAGCCGTTATTCCGTTTGAAAAACTGATATCAAGACGTTCGGCAAAGGATTTAAAGCCGAACACTTCCAATCTTTTTAGAAACATGGATCCTCCAAAGTTACTTTTTTATTTTATTTAATGCTTCTTTAGCCGCCGCTTGTTCAGAACGTTTTTTGCTTGAACCAACGCCTTTACCTAAAAACTTACCGTTACAATAAACTTCTGAAGTAAAGGTAGCATTATGTGACGGGCCTACAACGGAAAGAAGCTTATAATCAATTTCAACGTTGCCGTTGCGGAACAAATATTCCTGCAAGGCAGTTTTATAATCCGACGGACGTTCCGAAGGATCTTTTAACGTTTCTTCAAGAACCGAAAGAATAACTTTTTCAGCCTCAAAGAAACCGCCGTCAAGATAAACTGCGGCAAAAACCGATTCTAAAGTATCTGACAAAACGCTTGGTTTGTTAGCACCGCCTGATGCTCTTTCTCCTGCGCCTAAAAGAATATGCTCCGAAAGACCTATTCTTTCTGCCGCACCTGATAAAGGTTCTTCTGATACAATTGATGCGCGAAGCCTTGTAAGCTTACCCTCATCGTAATTTTCAAATTTATGGTAAATATAATTACTTATTACGTTTTCAAGAACTGCATCGCCTAAAAATTCAAGACGCTGATTATGCTTAACGTTGTTTTCCGCGCCGTAAGAACAATGTGTAAGCGAAAGTTTAAGAAGTTCTTTATCTTTAAAAACGTAACCTAACTTTTTTTCTAACTCTCTCATAAAACTGTATAAGCACAGGCTCTTTTTTTGAGCCTGTGCACTTCTTCCGATTTATTTCTTTGATTCTATGTACTTAACGATATCGCCGACTGTTTTGAGACCTTCCATCTCATCTTCATCAATTTCAATACCGCAGTTTTCTTCAACGTCAAGCAAAAGTGTTGCTATATCCATTGAATCTGCCTTAAGGTCGTTGATAAGGTCGCTTTCTTCAGTAATCGTTTCAGGTTCGATGCCGAGTAACTCAGCAATCTGATTTCTTACCTCTTCAAACATTTTTCGTTCCTCCTAAAAATAAAAAATAAAGACGATTTATTCATTAACGGTCATATTGGGAATGTTTTCTTTAATAACACCCACAATATCCGCTTGAACCATTTTTATAGCCTGGGAAATGTTTGCATGCATTGTATTTGCCTTTGATGAGCCGTGGCCTTTAATAACTACGCCGTCAACTCCCAAAAGAGGTGCGCCGCCGTAAGCGTTATAATCCATTGCTTTTTTAAGATCTTTAAGAGCAGGCTTTAATAACAATGCGCCGATCTTTGTTCTCAAGGAAGCCATAAAACTCTTTTTCATGGTGCCGATCATGAAAGATGCAAAACCTTCCATGCTTTTAAGAATAAGATTACCTGCAAAACCATCGGCAACCATAACGTCAACTTTATCAACAATATCTCTGCCCTCGGCATTACCGATGAAGTTTACAAGATTCTGCTCTTTTATAAGTTCAAAAGTAGCCTTTGTAAGTTCGTTGCCCTTCGTATCTTCCGTTCCGACGTTTGCAAGGCCGACTCTGGGATTTTCAACACCGAGAACTTTTTCCATATAAATACTGCCCATAACGGCAAACTGTGCAAGGTTTATAGGCTTACAATCCATATTTGCACCGCAGTCAATAAGCATTGCGCCTTTTTGACCGTTGGGAAGAACAGGTGCAAGTGCAGGACGGTTAATTCCCTTAATTCTGCCAAGGCGCAACTGTGCGCACGCAAGGCAGGCTCCCGTTGATCCGCAAGTAATAAAGGCATCGCCTTTTTTCTCTTTTAATAAAAGTTGCCCTACCACCATTGAAGAATCTTTTTTCTTTCTGATTGCTTCAACGGGATGGTCTTCCATAGAGATTACTTCGGTGGCATTTACGATCTCAACTTTTTCTTTATCAAAAGTATATTTTTCAAGTTCTTTTTGGATCTTATCTTCCTGACCGGTAAAAATAACCGAAAAATCTTTTCTTTCATTAAGACATTCGATAGTACCTTTAACGATTTCTTCAGGAGCGTTATCTCCGCCCATAGCATCAATAATAAGTTTCATATTTATCACCTTGAAAGAATTTCTGCAATATCATAAAGTTCTTTATCAAAAACTTTTTGCATTGAGCAAGCTTCTATAATATCCATATCAAAGAGTTTTTTATTTTTTGTTCCGACGCATCTGCCACCTATGCCCTGCTTAACAAGGTTTATAGCATATGCGCCAAAACGGCTTGCCAATAAAACGTCGCTGGCGCTGGGTGATCCGCCACGCTGAATATAACCAAGAACAGTAGTTCTTGTATCCATTGAAGTTCTCTTTTTGATTTCCTCTGCAAGTGCCGCACCTTTTGCCGCGCCTTCTGCAACTACGACGATGCTTGAAGTTTTGCCTGCCGCTTTACTTGTTTCAAGTTTTTCGCAAAGATTTTCAATAGTCCATTTAAGTTCGGGCACGATGATATATTCTGCACCGCCGCAAAGACCTGAATAAAGCGCAATATCACCGCATCTGTTACCCATAACTTCAATAATACTTACGCGGTCATGGCTTGCCATGGTATCGCGGATCTTTGTAATAGCCTCAAGAACAGTATTTACTGCAGTATCAAATCCAAGCGTGTAATCAGTATAAGCAAGGTCATTATCAATAGTTCCCGGAATACCGATTGCAGGGATACCAAGTTGTGTAAGTGCTTTACATCCTCTGAACGAGCCGTCACCGCCGATAACAACGACACCGCAAATATTGTTTTTCTTAATATTTTCAAGGGCAATTGCCTGACCTTCTTCAGTTTTAAACTCAAGGCAACGTGCAGTACGAAGTATCGTACCGCCGCGGTTTATTATATTACCTACCGAACGGTTATCCATAGCGATCATTTCGTTTGCTATAAGACCGTTATAACCCTTAATTACACCAACCATCTCAAAGCCTGCGGCTATACCGTTACGGACAACCGAACGTATGCAGGCATTCATTCCCGGTGCATCACCACCGCTTGTAAGAACTGCTATTCTCTTTTTTTCCATTTTCTCTTTGTACTCCTTAATATATTCCAAATAAATATTATATCATTTTTTTAGTGCTTTGACCACATTTTTAATTTATTTTTTTACGATTTTAATATTTTCTTCGCCAAAAAGCGTTTGCAGAGCGTGTAAAACGTCATCATCATAGCGAATTCTTACGCCCAATTCTTCTTTCAAACGTTCTTTTTCGTAATAAATAATAAGTTTTGCCTTGCCCTTAAGGTCATTTACCATTACGCGAAGTTGGCCAACACTTGAATTTTCTTTATCCTTAATGCGCACCCAAACTTCCACTTCAGCAGTTTCATCATCTTCGACCGCAGGCATAACGTTATTTACAAGAACGGTGGGCTGTTCTTCATCACGAATACTTAATTTACCCATAACCGTTACGATGTTATCTTCGTAAATATACTTGCCGCATCTCTGCAACGCTTGCGGGAAAACCAGAAGTGTAACCGAAGAATAAAGATCTTCAACGGTAACAAAAGCCATCATTGATCCGCTTTTGGTTGCCTTTTTACGGATAGAAGTTATGATACCGATAAATTTAACGTCTTTATTATCAAGGCGCATCATTTCATCTGTTACAACGCTATCACCGTTTTCATCAGTTTCAACCGTTATTTCAGAAAGATCAAAACCAAGTGCTTTTACTTGCTTTGTATATCTTTCCAAGGGATGTCCGCTTAAATAAACACCGAGCATTTCTTTTTCAAGTGCCAAAAACTGCAAACGCGGATATTCGCCTATTTCACGAATAGATTGCACCTGAATTTCTTCTGCCATATTAAAGTCATCAAAAAGCGAAAGTTGCCCTTCCAAACTGTTTTTTGCACGGTTAAAGGCACCGTCAAGAATGGCTTCGTAACTGCCTAAAAGCGCACGGCGCGAATATTTTGTAAAGTCGAACGCGCCTGCTTTTATCATGCTTTCAACCATACGTTTATTAACGTCAGACATATGAACTGTTCGCGTTGCAAAGTCATCTAAAGATTTAAACTCACCGTTTTTCTGTCTTTCTTCAACAATAGAGTGAACACCTGAAATTCCTACGTTTTTAATGGCACTTAAGCCGAAGCGTATGGCATTTCCTTCAACGGGCGAAAATCCTGAAAGACTTGTGTTTACATCCGGCGGAAGAACTTTTATATCGTGTTCACGGCAATAGCCTATATATCTTGCTGTTTTATCTTCATCACCTAAAAGAGAATTGAGCATTGCCGCCATAAATTCCAAAGGATAATAGCATTTTAAATATGCCGTTTGATAAGCAACGACCGCATATGCCGCCGCATGGGATTTATTGAACGCGTACTGTGCAAAAACTGCGATCTTATCAAAAATTGCATTGGCAGTTTCTTCGTCAATACCGTTTCTTACTGCGCCGGGTACGGTGATTTTTCCGTCTTCCTCAAGACCGTGAATAAATACCTGACGCTCAAATTCCATGGCTTTTTGGTCTTTTTTACTCATTGCACGGCGCATTATATCGCTTCTGCCCAAAGAATAGCCTGCAACGTCGCGCACGATCTGCATAACTTGTTCCTGATATACCATACAGCCGTAAGTAACTTCAAGAACGTTTTTCATTATGGGGTGCTGATATTCTACCTGATCAGGGTGTTCTTTACCGAAAATATATTTGGGTATACTATCCATAGGACCGGGACGGTAAAGCGCAATACCTGCCACGATATCCTCAAAACATGAAGACTTAAGTTCCTTCATAAACGAGCGCATTCCGTTACTTTCAAGCTGGAAAATACCGTCGCACTCACCTATTCCGATAAGTTTATAAACATTCTGATCATCAAAACTGATTGATGAAAGATCAGGCTTTTCACCTGTTCGCGCCTTAATAAAATCAAGGGTATCGCGGATAACGGTAAGTGTTCTCAAACCTAAAAAGTCCATTTTCAAAAGACCTAACTGTTCAAGATACTTTGCAACGTATTGCGTTGCAACCATCTCACCGTTTACGCATAAAGGCACGTAGGTATCAACGGGATTTTTTGATATAACTACACCTGCGGCATGAGTTGAGGAGTTCCTGGGAAGACCTTCAAGTTTTTTTGCAAAATAAATAAGTTTTTCGATCTGCGGATCTTCGCAGGCTTCCCGCAGTTCGGGATTAACTTCCAAGGCTCTGTCAACCGTAACGTCAAGTTCACGGGGAATCATTTTGGCAATTCTGTCAACGTCAGCATAAGGAAGATTCATAACTCTGCCAACGTCTCTGATAACGGCACGTGCTTTCATTGTGCCGAAAGTTGCTATCTGCGCAACGTGATCTGCGCCGTATTTACGCTTAACGTATTCAATAACCTCGCCCCTGCGTTCAAAGCAGAAGTCAACGTCAAAGTCAGGCATGCTGACACGTTCGGGGTTAAGGAATCGTTCAAAGAGAAGATTATATTTTAACGGATCAATATTGGTGATTCCGATAGCGTAGGCAACAAGGCTTCCTGCACCTGAACCTCTGCCGGGACCTACAACGATATCGACACTTTTGGCATAGTTGATATAATCCCAAACGATAAGATAATATTCAACGTAACCCATGCGTTTTATCATATTGTATTCATATTCAAAACGCTCTTTTATTTCATCTGTAACTTCAGGATATTTTTTATTTAAACCTTCTATTCCCAATTTGTAAAGATATTCTGCGGCAGTAAGTCCGTCAGGCACTTCATAATAAGGAATATGAATGTTACCGAATTCAAAATCAAAATTGCATTTTTCGGCAATAAGAACTGTGTTTGAAAGAGATTCGGGAACGTTTGAGAAAATCTCAAACATTTCTTCTTCCGTTTTAAGATAAAATTCTTCTGTGGAAAATCTCATTCTATCGGGATCTTCAAGAGTTTTTCCCGTTTGAATGCACAAAAGAACGTCGTGCATTTCGGCATCTTCTTTGCGGATATAGTGAACGTCATTTGTTGCAACAAGAGGAAGTTCAAGTTCGCGTGCAAGTTTTATAAGTTGCGGAAGAACCTGCCTTTGTTCGGGAATATTATGATCCTGAATTTCAATATAGAAATCATCAGGGAACATATCTTTAAGTCTTTGGGCAAGTTTTTTGGCTTCCTCATAATTTCCGTTAAGCAAATATTGGGGAATATCACCTGCCAAGCACGCTGAAAGACATACAAGACCACTTGAATACTGTTCTAAAAGATCGTAATCTATACGCGGTTTATAGTAGTAGCCTTCGGTAAAAGCAAGAGAAACGAGTTTTATAAGATTCTGATAGCCTTCTTCATTTTTTGCAAGAAGAATAAGATGGGCATACTCTTTATCCGCCTTACCTGCTTTATCAAAACGGCTTCTTGGCGCAACGTAGACTTCACAACCCATAATAGGCTTTATTCCGTGTTTATGGGCAGCCTTGTAAAACTCAACGGCACCGTACATTACGCCGTGATCGGTTACTGCAACGGCATCCATTCCCGCTTCCTTTGCGGCAATAACAAGGTCTTCAATTCTTGAAGCGCCGTCAAGCAAACTGTATTCTGTATGTGCATGAAGATGAACGAATCCCATTGCAAAAACTCCTTTCAAAAACTAAATTTCTTCTCGCATCTGACGTATTTTTATAAATCGTTTATTAAGGGCAGATTTGGTAGTATTCCCGCTTATCTCCGCAAGTTCGGATAATGATGCTTCGGGATTATTGAGCCTTAAATCGCAGGCTTCTCTAATACTTTTTGACATTTTTACGTTGGCTTTTAAAAGCACGTTTATATCGTCTATCTGCCTTTGCGCGGCCGTAACCGCCTTATCAATATTGGCAACGATACAGTTGCCTGTTCTGTTCATTTTGTTTTTTACCGCTTTGTTGACGCTTATATTTTCAATCTGCATCATTACGTTTGTTGCACCCATAAGAATAAGGGTATCAGAAACGTATTCGATCTGCTCAATATAAATAACGTTTCTTTCGCGGCGCTGTATATTTTTTGCCAAAATCCCCGTTTCCACAAGTTTTTCAAATAAAAACTCACTGAATTCTTCACGGGAAAGAACAAATTCAAGCCTATAACTTTTTTCAGGATCACACAAAACACCGCACCCTAAAAATGCACCGCGCAATGCGCTTTCAAAACATCCTTCAGGCTCAAAAACTTTCTTATTTATTGTGCCGAAACTATAATCTTCACAAGTTCCCTCAAGAAGACCTATTTCAAACAAAAGTTGTCCTTCGGGACTTGACGGCGTAATTTCAATAATAAAAACGGTATGTTTTTTAGGTTGATTTTTTTCTATCGCCCTGATTTCAGGCTGATTTTTATAAAGTTTTTTTATTATGCTTGCAATTCGCAAAATAACGTCTTCATTTTCACTTACCAACTGAAGAACAAGGCTTCCTCTGCCAAGTTTAATATTGCCTGAAGAAAAACTGAATGCGGCAAGTTCGGCAAGAAGATGATTTTCCTTTGTAAACTTACGTTTTGCAAGTTCAAGACGCGTTACTATCGTAAAAGATTTTTCCATTTTTCACCCTCTAATTCAAGGTCGCGATGATCTGAAACTACTGAAAATCCTTCCTCACCAAGGCGCTTTGCAACTTCATCTGCAACCGCAACCGATCTGTGAAAACCGCCTGTGCACCCTACGGCATAAAAGAGTTCACGCTTTCCCGATACAGAGTACATCGGAAGAATAAACTTCAACTGTTCGCATATCATATCAACTGTTTTTTCAAAATCGGGAAATGCTTTAAGATAATCCTTAACGCACTCTTCAAGACCGCAATGTGCGCGCAATTCCTGCACGTTATAGGGATTAGGTAAAAATCTTAAATCAAAAACGTAATCAGCATCAACGGGAATTCCCCGTTTAAAACCAAATGACGATATATACACCTTGACGTTATCTTCTTTTCCGCTTCCGTAAAGACGTTCAAGCGTCATCTTTATATTTTTTGATTGCATCTTCGTTGTATCAATCAAAAAAGTCGAATGTTTTCTGATTGATTCAAGAATTTCATTTTCTTTCTCAATACATTCAAGAAGGGTTCCGCCTTCTTCCGAAAGAGGATGAATGGATCTTGTAAAATTATAACGGTTGACAAGCGCTTCCTTATCGCAGTGCAAATAGAGAATATCAACGGAATAATTGTTTTTATCCATATATTCAAGGGCGGATTCAAGAGTGTTAAAGAAACTTCTGCCTCTTGAGTCAATTCCTACGGCAACCTTTGAAAATTCATTATTCCCCTGAAAACATAAATCAGCGAACTTCGTCAGAAGACTGCTGGGCAAATTATCAACGCAAAAAAAGCCGATATTTTCAAGAACTTTTAGCGCTGTTGTTTTCCCTGCGCCCGAAAGACCTGTTACAATAATGAATTTCAACGTTTGTCCCTCCCTTATTCCGTAATTTCTCTGAACTTTTTGGGAATATAAATTTTATCAAGATTAAGAATGTTTTCCCGATTTATTCCTGCCTGAAGCGCAAGTTCAAGCATATAATCAACTTTTCCAACGTCTTCAGGATCATGTGCATCGGAAGAAAGCAGATATTTTACCTTTGTGCTTGCAAGATATACAAGTTGATCAAGACTCAAAGATCTGTGTTTATCGTTAAGTTCGATGCAAGTATCTGTTTCTACCGCCGCCTGCGCAACACGGACAATATCATAGTCGGGCATGCTTGTCCCTAAATGGGATAGCGCATCTATTCTATAGCGGCGCATTGCATTGCAAAGTGCTTTTGTGTTGATTTCGCGTAATCTTTTTCTGTTAGGAATAAAAATACGGAAAAGATTCTGCCACACTATCCACACCACGTTTCTTAAACGTGTGCCTTTTACAAAATAATGCATACCTAAAAGCACAACGTCAAAAACGTCTTCATATTTTTTAGGAAGATCCACTTCCCCGTCAGGCGAAATAAGATCAGCCTCAACGCCAAAATACATTTTTATTTCAGGAAAAGCCTTTTGCGCCTCATCAAACTCCTTACGGGCATCTGCAATTTCTTTTGCATGAAGTCCCCCTGCAAGAATAAAAAGACCGTGTTCTGTAATTGCAAGGCTTTTAAGACCTTTTTTCTTCGCTTCTTGAGCATTTCCTAAAGCACTGCCCTTGCCGTGGCTGAAACTGCCGTGAGTATGAAAATCTCCTGTAATCAAACTTCTTCTCCAATGATAATAATTTCAGGTTCAAGCATAGTTTCATGCTGTTCAAAAACTATTTTTTGAACGTCTTTAAGTAAATTTTCAATGTCCTTTGCCGTTGCATTTTCTCTGTTTATTACAAAGCCTGCGTGTTTCTCGGAAACCTGAGCTCCGCCTACCGTATATCCTTTAAGACCGCAGGAATCTATCATTGCCGCCGCATATCCGTTTTTAGGGCGCTTAAACGCGCTGCCCGCAGAAGGATACTCAAGAGGTTGAGTTGTTCTTCGTTTCTGCGCAAGTTCACTCATATAAGCTTTGATTTTTTCGCCTTCGCCCTTATCAAGCCTGATCTTTGCTTCAAGAACGAGCATATCGCTATCAGTAAACACACTGTGTCTGTAAGAAAAATCAAGTTCTTCGTTAGTAAAAACTTTGACAGTACCGTCAGGAAGCAATGCAGTTGCTTCAATAATAACGTCTTTAAGTTCGCCTTTGTAAGCGCCTGCATTCATAACAATACCGCCGCCCAAAGTTCCCGGAATGCCCGATGCAAACTCAAAACCGGTAAGTTCATTTTCTGCAGCAATTGCGGCAAGGCGTGCCATGGTAATACCGCACTCTGCCGTTATAACGTTATCTTTAACTGAAGTTTTTGCCATATTCTGTCCAAACTTTATAACAACACCGCGGATTCCGCCGTCACGCACAAGAAGATTTGAGCCGTTTCCGATAAAAGTTACGGGTACATTGTATTCTTTAGCCGCCTTTATTAACGATAACAGTTCGTCAACAGATCTGGGCTGAACAAGAATATCGGCGCTGCCGCCTATTTTCAAGGTGGTATATTCACACATAGGCGCATTTAAAATATAATCAAAACCACCGTTATTGATAAAATCATTAAAAACGGACATACTGCCCCTCCTACTATATACTCCGAAATATTATATCCTAAAATGCCAAAAAGTTCAATCATTTTTTGCCATATAAATCTACTTTTTGTAAAATTTACGTTTCTTCCTCAATTAAATGTTCAGTTATACATTCTATTCCATTATTTTTTATCTCCTGCCAGGCGTTTTGCATGTATAAATTTTCATATTGGGGCTCTGCTTCAAAGTTGACGGGAAACATTCCGATGGAACCGAGTTTATCTTGCTGACTGCTTTCAACAAGATAATCTATAAAATCTTTTATTGTTTTTAACTTTTTTTCATCTTCACATTTAAACACCGATACATACTGAAAAAGATCAGTCATACCAAGAAACAGAACGTCTCCTTTTCGGGCAAGTTGGCGTTTTTCAAGGGACTGAAGTCTGTAAAGATCCCGTTGTGTGCCCACCATTCTTTTTACCTTCTGCGAATAATTGTAAGCCTCAAAAATTTCCTGACTTGAGCCTTTATAAAGTGCATATTCACCGTCAAAATTATTTTCACAATTTTTTAAAAGCGCATATTCGCCGTTATGCCCTTCTCTCTGAGGGACACCCACCGAAAATATTTCTTTTTCACCCTTTTTCGTCTTTACAATTCCGCCGTCGATACCCCAATTTTCCTTTAAAATATCTCCAATCATAAAATACGCTCCCATGCACCAGGGAACGGCATTTTTTTGAGCAGTTACGTCAATATTATTTCCAATATCGAGAATTTCAAAATAGTCTTCTTCAAAAAATACCCCTGCGCCGTAAGATATCATATCAGGTTTTTTCTGTCCGCTTTTTATAAGTTTAACTGCCATTTCCGCCGAAACAGACTCAACGTTTATATAAACGCCGTTATTCCTTTTTTCAAAACCCGAACATATGTTTTTCAGCCAATTTGCCCGACTTCCCGTTCCGCCTTCAAAAGAATCAATCTGCCAAAGGTTAATTACACCATAAAAGTATTTTTCCCGTCTTTTATACATTTCATCTGTAATTTCATCAGTATTAAGTTCTTTGTAAAAACTTTTGGGAACAATCAAAACAGAAACAACGAGCGCTATTGCCAAAATTCCTTTAATAAATACTTTCATATACTTTCACCGATAAAATATATGACTTTTTATCAAGAAAAAGAACGTAATATACAATAATTACTTTGTTAGTTACATATAGCACCTTGACATTTAGAGCATTTTACATTACAATAATTATAATATAATCATCCTTACGGAGGTTTTTGATGAAAAAGATTCTTATATCTCTCTTAATTATTCTTACAATGGTATCAGGTATGTTTGTTTTTGCTACCGAAAACATAACTCCCAATACAGATCTTGATGACACGTTGGAAACAAATCAGGCAACGCCAACCGCAACAGTAACCACAGTTCCCACCGTTACGGTTACGCCTTCTCCCACACCGTCACCCACACCTGTTCCTACACCTATTGAGACTCCTTCCGTTACCGCCCCCTTTACTTTTTCTGCCACAACTGCCGACGGTAAAACAGATATGATTCAAGGTGAAGTTGACGGACTTAAACTTGTTTTCAAGGTAACACCTAACGGCAAAGAAGATTTTACACTTGTTAAAATCGTAAACAAAGATACGGGCGTTTCTTATAATATCAACAAAGATATCTCAAAAGGTGCAAGCCCATGGTCAGGCGAATACGATGCTTTCTTCAACACTACCGACGTTGATAAAACCGTTACCTTTGAACTTCTTTGGAAAGATTTTACAGGTAGCGACCGTATAACAACTGCAATTTTTAAAATAAACGTTGCACGTCCCATGCTTACCGTTACGGTTACACCTGTTGATGCTATCGTTCCGGGCGCACCCAT
This sequence comes from Clostridia bacterium, assembly GCA_045541035.1. GTDB lineage: Bacteria > Bacillota > Clostridia > Christensenellales > QALW01 > UMGS1322. The sequence goes on along the minus strand of JAZQII010000105.1, from coordinate 1,663 downwards.
AGTTATTAAATATCACGTACAAAACACCGGCAACGTTACTCTTAAAAAAGTTTTGCTTCAGGATCCTACTGCCGCTTTCCTTAACAATCAGCTCCTTTTCAGCGCAGAAGAATTCCTTGCACCCGGTCAGATGTTTGAAAGAGAAGCAACCATCTCTCTTGACGGCGAAGCAACTCTTGCCCCTTCCGTAACTTTCTGGTATAAAGACGATTCTTATACGGTAAAAGGCAATGAACTTTTATTATCTGCTCAGGAAGTAATCCCAACGATAACTCTTACTTGCGATAGTTATGTTGCTTCCCAAAAAGGCGGAATGCACCGTTTTAAATATACCATAACAAACACCACGCAAATTCCGCTTACAGATATTTACGTTTATGACAGTGATGCTTCCGATGCAGGTATTGTAAACGGTCCTTTAAACCTCGCAGTCGGCGAAACTTATAACGGAACATATGAAATTCCCGTATACAAAAGCGGATATTATAAGTTTAAAATTCATTACAGTTATGCAGGCGCTGAAGAAGAAAAACAACAGTTTGCAAAAACCGATCTGCCTATAAGACTTCCTAATGAAGTATTTATTGATGTTATCAGAACTAATCCTGAAACAATTACTGCGCCCGGTAAAATTACTTTTACCCTGCTTATAGAAAACGGAACGGCAGATGACTTAAGAAACGTTGCTATTGAAGAAGAAAGCGGTCTTTTTAAGAGAATTGAATTAAACCGTTCTATTCCTGCCGCAACAAGTTCAGGTTCAACACAGTTCCAATATGACGTAACTGTTGACGTTCAGCCTGAAACAAAAGTCGTTCAATTTAACCTTCATTACACGATTAACGGCGAACTTTCCATAATCAACACATCTTACAGTATAAACTTTATAGGTGCTCTTGAAACTGCACCTCCCAGTTCTGAAGTTCAGACGCCGATTATCTCCACTCCCACAATTCCCGTTGGCAAAGATAAGGATGACGGCATTGGTTGGTGGATATGGATTCTGTTATTCTTACTTATATTCCTTATTGTTCTTGTTATTATTCTCATTTTCATAAAGAGCAGAACAAGCGCTCAGACTGCAAATATCTCGGTAAAACGTAAAATCGCAAATGACTTTGACGATTTCAATTATGAAGATTATGAGGATCTTGATGATAGCGAACTTGATGCCCTTTTAGACGAAGCCGAACTTTCTGAGGCTGCCGCAACTGCTGCTGTTATAGAAGAGGTTGCTGACGTTACAGAAGATACAGAAGAACCTGAAGGCAAAGTAAACGACGTTACCGCCGCAATTCTTAAAACTGATAATATAGTTCAGAACGAAGAATTTTCAACAGATTTTAATGACGAAGTTGATGATGAAGGCGTAAAGATTTTTAAAAGCAAAAAATAAATAATAACGAAAACAGCACCCTGCAAAAATTTTGCAGGGTGCTATGTTTATAAGGATTTTTCGGTTCTTTATTGGGCGGTCAAATATGACTGCCATTTTCTAACAAAAAAGCAGCCTTTAAGGCTGCTCAGTCTGCTGACAAAGTCAGCAGACTGTCAGAGTTCGAGAAACCCTTGCAAGCCAAGGCGCTGAACTTGCAAAAAAGGGAGTTTACACAGACGTAAATGACCGCATTTTGCAAGTGAAATGCAACGACGGAAACAAACC
>JAZQII010000104.1:0-14412 GCA_045541035.1 Clostridia bacterium | reverse complement strand
TATCCGGCTTCTGCTCCACATTATACATTCTGAAAGCATCGGGCCAGAAGGAACGTTTTGAAGAATATTCCCCTGTTCTGGGATTATACCACTGATAGGTATATTCACAATGCTCAAGCCAATTTAATTTACCGGTTTCATAGCCATCGTTATAGAAAAGAACAACTATGGTATCACGTTCATCGGTGGCGATTGAATAACAGCAATTCTCTTCGGGCAAGAAGTATGAGGGGTTATCAAATCGGGGAATAAGTTTCCACCACTTAATATCCTGCATAAAGTTGCGAAGATATGTGCCTAACTGCTTTGACGTGTCATTATGGATAAGATCGCACCAATGGATCTTCTTATCTTCAACGGTAACGATCTCTCTGCCGTCATTGGTATCCTGCTTGCTTTCATAGGTGGACTTATAGTACCACATGTCCTGCGCACCGTAGCCGTAGCCATACATACCGTTAAGATATGCGATCCAGCCTCTTAAACGGGCACCGAAGTTCTTTGTTGCAAGATATTCATAACCTGATTCGTACAAAATACCAACTTTACCTTGACCGTTAAGCCAAAGGTCTTTACCGATAACAAAGTCTAACGGCTTTTTCAAACTGTTTGACCACTGGAAGCCGTAGAATGTATGCCCTTTAACCTTTCTGAAGGCTGAAGATGAAACGGAAGTGCACTCCATTCCCGGAGGGGGATTGATGGAGAAATATTCCATATGTGCCGTCAAAGGCTGTTTGTGGGGATCGTTTTCATAAAGACATTCTGCCTGGTATTTATAGGGGTTGTTTTCCAAAGTATATTCCCTTTGATCGCCGCGGATATAATAGAAGTCGTTATCAACTTCCTGAGCCATTGTCCACATACAAGGATATGCTGAATATCTTGCCGCCCAATATCTTATAAGGCGTTTAACGTACTCAGTATCTCTCCAGCGTTCTCTTTTAAGAAATTCTTTGGGGAATAAAAGTTGAGCGTTGGCATGAACAAGACCTGCATCTGCAATATACTTAAAGCGTCTGTCAAGGTCCTTAAAGCCTTCAACGTCTTTTTCAAAAAGACCTTTGCTTAAAGAATATTTTGCATCAATAGGCTCACTTTGATATACGGTGAAACCCTGTTCCTTACGGGCATCAACAATATATTTAAAGTGTGATTTACAGTCAAGATCGCCTGCATGGTCGCCCGGCTCATCAAATTCTTCTTTAGGCATTGTCCAATGAGTATCGCCTAAATAGAAGAAGGGTGTGCCGTCGTTATACATAAAATAGTGTACGTTAGGAACGGTTTTAATGAAACCGCGTTTATAGATTTCATATTCGCCATCGTATTTTACGCACTCAACCTCTCCTTTTGCGGTAAGGCTTTTGTTATCCTTATCGGTGCAGGTAATTTCATAATTCCAAAGACCTGCTTTAGGCAAGGAAAAACGAACTTTCCAAACATTTCCGCCATCCCAGAATCCCGGAACGCGCATTTTCTTTGTGCCTAAAGTGAAAACTGCATCTATATCAACGTCTTCAAAGGGGTTTTCGTAAGTTTTTTTGCTTTTTAATTCTATTTCGTCTGCAACCCAAGTCTGTACTTTCATTTTTATACCTCACTTTTTCTTTACTAAAAGTATCCAGTCCCACTGATCGGGTTTGTTTTCGACCTGATACTGTCTGTAAGTATCGGGGTGGAAGGTGCGCTTCTCTGAATATTCACCTGTCCTTGGGTTAAACCACTGATAGGTGTACTCTGTAAGCTCAAGCCAATTAAGCCTGCCCGTTTCAAAGCCAACGTTAAAGAACTGAATAACTATGGTATCACGTTCATCAGTTGCAATGGAGTAATAACCGGGCTTTTCGGGAAGGAAATATGATGGGTTATCAAATCGGGGAATAAGTTTCCACCACTTAACGTCGGTAAGAAATTTTTTCATATGCTTTGCAAGCTGAATTGACGTATCGTTATGGATCATCTTTGACCAATGGATCTTCTTATCTTCAACGGTAACGGTATCAACACCGTCGTAACGGTCATCATCCATTCTGAAACGGCAATGATAGTACCACATATCCTGCGCGCCGTAACCGTAACCGTACATACCGTTCAAAAATGCAAGCCAGCCTAACGTTCTTGAACCAAAGGATTTTGTTGCAAGATTCTCATAACTTGGCTCGTACAAAATGCCAACTTTTCCCTGACCGTTAAGCCAAAGATCCTGACCTTGAATATAGTCAATGGGCTCGCTTCTCTTTTGTGCCCACTGAATACCCCACCAGGTGTGGCCCTTAACTTTTCTGAAAGCGGAAGATGAAATTGAAGTGCATTCCATTCCCGCAGAGGGATTGATGGAGAAAAACTCCATATGAGCAGTTAAAGGCTGTTTATGAGGATCGTTTAAATAAAGCTCCTCTGCCTGATATTTGTAGGGGTTGGTTTCCATTGTATACTCTTTCTGATGACCTAAAAGATAATAAAAATCGTTATCAACTTCCTGAGCAAGAGTCCAAAGGCAAGGATATGCACTATAACGCGCTACCCAATATCTTATAAGACGCTTAATATAGGGAACATCCTTCCAGCGTGCCTTTTTAAGGAAATTTTTAGGCCAGAAAAGTTGTGCATTAGCGTGAACAAGACCTTTTTTGGCAATATACTCAAAGCGTTCATCAAGTTGACGGAAGCCAACAAGATCGCTTTCCTTAAAGCCTTCGCTTAAATCATATTTTGCATCAATGGGCTCGCTTTGATAAACGGTGAAGCCTTGCTCTACCCTGGCATCAACAATGTATTTGAAATGAGAATCACACTTAAGATCATCAGCATGATCGCCCGGCTCATCAAATTCTTCATTAAGGAAGGTCCAATGAGTGTCCCCCAAATAGAAGAAAGGCGTGCCGTCATTATACATAAAATAACGAGTATCTTTTTTTGTTTTCAAAAAACCGCGTTTATAGATCTCAAGATCACCGTCATACTTTACACATTCTATTTCGCCCGATGATGTAAGGCTTTTATTATCCTTATCGGTGCAGGTAATTTCATATTTCCATACGCCTACCTTGGGCAGAGAGAAACGTACTTTCCAAATATTTCCTCCGTTCCAGAAACCGGGCACTCTCATTTTCTTTGTGCCAAGAGTGAACTCGGCAAAAACTTCTACGTCCTCAAAAGGATTTTCATAAGATTTCTTGCTTTTAAATTCAAGTTCATTGGCGATCCAAGTCTGTACAGTCATTTTTTATACCTCATGCTTTCTTAATAAGTAAAACCATATCGTCCTTTTCAGGTTTATGTTCAATATGATAAGTTCTGTGGTTATCGGGCCAAAAAGTTCTCTTTTCTGAATATTCGCCCGTTCTTGGGTTAAACCACTGATAGGTGTACTGACACATATCAAGGTTTGTAAGTCTGCCCGTTTCATAACTAACGTTACTGCAGAAATAAAGAACGATAGTATTTCTTTCGTCGCTGGCAATAGCGTAGTAGTTTTCACCGTCGGGAACGAAATATGCAGGTGAGTTAAATCGGGGAATAAGTTTCCACCATTGAACGTCAGTCATAAATTGACGGAAATATTTACCGAGTTGAGTTGAAGTTTCATTGTTAATAAGTTTTGACCAATGAACTTTCTTATCTTCGACGGTAACGGTATCAATACCGTCGGGAGTATCGTTTTTCATGGCAAAATTACATTTATAAAGCCAAATATCCTGGGCACCGTAGCCGTAGCCGTAAAGACCGTTCAAAAATGCAAGCCAGCCCTGACTTCTTGCGCCGTAACTCTTGGTATATAAATATTCGTAGCGTGATTCGTAAAGAATGCTTACTTTGCCCTGACCGTTAAGCCAGCAATCTTCGCCGAAAGCGCATTTTACGGGAGCGTTTAAGCAACGGTTCCATTGTATTCCCCACCAGGTATGACCTTCAATTTCGCGGAATGATGATGTGGAAGGTGAGGTTGCATCGCCGTCACCTGCAAATTCAGGTGAAACCGCAAAGGATTCCTGATGTGCAGTTAAGGGGTGCTTGTGAGGATCGTATTTATACATACCCTTGGCAAGAATTTTAAAAGGATTATCTTCCTTTTGGAATCTTTTATGATCACCGCGGGTAGCGTAAAAATCGTTATCAACTTCCTGAGCAAGTGTCCAAAGGCAGGGATATGCCGAATATCGTGCAACCCAATATCTTGCAAGACGCATCAAATATTCTTCGTTATTCCACCTTTTCATGTGGAAGAAATCCCAAGGGAACAAAAGTTGAGCGTTGGAGTGCACTAACCCTTTATCAGCAATGTATTTAAAATACTTATCAAGTTTTTTAAAGCCTTCAACGTCAGTTTCGGTAAGCGTTTCAATAAGAGTATATTCTACACCGTTAGGCTCACTTTGATAAACGGTAAAGCCTTGCTCAACACGTCTGTCAACAATATACTTAAAGTGAGAATCGCACTCAATATCGTCAGCGTGATCGCCCGCTTCATCAAATTCTTCTTTAGGCATAGACCAATGGGTGTCGCCAAGATAGAAGAAAGGTGTGCCGTCAGCATACACGAAATAGCGAACGTTAGGAATTGTTTTTATAAAACCGCGCTTGTAGATCTCAAGGTCGCCGTCATATTTTATACATTCTACTTCGCCTTCGCCAAAAAGACCTGAATTGTCTTTATCTGTACACTTTACAGTATATTTCCACACGCCTTCTTTGGGAAGTGAAAAGCGCACGCGCCAAATATTTCCGCCATCCCAGAAAGCAGGAACCACCATTTTTTCTCTGCCCTTTGTAAATATAACGTCAACATCAACGTCTTCAAAGGAGTTAGCATATTTTTTTGTACTTTTAAATTCAAGTTCGCTTGCGATCCAAGTTTTAACAGTCATTTTTTTACACCTCATTTCTTCTCAACAAGAAGCACCATATCAAGTTTTTCAGGTTTGTTTTCGATACGGAACATTCTCTGTTTATCAGGCCAGAAAGAACGTTTTGAAGAATACTCGCCCGTTCTTGGGTTAAACCATTGATATGTATATTCGCACATATCAAGATTTTTCAGTTTACCCGTTTCAAAGCCAACGTTAAAAAAGTAAACTACAATAGTTTTTCTTTCATCGGTTGCGATGGAATAGTAATTTTCCTTTTCACTCTCAAAGAATGCAGGGGAATCAAATCTTGGAATAAGTTTCCACCATGCTAAATTCTCGAAGAAATCGCGCATATATTTAAGGTGTTTAACCGTTTCATATTCAAGTGAAATGGGCCAATGGGTAAGCTTATCTTCAGGTGTAACGATATCGTAGCCATCGTTTGTCTCTCTATCAATATTATAATCACTCTTATAAAGCCAAAGGTCGATTGCACCGTAGCCATAGCCGTAAAGACCGTTAAGATATGCTATCCAGCCTTCGCTTCTTGCACCAAGACTCTTTGTCCACAAGCCTTCATAGCGTGATTCATAAAGAATGCAAACCTTGCCTTGACCGTTAAGCCAACCGTCTTTACCGAAGGTGTAATCAAGAGGTCTGTCAACACCCCTACTCCACTGATAGCCCCACCAGGTATGACCTTCCATTTCGCGGAAGGAAGATTTTGAAGGTGATGTGCCGTCAGCTTCGGGGCGTGAATCAACGCTGAAAAATTCCATGTGCGCAGTTAAAGGCTGTTTATGGGGATCGTTTTTATAAAGTCCCTTTCCGATATCCTTAAAGGGATTGTTTTCTTTCTGGAACTTTTTCTGATCACCGCGGGTGAAATAGAAGTCGTTATCAACTTCCTGACCTAAAGTCCAAAGGCAGGGATATGCCGAATATCTTGCCGCCCAATATCTTCCCAAACGTTCAAGATATTTTTTATCCTCCCAACGTTCAAGCCAAATAAGTTTGCTGGGGAATTTAAGTTGTGCATTGGCGTGCACAAAGCCGCGGTCGGCAATATACTTAAAGCGTCTGTCAAGATCACGGAAGCCTTCAATATCCGATTCAAAAAGACCCTTTGAAAGATCGTATTTTGCATCAATAGACTCACTTTGATAAACGTTAAAGCCTTGCTCTTTACGTCTGTCAACAACGTATTTAAAGTGAGATTTAATGTCAAGTCCGTCAGCGTGCTCACCGGGCTCATCAAATTCTTCAACACAGAAGTTCCAATGAGTGTCCCCTAAATAGAAAAAGGGTGTTCCGTCAGCATACATAAAATAGCGTACTTCAGGTTCGGTTTTCAAGAAACCGCGCTTGTAGATTTCAAGATCGCCGTCATACTTAACGCACTCTACGGTACCTGCGCCCGAAAGACCTTTATTGTCTTTATCGGTACACTTTACCGTATAATTCCACACACCCTCCTTGGGTAATGAAAAGCGAACGCGCCAAACATCTTTGCCGTCCCAGAAACCGGGTACAACCATTTTTTGTCTGCCACAAGTGAACACCACGTCAATATCCACGTCCTCAAAAGGATTGGCATATTTTTTTGTACTTTTAAATTCAAGTTCGTTTGCAATCCAAGTTTTAACTGTCATAGCAATCACCTCGTAAATTGATATAAAATAGTTATTTTTAATATGATATCACAGAATCATATTAAATCACATTGTAAAACCGCATATTTATATGGTAATATCGTACAATTTTGCTGATTCAATAACTATCTTCTGATAATTGTACCACAGTAAAACCTTTAATTCAATACTAAACTTGTTATTTTCTATAAAAAATTTGCTTTTTTAATTGCTTTCATGTAAAGCCATGTAGTCGGTATAGAAATTATCAAAGAAATTCTCGCCTTCTTTAATTTTAAAGAGATCAAAGCATGCCTTACAAGAACCGTAAACAGGCGGAAGTTTGGGAATAACGAATTCAATATTATCCTTTACGTACTTTCTAAGAACGGGAATAATAATTTCGCTGTGATGTTCCATCATACCGCCGCAAGCAACTACTTTTCCGCCTTTGGGGCAAGCAACGTTTATAAGCACGTTAAGTTGCTTCATCTGATCTTCAATGATCTCTTCGGCAACCTTATCCCCCATCTTGTATCCGTCAAAAACAACAAGTGCCTGACGGGCAATATTTGCAACGGAAGTTTTTGTTGCTTCAATTAAGAATGATTCCTTAATACCCATCTTGTTTTTAAGTTGAGTGTAAAGATACGCCGAAGCATCTCCGCCGTCTTCATATAAAAGAGCGTTTTTAATTGCCGCCCTGCCGAAATTATAGGCACTGCCCGGATCTCCATAATAATGGCCCCAACCGCCAACGGTCTTAATATTTTCCCCGTCTTTCCTTAAAAGAATGGAACCCGTTCCGCAAATTAAAGCCACGTCACCTTCTGCGCTGAAAAGTGCACTTACACCGTCAGAATCTACCCGAATATCAATATTGGGATAACGGTGTTTAAGTCCTTGAGTCAGTTCTTCATAGTTATTGCCTGCAATGCCAACAAAAATCGCTTTAACGGGCAAACCTTCAGCAAGACAAAGGTCAATACCGTCAAAAAGAATGTTAAGTGCCGCTTCAATACCTATGGTTGATGAGTTACTTCCGGGAAGTTTGAAGTTTTTAAAAACATGACCTTCAGAAGAAAACAAAGCAAATTCCGTGCTTGTGCCGCCGCCGTCAACACCGATCATAAAAAGTTCTTCATCAGTTTCCTGCTTTTGCAAAAGTTCATCAACGGAAACGTTAAATACGCTTGCAAGGTTACAAAGATTTTCAACGTCGGGCAAAGTACTTCCGCATTCCCAACTTGAGATTGCCTGAAAACTTACGTACATTTTTTCGGCAAGTTCAGTTTGAGTCATACCTTTGCGTTTTCTGTAAAATCTTATTTTATCGCCTAAACTTGTTGGATCTAACACTACAATTCAATTCCTTTCTTTTTTCAAGTTCTCCTTGTTTTTCTTAATTTTATCATGTAAAAAAGCAAAATTCAACTATGTTTCATTGGAATTGTTTAAAACCTAATTCAAGTATAACTTGAAAAAAGCACCCTTTGTTACCAAAAGAGTGCTTTTAAGAATATTTTATTTCTTTCCTTTAACTATCTTTTCAATGTGGGTGCAAAGAACTTCCTCTCTTATAACGGGTTTTGCCCAACGAACAGCATTGGTGATAATGGTCTGTACGTTTTTATTGTAGTAAGTGGGATATTCTTCATGTCCCGGCTGGAAATAGAAGATTTTTCCGTTTCCGCGCTTGTAACAGCAACCTGATCTGAACAGTTCACCGCCCTCAAACCAACCTAAAAAAACAAGTTCGTCAGGCTCGGGAATTGAGAAAGGCTCGCTGTAAACTTCTTCAAGTTCAAGTTCAAAATATCTGTCAATGCCTTGAGCAATGGGATGTGAAGGATTAGCCACCCAAACACGTTCAAAATCGTTATCGCGCCAACCTAATGAACAAGGTGTTCCCATAAGTGCCTTGAAAACCTTTGAGTAATGCCCTGAATGAAGAACTATAAGTCCCATGCCTGCATGAACGGCTTTTACAACACGTGCAACAACTTCATCGGGAACATCATTGTGATGCATATGTCCCCACCAGATAAGAACGTCAGTATCGTCAATAACTTCCTGGGGAAGACCGCAATCGGGATCGTCAAGTGCCGCAAGACGGCAGGTAATATCATCATTTATATCTAAAAACTCCTTAATTACGGCGTGCATACCGTTGGGGTATATTGCCTTTACGTGTTCTTTTTCTTTTTCGTGACGGAACTCATTCCAAACAGTAACTCTAATCATTTTATTTTCTCCTTATAATATAATTTCTTTGCCTTTTTCGGCTGATTCATAGAAGCCTTGAAGAATTTTTATCATGTCAAGCCCTTGCTGAGGTACAAACATAGGCTCGGCTTTGTTTAATAAAACGTCGGCAAAATGTCTTAAATTGGCCTCGTGTCCCGGAATTTTTTCAGTAATATTTGGAAGAATATCTACTGTTTTGCCATATTCTTCCGCAAAGATCTTCAACTGATCGGCAGAAGACCAGCTTGCCCCTGCCTTGGTTCCGCGCAATTCAACAAAGCGCTGTTCCTTTTCGATATTTGACGCCCATGAAAACTCGATCTGCATTGAGCAACCGTTATCAAAGCGGATAAAGCCCATTGCAAGATCTTCAACGTCAAATGTACCGTTATCATTTTTATCGCCGTAACGGGTGTGAGTTGAATCAGATGCATTGGTATTGGCAAACTTTGAATAGGTGCAACCTGAAACTGCAACAGGTGTGGGATTGCCCATAAGCCATATTGCAAGGTCTATCATGTGAACGCCTAAATCAATTAAAGGTCCGCCGCCTGAAAGTTCTTTTGTTGTAAACCAACCGCCTTTACCGGGGATACCGCGCCTTCTCTGCCAACCGCAACGGGCAGAATAAATTTCGCCCATATTACCGTCAGCAATATATTTTTTAAGGTACGACGAAACTTCCATATATCGGTTATTGCGCATAACCATAAGTGTTTTGCCGCTTTTTTCAGATGCCTTTTTCATTTTTTCGGCTTCAGTAACATTTATTGCATCAGGCTTTTCGCAGAAAACGTTTATGCCGTTATTTAACGCATCAACTGCAATAATTGAGTGAAGATAGTTAGGTGTGCAAATATCAACCGCATCAAGTCCTTTTAATTTAAAAAGGTCTTTATAATCAGTACAGAAGAAATCTGCACCTAAACGCTTTGCCATTTTTTCGGCACGTTCTTCTATAATATCGCAAACACCGATAATTTCAACGTTGTCCATTTTTTCATATGCAGGAGCGTGCGCCCACGTTGCAATTCCGCCTGCGCCGATAAGTGCTATTTTTAGTTTTTTGTCAGCCATAAAAAATCTCCTTATCAATTTTTTCAATAAAAGTATAGCATTTTCAAGGGTATTATGATATAATATTTTTATATAAAAATATCAAATTTTTGTCATTGAGGTTTTTATGAATTTTGTTGAAGAACGAAAAGCAGATATTGACGGTTTTGAAATTCCCATACAATGTATTTTGATGTCAACTTCCCGCCATGAAATTTCCCATATTGCCCACTATCACGATTATATTGAAATTCTTTACGGTATCGATTGTGATGCAGTGGTTTGGCATAACGGCGAAGAAACCTTTTTAAAAACGGGCGATCTTGTTATAATCAATTCAAAAAAGCCACACGAAGTATACTCCAAAAACGGAAAAAGTTCATATATCGTAATAAAATTCATGCCCCAGATTCTTTATGCCGCCGAACAATCTGTCTTTGAGTTTAAGTATATTATGCCCTTTTTGGCAGATACGGGACAATATAATAATCTTTTTAAGAAAGAAGATCTCAAAAATTCAGAAATACCGCAAATAATGAATGATATTATGTTAGAGTGGAACGAAAAAAATTACGGCTATGAGATCGCTTTAAGAATTTTCGTCAACCGCATCGTTTTATGGCTTTTAAGGAAATGGAACGAAGTTTCACCTGCGCCAACTGAAAGTTACGGCACCATGAGTATCATTCAGAAAGTAATTGAGTACGTGCAAAAGAATTTTCAAAATGCGGATCTTGAATCAATTTCAAAAGAGTGCGGTTTAAGTTACAGTTATCTTTCCCGAATTTTCAAGCGCGTTATGAAAAAAAGTTTTTCGGAATACGTAAATTATATCAGAATAACCGAAGCCCAACGCTTATTGGCTTCAAGCGAAAAAAGCATAACGGAGATCGCCCAGGACGTAGGCTTTTCCACCGCCAGCCACTTTATTGAAACATTTAAAAAACAAACCTCCACCACTCCATTGCAGTTCAGAAACAATTTGAAATAAAAAAAGACCTGATTTTTTCAGGTCTTTTTTTATTAGCACTTCCGCAGTTCTCTTTTCTACCTATCTTATAAAATCTCACAATATAACAAATGAATCTCACATATTGTTATTCAATTTGATTTAAAAAAATTGTATAATATATAAAAATTATAGGAGGTTTTTTATGAAAAAGGTATTATCTGTATTACTTATTTTATGTATGCTCATTGGATTTGCAAATTTTTCGGTTATTGCTGAAACCGTAAATTTTGTTCCCGCAGCGGATTCGACCTTCGGAAGCGGAAGCTTTACGTGGACAACTCTTGGCGGCGGAATTTTAAAAGAAACGGACAATCCCATAGGACCCGGCAAAGTGCTTTGCTATTCGGATCTTCCGGATGCAAGTTATGCTTCACCGCAAATTGATGTGCGCAATTACGTGCAAAACAACGTAAATCAAGCAGTTACGGTTTACGCTTCAATGGATATTTTTTCCGAAAACAACAATATCAGTAACCTTATCATACGTATCCGCACAAATACTGCAAACGGATATTCAAAATGTAAAGAAGCAGGGACGGCTTACTGCACCCTTGGCACTGCTAATATTATTGCAGGACAATGGAACAGAATAACCGTTTCCATTAACGTTACTGAAAGCGACCTTAAATCCACCGAACCTTGGAATTTATGTTTTGACGGATTAACAAGTAAAACGAGAGAACCCATATATATTGATAATTTCTACATTGGTCTTGATGAAGAAAATCCGTTGGATATGCCCACGATAAGTGACGGGGAGGTAGAAAATTTCTTATTACCCGCAGATTCTACCTTTGAATCAGGCACAACATCGTGGAAAAGACTTTCAGCAGGTACGGTAGCTGTTGTTGATAATCCTTCGGGGGAAGGAAAAGTTCTTTGCTATTCTGAACTTGATCCTTCAAAAAACTATGCATCTCCTCAACTTGACATCAGAAGTTCAATTCAGCAAAACGTAGATAAGGCAACAACTATCTACGGTGCAATGGATATTTACTGTGAAAAGGATATTATAAACGCCATTGTAAGATTGCGTACAACTACCGCATCAGGCTTTTCTATGTGTGAAGCCGCAGGCACACCATACTGCACTATCGATACCATTGATACTTTGGCTTTTGAGTGGACAAGAGTAATTTTCTCATTTGAAATTACTGAAAAAGACCTTTCTTCAACTGAGCCCTGGAATCTTTGTTTTGATGGTATTGCAAAAAATCTTACCACGGAAGATAAAATTTACATTGACAACGCCTATATTGGCGTAGATAAACCTGAAAATATTATTGTAGAAAACAAACCTATCCCTGAAAAAACCGCCGTTTCAAGGTTTGACAATACTTTGGTAGGTACTGTCCGTTGGGATGCTTTCACAGAATCTACGCCTGACGGCACGGACGTTGCAAGTCAGGTAGCAAGAGTGCTTTCTCCTTCAAAATACCATTCTCAGGCGCCTTTCTTCTCAGTTGTTAATAATGATAACACCATTGCTTTCCCTGAATATACCGTAAAAACTTGGGAGAAAGAAGCTGAATATGCAGTAAATGGCGGTCTTGACTACTTTGCATACCTCTGGTATGAAACAAACGATGCTATGAGCCAGCCAAGAAAAATGCATCTTCAAAGCGAAAAGAAAGATATAATTAAGTTTTGCGGTGTTCTTGGTCATATTTATTCAAAAAAATCAATGAATGAACTTTGGGAAGCGATGAAGGATTCCTGCTATCTCACTTTAGACGGCAGACCCTTATTGTTCCTTTACGGTGCATCGGGAAGCAGCTGGACCAAGGCAAACGTTGATCAACTTCGTCAGGATGCGGCTAATGCAGGCATCGAAAAGGCTCTTTACATTATCGGTATGTGTGATAACGCAAACCAAACAACCTTCACTGAAGTGGTGGCAAAGGGCGTTGACGGTGTATCCTGGTATGGTGAAAGTGCGTGGAGTACAGCTGAAACCTATGCTTCTCTTAAAGCACGCTGCGAATCGAGAATAAGAACAATGAGCGAATATGCTCAAACTTATGGTGTTGACATTATTCCATCTTTTACTACGGGTTTTGATACGAGAGCGCGTATTCAGACAGGCGTTACATGGGTTGATGGAGACCCCAATGCAACCAACGATGCTGATAAACCCTATAAAAACTGGTACGCACTTCAGCCCACTATGGAAGAACTTGAAAATCATATTGAATACGTTCTTGAATATACAAACACTTCTTCTGCGGCAAAAACCAATATCGTTTGCTCTTACGCATGGAACGAGCACGAGGAGGGCGGTTGGCTTTGCCCCACAATTACCGTTGATGAAAACGGTTATCCCGTTTACAATTCAGATGGCACAATCAAGGCTAATACTGAACGATTGGATACTTTAAAAAGCGCAAAAGAAAGCATTTTCGGTGTGCCTGAACCAAAAAACACTATTGTTGGTGCATCGGTTGATGTTGGTGCAAGTCTCACAATAAATTATTTTGCTCAAATTGTAACAGATGAAACTGCAATGATGCGATTTACTTCATCATCGGGCAGAATAACGGAAGTTAACGGTGTTCTTGACGAAAATACCGGCTATTATAAGTTTGCATACACGGGCATTAACCCTCAATGTATGAGCGATAATATTAAGGCTGAGCTTATTTGCGGTGAAAACGTTTATGACACAAAAGAAAATTACAGCGTAAAAGATTATTGCGAAAATCAAATAAACCGCACTGCGGAATGTTTGGATCTGACAGAGGCAGAATTCAGGTACTTAAAAACATTGCTTGCAGATATGCTTGTTTACGGCAGTGCTTCGCAGGAATATAAAAAGTACAATATTGAAAACCTTGCAGATAGCGCTAATTGGGTAAATGAAAATAAAAGTACGTTTACTTCCCCCACAGGCGTTAGAAAAATTACCGGCAACTTAGATGCAAATAATAAAGCAACATCTGTCGGTCTTCATATGGCAAACGTAAACAGAATCTACTTTAAACTTAAACTTACTGATGACGTTATTGTTAAGTTAAATGGCAATGTGGTTAACAAATCAGCACTTGTTGAAAATAACGACGGCACCTATACCCTTTATTCAGACGACATTAAGGCAACACAGTTTGATGACGTGTTTACTTTAAC
Organism: Clostridia bacterium; assembly: GCA_045541035.1. Classification (GTDB taxonomy): domain Bacteria; phylum Bacillota; class Clostridia; order Christensenellales; family QALW01; genus UMGS1322. The sequence continues at coordinate 490 of JAZQII010000104.1, read as the reverse complement.
CATCACAAAAGACGGTGAAGAAATCACAAAGGTTGAATATAACGTAAATGCTTATATTCAAGCAAAGTATAACGTTTCAAGCATCGAGAAAATCGTTAAAGCACTTTCAAATTATGGAGTTTCCGCAAAAGTATATCAAGGTGAATTTAGAGATAAAAGTTTTGAACTTGAAGATGATAATCTGTTATAATCACCTTTTGCAACACAAAAAACTAAAACCCCGAAGTATTTCGGGGTTTTGTTTTTAGGAAAATCTCGTGTTTTTCCAAACAGTGCAAAAAAACTTGAAAATCAGGGGCGTGGGCGGTTAATTGTGAAGGAGTTTACAAAGCGGTAAATGACTGAACAATTATAGCCGAAGGGAATCGAACCCATAACGCCCAATAGGACTGCTTTTGCGCATAAAACGACTCTTGTCGCTTGAAATACGCCCGGTATTCCTTCGCTTCGCGAGCCGTTTTCTATCACAAAATCAGTTCCTTTGGGTTCG
>JAZQII010000103.1:0-17112 GCA_045541035.1 Clostridia bacterium | reverse complement strand
TCAGTTCCTTTGGGTTCGCAGAAGTTTAAAATAGCAATTTTTGTTCATATCAAGGCACTTGCGCAGGGACATACAGGACGTATTTCCCTGTGTAAGTAACGCAGAGATGGGCAAAAATGGCATTTTAAACCGTTGTGGGTTCGGCTCCCTTCGGCTATATTAAACGTAATGAGGGTGGTGCATATCAAGCCATACAATATGCTCTTAAACAGAGAAAGACTGTAATAAATATCGCAGAGGAAGTTATGTAATTTTTTACCGTAAATCTGCCTTTTTGATCAAAAAAAAAGACTGCTCTTGCAGTCTTCAGTCTGCTGACAAAGTCAGCAGACTGACAGAGTTCGATTGTGCACACAAATATATAGCCGAAATGTTCTCTCTTTTTTCTTTGCGATATGTTTGCAAGCAAACGCGATATACTCGCTTTGCTCGTGCGATATATTACCGCTTTGCGCAAATGCGATATGATATAAATCCCTTCGCGCCCCGCAGGGCATATCGCAAGGCATAGCCTTATATCGCTCCCGAAGGGAATATCGCAAATCCCGAAAGGGATTTATATCGCGGCGTGTTCTCTGTTAAGGAGAACACGCTAAATGCAGTCTTTTTTTATCACCTTATAACTTCATATATAAGCGGAGTCTCTTCGGGCAATTCATCGGAAAATTCAAGAGCATCAAAGATATCTATAAAGGGCACGACGTGTCTTTTTTTGGTGTAAATGGTGCATATCTTATCACCTTTTTTAACGTAGTCGCCGGTCTTCTTATGAACGATTATACCTGCGGAAAGGTCGATCTTATCGTCCTTACTGTCTCTGCCTGCGCCGAGACGGCACGCAAAATTACCGATCATTTCAACGTCCATCTTCTTGATGTAGCCTTCCTTATGGGAAATAACGATATTGCAGAAATCTGCCAACTGAAATTTTTCGGTGTCTTCAAGATAAGAAACGTCTCCGCCTTGGGCGGCAACCCATTCTTTCATTTTTTCAAAGGCTTTGCCTGAAGAAATAGCATCACGGACAAGTTTTTCCGCTTCTTCAACGGGAATCTGGCGCATAAGGGAAACGATGTTGGCGCTTAAACTTACTGCAACTTCTTTAAGGTCGCCTTCCTTGCCGTTTTTAAGAACGTCAACGGCTTCAATAACTTCAAGAGCGTTGCCGATATTGTTACCTAACGGCTTATTCATATCGGTAATAAGCGCTGCCATGTTGCGGCCGCATCTTTTGCCGATAGTAACCATGGTGTTGGCAAGTTTTTTTGCATCTTCAAGAGTTTTCATGAAAGCACCGTTGCCCCACTTAACGTCAAGAACGATGTTTTTTGAGCCTGCCGCAATTTTCTTACACATTACGCTGGAAGTTATTAAGGGAACGCTGTCAACAGTTGCCGTAACGTCGCGGAGAGCGTAAAGTTTTTTATCGCAGGGAGCAAGGTTACCCGTCTGCCCGATAATAGCCATGCCCGTTTTTCTTACCGTATCTAAAAATTCTTCCTGGGAAAGTTCAGTTCTATAGCCGGGAATGGATTCAAGTTTATCAATGGTTCCACCCGTATGACCTAACCCACGGCCCGACATTTTTGTAACGTAACCGCCTAAAGATGCAACGATAGGGCCAACGATAAGGCTCGTTTTATCACCTACACCGCCCGTTGAATGTTTATCGCAGGAAAAATTCCCGAACTCCGAAAGATCAATGGTGTTCCCTGAAAACGCCATGAATTCAGTTAAGTTGGAAATCTCGTCATCATTCATGCCCATATAGTAAATTGCCATCATCAGCGCCGCCGCATGGTAATCGTGGGCACGGCCGTTCATATACTTTTTTATAAAAAATTCAATTTCTTCTCTTGTAAGACTTCCGCCGTTACGCTTTTTCAAAATAATATCACTAATACGCATAATTTTTCACTCCAACTTAAAACTTTTAGGCAGAAGTTCGCCCAAAGTATGTTCAATATAATTTTCTTCGTCTTTAACGATAAGGATCTTAAAGTCTTCTTTACAGAACTCCGACAAAACCTGCCTGCACACGCCGCAAGGATATGCAAGATCTTTTCCGTAAACGGCAATAGCCGAAAAATCTTTTTCGCCCTCGGATATTGCCTTAAAAATTGCAACTCGTTCAGCGCAGACGGTTGGCGAATATGAAGCATTCTCAATATTACAACCTAAAAAAACTTTTCCGTTTTTTGTTAAAAGCGCCGCGCCGACTTTATAATTTGAATAGGGCGAATAGGAATTTTCTGATGCTTCCATTGCTTTTTTTATTAAATCTTTCATTGGGCTACCTCTAAAGCAAGTGTCATCATTTGGGTAAAAGATTTTTCCCTTTCATCACTTGATAGATTTTCGCCCGTTTTAAGGTGATCGGAAACGGTGAGAATCGCAAGTGCATTTTTATTTAACCGCGCCGCGTTCATGTATAGCGCCGCCGCTTCCATTTCAACGGCTAAAACGTTCATTTTGCCCCAAAGGGAAAGAGTATCAAGTTCAGAATAGAAAACGTCAGTCGAAAGCACGTTGCCCACGTGGAAATTATATCCTTTTTCCCGTGAAATATTAACCGCTTTTTCTAATAGTGCATAACTGCACACATTTGCATAAGTTCCTGGTAAGGCGTACTGATGACCATAACTTGAGTCCGTCGATGCGCCAAGCGCTAAAACGATATCCCTGACAGAAACATCATCACTCATTGCCCCTGCCGAGCCGATACGGATAATATTATCAACGTCAAAAAACTTAAAAAGTTCATAGGAATATATGCCGATTGAGGGCATACCCATTCCGCTTGCCATAACGGAAACGCGCTTATCCTTATAATATCCCGTGTAGCCTTGCACACCGCGAACGTCATTTACAAGTTTAGCGTCTGTCAGGAAATTTTCGGCAACGAATTTTGCACGTTTGGGATCACCGGGCATAAGCACCGTTTTTGCAAAATCCCCTTTTTCTGCTTTAATATGAGGTGTCATCATTTTCCTCCTTAACAATTTTTATTATCCTGCTTGTTCCAAGTCTGTCCGCGCCAAGAGAAATAAATTCTTTTGCATCTTCTATTGTCTTTATTCCCCCTGCCGCCTTGATCTTTTTTGTTTTTATGTTTTCAGAAAATAACTTTATATCTTCTTTCGTTGCACCGCTAACAGAAAATCCCGTTGAGGTTTTAATAAAATCCGCACCGCTTTTTTCAACGATCTGGCACATTTTTATCTTTTCTTCGTCTGTTAAAAGACACGTTTCAATAATGACTTTTAAAATTCTGCCGTTACAACAAGATTTTATTTTATTTATCTCCTCTAAAATATCACCGTATCTTTTATCCTTCAAAAAACCGATATTTATTACCATATCTATTTCATCTGCGCCATTGTTTACGGCATCGGAAGTTTCAAAACATTTTGTTTCAGTTGTCATGTTGCCGTTAGGAAAGCCGATAACGGTACAGATAGTTATATCTTTATTATATTGACGGGCTTGTTTTACAAAACACGGCGGAATGCACACGGAAGCCACGTTATATTTTATTCCGTCATCAATAATTTCTTTAATTTCACTCCACGTAGCCGTCTGTTTTAAGAGAGTATGATCAACCTTTTCTAAAATCTCTTTCATTTTTTATTCCTTTCCTTAAATGCGAAAATTACCACAAATATCATAGCCAATATAGTTACAACCGTCATAATCGCTATGGAAGAATATCTTCCCTCCCCTGCCGAAATAAAGGAGTTTGGCATCTCCGTTTCTGTCGGAGTAGGTGCAGGCACTTCTGTGGGTTCAGCAGTAGGTGTAGATTCAGCAGTGGTTACTGGCGTTAGAGAAAACTCATAAACGACAGAAACATTCTCAATCGTATTGTATTCATCTATTACTATACCGTTCCACTCATCCTGTTTACCCAAATAATATACGTTTTCAATTTTTCCGCCAAAGGCATATTTCTCAATCTTTGTTACCGTTGCAGGAATAATTACATCCTTTAACCCTACAACATAGAATGCCCTGCTTCCGATAGTTATAACATCATCGGGAATAATGCTGTTTTTACATCCTGCAACAATTTTTTTCGTGTTGCTTTCAATAATACAGTTGTTTTGACTGTAATAATTCAAATTTCCGTCATTCACAATCAGACATTCTAAATTTTCACATCCCGAAGAAATACCGCTACCAATATTGTTTACCGATGCCGGTATTATTATTTCCGCTAAACCGTCGCAAGCAAAAAAGGCATCATCGCCTATATAATTTACACCTTGAGGAATTTCAATTTTTTCAAGACTCTCACAACACCCAAACGTGTCCTTTTCTATTCTTTGTAAATTTTCGGGAAGCTTTATTCCCTTAAGACTGCAACACTGATCGAAAGCGCTTTCACCAATACTTACCACCGATGATGGAATAATTATTTCCTCAATATTTCTGCACTGGTAAAATGCCATTTTTCCAATACTCATAACGCCTTCGGGAATAATTATACTTTTTAAACCGTATGCCGCACTGAATGCGCCATCACCAATAGCCTTTGTATCTTCAGGTATCACGTTACTGCTGGCGCACCCCGCGATAACTGTTTTAGTGTTCTTTTCAATAAGGCAGTTGTTTTGACTGTAATATACAGGATTATTTTCGTCAACCTCTATTTTCTCAAGTGCCTCGCACTCATAAAACACGCTTCTCCCAACCTCAATTTTTGTAAGTGAAGCTGGAAAATTTACAGAAGTAAGACTAAAGCAACACCAAAAGGCTTCTTCCCCGATAAATTCAAGACTGTTTCCCAAATAAATTTCTTGTAATTCTGTACACTTAACAAAAGCGCCTGCACCGATACTTTTTACCGTATCGGGCAAAGTAATGCTTGTAATTTCAATGCAAACGGAAAAGGCGCTGTCCCCGATCTTCGTTACGGGACAGTTTTCGATTTTTTCGGGAATATAAAAATCGCCCTCTAAATCTCTATCCTTACATCCCGTAATTGTAACTTCGCCGTCTTCAATGACGTAATATAAATACTCGGTCATATCCTGCGCCCCATCGGCAAAAACAAAGATATTAAGAATTATAAAAGCAACACACAGAAACGCAAGAATCTTTTTCATCATTTTATCTCCTTTTTTATATTATCTATATTATATCAAAAAAACTTTCTGTTTTCAATAAAAAAAGACGAACTTTTGTTCGTCTTAAAATGCAAATAAATATAATAATAAGTTTTTTGCAGCGACATGCGCGGTGCAAAAAACACCTTGCACAAGGTAAGTCGTATGCGAAGCATGCACGCAACCGCGTGTAGTCTCAAAAAATATATAAGGAACGAATGTTCCGTTATGTTTTTTGAAGGGGGAAGACAAAGTCTTCCCCCTTGTTATGTTTGTGCGGAATTCTCGCGCTCTGAAACGAACTGTTTGCCCATCAGCCTATCAGAGTGCGAGAAAACGCACAAGCCAAGGCGCGGGCGGTTAAGCGCGATTGAGTTTACACAGACGTAAATGATTGAGCGCTTATACCGCCCGTAACAAAGGAAATACCCCTTCCGAAACGGAAGGGGTATGTTTGTGCGGAATTCTCGCGCTCTGAGCCTTATCCGACTTGTGTCATATCCGGCAAAGGTATCTCACTAAAAGTAAGAATATCAAGTAAGCCTTCCTCAACAGTTTTAGCGTAGTCTTTATTTGTGTAAAGACCGCCGTTTATGGTAACAAAATACTTATCCATTAAAATTATTTCAGCATGGGTAGTTTCGGTGGGAAGATATTTTACAATCTTATATTGACCGTAATCGCTTCTTTCGATAACTTCTTCATCGCCTGCGGTAAGAGCAACGATACCGCCTATTTTAGAAACGTTAAGTTCTTCCTCGGTGAGATAGTAGACCTTTATAACGGCATTATACATACCGTCAGTATAACTGTAAATGATATAAGGATACTCTCCCTCCTTTGTGGGGGGAGTAATTGTAATGCTTGAACATTCAGGCTCGCTGCTAACGTCAACACCGTTTAAAAGAGGTTGAATAACACAGTTATCCCTTAACGCCATATGGAAAAATCTGCTATATGAAGGTCCTTTACTTTCCGCGCTTTCAATAACAAAAAATCTTGAAAGATCATCAAGGCTTATGAAAGTGTTGGGATCTTCTATATTTGCAAGGTCTTCAATTTCCTCAAGGAAAACTTCGCCGGGATTATAATCATCAAGGGGAGTTTCTTCTTCCTTTTTGCAAGCGGAAAAAATAAGCGTGCAAGCAAGCACTAAAGAAATAATAACAAGTAACTTTTTCATTTAATACCCTACTTATAAAAAAATTTTTTCGTAAAATCATATAATAATAAAGTTTTTTGAAGAGGGAAGGCTATGACTTCCCTCTTTATTTATTCATTTTTGCCCAAGTATCTCTTAAGCCGACAATGCGGTTAAATACGGGCTTTTCATTGCTGTCTTCATCCATTCTGAAATAGCCTACGCGGATAAATTGGAATGAATCGCCGACTTTTGCATTTTCAAGAGATTTTTCCAAAAATCCCTCTTTAACGATAAGTGAGTTTTCGTTAACGCGCTCTTTAAAATCAAGACCTTCGCCCTCGCGCTCATCTAAAAGATAATCATAAAGCCTTGCTTCAAAGGGAATTGAGTTGTTTGCATCAACCCAATGAAGTGTGCCCTTAACCTTTCTGTCAGCCATGGGCATACCTGATTTTGTTTCCGGATCATATTCAGCATGAACACAAGTAACATTGCCGTTCTCATCAGTATCGTAGCCTACGCATTTAATAATATATGCGCTCTTTAAACGTACTTCACCGCCAACAAACAAGCGGAAGAACTTTTTGGGCGGATCGATCATGAAATCTTCTGCCTGAATATAAAGTTCACGGGAGAATGAAATTTCACGTGTACCGCTTGTTTCGTCTGCACCGTTTTCGGTGGTTAAAAGTTCGCTTGTGTTTTCAGGATAGTTATCAATAACAAGTTTAATGGGATCAACTATTGCCATTCTGCGTTCGGTTTTGGTGCTTAAGTCTTCACGGACACAATGCTCCAAAAGCGCTGCTTCAACTAAAGAATTGCTCTTTGCAACACCGATCCTATCGCAGAAATCGCGAATTGCTTCAGGTGTGTAACCACGACGTCTTAAACCCGCAATGGTGGGCATTCTGGGATCATCCCAGCCTGAAACGCTGGAATTGTCAACCAAACTCTTTAAATAACGCTTTGACATGATAGTGCGCGTCATGTTAAGACGTGCAAACTCGATCTGCCTTGGCTTTGCATCAATATCAACGTTCTCAACTACCCAATCGTAAAGAGGTCTGTGATCTTCAAACTCCAAGGTACAAATTGAATGGGTAACGTTTTCGATCATATCCTCAATGGGGTGAGCATAGTCGTACATAGGATAGATGCACCAATCGTTGTTTGTGCGATAGTGTTCCATACGAAGTATACGGTAGATAATGGGATCGCGCATATTGATGTTAGGCGATGCCATATCAATTTTAGCACGAAGAACCTTTGCGCCGTCAGCAAATTCGCCTGCGCGCATACGCTTAAAAAGATCAAGGTTTTCTTCAATGCTTCTGTTTCTGTAAGGGCTCTCAATACCGGGCTCTGTTAAAGTACCGCGGGATTCCTTAATTTCATCAGCGTTCATATCGCAAACGAAAGCAAGACCCTTTTTAATTAAAACGATTGCCTGATTATACATTTCCTCAAAATAATCTGCCGCAAAGCAAAGATTATCGGGAGTAAAGCCAAGCCATTCAACGTCTTTCTTAATTGCTTCAACGTAGAAATTATCTTCCTTGGCAGGATTAGTGTCATCCATTCTTAAGTTGCACTTACCGTTATATTTTTTTGCAATACCAAAGTCAACACAGATAGCCTTTGCATGACCGATATGTAAATATCCGTTAGGCTCAGGCGGGAAACGGGTAACGATATTTAACTTACCGCCGTTTTCCTCAATATCATTTTCAACGATCTCCTGAATAAAGTTTTTTCTTAATTCTTCCATAAAAAACACCTTTTCCATTGTAATATATATATTGTATCAAAAACACGAAATTTTTGCAATTAGTTTATTGACGATTTTGCGATTAAATAATATAATATTACTGAAAATAATCTTCAAGGAGGAAATATATATGCAATTCAGTGAACTTCAGAAAGAAATGATTGCCGCAATGAAGGCAAAGGACAAGGTTAAAAAGGACGCAATTTCATCACTCATCGCCGCAGTAAAGAAAGTTGCCATTGATGAAGGCGTAAGAGATAACATTCCCGATGAAATGGTTGACCGCGTGATCTTAAAGGAAGTAAAATCCTTAAAGGAACAGGTTGATACCTGCCCCAAAGAGCGTACCGATTTAATGGAAGAATATACTCAAAAACTTCAGGCAGTTGAAGCATTTGCACCTAAAATGATGTCCGAAGAAGAGATCGTTGAGTTCTTAAAAGCCAACTGTGCCGAATTGATCGAGCAGAAAAATAAAGGCATGATCATGAGAAATGCAATGGGTGCGCTTAAAGGCAAGGCTGACGGCAAACTTATCAATCAGATCGTAGCAAAGCTTTGTGAATAAGAAAACAAAAACTGTGTAGATTTTTTCCTACACAGTTTTATTTTTTTATTTTTCTATAATCGGCTGAACGAAAATTCCGCGGTATGACGGGATAGAATATTCATTAACCTCGCTGATTTCACCGGTTAAAGGATCATAAATCCTATAATTTATTGCGCCTTCATAATTAAAGGTTGATTTTAAATCATTTGCAGAAGCATTTGCAAGGAAGAAGAATTTCACACCATCCTTTTCGTAGGGCGAAACAAATATAGTTCCATTGGAATCAACGATAAGCTCAGGTGTTACTTTTACAAAGTCCATAATTTGATTTGCGGAAGCAATGCACTTGTTACCGTATTTTTGTGAAAACTCTTTTAACGCCTGCTGATCTTTTTCAAGGAACGCAACTCTGGGCATTTCGCCGACGAAAACAACGTTTACGCCTGACTGAATAAGCTTATCAATGGCATTTGCCGTAGAAATATCCATAACAGTTGCACGTGGCACGATAATCGTTTTAAAGGCAAAATTATTAACTTCTAGTGCATTATCCTTAACTGTGCCGTTTATCAGTGAATTATCGTCAAGGAAAACGTAGTCAAGACCGTTATTGCGAAGCTCTGAGGTTATTTCGCCAACAAGCTTATCATTTACCTTTGCAAATTCATCGGGATTATAAACGTTCTGTGTGTTCGGCGCAATATATGCACCGCCTACAGAATCGATGGTATAATAGATAGCAACTTCATTTTTGTTTTGTGCGCCAACAAGCATTGAGCCCATTCTGCCGATATACTCGTTGAAAATCTTGCCCGTTTCAGGTTCGTTGTTGGCCCTGCCGTAGTATGAACCGACCTGATTTCCGCCGTCAAAATAAGCAAAGGTCATGGTGCCTAAAGCGTAATCAAGATGATTTGTTGCAAATTCTTTGGGGTCGTGCACGGGACATATTTCAACAAACACACGCTCTTTTCCATAAAGCCATGCAGGGGAAGAAGCATATTTTCCGCCCGTTGACATTGATTCAATGTAATTTTTAGGGCGTACGTTAAGAATATCAAAGCCGGGATAACCCATTTCTATTGAACACTGCATATAATCACCGTATATGGGAATATGATAAATCATTTGTTCTTCCAACAAAAGGTGTCCCGAAGATTTTACGCCGTGCTCCTTACACCATTCTTCGATCTGCCCGAAATAGCTTTCCGCAAGAAGATCACCTACGTGAGAATAAAAGTTTGCTCTGACTCTTATTGCCTCATCTGTTTGTGAATAGAATAATAAGGGCAGCTTGGGAACAAGATCATAGCCGAACTTTTCCTCAAAGGATTCAAATATACCGTCAACGTAAGGAATTACGGGTGAAGTAAAATCACTTTTTGAATAATGTTTTGTTGCCTGCAAAGCAGGTTCATCGGTAAAAAACGCTTCAACAATATCAGAAAAGCTTTCTATACTGTCGCCGTAAGTCTGATGTGTTACCTCAATAAACTTTTTAACCGCATCTTTATTAAGCAGGTTAGGATAAGTTTTGAAATAGGAGTTGACCTCATAGTGTTTTTCAACGAAATACACCTGTGCCGTCCAACCGCCGTCAACGCCGTTAAACACTATTTTATCATTTTCAACCTTTCCCTCAACTACGGTGTATTTACCGCCACTGTTTAAAGAAATGCTGATAAGCTTTTTAAAATTTTCAGGAAGCGGAAGAGAAACTTCGCCTGCACCCTTACCTGAAACGGTGTGCTGATTGATTCTTACTGCAATATAATCTTCGTTTGCACTTACTGTAAGGTCGCCTGCCGAACCGCTTGGATATCCCTTTTCATCGTAAAGCCACACGCGCATACCCGCATCGTCAACCGCCTGAACGAACTCATTGAGATTTTCAAGCTTTCTCTCACTTTGAAGATATTTTCCCGTCCAACCGTCATTGGTGATAACACCGCCCCAACCGCAGTTAATTACAGTTTGAGCCTTTTCCGAATAGCTTCCGCCTGAAAGGCTTGAAAAATCGTGAACGATCTGTAACCCTCTGTATTTATTATCGGGTGAAAGAAATGCATTGTTATCAATAAGTTGCGTGTTCTGATCTTTTTTCACAGTTAAAGCTCCTCCATCACTGAAAGCAATATATAATATACCCGAGGTTATAAGCACTATTGATAGCGCAAAGGACGTAAGGGAAAGAATAAGTTTATTAAGCTTTTTCATTTTTCTTATCCTTTCTGTAGGAGATAAAAAGTGCAACTGCACCTATTAAAAGGATAACACCGCAAGCAATTATCATTCCGCCTATAACCTGCGACTGCTTTTTGTTAGGTCCTGAATTTTCACTTACTGCAGGTGTTGGTGTTGCTGCTTCATTTTCTTCAGGTGCTTTTGTTTCCTGAGGCTTTTCTGCAGGCTTTTCCGTAGGCTTTTCGGTAGGTGCAGGAGTTTCTTCTGTTTCTTCATCAAAAGGCTCGCCCGTAAACTCAAGGGGCACAAGGGAGCAGTTATCAATAAGAATATCGGCATATCCCGTATCGTCAGTTTCCTTGGTAACAAAATAGAATTCTGACTTGGTAACCTCGCCGTCCCACTTAAAATCCTTGGAAAGAGATATCTGTGTCCACTCATTGCCCGAAACACTGACGTAGCCTGAGGTTACGTAAGCAGTTTTTCCTTCGGCCGTAATATTAACAACAAGCTGAATTTCTATAGGTTCAGCATCGGCTTCTGCAAGCTTCACTTGTGCTTGCGCAGTATATTTACCTGTGCCGTAATAATTAAGTTCATCCTGAACGAACTGCTTTACAACGTCGGTATTGTGTGTTCTTTCCGAAGATAAAAGGGCAGACGTTCCTTCAAAGGCATCTTCTGAAAAATCAATGTACGCTTTTACGTATTTTACCCATACCTCATCATTGGCTTCTTCAAAATCAGCATCCGTTAAAATTTCGTAATCATTGGTTGCAAAAACGGAAACCGATGTAAGAATAAGTATAAGTAATAAAGTGACTATTTTTCTCATAATATATCTCCTTTAGTTATGTTATAGGTATATTGTGCCACAAAAAGAGACTTTTGTACATTGTGAATATTGCGGTTTCTTTGGCAAAACACACTTTGATAAAAGTCAGTTAAATTGAAGTTTTTCCAAAAAAACATTGCAAATCTTGTTGCTTTTTCGGCTATTGAATTTTTAAAAAAGTTGACATGAAAATACAAATACAAAACACATTTAACCATTGACTTTTACTCCTCAATATTATATAATTTTTTATGCGAGGTGAATCTTGGTGATCAATTTTTTAAGTGATAATCACGGTCCCGATTTTTTTGAGGGACTTTTAAATTATCAGCCTGAAAATAAGGACGATCTTCTTATTTTATTGGGCGATACCTGCCTTAAAATCAGCGAAGTGGAAAAGTATAAAAAGTTTGATGAGTGGCTTTTATCAAGGGACTATAACATTGCCATCGTTGACGGCAATCACGAAAATTACCCTTGGCTTGACAGTCAATCTGAAGAAACCTGGAACGGCGGAAAAATAAACAGAATCTCAAAAAATATCGTGCGCCTTAAACGGGGCGAGATATATAATATAGAAGGTTCAACGTTCTTCGTCTTCGGCGGATGCTCAACAAGCAAAAAGTGGAAAGAGTTAGGCTTGTGGCATGAGGGCGATACTCCTTCAAAAGCGCAACTTGAGAACGCTTACGAAAATTTAAAAAAATCAAATTATCAGGTTGATTATATTTTAACCCACAAATATTTTTGCAACGAATGTTTCGTTCCCATGGGCGGAAGTGAGCATAGTTTGTTTATGCTCAACCGCTTTATAGATAACAACGTAACTTTTAAAAAATGGATATCGGGTCACCGTCATCAGGATTATTTTATTGATGAAAAGCATCAGGTAGTTTTTACAACGGTAAGGAGTTTATAAAATGTTATTAAGCAGAAATTCGCATTGCGGAAAAAATGATTATAAAATGCTCAAAAAGGCAGGTTGGCAAGCGATTGATATCAATGAAACCTGCGATGGCAGTAAGTTTATGAATGCGGAAGAAGGCAAAAAATACCTTGAAAGCGTAATTAAGGATATTGAAGATGCGGGACTTATCGTTGGTCAATGCCACGCGCCCATGCCCAATACTTACGAAAACCTCAGTGATGAAGAAATTGAAAATATCATTGTTTCAATAGTAAATTGCGTTGAAGTTGCAAGTGCGTTAAAAATCCCCTATACAGTTGTGCATACGTTTATTTATTCCTGGTCGGGCGATCCTGACCGTGAAAAAACTTTTCAATTAAATAAAGAATATCTCAAGCGTGTTGTTGAAAAGGCAGAAAACACCGTGGTTTGCCTTGAAAATCTGCCCGGATGCAACGGCTTTGTGCGTACGGGGGAAGAGCTTAAAGAGATGTGCGAAGCAGTATCACCCAAGCTTTGCATCTGCATTGATACGGGACACGCTTTTTCAAACAAACTAAAAGTTTCTTCGTTTTTTGAAGTTTTAGGTGATAAAATTAAAACGTTACACGTGCACGATTCTTTAAACGGAATGGATAGACATGCTCTGCCTTATGAAGGAAACGGCGATTGGAACGATTTTAAAGATGCCTTAAAAAAGTATAATTATCAGGGAACGTTAAACAGCGAATCAAGCTTTTCAGAAAGATTGCCCAAAGAAAATGAGTTAAAATGGCAGACCTTTGAAAGAGAAGTTTTTGAAACCTTTTTATAATAAAATTTTACCTCTTGGTTAAAATAATCAAGAGGTGATTTTTTATGGAACTTACACAAAAAGAAGCATTGTTAATTGAAGATTTAAAAACTCAGGAAAAAACTTGTGCAGAAAAGTATGCACGCAACGCCAATCAGGCAAAAGATCCGCAGTTAAAAGCACTTTTTGAAGAGATTTCACAAAATGAAATAAACCATTTAAGTATGCTTGATCAGATAACTGACGGATTTGTTCCGCAGATCAACCAAAATGGTGGGCAAGAAAAAACTTTTTCTGCAACCTACGGTGCCCAGGATAACCCTGATAAACTAAACGACTGCTTTTTATGTAACGATCTTTTAGCCGCCGAAAAGCACGCTTCAGGAATGTATGATACAAGCGTTTTTGAGTTTTCTCAAAAACCTTTGCGTGACGTATTAAACTATATTCAATCCGCAGAACAAAACCACGGCAAGCAAATATATGATTACATGAGCACAAATGCAATGTATTGATCAACACAAAACAAGACTCCGAATTTATTTCGGAGTCTTGTTTTCGGGAGTTTACACAAACGTAAATGATTGAGCGCTTATACCGCCCGTAACAAAGGAAATACCCCTTCCGAAACGGAAGGGGTATGTTTGTGCGGATTTTTCGCGCTCTGGATCCACGGTGCGATAAAGCTTGCAATGCAGAATAAGATGTCCCCCAGAGTGCGAGAAAATTCGCAAGCCAAGGCGCGGCGTTCTAAACGCGAGGGCGCTTAACGGGGCCCCCGAAAAGCAGTATTGCTTTTGGGGGAAAAGGAAGCACAGCGAAGCCAAACAGGTTTTGCGCATTTATGCGTAAAACCGCAAAGCGAAGCTTGTGCTGACGTGGTAAGTGACCGAGCTTTTATGGTTGCCGCAACACAGGAAAAGCCCCTGCTTTTGCAGGGGCTTGTTTGCGAAGATTTCTCGCGCGGGTGCTAACAAAACCCAAAAGTAAGTTTAATATAGAACTGTCTGAGTGCGAGAAAACGCACAAGCCAAGGCACGGGCGGTTAAGCGCGATTGAGTTTACACAAACGCAAATGATTGAGCGCTTATACCGCCCGTAACAAAGAAAATACCCCTTCCGAAACGGAAGGGGTATGTTTGTGCGGAATTCTCGCGCTCTGGATCCACGGTGCGATAAAACTTGCAAATCAGGGGAGAAAGAGATTAAAGCCGAAGGAGTTTACACGATACGTAAATGACTGAGGCTTTATATCGCTTACGACCCGCAGTTGCAAGAATTTAGCGTGCCGTGACTATTTTTTGTCGATGACAATATGACGATTAGGTTCCTCTCCTTCAGAATAAGTAGTAACATACTTATCGTGCTGAAGAGCGAAGTGGATAATTCTTCTTTCAAAGGGACTCATGGGTTCAAGAACAACTTTTTTATTTGTCTTTGCAACCTGAGATGCCTTTTTGCGAGCAAGACGGATAAGAGTCTGTTCTCTTTTCTTGCGATAGTTTTCGGTATCAACGGTGATGCGGTGATAATCTTCCTTATCCTTGTTATAAACAAGTGAAGCAAGATACTGAACTGCATCAAGTGTTTCACCGCGGCGGCCGATAAGCACGCCCATATCGTCGCCTTCAAGGTTTACAAGCAAGCCGTTATCGGTATTAGCGGCTTTAACGCTTCCGTTCTGAATTCCAACGTGGTCCATAAGACCTTTCAAAAATTCAGTAACCTCATTTTCAACGAATTCTGTATCTTCGGGGAAATATTCACCCTTGATTTCTTCGGTTTCTTCTTTCTCTACTTTTTCTCTGCGGGTTTTTTCACGTCTGTCCTTACGGGGAGCCTTTTCCTTAGGCTTATCCTTATTAAGAACGAAATCGGGAATCACCGCTTCTTCACGCTCGGAAAGTTTTATTTTTACCGGCTTATAACCGATACCCATAAAGCCTTTTGAACCGTAATCAAGCACTTCCATATCAACTTCATCAATGGTAAGCGCAAGTTGGTCAAGACCGTGATAGAGAGCTTCATCGATAGTTTTACCTTCGATTTCAATAACTCTTGCCATTATTTTTCTCCTTCAAGTTCTTTTTTCTTATCTCTGGCATCGAGAACTTTATTGATAATAAAGTTCACCAGAATCATGCAAAGGCTTGAGGTAGTCCAGTAAATAGCAAGTGCAGTTGATGAAACAAGGCAGAAGTAAACAAACAATATGGGGAAGAAAATCTTCATGAAATTGCCTGTTTTCTGAGCCTGCTGTGCGGCAGGATCGTTGCTCTGCTGCTGTTGAGCACTTGACATATTAAAACTTAATATCTGCACAACGCCCGAAAGAATGGGGAAAATATACCAGCCGTTTCCGCCAAGCCAATTATGGCCGTTGGTAATACCCTGAATATGGTTTACGATATCACTGTTCTGAAGACCGTTCATTACCTGCTCACAGAACGCAGCAAAATCAAGACCGCCCCCATTAAAGGCATCAAGGAATCCGCCGTCAAAAGCAGATTTTAAAAGTGCCTGAAGGTTTTCAATGGTGTTGGGCAGAATATAACCGTTAATATCCTGAATTATCCAGAATTTTCTTAAGCCCCACACTTCTTCAAAGTTAAAGAAAACGTCAGGCTGCCAGATATTCTTTACCCATAAGAAACTGTTTGTATCAAACCATTCCTCGATTAAAGCAGGATCGGTCAAAGTTGAAAGTTCGACCATTTTTTCAGCGGCAAGGTTACGGAAAACTGCGAAGAAAGCAATAAGAATAGGATAGGTAATAAGCATGGTACCGCATCCTTTAGGCATCATACCGATACCCTCGCGCTTTCTGATTTCCATCATCATCTGCTGTGCTTTTTGAGGGTCATTTTTATAAGCCTTGTTTATCATATCCATTTCAGGCTGAATTTTCTTCATCTTTAATGAATATTCACGCTGACCTACACGGCTGCGGATATCAAAAGGCAAAAGAACGAGCCTGAACAAAATGGTAAACAGGATAATAGAAAGACCGTAATTGTTCGTAAAGTTATTGATCCATTCAAAGATGGAACCAAAAAATTCACTAATAAAATTCACTTGGAATTCTCCTGTCCTCTTTTTTCTGGTACGGGATCGTACCCACCTTTGCAAAAGGGATTACAGCGCATAATGCGCCATAACGAAAGTGCCCCGCCTTTTAATACACCGAACCGTTCAATGGCGGTGTACGCGTATTCGGAGCACGTTGGAACAAATCTGCAAGCAGGCGGCAAAAGGGGCGAAATATGTTTCTTATATCCTTTTATTAGGAAAAGGCACAACGCCTTAGCAGGATTCTTCATTTATACACCCTGCCCTTAATAAAAGTGAATAAGCCTCGTTTTTACAAAATTCCGAACTTTGATTAACGAGATCACGCCTTGCAATAAAAAGATACGCCGTATCCTTTTTAATATAAGGTATAAGCGGCGTAATGCCTGCGCGCATTATTCTTTTTGTTCTGTTGCGGACAACGGCATTAC
This sequence comes from Clostridia bacterium, assembly GCA_045541035.1. Taxonomy (GTDB): domain Bacteria; phylum Bacillota; class Clostridia; order Christensenellales; family QALW01; genus UMGS1322. The sequence continues at coordinate 320 of JAZQII010000103.1, read as the reverse complement.
CTAACTTCGCGCTTACCGATAGCCCGAATTTAGTGCCCGTCCTTGATTTTGCGCAAATAAGCACCATGGAAGGCGCTTTAAAAGACTTGCCCCTTGAAACAACGTAACGGAATTCCTTATTTTTTTTAAGCATATCCTGTTTTTTCAAGAGGACACCTCCAACAAATTATGCGCTTAAAACTTTTCTGCCTCTGCGGCGACGTCTCTGAAGAACGTTTCTGCCGTTCTTGGTCTGCATTCTCTTACGGAAGCCGTGTACCTTTTTTCTCTTACGTCTGTTAGGTTGATAAGTGCGTAACATAATTTAATTCATCCTTTCA
>JAZQII010000102.1:0-3846 GCA_045541035.1 Clostridia bacterium | reverse complement strand
AAGAACCTTAACTTCGGTGTAACCGGGTTCCCAATTTGAGTAGTTGAAAAGAGCCGTCTTATCTTCCTTGATTGAATTCCAAGCGCCGGTAGCCTTATCAAGTAATTCAAGGTCAAGGGTAAGAGTACCTGACTGAATCTTGTTGCCTGTTGAAGTAACGGAATCAGTAAACCAGGCGTAAGTTGAGCCAATAAGCATTGAGCAACACATAACAAGTGCTAAAACGCTTAAAAGCAATGCACGTTTTGTGCCTTTTTTCTGTGTCATCTTAATATGGTCTCCTTATTTGTTTTGTCAAAAAAATGACAAAAGTTTTTGAAGTTAGGGAAGAAAAGCATAAAAGAATATGGTTTTCTCCGCAAAAGTGATTAGGGATACATGGGCCATACCATTCCGGGGCTCATTAAGTCAAAATACTGACTTAAATCAGCTTTAGCAACTTCCTGACCGTTAACAGTTATGGGTGCTAAAACGTAAACCACGAAAGTGGGTGTTTCGGTTTTAACGATATAATCGCCTGCCTGAAGAGTGAAATCACCGCCGGTGATGAATACAACACCGTTTGTAGCGTTAGCAGTAGCAGTGATCATAGCTTCGTCTACACCGTCTTCACTTGCCCAGGTAACGTCAACATAGTTGATGCTTGTTGCTTCATCCATTGTAGCAGTTGTATCAACAACGCCTGAAACTTCGGATTCTGCAATAATATAGCTGCCACCTTGTGCAGTTGCTTCTTCCCAATAGGTCTCGAAAGCCTCTTTAGCACTTGCAACGTTAAGATTCTTTGACTGAATTGCTTCGCCAAGAATTACAACGTCAAAGTTATCAAGTCTTTCAGCCTGATCAACAGTAAGACCTGTGGGAATGTTTACGTAACCGAAAAGTGCTGATGTATCAGCGCCTTCTTCAAGAATGTCAGCGTAATAGAATACGTGAACGAGTTCTTTTGTTGCGGGATCGTATGTTGTTTTGTCATGGATCCACTTAACGGAAGTGCCTTCAAGCATATTTTCGGGATTGATCCAATCGTAAGCATCAGGACCGAAAGCCTCCTTAAGAACGTCTGCACCTGAAATGGTTACAGTTGCGCGAACGTACATAGGATGAATACCTGTATTTGTGAAATGAGGCTCTTTCTTAAGGTGGTCGCCTGCGATGATCTCTTCAAAAACGATGCCGTCTTCAGGATCGCCGTCTTCAGCGATTTTTTCGCCGTCTTCATCATACTCCCAAACGTCAATGCCGAAAACGCCTTCAGCATCAGGTGTGTTTGTATCAGCTACGTAGAATTCGTTTGTTACCTTATCCTCTGCGGTGAACCAAGCCAATGATCCTAATGAAAGGATAGCAACGAGGCAAACTGCAAGAGCGATAACAAAAATTTTCTTTTTTGTCATTTTATAGTTCCTCCTTTCTTCAAAAAATCTTGTATTTTAAACATCCTTTTCAGAATGGTTAAAATCGTTTTCTTCGGGTTTCTTTTTTATTAAGTCAGGCACAAATACGAGAATTATAAGAATTGCGCCTGCGGCAATGGTTATGTAAGTTCCGGGGGGATTCTGAATGAAATTAGATACGTAACCAAGAAGCGGAATGCTGAACTGAGGCTTTCCGATAAGGTTGTTAAAGTGAATAGGCGCATCAAGAGTCTGGTTAGTATCGCCCTTGGTAATGAAAAATTGCTTTTCATTGTTGATCTCAACTACGCGGTGTGTGGCAACAACAAGTTTTTCGTTTAAAACGAAAGTAATAACGTCGCCCTCTTTAACTTCGGAAGGCTTAACTTCCTTAACGTAAATAAGATCACCGGGGTTATACATGGGGGACATACTTCCCGTGAGCACGTTAAATACGCGGTAACCCATAATCCTTGAACCCATAAGGAATACTGCGCACAAAACGATTAGCACGACAAGAACTGTGGAAACTATGTTCCATATCTTTTTAAAGGTGTTTTTCATATCTTATCTCCTAAAATTTCGGTAAGCAAAAGATATACGGTGATATATCTTTTGCTTACCGCCTATCTCAAAAGAGAGATAGAGCGGTAAAGGAAATTACTTTCTTCTTTCAATAACGGTGCTTGTTTCATCGCAGGAAATCTCGCAGGAATTTGTGCTGATTCTACGTGCAACGTCAAGAACACTACCGTTTGTCAAAGTAACGGTTGAATTACCTGTAGCTTTAAATTCGTGTTCGTCAACAGTAACTGTTAATTTTGAATTGTCAAGAACAAGGTTTGCGCTTCCCTGACCGTCAGTTTCATTTGTCTGCCAATATGTACCAACTTTGAGAGTTGCATCTTTAGCATTGATCATACCCTGATAGAAATATGCAACTGCTAATTTGAACTCAACGGTTTCGTCGTTATTATCACCGTTGATATAGATGCCTGCATTTCCATCTTTATCTGTATAGCGAAGAATAAAGGTTTCGGTCTTTACGGTAAGGCTACCGGGAGCATTGATAGTAAGTTTTGAGTCTGCATAGCGCTGATAGTAGCAGTCAGTTATAACTGTACCGTTGATAACACAATCATCACCATAAATGAAAAGTCCGCTTGCATAGCCGGTTACATCATAGGTAACGCCTTGACCAATTGTAAAGTTAGAACTATCGCAGTAGATCCAAGAATCTACGATGGGGTTTTTAATGGTAACGCCGTCAGGATTTCCGCAAACAATGTTGCCTTCAAGGAAATCCATTTCTTCTGTGATATCGCAGTAAACTGTGATCTTCTCCTGCTCACCGTTGCTATAACCGGTGCGCATTGCTTTTTTAAGTGATGAGAACTTCATTTCAAAGCCATCACTAAAAGTAACAACGACCATAAGTTTTCTTGAGATCTTTACTTCGCAGAAATGTGAGGCTTCATAAACTGCATTACCGTCAGCATCAACCGTTGAATCAGCGATCTTAACATCGTCATGATAAATTTCAACAACGTCGCCTTCATCGAACATATCGCCAACGGGAAGTTTTACGGTTATTGTTTCAGCGGAATTTAAAGATTCAAGGTCAACAACGTTGCCGTCCTGATCAATAAGATCGATGTTATCAAAGTGAATCCATTCATTGTCGGTATCTGCCTTGGGCTCGGAATGAGCAACGCGGAGATTTTCAACAGAAGCGGGAAGTTCGTTAACAAGATTTGCAGGTAAAGTAACTTCTACTGTCTCTGTTGCAACGGTCAAGGGTTCAACTGCAGTTGCAGGAAGTTCAACAGCTTGGGACATAACGGGATAAGTTGCTTCTTTATCGTAGTCCTTGTCAAAAGTATCTTCTTCAAAATTAAGCTGTGTTGCAACGATTTGAATATCAAAAAGACCGCCAAGATCTTTGCCCTGATAGTCGTTGCCTGCTGATTCCTGCATCTTAAGAGCAATGCCAAGGTAAGCAGATTCATCTTCTAAAAGAGTGCCGAAAGTTGTTTCTTCGATGGTGTTTGCGAAGTTCTTGAGTGTGCCTACTTTCCTGTAGTTTTCAAGAGCACGTGTGGGATACTGAACTGTAGCGGCTTCAGCATCGGATAAAACACCGTAGGGAAGAACGTAAACGTCAATAACGTCAGCAAGGATCGAAAGTTCTTGCGGTGTTACGATCTTTGCAACCCACTTAAGAGCAAGTGAGCCTTCGTTTTCAACTTTAAGAACCTTAACTTCGGTGTAACCGGGTTCCCAATTTGAGTAGTTGAAAAGAGCGGTTTTATCTTCCTTGATTGAATTCCAAGCGCCGGTAGCCTTATCAAGTAATTCAAGGTCAAGGGTAAGAGTACCTGACTGAATCTTATTACCTGTTGAAGTAACAGAATCAGTAAACCAGGCGTAAGTTGAGCCAATAAGCATT
>JAZQII010000101.1:0-22022 GCA_045541035.1 Clostridia bacterium | reverse complement strand
TTCACTTGCAAAATGCGGTCATTTACGTCTGTGTAAACTCCCTTTTTTGCAAGTTCAGCGCCTTGGCTTGCAAGGGTTTCTCGAACTCTGACAGTCTGCTGACTTTGTCAGCAGACTAAATCCCCTCGGAAATATTCCGAGGGGATTTAACTTTATTTGGTTTTAATTTTTACTTGGTTTTCTTTTTAACGATAATAACTGCGCCAACGGCTGTGCCGATGATGATTACTGCTGAAGCGATCAAAGCGTAAATGATTATGGGATCAACGCCGTCAATCTGGGGAGCAGGTTCTTCGGTAGGCTTAACTTCAGGTGCCTTTGTGGGTTCCTGAGGAGTTGCAGGCTTATCGTCAGTTGCAGGCTTATCGTCTGTTACAGGTGTTTCAGGCTCTTCAGGTTCTTCGGGCTCTTCAATTTCAGGTGCTTCATCTGCAAGATAAACTGCGAAATTCTTAAACTCAAGAGTTTCTACGATTTCAGGTTCGCTGATATTATCAACGGTAAAGTTCCATTCTGTAACACACTCATTTTCTACCTGAGAAGCATAAACGAAAAGTGAAACGCTTGCTTCTGTCCATTCTTCGGTAAAATCAACCTCATAGTTAAGGTATTTTAAGATATTACCGTTGGAATTGTTGAAAAGCGGATCTTCGCCGTCAAGTGATTCTTCATATGCTTCGTTCCAATCGGCAGAATTATCTGCGCCTTTAAGATCGGGAAGACCGTTTGCACCTCTCATAAGAGTACGTGCTAAAACACTTCCGCCTTCGTTGCCCTTTGTGAAAGTTGCGCGGAATTCAAAAGTAATGGTGATTTCAACTTCGTCATCACCGTCAATGGCTTCTTTGACTGCAGGAAGAATATCAATGTTGGGAGCATGCCATTTGTTTGTAATGCCCGTTGCAACAGCAACACCGTCTGTTTCGGTAACTGCACCTGCATTACCTTTAGTCCATTTTGCGCCTTCTGCATAGTTTGTAGGTTCTTCGGCTAACGCGGGAACTGCAAGTGAGCAAGCAAGTACAAGTGCTAAAATAATTGTTAAAAACTTTTTCATGTATCTGACTCCTTAATAAATTTGTATATTCATTATATACTATGTGTACTGATAAAGTCAAGAAAAAACTCCCCGAATTTTCGGGGAGTTAATTTTTATGTCTGTTATTTATCTTCGGGTTTCTTCTTTTTAAGAACTATAACAACTACTGCTGCGCCGATAACAACAACTGCGGCAACTATTCCGATAATAATGCCGACGTTCATTCCGCCACCGTTTTCGCCGCCGTCATCTGAACCATCTGAACTAAGGTCAGGTGTCTGCAAAGGAGCGTCTTCTGTGGGAGCGGCAGTGGGCGCAGGCGTAGGTGTGGGGGTAGGTGTGGGAGTTGCCTCAGCGGGTTTTTCGTCTTCAGCGGGTTTTTCGTCTTCAATAGGTTTTTCGTCTTTCGATTCGGTGTTTTCATATTCATCGGCAAGGAAAATACCAAAGTTCTTAATTTCAATGGTGTTTACGATAGTGGGGTTTGATAAACCGTCAAAGCATATCTTCCAATTCTTAACTGCGGTGTTTTCAACGTGGATTTTTTGAATTGTAAAAGGAATTTCAAGGGTTATCCATTCATCATCAGTCATTTCCGCTTTAATTCCGCCAAAGTGATATCTGATATTAGAATCGGGGTTTGTAAACATAGGTTCTTCGCCGTCAAGAGTCTCATTGTAGGCATCGGTCCAATCACCGGTTTCGGCAGCAGGAACGTCAAGACCGTTATCGCCTCTTAAAAGAACGTTGCCGGTAATAAATTCACCTTCTTTACCTTCGATAAAGGTTGCGTGAATATCCATAACAAAAACGATCTCAACATCAGTTTCAGCGCCTAAAACTGCTTTGATTGATGGAAGAATATCTGCCGTAGGTGATGACCAGGCATGTTTAATACCCGTTGCCACAGTAACACCGTCTTTAACTTCAACGGTTGCGGACATACCTTCCCATTTAAGATTTTCCGCATAGTTTTTGGGGCCCGTTGCTTCTTCTGCAAAAACGGGAACAACAAGAGCAAACGTAAGTGTAAGTGCAAGTAAAACTGTTATAAACTTTTTCATTTTTATCTCTCCTTTTTTTGTTTAGTATAACTTAATAAAGTGGGATATGCAATATTGTGTCCGAAATTTACTGTAAAAGATGTCTAAAAAAGGAGTGATTGCTCACTCCCTTAATAATTATTTATCTTCAGGTTTCTTTTTCTTAAGAACTATAACAACTACTACTGCGCCGATAACAACAACTGCGGCAATGATACCTGCGATAAGAATGGGGTTAATTCCGCCACCGTTTTCGCCGCCGTCACCTAAATTACCGTCATCTGAATTGCCGCCAAGGTTAGGAGTCTGCAACTGAGGCTTTGCGGTGGGTGTGGGGGTTGCTTCCTGAGGCTTTTCGTCTTCAGCGGGTTTCTCATCTTCAGCAGGCTTTTCGTCTTCAGCAGGCTTTTCATCTTCTTCAGGCTCTTCGCTTAAGTATTCGTCTGCAAGATAGAGACCAAGGGGTTTAAACTCAATTGTATTGATCATTTCAACGTTTGAAACATTATCGATACAAAGTTTCCAGGCTGTTGTTGCACCGCAATCAACGTGAATTTTGTCAATAGAAACTTCAATTTCAAGTTTTGTCCATTCTTCGTCGGTAATTTCCAGTCTTTCGCCAAAGTACTTCATAACGTTACCCTGGGAGTTCATAAAGAATTCGTCTTCACCGTCAAGAAGTTCGTAATAAGCTTCAAGCCATGCATCAACGTCTGCAGTGGCGATATCAAGGCCGTTATCTGCTCTTAAAAGAACTTGACCGCCTGTAAATTCGCCTTCGTTACCTTCTGTAAAGGTTGCGCGTGCTTCCATAACGATAACAAGATCAACTGATTCTTCTGTGCCTAAAATTGTTTTAACTGCAGGAAGAATATCAACAATGGGAGATGCCCATGCCTGTTTTATGCCCGTTGCAACTGCAACGCCGTCAACTTCTTCAACTTTACAGCTGAAACCTGACCATTTAAGACCTTCTGCATAGTTCTTGGGTGCAGGTTTATCGGTTGATTCCTCAGCAAAAGCGGGAACTGCCAAAGCAAGTGATAATACAAGTGCGAGTAAGATTGTTAAAAACTTTTTCATAACTATATCTCTCCTTATTTATTTTGTACAATTATTATATACTTTGTGAATAAGGTGTGTCAAGAATTTTTTTTCTTAACAACAACACATGCAGCAATTGCGCAGATTATGATAACACCGCAGATTATTGCTGAAACGGTGATAACGGTTCCGTCATTTCCGCCGCCGTTATTTGTGTCAGGAACTTCTGTAGGTGCTTCTGTGGGAGCAGCAGGAGCCTTTGTGGGGGCAGGAGTTGCTTGTGTTTCAGGTTTATTTTCTTCAGGCTTTTCTTCAGGCTTTTCAGCAGGAGTTTCTGTATCTTCTGATTCATCGGCAAGAACAATAGAAACGTTTCTGTATTCAAGAGTCTTGATGCCTGCGAAGTTTAAGATCTTATCAGCGCAAAGATTCCACTTTGCAACTGCAGGACTTAATACCTGAGCGCTTGTAAGGTAAAGTTCAATGGTAATTTCGGTCCATTCGCCGTCAGTTAAATCAATGGGGTCGTGAACGGCGCGCATGATGTTACCGCTTGAATTTGAGAAGAAAGCGGAATCACCGTCAAGAGTTTCCTCATATGCTTCAAGCCAATCTTCAACGTTATCTGCGCCTCCAAGATCGGTAAGAGCGTTAACACCTCTTAAAAGAGGACGAACGGAAGTTTCATCACCTTCATCAGCCATTGTAACGCGCATTTCATAAGTAAGGATAAGGCTTACTTCATCACCATCGCCTAAAGCAGCCTTTATGGCAGGAAGAATGTTTATGGCAGGTGATCTGTATTCAGCGTTAATATTCTTTGCAACACAAACACCGTCAGTAACGGTGAAATCGGATTTTGCTAAAAGCACGCCCTGCTCCCAGAAACAGTCGGAAGCAAAGTTTTCTGCTTCTGCAAAGGAGGGAACGCTGAAAGCAAAAATAATTGCAAGGGTAAGTAAAAGTGTAAGTAATTTTTTCATTTTTTATGTCCTTTCTTTTAACGTTTTATTCATTATACCATATTATCAGGAATTTGCAATAAAAAAGTTTTCGATTGAAGATTTTTCTGCTTTTAAAAGACCTTGGATCATATTATCTCTGCCGCCGCCTGACGCGTTAAGTTTTTCCTTTAACTGAGCACGTGTTTTATCAATATCCAAAGTAAATATCATAAAGCGGTAACCGTCAGTATCGTTTCCCGAAAAGGCACCGCAGAAAGAGTGATTTTTAGATAAAATATTGACTGCATCTTTTAAAAGGTCGGGGGAATCAACGAATATATAAGGTAAAGAGTGTTCTTTTAATGAGTTTTTCAATAGTTCCTTTTTTAAACCGTTATTTTCGTAATTAAGTTCCGATATTTTATCCGTTAACTTTTTAACGCCTGAAAAAGTTTCTTCGGGGGGCAGGGATAAAAGAGAAGAAATATTTTTAAGGGTTTTTTGATAAAGGTCTAAAGTCTTAAAAGCAAAAAGTCCGCTTTTTAAAAGTATGCGCACACCGCCCTTATATTTCTCCATTGAGATAACTTTTATCATTCCCACTTCCGAAGTGTTTTTTACGTGGGGCGCACAGCAGGCGCAAAGATCAACGTTTTCAATTTCAACAAGGCGCACGTTTTCCTTTAAGTCAAGTTTACTGCGGTAAGAAAATTTTAAGGGATCTTCGGGGTACCACGCTTTTATAGGGTGGGATTCTGATGCTGTCTCGTTTGCCAAAAGTTCGATTTCCTCAATTTCCTTTTGAGAAATGGGCCCGTTAAAATCAAGAGTTACGTAGTCATCACCTAAATGAAAGCCGGTGTTATCGTAACCGAATTTTTTATAAACAAGCCCTGAAATTATATGCTCTGCGGTGTGATTCTGCATTTTATAAAAACGCTCTTTCCAATTTAAAACACCGTGAACGGCTGTGTTTATTTCTAAAGGCGAACGGGTGTAATGAAAAATTCTGCCATCTTTTTCCTGAACGTCAAAAACTTCAACATCATTTAAAAAGCCTTTGTCGCTTTTCTGTCCGCCCCCTTCAGGGAAAAATGCGGTTTTATCAAGTTCAACAAGACAGAAGTTTTCTTTTTCTTCTGCGGAAATGACCGTTGCATCAAATTCCTTTATATAACTGTCAATATCAAATAATCTCACGGTACTATTGCCCCCAATTCCTTAAGTTTTATAAAAAGATCGTCAGGATCGCCTAAAGCGTCAAGATATGCAAGTGCGCCTGCAACCTGACCTGTTGCCATTGCCGTTGCCTGAACGCGCAAGGCGGAGTTTGCTTCCCGATCGGAAGAAATACACCTGCCTGATACGAAAAGATGTTTTGAATTTTTAGGTATCAGCGCGCCTTTAGGCACGGTAGGCACAACGTTCTCTTCCAAAAACACTTGCTTTATGCCCGTTGGCACGTGAAGGTCGATAGGATAGAAACTGTAGCAGACGGCATCTTCATATTTTTTGCCCGAAATATAATCTTCTGCGGTAACCGTTTTTTCGCCTACGATGCGCACGCTTTCGCGGATTCCGCACTCAAAAGCGAAAGAGGAAACAAAAATATTTTCAAGTCCCTTTATGGTTTTTAGAAAGGAAATTATTCTGAAAAGTTGGTTCCGCGCTGAAATTTCAATGTTCGTTTTGCCCTTTGATGATTCTGCATTTTGGGAATTTATATGGGTTGAAATGCGCCCGTTTTTAAGTTGGGATATTAAAGAATTACCTTGAGTATCTTCCTCTGTTAAAATTCCCTTTTCGTAGGCAAAAGCAAGTTTTTTATTAAAATCGTCAAGGTCAATTTCAAAAAAATCGTAACCTGAAATATCGTTAATAAGAGTTGCAGGCTGAACTGTCGGACTTTTTATAACTTCATAGCCTAAAGAAGAAACTATATTGGCATCACCCGTTGCATCAATTACCGTTTTTGTAAAAATTTCTAAAGGACCTTCTTTTGTTGTCAAAGAAATTTTAAAGCCCTTTTCATTTTGTTCGGTTTTATGAACCATTGTGTGAAAAAGAATATCTACACCCGAAGAAACACACATTTCCTCGATTGTATGCACATATGAAAATATGTCAATATTTATCTGCTCGTCCCAATGGTTAAGAGGTTTAAAGGAAATTTTCGGTATTTTTGCACCGCTTTTTTCTATTGCTTCAAAACAAGGCCCCGAAATTATCTGTTTGCCCCAGGCAAAAAATAAACCCGGGAAATTTACGTGCGCGGAAGTCATCGTTCCGCCTAATATTCCGTTTTTTTCTATTAATAAAGTTTTAGCACCAAGGCGCGAAGCAGAAATAGCCGAGAACACTCCTGCCGTTCCGCCGCCTATAACACAAACGTCGTAATTTTTCATAAGTTTTCCTTTCTGAACTCTTTAGGCGATTTGTTATGATATTTTGAAAAAATTCTTGAAAACTGCAAAACGTCGGCATAGCCTACTGCATGGGCAATTTCCGTAATGGGGTAGTCGGTTTTTAATAAAAACTCGGCGCGGTTCATTTTTAACTGCATAAGATATTTCTGGGGAGAAATTCCCATTTTTTCATAAAACAGATTTCTTAAATAGGCGCGGGAAATATTAAGGAATCTTGCACAATCGTCAACGGTTACGCCGTTAGGATAGTTGTTTTTAAAAAAATCCTTTGCCTGCGAAACGTAGTCGTTTTTTTGCTTTTGCTGTGAAATACCTGAGAAAATCTCAAGCATAATGCCGATACACCGCATTTCGTCAGTATCGGGATTGGTGCTTTCGCATATCTTCTGTATTGCGCTGATGTTTGAAGAAAGATCAAATTCAAAAACCCCGTTCTTTAACGGCAGACTGTTTATAAGCTGTTTTGCGCCTGCACCTGTAACGTTTATCCAGGAATATGTCCAAGGATCGTCTTTATCAGGAACGTAATCACACAAAAGGTTTTCAAAACAGATGAAACCCTGACCTTTTGTCAGATGGATTCCGTTATAATAACCGCTGCCCGATTCTATAAAATGTATAAGGTTAGCATCGGGAATGAGCCTTGTCCGCCCTTTGTTGGGCGAGCATTTATCTCTGCCGAAACGCTTAAGAGAAATTTCTTTTATCATAAAAACACCTTCTTTATGTATGATTTTACCATATAAACATACGCTTTTGCAATGTTTTTTTATATGGTTTTGTGATATTATATAAAAAAAGGAGTGATTTTTAATGAGAATTTACAAAAATCAGGTAGTTGTATCGGATTCTTCAATGGCACTTGATACGCCCATTGAACTCCGCGAGCCTAAAATCTTACATAAAAATAGGCTTCAACCCCGTGCAACCATGGTTCCTGCAAGTAAAAAAGGCGTATATTATCATAACAGAGAACAGTCGGACAGGCTCTTTTCCTTAAACGGCGACTATAAATTTGCGCTGTTTTCAGATAAAGCACCTGACGGTTTTACTGATAATGACTTCGATTACTCGGATTTTGATATAATTGACGTGCCTTCCATGTGGCAGTTCAGGGGATATATGGAGCCTACTTATCCTAACGTTGAATATCCCTTCCCCTTTAATCCGCCCTATATTTTAAGGCTTAACCCCGTTGGCTGTTATGTGCGCACCTTTGAAGTTACCGAACTTAAACGGGCAATTCTTCACTTTGAGGGTGTTGATAACGCTTTCTACGTTTATTTAAACGGTGAGTTTATCGGTTTTTCAAAGGGATCGCGTTTGCCTCACGAATTTGATATTACCAAAAATCTTAAAAAGGGCGAAAACATACTTAAAGTTATCGTTTACACCTATTCCGACGCTTCGTATCTTGAAAATCAGGATATGCTTATGGCAAGCGGTATTTTCAGGGACGTTTATATTATCTTCTCTGAAAAGGCATCTCTTTGGGATTGGGAAATTATAACCGACGATAAGAATTTCTCCTTAACCGCTGAACTTATTGAAGACGTTCCTGCTCTTGCAAAAATTGAGTTTTTGGGAAAATTTTATGAACTTCCCTTTGAAAATGGCAAGGCAGAACTTTCACTTACTCCCGAAAATATAAAAACATGGAATGCGGAACAGCCTAACCTTTACGATCTTACCCTTGAAGTGGTTGAAGATGGCAAAGTAGTTGAAACACATTCAAAGCGCGTCGGCTTTGTTAAGAGTGAAATTAAAAATCAGCAGTTCTTAATTAACGGCAAACCCGTTCTTATTAAGGGTATCAACCGCCACGAGAACAATGCCGAAAACGGCAGATACGTTACCGTTGAGCAGATAAAAAGCGATCTTGAACTTATAAAGAGCAATAATATAAACGCTATCCGTTGCGCCCACTATCCTAACAATCCTGCATTTTATGAGTTTTGCTCGGAACTTGGTATCTACGTTATGGACGAAGGCGATATTGAGAGCCACGGTTGCGGTATAACGGGAGATCAGGGATTTTTAAATAAAACTCCCTCATGGCGCGATGCTTTTATGGATAGAACTCTTCGCATGGTTGAAAGAGATAAAAATGAAACTTGTATCGTTATCTGGTCATTGGGTAACGAAATGGGCGCAGGTCAGAACAGTGAAGACTGCGCTGAATATGTAAGAAACCGCAAAGACAAAAAGCCCGTTCAGTATGCAACTTTGCCTGAAAACAGACATAAGCGCGTATTTATCGGCAACGGCTACTGTAACGTAAAAAGACTTCAGCGCGTTCTTGATGAAGCACCTGATACGGAACAGCCTCTTTGTCTTATTGAATACGCTCATGCAATGGGTAACAGTCCCGGAAACCTTCAAACTATGTGGGATTTTGTTATGGAACATCCCCGTTATTGCGGCGGTTACGTTTGGGAATTCAGAAGCCACGGCATGAAACGCGTAAATGAAGACGGAACGGTTGATTATCTTTACGGCGGAGATTTCCATGATGATAACCATTGGTCAAACTTTACTTTGGACGGATTCTGTGTTTCCGACGGTACGCCTAAACCTACTTTCCTTGAACTTAAATACGTTTACGCGCCTATTCGCTTTAAGTATGAAAATGGCGTATTAAATCTTCACAATACCATGGACTTTACCGATACTTCCGACCTTGTTTTTGAGGCGGAGATAATTGCTGACGGTGAAGTTATTAAGAAAGAGATACTTAATATTCCCGCTATTTTACCAAGAGAAAAGGCTGATTTTAACTATGCGCCTGAAGTTTTCGGTGTTGAGTGTTTCCTTAATATCAACGTTTACAAAAACGGTGATAAGGTTGCATTAAAGCAGTTTGAACTTGAAAGCACCAAGGAAAAGGAAAAACTTGAAGTTGCGCCTTTTAAGGGTGAAGTTAAGGTAGATAAAGATAAAGTTTTGGTATCAGGCGAAAACTTCAGTATCGCCTTTAAAAACGGTCTTCCCGTAAAATACGAAAAAGACGGCAAGGTTTATTTTGATGAACCCGTTAAATTCGTTACCCACCGCGCCGAAACGGATAATGACGGTATCGTTAGCCTTTACCCCCGCTGGATAGGCTCTTGGGAAAAGTCAAGACTTCAGAAAATGGAGTTCTTTGCAATTAAGACCAATACTGAAAAAACCGAAAAATTTGTAAAAGTTGTTTCGGAAGGTATTCTTACTCAGGATCATTGTTATATGGGCTTTAACGTAACAAATGAATATACTATATATAATGACGGTCTTTTGGTATTTGATATGTTGGTGAAGCCTTTCGGTGATATGCCTGCTCCTCCTGAATGGGGCTCAACAGGTGCTGACGATATCCTTGAACCAAGACTTCCCAGATTTGGTATCGTTATTAAAATGGATAAAGAATTCTCCCGCGTTAAGTGGTATGGCAGAGGCGAAGACCATTCTTATGAAGATTCAAAGGCTTCAGCGCCTATCGGAACTTATGAACTTCCTATAGAAAAAATGAACTTTATGTATGACGTGCCTCAGGAAACGGGTTCAAGGTGCGATACAAGATACGCTCAGATCAAAGGCGAAAACAATAATCTTACCGTTTACGGCAACGATATTTTCTCCTTCCAATATCATCCCTGGAGTCTTAAATCTCTGCGCGATGCACGCCACAGAAGCGATGTTAAGGAAGATAGCAAAAACTATCTTTATATTGACTATAAAATGCGCGCTTTAGGCTCATTCTCCTGCGGACCTAACCCCGAAAAAGAATTCGATTTTGCGCCTCACGATTTCCGCTTCGTGTTCGCCCTTAACGGTGAAACGGGTGAAAAGCCACAGTATTTCCTTAAAAATCTCGGTAACAAAACGGAAAAACTTACTGAAGTTTACGAAAGAGTCAAGATCGAAACGGAAAGAGACGTTGTTGAGTGCAGAAATGCATAATAATGTTGCATAAAAAAGAAAATTGTTGTAAAATTATAGCCGAAGAGCAAAAAACTCTTCGGCTATATTTATGAATTGAGGATTTTTTATGGAAACAAAGAGAATTGCACTTATTGCACACGATAATATGAAGCCTACCATTATTGAATGGTGCAAGGAAAATAAAGAACTTTTATCCCATCATTTCCTTTGCGGAACGGGCACAACCGCAAAAAAGATCAACGAGGCTACGGGCCTTCCCGTAAAAGCATATCTTTCAGGCCCTTTAGGCGGCGACCAACAGATCGGCGCCCGCGTTGCAGTAGGGGAGATTGACGTTGTTATCTTCTTTTCCGATCCCCTTACCGCCCAACCCCACGATCCTGATGTTAAGGCACTTTTAAGAATTGCGCAGGTTTATAACGTGCCTATTGCTAATAATAAGGCTACTGCGGATTGTATTTTGAGAGCATTGTAAGAGAGCACGAGAAATCTTCGCAACTGCGGGTTGCATGCGGTATAATCGTTCAGTCATTTACCGTTATGTAAACTCCTTCACGATTAACCTTTGCGCCCCTGATTTGCGAATTTTCTCGCACTCTTTAGTTCGAGGTAAGTCATCACGCAAAAAACTCTTGAAACTGCGGCTCGCGTCGGCACAAGCTTCGCTTTGCGGTTTCACGCACAAGTGCGCAAAACCTGTTTGGCTTCGCTGTGCCTCCTTTTCCCCAAAAAGCAATTCTGCTTTTCGGGGACCCCATATAACCTCGGTCATTTACCGTTATGTAAACTCCTTCGGTTTCGATCACTTCTTCACCTGATTTTCAAGCTTTTTTGCACTCTCGGTTAGCGGTGAAGCATTACACAAAAAACTCTTGAAACTGCGGTTCACGTCGGCACAAGCTTCGCTTTGCGGTTTCACGCACAAGCGCGCAAAACCTGTTTGGCTTCGCTGTGCCTCCTTTTCCCCAAAAAGCAATTCTGCTTTTCGGGGACCCCGTTAAACTCCTTCACGATTAACCTTTGCGCCCCTGATTTGCGAATTTTCTCGCACTCTCGGTTAGCGGTGAAACATTACACAAAAAACGGGCAGTTCGCCCGTTTTTTTGCTTGTTCTTGAATAAATAAAATCTCTAAAAAAGTCGAAAGTACGGAATACTTTTTTATTTTATAGTTTCCTTTAATGTTTTACAAGAGGCAATCAGCAGTCGTCTGATACGACCGCAGAGATTTCTGTGCTTTTTATAGGTTTCTTCATCAATAACGTCTGTATTGAATAATAATTGCAGCCACCCTTCGGTTTCGCTACATTCCTTGAGGGCAATTTCAAATTTTGAAAGCATATCCGCTTTACTTTGTCCATAATTTGCTTCGCGAATATTTGCATAAATACTGCTTGAACTTTTACGCATTTGGAAAAGAGTGTTAGAAGAAGCTTTGATGTTTTGGCAAAGGGATTCTATATCCGTTGCAAGTTGTTCAGAATAGATCTGCAAATAATTCTTTGGCATACAATCACTCCTTTTGAAAACATTATACTATATTTTAGTAAATAAATCAAGGCGAAGCCTTGTATATCATCAATTCCAAAGGAATTGCATATCATCAACACGAAGTGTTGCATCTCATCAAGCCGCAGGAATAATGCACGCTAAAGCGTGATGAGATACAATGGTGGCAAGCCACCATTGATGATATACACGACTGCGTCGTGATGATATGCTAAGCCTGCGGCTTGGATAAACAAAACGAGAACTTAAAAAAGTTCTCGTTTTGTTGGTGGAGATAAGCGTATTCGAACCGCTGGCCTGTTACATGCGAAGCAACCGCTCTACCGACTGAGCTATACCCCCGTAAATATTCAATTAAATATATTTTAGCACATTTTTTGAAATTTGCAAGTAAAAAAATACAGAAAATTCGACAAAATGTTATGTACTTTTGTGTTGTTTTGTGTTATACTAAATACGTTAACTTATTTATACGTCAGAGGTAGAGTAAAATTGAAATCGTTTTTTAAAATTTTTCTTGCATTTTTATTGATTCCGTGCTTGCTTTTTTCAGGTTGCACGAAAAATATCCTGCTTACAATTTATTATATTGACGGGGATACTATCGTTGCCAAGCAGGTTAAGGCAGAAGAGTTTTCTGCAGGAAGCATTTTGGAGTTTTTGAAGTCCAACGGCGTTATCGCAAGTGATACGGTGCTTAACGATTTTAAAAACGAAGGCTCTGATACTTACCGTCAACTTTCCCTTGATTTCGGCGATAATTTCAGAATATGGCTGTCTTCACAGACGGCGGGCAGGCAGAAACTTATTATGCAATCTGTTGCAAACACGTTCTTGCACAATTTCTCTGCCGATAACATAAAAATCACCGTTGACGGACAAGCCGTTAAGACGGGACTTTATGATTTTACAGAACCTCTTGTTCTTACCCACGTGGGAATCACAGAGGATGAAATAACCGTTCAGCCTTATATAACGCCAACGCCTGAACCGACTCCTGAACCGACTCCCGAAATAACACCGTCGCCTACGCCCATTGTAACCGTTGCGCCTTCAATAAAGCCAGATAACGGCAAAAAGCAGGTTGCAATGACTTTTGATGACGGACCCCATTCGGTCTACACCAAAAAACTTGTTGACGTTTGTAAAAAATATAACGCAGGTGCTACCTTCTTTATTATCGGCAACCGCGTAAACGAAAAGACCGGTGAAGCAATAAAATATGCTTCCCAGAACGGCTGCGAAATTGCAATTCACGGCTATACTCACGAAGTTTATTACGATAAATGTTCCGATTCCCGCTTTGAAGAAGAAATGTCAAAGACCGCCCAGGTTATTAAACAATATACGGGCAAAACTCCCACAATGATGCGCCCCGTTGGCGGAAGAATCACCGAAACACGCGTTAAAGACTGCGATTATTCGGTAATTCAATGGAATGTTGATTCGGAAGATTGGCGCCACAAGAAAGAAACTCCCGAAGAAGTTCAGGTTATCGTTAATAACGTTATGAACACCGTAGGTCCCGGCAAGATAATTCTTATGCACGAGATCTATAAAAACTCTTATGATGCCTTTGTAATTATCATGGAAAAACTTTATGCTCAAGGCTATGAAGTTGTTACCGTTACCGAACTTTTAGGCGAAAGTGCTATTAAACCTGGGACTAAATATTTCGGAAGATAATATTTCAGAATCCGAGAAACCCATGCAAACATAATCCCTGCAAAAAAATTTGCAGGGATTATTTGCTGTGTTGCCGTCGCTTAAAAACTCAATCACTTACCGCTATGTAAGCTCATTCGTTTTATAAGCTCGGCGCCTTGCCTTGCAAGGGTTTCTCGAATTCTGACAGTTTGTCGAAATTGCCATGCAACCATAACCCCCTGCAAGAAAAATTGCAGGGGGTTATTTCGTGTGTTGTTACTTAAATATCAAAATACTCCATAATCTTTTTGAAATGATCCTGGGCGGAAAGGCAGGCTTCGCGAAGGAAGCCACGCTCCGTATCCCAAAGGCTTATTCCGCGGTAATAGAACATTTTTATTTCGTCGCGGATAATAAAAGGAACAAAGTTGTGCTTAAGGCATTCCTTGAACATTATAAGCCTGCCGACTCTGCCGTTGCCGTCCTGAAAGGGATGTATTTTTTCAAACTGCACGTGAAAATCAAGAATATCGTCAAAACTGACATTTTTTAAACTGTTATATCGGGTTAAAAGTTTATTTATCTCCTGATGAACGTTATTTGGGCTGACGGTCATGTTGCCGCCAACTTCGTTGGGGCGCGCTTTGTATTCGCCGACGCGGAACCACTCTTTGCGACTGTCGCTGGTGCCGTTTTTTAAGATAAAGTGAAGTTCCTTAATGAAATTTTCCGATAATGAATGTGAAGCACGGTCGATTATCAGGTCAACACACCTGAAATGATTTGCGGTTTCAACAATGTCGTCAACATTTACCGCGGCGTTTTCGATGCCTATGGTGTTTGTTTCAAAAATGTATGCCGTCTGATTGTGTGTCAGGGTACTGCCCTCAATATGATTTGAGTTGTAAGTAAGATCAATTTGTATTTTGTGATAAATTCCGCCCGATAAATGCATACTTTTTTCTTCTTTAAGAATATCAAGTAACCTTCTCTTTTTAAAGTTCGCTCTAGAGGGTTTTTGTGCATTTTCGGGAATACTCCATTTTTTGCCCGTTAAAAAGGCATCGGGTATTTTGCCCTCAGAACAATAATTGCGCACGGTTCTCTCCGAAACACCCCATTTTGCGGCAATTTCGTTTACCGATAAAAAGTTCATTAAGCCACCTCCTTATTATTTCGGTAACTTAATTATAACAGATTATCGGCAAGAAATCAAGAGAATTTTAAAAACTCCTCAAAATCTTGCCGATAAATCTTTTATTTACCCAATCCCGAAATATAGTTTTGGGGATTTACGCTTTTGCCGTCTTTTAACACTTCAAAGTGCAAGTGAGCACCGTCGGAAGATTCGCTTGATGCGCTGTTTCCAACTGCGCCTACGGCTTGTCCCTGTAAAATGGCATCGCCCTCTGCAACCGATGCTGATTCAAGGGCAGAATAAATAGTTTCAAGTCCGTTTTCGTGGGTTACTTTTACGGTAAGTCCCATAAGTTCGTCGTCAACGATCTCTGAAACCGTGCCGTCTAAAGCGGAAAGAACTATTGTGCCTTCAGGCGCGGAAATATCAAGGGCGGTATGTGTTGCCCAGTGGTCCAGCGTTGCAGAATAAACTAAAGAATCTGCCGCGTAGCCTTTTAAGATACTGCCTTCGGTTATGGGCATAAGCATTTTTGAAGAAACCGTTGCCCCTGACGATACGCTTAAACTGTCCTCTGTTTCCGTTTTAAGTTCGGGCGTTGCAGAAGGTAAGGGCGAATCCGTTGCAATTTGCGCGTTGCTGTTTGAGATCTGCGCATCGGTTTTTTTCGGTTCTTCAAGAACGGGGGATTGCTCATTCTTTTTAGAAAGAGCAATGCTTGACGTTACCGCAACCACCGCAACACAACATAAACTTGCAAGTACAAGTGCATTTTTAACGGTCTTCTTTCTTAAAATAGATCTGCCTGATTTGTCTTTAATGGTACCAAGATTCATAAAATTTACACCTCCGAAATTTATTTTTGCCCCTGATTTTTGAGAATATACATCTTTTTATGTAAAAATCATGAATAAAATACAAAATTTTTGTTTTCGCGATATTGACATTGGCACTTGAATTTGTTAAAATATAATCAGCAAATATTATATACAGGAGGCTACCTACAATGGGAAAAGAAAATTTTACAAAAAGCAAAATGATAAGTGATTTTGATCTGTACCTCGCCTGCGAAGGCACCCACAGAAATCTTGATGAGATCTTGGGTGCAAGACCGGTGTTTAACAGTACGGGACTTATCGACGGCTTCTATTTTGCACTCTGGGCGCCCCATGCAAAGAAGATAAGCGTTGTGGGCGATTTCAATGAGTGGCAGGAAGATGCCAACGTTATGGCAAGAATTCCCGATACCGATTTCTGGGAGGTTTATATTGAAGGTGTTCCCACAGGTTGCCTTTATAAATATTGTATAACCACTGCTGACGGAAGAACCCTTTATAAAGCAGATCCCATGGCAAAGTTTTCAGAACTTCGCCCCAAGACCGCTTCAATGACCTATGCCGATAATTACCGCTGGCACGATCTTTCCTGGTGCGTAAAACATTCCAAGCCTCAGGAAAAAAATCAGCCTATGGCAATTTATGAAATGCACATGGGTTCATGGATGCGCGGAAGAAATAACGAGATATTATCTTATGCTGACGTTGCTGATGCATTAGTTAAGTTTTTAAAGGAAAACCGCTATACTCACGTTGAGATCATGCCCCTTGCCGAGCATCCTTACGATGGCTCATGGGGATATCAGGCAACGGGATATTTTGCACCTACTTCACGTTACGGCACACCTGCTGAATTAAAGTATTTTGTTGATATTCTTCACCAGAATTCAATTGGCGTAATTTTAGATTGGGTGCCCGGTCATTTCCCCAAAGATGCACACGGTCTTGCTTTCTTTGACGGTGAATGCTTATATGAAAAAGACGCTAATATTTCAGAGTGGGGTACGCTTAAATTTAATTTTGATTCACCTATGGTTCGTCAGTTCCTTGTATCAAATGCCGTTTATTGGCTTAAGGAATTCCACTTTGACGGCTTGCGCGTTGACGCGGTAAGCAATATGATCTATCTTGATTTCTGCAAAAATCCCGGCGAATGGTCGCCCAATCCTTACGGCGGAAACGAAGATCTTGGCGCAGTTGAATTTATTAAAACTCTTAATTCAATCGTTAAGGAAAAATTCCCCGGCGCATTGATGATAGCAGAAGAATCAGCCAACTATCCCAAACTTACTGCACCTCTTAACGAAGGCGGACTTGGCTTTGACTTTAAGTGGAATATGGGCTGGATGAACGATACTTTAGAATATATGGAAACCGATCCTTTATTCAGAAGCGGTGTTCATAATAAAATGACTTTCTCAATGATGTACGCTTTTAATGAAAATTACATTCTTCCTCTTTCTCATGATGAATGTGTTCACGGCAAAAAGAGCGTTTTAGATAAGATGTACGGTGAATATTATCAGAAATTTGCATCGTTAAAGGCATATTACGGATATATGTTCGCGCACCCCGGCAAAAAACTCTTGTTTATGGGTAACGAGATCGGTCAGTTTATGGAGTGGCGCTATTACGAGCAGATCGAGTGGAAACTTTTGCAGTATGAAACACACCGCGGTCTTTACGGCTTCGTAAAAGATCTTTTGGCACTTTATAACGATAACTCGGCATTCTGGGAAAAAGACGATTCTTGGGAAGGCTTCAAGTGGCTTAATGCTGATGATAAGGAAGGCAGCGTTTACTCAATGGCGCGCTTCTCTGATGATGAAACGGTTCTTGCCATTGTGAACATGACTCCCGTTGAGCGTTTTGACTATTGGCTGGAAGCACCTAAAGAGGGAACTTACAAACTTATCTTAAATTCCGATGATAAGAAATATTCAGGCGAGGGAGCTATCGTAAACGAAGAACTTGTAACCGATAACGAAACGGCAGAATTTAAAAACCGTATCCGTGTAACAATACCGCCCATGTCGGTTCTCTATTACAAACTTGATAAATAAATTTTAATGACGAAACCGCCTTAAAAAAGCGGTTTCGATTTACACGTATGGAGGAATAAAATGTATAGTGTTGAATGTGTTGCTATGCTTCTTGCCGGCGGACAGGGAAGCAGATTAGGCGCACTTACTAAAGAAATCGCAAAACCCGCAGTTCCCTTTGGCGGAAAATACAGAATTATTGATTTCCCCTTATCAAACTGCGCAAATTCAGGTATTTACACCGTTGGTGTTTTAACACAGTACCGTCCATTAGAATTAAATACTTATATCGGAAGCGGTCAGCCTTGGGATATGGATAGGCTTCGCGGCGGCGCATTCGTTCTGCCCCCTTACGTTAAGGGCAAAACGGGCGAGTGGTATAAAGGTACTGCCAACGCAATTTATCAAAATATTCCTTTTATTGAACAGTTCAATCCCGAATACGTTTTAGTTTTATCAGGCGACCACATTTATAAAATGGACTATCGCAGAATGTTAAACTATCATAAGGAAAAGGGCGCAGACTGTACTATCGCAGTATTTAACGTGCCTCTTGAAGATGCCAGCCGTTACGGCATAATGTCGGCTCATGAGGACGGCAGAATTTACGATTTTGCCGAAAAACCCGAGAAACCCAAAAGCACTCTTGCAAGTATGGGCGTATATATCTTCTCATGGCAGGCTTTGAAAAAGTATCTTATTGCCGATGAAGAAAACGAAAATTCTTCAAAGGATTTTGGTAAAGACGTTATTCCCGCCATGCTTAACGACGGTTTAGGTATGTATGCCTATGCCTTTGAGGGGTATTGGAAAGACGTTGGAACTGTTTACAGTCTTTGGGAAGCAAACATGGATCTTTTAGGCACAGTTCCCAATTTCAACCTTTATGATGAACATTGGCGAATCTATTCCCGTAATGAAGGCTTACCCGGTCACTACATTTCGCCTAAAGCAGAAATTAAAAACTGCTGTATTTCCGAGGGTTGCAAAGTTTACGGCAAGGTTGAACATTCGGTGCTTTTCTCAGGCGCG
The DNA here is from genome assembly GCA_045541035.1 of Clostridia bacterium. GTDB lineage: Bacteria > Bacillota > Clostridia > Christensenellales > QALW01 > UMGS1322. The sequence goes on along the minus strand of JAZQII010000101.1, from coordinate 3,402 downwards.
GTAGTTGAAGACGGCGCAACCGTAACAAACTCCATTGTTTTGCCTTATTCAGTTATCAAAAAAGGCGCGGTGGTTGATAAAGCCGTTGTTTCAAATAACTGTATTGTTGGCGAAAATGCCGTTATCGGCTCTGATGAACCTAACATTCCCTGGGTTAAAAATAAGATGTGCTCTAACGGTATTACTCTTATCGGCGATAAGGTTACCGTCGGCAAAAACGTGCGCGTAGGCAGGGAAATGATGATTGAGCAGGATATTCTGGGAGGTGGCGTAGATGAATGATACTTTAGGAATTATTATGGCAGGTAATTCGGGCCTTGAACTTGGCGAAATTACCAAAAACAGACCTATCGGCGCTGTTCCCGTAGGCTCAAGATACAGACTTGTTGACTTTATTCTTTCAAACATGGTAAATTCAGGCATTGAGCGCGTTGGTATTCCCACTCAGGCGCACTACCGTTCGCTTATGGATCACCTTGGTTCAGGTGCCGCCTGGGATCTTAACCGCAAGCGCCACGGTCTTGTTGTTCTTCCGCCCCTTACAGGTTCAGGACTTGACGTTCAGGGCGATCTTGACGTTTTAAACAGTATTTTAGATTATATTTCCGCATCTCACAGACGTTACGTTGTTATCTGCGGAAGTGATATTTTGTATAAAACTACTTTTGACGATATGCTTGATTTCCACAAGAAAAACGCCGCGGACATTACCGTTATGTATAATAACATGCCCGATTGCGCGTCTTTAGCCCATCACGTTGGCTTAAAAACCGATAACGCAGGCAGAATCGTTGATATTGAAATTGATCCTTCCCGTGCATTCTCATCACAGATTTCAATGGGCACGTATATTATGGAACGTGAGTTCCTGGAATATCACCTTAACCGTTGTCTTTCACGCGGACTTCACGATTTTGCAAAAGATATTCTTCTTCACGAAAAGGATAGACTTCGCATTTTCGGCTATGAATATAAAGGCTACGTTGGCAGAGTTCACAATATTGCATCATATTTTAAGTGCAATATGGATATTTTGAAACAGTCGGTAAGTGAAGAACTTTTTGAATCGGGCGATTCCGTCTACACCAAGGTTAAGGACGAAGTTCCCACCATTTACGGCGAAACTGCCAACATTAAAAATTCAATGGTTGCTGACGGTTGTATTATCAACGGAACCGTTGAAAACTGTATCATCTTCCGCGGTGTTCAGATCGAAGAAGGCGCCGTTGTCAAGAACAGTATTATCATGCAGAATTCTCTCATTCAATCAGGTGTTCAGTTAAATAACGCCGTTATCGATAAGTCTGTCATTGTCCGTAAGAATAAGACGTTGATGGGGCAGGAGAATTATCCTGTTGTGGTTGGAAAAAATGCTATTGTGTAACAATAGCATTGCGATATAAATTCCTCGCGGAATTTGCGATATATACTGATGTATGCGATATGCCTTTCGGCGCGATATTTTTTAACATTCTCGCTAAAGCGAGATATGTTAAAAAGCGAAGGAATTTATATCATATCGCAACCGAACCCAAAGGGGGCGGTTATATCGCATTTTTTAAAATATATCGCACGAGCGAAGCGAGTATATCGCAAAAAGGACGTATATGCAAAATAAAACAATAAAAGAATTAGCCATTGAATTAACCGTTGAAATGACCAATATCTGTGATAATATAAAAGGGCGTGCAATTTATACCAATCAGCTTTTGCGATGTTGCTCGTCAATTGGCGCAAATGCTCACGAAGCTAAATATGCACAAAGCAGAGCAGATTTCGTCAATAAAATGGAAGTTGCGCTTAAAGAGTGTTATGAAACAGAATATTGGTTAGAAATTCTTTTTCAGGTTAAGGGTATAGATGAAAATACTTTTAAATTTTTGAATAATAAGTGCGGAACTATTCGCAGAAAATTAATTGCTTCTATAACGACGGTGAAAGACAAAGAGACTTGCGAGAAATGAAAGAAACATGCGGATACATATTAAATAAAGACACACGTAATATTATATTTATAAGCATTATTGGTATGTTGATATGTACTGCTTTTGTTGTTGTAATTGCCTTTGTATGCGGTGAACCACTTTTTGCTATATTAGGCAGCGGAGTTTTGCTTATAACGACAATAATTGGTTTTTTATTGAATAAATCATTGCTTTTTAAATACTATCTTGAAGAAGAAAAGGTTATTTTAAAACTTGGCAAAAAAGTTGTAAAAGAACTGAAATATAGCGAAACAAAGGCAAGAACCGCAGAATTGACAAACACCTTTGCTCGCGGTGGAATATCTTTTCGCGAACAATGCTTGGTGATTGCAAAAAAGCACGTTGATATTGATTCCATTCTGTTTTATGCTGATAACGATATTAAGAAGATTTTAAAAGAAAAGGATGTTATCGTTGTTCCGCAAGGCGCATTTAATTCCTTTTTAAAACAAATGAATAATCAATAAGGGAACATAACGTTCCCTTTTTTTGTTTAAATCTGCAATGTTTACGGTAAAAAAAGCAATGTACTTTTTATTTTTGATTTGGTATACTATGGTCAGGTGATGAATTATGAAAAACTTTGATGAAAAAATTTGGCAGATGATGTTTGAAAAATTATATTCCAAAAAAACTAATCTGTTTTATGATTTTTTGGTGGAAGGTCTTTCTTTTAAAGAATTTCTGCCTGAACCTGAACTAATAAACAAGCAGATTCCCAATCCCTGCGGTTGGTGTACGGGTATGGAAGACGGCATGATAAACGGCGGAATCATGCTTGAAAGTGCCATTGAAGCCTATGAACTTTACGGTGATAAAGAGTATATTTTAAAGGCAAAAGAAATTTTTAAGGGTATGAAAAAATGTGCGACCGTATCAGAAACAAAGGGATTTCTTGCCCGCAGTCTTTCGCCCGTTGATGAAAAAAGCCACTACATTGAAAGTTCAAGGGATCAGTACACCCATTGGATATTTGCATCGGTAAAATATCTTTTCAGCAGTCTTTCTGATGAAGATGAAAAAGAATTTATCAAGGAAACTCTTGTAAATTTTGCTCTCCGTGCAAGGGAAACCGTTAAAAAAGAAAATGATTACAATATGCTCCGCGAAGACAACAAAAAAAGTCTTGCAACAAAAATGTGGGGCGAACTTGGCGCCCATGAATGGGCACGGCTTCCCATGTTCTATCTTGCCGCCTGGAAGATAGGAAATGACGAAAGTTTTAAAGAAGACTATCTAAAGTACCGCGACGTTGCCCTTGAAAACTCCGAAAAAGTTATAGCCGAAGGGAATCGAACCCATAACGCCCAATAGGACTGCTTTTGCGCATAAAACGACTCTTGTCGCTTGAAATACGCCCGGTATTCCTTCGCTTCGCGAGCCGTTTTCTATCACAAAATCAGTTCCTTTGGGTTCG
>JAZQII010000100.1:0-17208 GCA_045541035.1 Clostridia bacterium | reverse complement strand
TTTTAAAGGAATAAATTTTTGAAGGATGCGCGGCGAAAACGCAGGCAATACGAGTGCAGTATTGCCGAGTATTTCAACAAAGCAGACACGGAAATTTATCCTTTAAAATCGGACTCCTTTGCGCGCGCTATAGTATATAGCAAAATGCGGTCATTTACGTCTGTGTAAACTCCCTTTTTTGCAAGTTCAGCGCCTTGGCTTGCAAGGGTTTCTCGAACTCTGGCAGTCTGCTGACTTTGTCAGCAGACTGAAGGGTGTTTCCACCCTTCTTTTCTTTTTTTACTTCACCTTTTCTGAAATATATTTTATCAAGGTTTTTTGGCTATTAAAAATCGTCTTCTTCGTCTTCTTCCTCTTTTTCTTCATTTTTAGCACAGTTAAGAAGGCGCACGTATTGCTTGCGCTTGGCTTCAAGGTTATATATGGCGTAGTCGATCTCGTCCTTTTCGACGGCATTATTAAAAATATTTATTGCCTGCTGCCAGGCTTTATAGGCTTTTTCAATTTCCATAAAAAATCCCTCCCGTAAGAAACTATTCGGGGAGGGACAAATTTATGTTTTTATTTTGATGATTTTTTATATAGACGGCGTCCGTTCAATAAAAACTGCTTTTCGGAGAAACCGCCTTCCTCAACTTCAGAAAGTGCTTTGCGGAAATCGTACATACGGGCATCTATCATATCAAGATAGTGCAAAATCTCGGCTTCGGCAAACATGGGGCGCTTAGGTGAGCCGTATTCAGGCTCATAGTGATGGGAAATAAGCATGTGCTGAAGAAGAACTATAGTTTCTTCGGCGGCGCAAACTGCCTTGCCTGCTTCGGCAACAAGCAAAGGTCCCTGAACAATATGACCTAAAAGATGACCTTTCATGGTGTAATCAGAAACAAGACCAAGTTCGGAAGATGCCATTTCCTCGGTTTTTTCAATATCGTGAACGATAACGCCTGCAAAAAGCCAGTCAGTATCAAGTTCGGTGTAAACTTTAGCAAGAGCCTCTGCAGATTTAAGCATGGTTGTTGTGTGATAAAGAAGTCCGCCGCGAACGGAATGGTGGTTCACCTGCGCCGCAGGATAATACATAAGTTTCTGCCTGCGTTCTTTTATGATATAAGTTACAATATCCCTTAAATCCTTTTTCTCAATACGCTGGATATAGGAAATAATCGTGTTAAACATATCATCGGGATTAACGGGCGCAGACGGCACAAAATCGTCAATCGAAACGGGATCGGTTTCATTGGCAAGACGAATTTTTTCTATGCGCAGTTGCAAAGAGTTGTTCCACTCGGTAATATTTCCGCGCACCTTTACTAAAATATGAGGTTTATAGTCCTTAAACTGTTCTTCAATATAGTTCCACACCTTGCCGTTGATTTCGTTTTCGCTGTCGGCAAGGACAAGATCAACGTAATTTTTGCCCGTTGAGCCTGTTTTAACGGTAAAGTTTCTCACTAAAAGAAAGCCTTCAAAGCCATCGCCTGCTTTAAGTTCGCTGATTTTTTTCTGTTCCATAAAATCACCTTAAAAAATTCTTTTGTATAATTATATCACATTTTTGGGAAAATATAAAGAGAAATTTTAAGGAGTGATTTTTATGAAGAAAAAGAAGATAAAGTCTGACGTTTTAGGCAGTTACACCGGCGTTCCCGAAATCGGAGATATACCTGAGCAAGATGCCGGCGATCTATGATCGTCGGCATCTTGCAGGGGGCCCCGGAAAGCAGAATTGCTTTTTGGGGAAGAGGAGGTACAGCGAAGCCAAATCAGGTTTTACGCTTTTAAGCGTGAAACCGCAAGGCGGAGCATGTAACGACGTTGCTGATGATTTATAGCGGTGAAGACTATTGTCTTCACCTTTCAAAAAATATAACGGAACATTCGTTCCTTATATATTTTTTGAGACTACACGCGGTTGCGTGCATGCTTCGCATACGACTTACCTTGTGCAAGGTGTTTTTTGCACCGCGCATGTCGCTGCAAAAAACTTTATTATTATATATTTATTTTTCAAGTTTTTGTGAATTGTAATTTTTTCCTGCCTTTCCTTTCAAAAAACACAAATAATTTTTAAAATTCTACAACATTAAAGCGACAAAGGGGTTTTTACTTTTCTGATATAATTTACTAAAAAAACTGTAGGTGATATTATGAAAAAGTGGAAACCTTTTTTGTGCGCAATTTTGGGATTTTTCTTTGCAAAGTGTTATTTGTTGCCTGAAATGTATCCTTTAGGAATTGCGCTTTTGTGCGTTACGTTTTTAAGCAAGGAATTTTTCTTTTTATTTGTGGGCGCTTTTCTTGGCGCAGTTACCATAAATACGGAAATTTCTCATGTTTTGGTAAACGCTTTGCCCTATTCCACCTGCTTACCATTTCTCTTACTTATGCGCCGTTTCAGGAAAGACAATCTTATTTTAAAAATTGCCGTTGCATTTCTATCCTTTTTTCTGCCTGCCCTTTTCTTAAAAGATCAGTTTTTCACTCAGGTAAGTTTAATATTCTCCGCGCTTTTTTCTATCTGTCTTGTGCCCCTTGTTAAGAGACTTTACATATCTTTTCTTGAACTTCAATCGCGCCTTTCCTTTGAAGAAGCCGACGTGCTTTCTCTGTGTGTTGTCGGCACTCTCGTAATATCTTCCTTGCCCGACTTTAAATTTCTTACCTTTAATCTGCCCATATTCGCTCTTTTATTTACATCTTCCCTTGCCCTTTGCGCCTTTGAAATAAAAGGTTCTGTGTGGTCAACGGTGGCAGGAATCATTTACGTTTTAAAAGGCGGAGATATTTCCTGCGCTCTATCCCTTATAACGGGCGGAGTTTTAGGGGGACTTTTTTCAAAAAAACGGGGCGGAATATTTTTAGGCTTCGTTCTTGGTGATATATTGATAAGTCTTTTCACCTTAAACACCTTAAGACTTTCTTTAGGCATTGTAAACCTTATCCTCGGTTCTCTGTACACCGCATTTTTGAAAAATGATCTTATTGACCGCCTGAAACGTTTCGCAGGTGTGCAATCGGGCATAAACGATCTTGAAATGAGTTATATTGAATGTCTGCGGGACAAGCAAAAAGCAGTTATAGAAAATTCCGCAAGAATGTATAGCGAACTTTCAAAATCTTTCAGGCGCGCTCACCGTGGCGGTGATTTTAAAAAAGCCATTGTAAAAGACGTGCTGAACGTGTGCGAAAACTGCAAGAAAAACGAGTACTGCCTAAAAAACAGACGAAGCGATACTTTAATCGAACTAAAGGAAGCAACCGATCTTTTAGTTGAAAACGAATATATTTCCCAATTACCCCTTACCCTTACCGCCCGTTGCGTTCAGCCGATAAACTTAATTTGCAAACTGAACGATTCCTTTAAAAAGCAAGAAACTTTCAGGGAAGAAAACAGCGAAAACGAACTTTCCGCCCAACTGAAAAGTATTTCAGATATGCTCTTTTCCCTATCAGATGAAATTTCCAAAATGCCACAGTTTGATAAGGAAAAGGAAAATCAGGTGAAAAACGTGCTTTCTTCGCGAGTTGGCAGCGTAAAGCACGTTTCATGCAGAAAAAGCGGTGAAAGCCACGTTCTTAATATCGGCGTTAAGGAAAACAACAAAAACACAAAAGCCAACATTATCTCTGCCCTTGAAAAGGGATTTTTGGGAAAATACCGTTGTTTAAGCGGCGGAAGCGACAAAACGGGCGGATTTTTCGGCACGTTTATTCCCGTTCCACGCTATAACATTGACGCCTATACTTTGCGTGAAAACAAAAAAGGCGAAAAAGTCTGCGGTGATTCTTTCTCCTTTTTCGATATTGAAAACAAGTATATTGCCGCCATAAGCGACGGTGCGGGAAGCGGACTCCGCGCTAAAAAGGAAAGCGAAAGTACTTTAGATCTTCTTGAAACTTTTGCAGAAACCAATATTCCAAGAAAAGAAGTTTTTTCCACCATGAACCGTCTTTTAATGCTAAAAGGCGAAAAGGAAGATTATTCCACCGTTGACGTTACCGAGTTCGACCTTGAAAAAGGCGTAATGTATTGGACAAAGATCGGCGCGGTGCCGGGGTACATACTGAAAAACGGCAAGGTTGAAAAAATTGAAACGTCAGCATTGCCTATGGGTATTTTAACAAAAATCGAGCCCGTTACCACCAAGAAACTTTTTTCCGAAAACGACGTTATCGTTCTTGTTTCCGACGGTGTTTATGACGGACTTTCCGATAAAATTCCCGAAATTCTCGTTTCTTCCCAGAAAGAAAGCACAAAAAAAATGGCGGAAAATATTCTTTCCGCCGCTAAAAAAACTAATATTGATGATGATATGACTGTGATGGTGTTGAAGGTCAGCCAAAATAATGTGGCTTAAATCATATTTTTGGCTACGTTGCATAGATTTATCTTTACAACCCCTCCGTCAGGCTTACGCCTGCCACCTCCCCTTACACAGGGCAGGCTTTGTTTAGTGTACATATAATAATATGTTTTTTGAAGAATGAATGCTTGCCTTCATTCTAAACTATCAATATATCTGCAAGCGCTTACGGCTGCCATTGCACCGTCTGAAGCGGCGGTGGTTATCTGGCGCAAGGTCTTCTTTCTGCAATCCCCTGCAACGAAAACGCCGGGAGTTTTTGTTACACATGATTCGTCGGCATCAACGTAGCCGTAGGAATCAAGGTCAACGATGTTTTTAAAGGGAAGATTATCAGGTTCAAGACCGATGGCAACGAACATACCGTCAACGGTCAGATCGATCTTTTCGCCGTTTTTATTTAAGATGATGCCTGAAAATTCTTTTGTATCTTTAACAGAATCAACGGTTGCGCCTAAAATAACTTCGATATTATCGCGCTTTTCAACGATCTCCTGAAGTTTCTTTTCACCCGTTAAAAATTCAAGATTCTGAACGATTATAACTTTTTTGCTTGTTTCTGATAAAAGAATTGCTTCCTGAAGCGCGGAGTTTCCGCCGCCGATCAAAGCAACGGTTTTATCTTTATAGAAAGCACCGTCGCAAACTGCGCAGAAAGAAATGCCTTCGCCTAAAAACTTTTCTTCGTTTAAAACGTTTAAGTGGCGGTGTTTTGCGCCACCTGCAATTATCAAAGTTTTTCCCGAAAACTCATTGCCGTCTTCGGTGATGACGGTTTTGATATTTCCTTCCACCTTAACGCCAACAACGTTTTCAACTTCAACGTCAGCACCCTGCGAAAGAGCCTGCTCAACCATTTTATCGGCAAGTTCGGCACCGCTTATTGTGTCATAGGCAGGATAGTTTTCGATTTTTGGTGAAAATGCCATCTGTCCGCCAAAGGCGCCCTTATCTAAAATAAGAACCGATTTATTTGCGCGACGGGCATATATTGCGGCGGTTAAGCCTGCAGGGCCCGCGCCTACTATAATTATATCATACATAGTTTTATTACCTCATTATATACATTACATTAAGGGTGGCAAGAAGCCGTACAAGCCAAGGCGCAATGGTGTTGAAAACGAGGGCGCTTACAAAGACGTAAGTAACCGAGTTTGAATACCCATTGCAACACAGGAAATAAAAGCCTGCAAATTTCTTTGTAGGCTTTTATGTTTGTGCGGTTTATTGACGCCCGCATTATTTGTTTATAAACTGCTTAATCTCGCCAACCATAGTGTACTTTGTTACTTCGCCGTTTACAACTTCAACAAGTGTAGGTGCTTGTTTGATGCCTAAAGACTGTGTAAGTTCAACGTTCTCATGAGCGTAAACCTTGGTGTAAGCGATATTTGCCTTTGTTAAGAGAGATTCTGCGATCTTGCAGTTGGGGCAAGTTGCTGATGCGAAAAGATATACGCCATCGGCAAGTGTGTTTGCAGTTTCTTCACAGCATGCACATTCTTCTGCCTGCTTGGGGCCTTCGTGTGTAAGCACGGAAGTTGCGATATTATAGGTCTTTCTTTCCTTATATTCCTGACTCTTACCGTCGTTCCAATTCTTAACGGGACGGTAGTAACCGGTGATACGGCTGTAAACTTCAGTTTCTTTTCCGCAATTGGGGCAGGTGTACTGCTCGCCTGAAATGTAACCGTGTTCACGGCATACGGAATAGGTAGGTGAAAGTGTGTAATAAGGAAGTCTGTAATTTTCGGCAATCTTTCTGATGATATTTGCGGCGGCTTTCCAATCGGGAAGTTTTTCGCCTAAGAATGCGTGGAATACTGTGCCTGATGTATAAAGTGTCTGTAACTCGTCCTGAATATCAAGGGCGGTAAAGATATCATCAGTATAGCCAACGGGAAGATGTGATGAGTTGGTGTAGTAAGGAGTTTCTGCATCGGAAGCGCAGATGATATCGGGATAGTGCTTTCTATCGTGCTTTGCAAGACGGTAAGATGTGGATTCAGCAGGAGTTGCTTCAAGGTTATAAAGGTCGCCGTACATTTCCTGATAATCTGAAAGTCTTTCACGCATATGGTTAAGAACTTCTTTAGTAAATTCCTGAGTTTCCTTATGAGTCATATCTTTTCTGAGCCAAGAAGCATTAAGACCTGCTTCGTTCATACCAACCAAGCCGATTGTTGAGAAGTGGTTGTTAAAGGTGCCGAGATATCTCTTTGTGTAGGGATACAAGCCTTCTTCAAGAAGACGGGTGATAACGGTTCTCTTAACCTTAAGTGAACGTGCTGAAATATCAAGCATATGGTCAAGACGCTTATAGAAATCTTCCTTATCCTTTGCAAGGTAAGCAATTCTCGGAATGTTGATGGTTACAACGCCAACTGAACCGGTTGATTCACCGCTGCCGAAGAAACCGCCTGATTTCTTGCGGAGTTCGCGAAGGTCAAGACGAAGTCTGCAGCACATGGAGCGAACGTCGGAAGGTTCCATATCGGAGTTGATGTAGTTTGAGAAGTAAGGTGTGCCGTACTTTGCGGTCATTTCAAACAAGAGTTTATTGTTTTCGGTTTCTGACCAGTCAAAGTTTCTTGTAATTGAATAGGTAGGAATGGGATATTGGAAGCCTCTGCCGTTGGCATCGCCCTCAACCATAACTTCGATGAAGGCCTTGTTTACCATATCCATTTCTTTCTTACAATCGCCGTAAGTGAAATCCACTTCCTTGCCGCCAACGATAGCCTTAAGGTCTTTAAGGTCGTTAGGAACAGTCCAGTCAAGAGTAATGTTAGTAAAGGGTGATTGTGTGCCCCAACGTGAAGGTGTGTTTACACCGTAGATAAAGGACTGAATACACTGCTTAACTTCTTTATATGAAAGGTTATCTATCTTAACGAAAGGTGCAAGATAGGTATCAAAACTTGAGAATGCCTGAGCGCCTGCCCATTCGTTCTGCATGATGCCCAAAAAGTTTACCATCTGGTTGCAAAGTGTTGAAAGGTGAGCAGCAGGTGCAGAGGTGATCTTTCCGGGAACACCGCCTAAACCTTCCTGAATAAGTTGCTTTAAGGACCAACCTGCGCAGTAACCTGTAAGCATTGAAAGGTCGTGAATGTGGATATCTGCATTTCTGTGTGCGTTGGCGATCTCATCATCATAGATCTCGGAAAGCCAATAGTTAGCGGTGATTGCGCCTGAGTTTGAAAGGATAAGTCCGCCAACTGAATAAGTAACGGTGGAGTTTTCCTTAACACGCCAGTCAGTTGACTTAACGTACTGATCAACAACGTCCTTATAGTCAAGGATAGTTGACTTCATGTTTCTTAACTTTTCTCTCTGACGGCGGTAAAGGATATATGCCTTTGCAACGTCAGCATAGCCTGCCTGAACGAGAACTGTTTCAACGGAGTCCTGAATATCCTCAACCTGAACGATCTCATCTTTAATTTTGGGTTCAAAATCAGAAGTAACCTTAAGTGCCAAGAAATCAACGATATTATCGGTGGTCTGTCTTTCGCAAGCCTCAAATGCCTGCTTGATAGCGCCTGATATTTTCTGAATATCAAAATCTACTACCTTATTGTCGCGCTTTAAAACTCTGAACATAATTTTTCTCCTTCTCTATTCTCCCCTTAACTTAACTAAAGGGACGTATTTTTTAATTTCTTCTAATATTTCAAGTATTTCTTCCGTTGAAAAAGCTTCTCCGCCCTCTAAAAGATTACCCGAATCAACAAATTTCTGGATAAAATACTTATTTTCGCCTTTAAGATATTTGGCAATCTCAATAAAATCTTCTTTTGTGTGAATGCCTTTTACCGCCGTTGTGCGGAATTCATGATCAACGCCCGAATTTTTTATCAGATCAATGCTTTCCTTAAAAATTTCAGAATCGATCTCCGCGCCCGTTGCCAAAGAATAGTTTTTAAAACTTGATTTAACGTCCATGGCTATATAATCTATATAAGGTATGACGTCATTTAATTTTTTGGGCAATGCACCGTTGGTATCAAGTTTTACTGAAAAACCCATTGCTTTTACTTTTTTTATAAAGTCAACAAGATCTACTTGAAGTAAAGGTTCGCCGCCGGTTATGCAAACACCGTCTAAAACACCCTTTCGCTTTTCTAAATATTCTAAAACTTCTGCTTCCATGCTCTTATTTTCAATGGGATTTTTGACTAACGAGCCGTTGTGGCAGAAGGGACACCTTAAATTGCACCCGCCACAAAATATTGTAGCCGCTGTTTTTTCGGGAAAATCAAGAAGCGTTAATTTCTGAAAGCCTTGTATATTCATATTTTTGCGCCTTTCCCTCATTTTATTGCTTGCATAGTATAACACATATGTTTGTGCTTGTCAACACCAAAAACACAATATCTTGTGTTTTTTTAAAAAATTTTTTTACAATATGTTGATGTTTGCACATCTGCACATATGTCGCATATGAGCATAAGTATATTAAAATAAGGGTTTTTTGAATTTTTCAGAGCAAAACTTGACAAAGACTATATAGGTAATATATAATAAAAAACACATAAACACTACATATTGTGGTGTGAAAGGACGAAAAAAATGAAAAAAACTGCTAAAATTCTTTTAATAACGGGTATTATCCTATTGGCTCTTTCTATTATATATATAGGTGCGGTTACGGTGTACACCCTATACCTTGATTCACAAAATGCCGTCGCAATTATCGGAGGCGCGGATCTTTTAGTTTCCTTTAAACTTGCCTTTATGTTATACCCATTTCCAACCTTGCCTTTAATAACAAGTATAATACTTATAATAATTTCCATTATATTAAAAAAAATCAGTAGTAAAAATCAACAAACTGTGCTAAAATAGTGTCAGTTTATACATAGGAGATTTTATCATGGAACAAAAAAGAAGTAGTTTTACGGGAAAAATAGGATTCGTTCTTGCGGCGGCAGGCAGTGCGGTAGGTTTAGGAAACATATGGCGTTTCCCCTATCTTGCGGCTGAATACGGCGGTGGTATATTCCTTTTAGTTTATATTATCCTTGCCCTGACTTTAGGTTTCACCCTTATGCTCGGTGAGATCGCTTTAGGCAGAAAAACAGGGCAAAGCGCAATTAACGCATTTTCTTCCCTTAACAAGAAGTTTTCATTTATCGGAATCTTTGCGGCAATAATTCCTGCAATTATTTTGCCCTACTATTCCGTTGTGGGCGGTTGGGTAACAAAATACCTTTTCGGCTTTGCATCAGGACAAATGAACGAAATGGCAAACCCCAATTATTTCGGTGATTTTATTTCAAAACCCGTTGAACCTTTAATATTTTTCCTTATATTTATAGGTCTTACCGCTTTGATCGTTTTATTGGGCGTTGAAAAAGGCATTGAAAAAGTTACAAAAATAATGATGCCCATTCTTGTTATACTTACCGTGTTTATTGCCGTTTACTCAATGTTCATGCCCGGCGCAATGGAAGGTGTTTTATATTACATTACACCTGATATTTCAAAATTCTCGGCAACTACGGTTCTTGCGGCAATGGGGCAGTTATTCTATTCCATGTCCTTGGCAATGGGAATTATGATCACTTACGGCTCATATATGAAAAAAGACGTTAATATTGAATCTTCCGTTCATAACATCGAGTTGTTTGATACGGGTATTGCCTTTTTTGCAGGTCTTATGATCGTGCCTGCCGCATTCCCCTATCTTACGGGCGCAAAGGACGGCGCAGTTAAAGGTGCGGGACTTATGTTTTCAACACTTCCCGAAGTTTTCAAGTCCATGCCCGGCGGTGCAATAATCGGCACATTGTTCTTTGTCCTTGTGCTTTTTGCGGCACTTACCTCGTCCATCTCTTTAATGGAAACTGTAGTTTCAATTCTTCAGGATAAGTTTAAATGGAACAGAAAAGTAGTTTGCGGTATCGTGCTTTTGTTCTGCCTCGTGCTTGGCTCACTTTCATCTTTAAGTTACGGTCCCCTTGCAAACTTCACCATTTTAGGCAAAAATCTTTTTGATTTCTTTGATTTCTTCTCAAACAGCGTGCTTATGCCCATAACGGCAATTTTAACCTGCATCTTCATCGGCTTTATCATTAAACCTCAAACGATTGCTGACGAAGTTGAACTTTCAGGAAAATTCAAAGCCAAGAAAATGTTCAACATCATCATTAAATACGTTGCACCGATCTGTATCGTGCTTATTCTTATATTCTCGGTGCTTGAAGCATTCGGAGTGATAAGCGTATGATGAAATTTATATCTTTTATATTGGCGGTAACTTTTATGTTTACGATTCCTTTAACTGTAAGCGCTGAAGAAGAAAATATCATTTCCGTTGACGATGAAAACATCAACTACGTCGGCAGATGGATAAAAAATGATGACGGTATTATGGAGGGAAGTTTTGAATGTTATCTTTCCCTGCGCTTTACCGGCACAACCATTAAATTAAATAAAAAATCTTCAGGCGCAATGTTTTATCGTGTTGACGGCGGCGAATACAAGCGTCAGTCATCAAGAACATTAGCAAAAGATTTAGATGAAGGCGAGCATCTTTTGGAAATATGCGCCGTTGCACAACAAGGCTTTCCAAAAATTTCAGGCTTTATTTTAGATGATGGTGCAAAGACCTTAAAAAAAGAAGATAAACCCGTTATCGAGTTTATCGGCGATTCCATTTTAGAAGGCTACGTTGTGGGAAGTAACTCCGTTTTAAATTCCTACGGTCATAAAACTGCCGAACTTTTGGGATTTTACAGAAACATCGTTGCCTTTGGCGGAATTACCGTTTCCCAAGGCTACGGCAACCCTGATAAGCAGGGCATGATAAACCGCTATAAAATGATCCGCGAATATTCCCCTGACGAACCTGTTTCGCCTTCCTGGGATTTTACAAAATTCGTTCCTGACTATATTGTAATAAATCTTGGCACCAATGACGGAAGAGTTCCCGAAGGTGAATTTAAGTTGTGGTACACTTCATTTTTATCACTTCTGCGCACCAACTATAAAAATGCAAAGATTTTTGTGATGACTCCTTTTAACGGACGCCATAACGAAAATATCAAGGCGGTTTTTGAAAGCGTAAAAGACGAAAATATGTTCCTGATAGATTCATATCTGTGGAACGTTCCCGGTGGAGAAGATAATCTTCATCCTGACGTTTCGGGCCACGATATGGCGGCGGAAAAGTTAAGTGAAGAGATCACAAAAATTTTATCCGCAACACCTGAGCCTGAACCTACTCCCGTTGTAACGGAAAGTCCCAAGCAAAATGACGACGGTAAAAAGAATATTACGGGCGCAGTAATCGGCGCGGCGGCAGTTGTTGTTGGCGCAATCGGCGCAGGCGCGGCAGTAGTAATAAACAAGAAAAAGAAAAACAAAGACAAGGACAAGGACAAAGACAAGGTATAACATAAAACCCCCGATTTTTCGGGGGTTTTGCTTTTTTATGTTTTTAATATGAAGCTTTAGCGTGCTCCGTTCTTTTACACTGCGATACTGTGCTCTATTCAAAGTGCGATAAAGCCTGAAAATCAGGTGAAAAAGCGATTCGCGCACTTTCGCGGAATGCGATAGAATTCACAGTACAAGGCGCGGTGTTCTGAACGCGAGGGCGCTTACACGAAACGTAAGTAACCGAGCGTTCATGGTTACCGCAACACAGTAATGTGAAGATTTAGCGCGTTCCGAACACTTCGCGGATAGCCTCCAAATATCCATACCCATATTTCTTCTCAGGTTCAAGATATCCGCCCTCAGTCCACTCGTTCCAGGCATATAAAGTTACGATCTTATGTTTGTTCTTGCAGGAATCTAAAAATTCCTTACTTTTCTGAAGACCGATTTTAAATTCTTCGGGGGTGTTATCGGACATAATAGTGCAGAAATATCCGCCGTCAGGATCGGCAACGTACTCTTTTTCAGGATCAAAGCGTCCGCTTGAATCCCAGCCTTGGGAAACGTTGGGATAATATTCAAGTTCAAACTTTTTATCAAATTTCTCCCAGAAAGGTATTGCACCGTCACGCCAAACAGAATAGGGCGCATAAAGGGGCGCTTTGGGGGTGAAGTTATGGATCCACACGTAACTTGTGATGCTCTTTGCACCTAAATATAATGACGTTTCATTGGCATCACCGACGATTTCTTCCTTTTGAAGTCCCCACTCAACAAAGTTTAAGTGAAGTTTATAGCCTTTTGCTTCGGCTTTTTTATAGAAATCGTCAATGGCGGCTTTTGTTTCCTCAATTCCGCCAAGCCCCTTTACAAGTGTATATAACTCATAGATGGAGAAATATTTTGCGCCGTCAATGGTCCAATATTCTTCCAAAGGAAAATACTCGTCAATTACGATATCAACCATTTTATCCCAGCGTTCACGGGAAAGCTTACGGTGGTTGCAAAGCATTAAGCCAAACTTCATTCTATCGCGGTTTTTGGCTTTCAAAAATCCCTTTTCCAAAGCAGAATTCAAGAATTTACCGGTGTTTTCGCCGTTCATATCCCAATACCAATCGTAAATAAATACGTCAATTCCGTGATCGGCGGCGGCATCAATCTGAATTTCGCTTGTTTTGGGATCAGATTCATCTAAATATCCCCAGCAAGGAATTTTGGGCTGATTATGGCCTTCAAAGCGGGGAACGGCATTTTTTAAAGTATCCCACTCTGTCCAGGTAGGACTTGTTGTGTGCTGTGGATCGTGATGCCATTGAGGGAAGTAATATGCGCAAACTGTATAATCTCTTTTCATAAAAAAATACCTCCTTTTTTTAGTATTTTACTTGATTGAAATTGATAAGTCAATAGTAAAAAAACGATTTTTTCACTATTTTTTATAACAAAAAATAAAATTCGTCTTTTTTTCCTTGTTTTATACTTGCTTTTTCTTTGAAAATGATAAAATTTATAAAAAAATTCTTTGTTTTGTGTTGACATTTGTGTTGTTTTATTATAAAATATAATCGTAAAACATTATGGGAGATTTTATTATGGATCAGAGACTTATTACAGGAATTGAAAAATCACCGCGAATTCAGAAACTTATCGATCATCTTTTTGAGAAGATGCCCCAGATCGAGGCTGATCGCGCATGCTTACTTACAGAATCTTTTAAGGAAACGGAAAAAGAGCCTATGGTTACACGTAAGGCTAAGGCTTTTGCGCACATTTTAAAGAATATTCCCATTACTATAAGACCTTTGGAACTTATAGTCGGTTCTTCTACCGTTGCGCCCAGAAGTTGCCAGACTTTCCCTGAATTTTCCTTTGAGTGGCTTGAAGATGAATTTGACACTCTTGCAACGCGCAGTGCTGATCCCTTCTATATTAGTAATGAAACAAAGGCTCGCTTAAAAGATGCAAACGCTTATTGGAAAGGTAAGACAACAAGCGAACTTGCAACGGAGTATATGACTCCCGAAACTCGCCTTGCCATCGAGCATAATTTCTTTACGCCCGGTAACTACTTCTATAACGGCGTTGGTCACGTTACGGTAAACTACGGCAAGGTTCTTGCAATCGGTTTAAACGGCATTAAGGCTGAAGCTGTTTGCGAACTTAAAAAATGTAAGATCACAGATGCTGATTACGTTAAGAAAAGTCATTTCTTAAATGCAGTTATTATTTCTCTTGATGCAGTTATGGAGTATGCTGAACGCTATTCTGTTCTTGCTAAAGAAATGGCTGAAAAAGAAACTGACGAAACACGTAAAAAAGAACTTCTTAAAATTTCAGAAAACTGCAAAAACGTTCCCAAAAACGGCGCTTCAACTTTCCATGAGGCTTGCCAGAGTTTCTGGTTCATTCAGCAGTTAATTCAGATGGAATCTTCAGGACACTCCATCTCCCCCGGTCGTTTCGACCAATATATGTATCCTTATTATAAGAAAGACGTTGATGCAGGTAAGTTGACTTTAGAATTTGCTCAGGAACTTATGGACTGCGTTTGGGTTAAGTTAAACGATCTTTGCAAGTGCCGTGATGCCGCTTCGGCTGAAGGCTTTGCAGGCTACTCAATGTTCCAGAACCTTATCTGCGGCGGTCAGAACTCCGAAGGTGTTGACGTTACAAACGATCTTTCATATATGTGTATCGAAGCATCAATGCACGTTATGCTTCCTGCGCCTTCACTTTCAATCCGCGTTTGGAACTTAACTCCCCACGAACTTATGATCAAGGCGGCTGAACTTACAAGAACGGGTATCGGTCTTCCCGCTTACTATAACGATGAAGTTATTATTCCTGCCCTTATTTCACGCGGTCTTACTTTGGAAGATGCAAGAGATTATAACATTATCGGTTGCGTTGAACCTCAGAAGTCAGGCAAGACCGAAGGCTGGCACGATGCTGCATTCTTTAATATGTTAAGACCTATGGAGATGGTTTTCTCACAAGGTATGGATAAGGGCGTTCGCGTTTCACCTGAAACACCTCCCGTTACTTCAATGACCTCTTTTGAAGAGTTCTTTAACGCTTACAAAACTCACAGCGACTACATGGTTTCCCTTATGGTAAACTCCGACAACGCCATTGACGTTGCTCATGCTGAACGTGCACCGTTGCCTTTCTTATCCAGCATGCTTGATGATTGCATTAAACGCGGTAAAACTTCACAAGAAGGCGGTGCAATTTATAACTTTACAGGTCCTCAGGGCTTCGGTATTGCTAACATAACCGACGGTTTCTGGGCAATTAAGAAACTTGTTTTTGAAAACAAGCAGTACACCATGGAAGATTTCAAGTCAGCCGTTGAAAACAACTTCGGTAAGGACATGGATCCTGCTATGGCACAGAAACTTACCACTCAGGTTGTTGTTGAACTTCACAAAAAGGGCGCAGTTCCCAATAACAATGAGATCGTTGAGATCTACAACAAGGTTGCTAAAAATAAGTGTACGGAAGATCAAAAGGCATTCTATCAGAAAATGCTTGACGATATTCAGAATATTGATAAGTTCGGCAACGATAAGAAAGAAATTGACGCTTTTGCAAGAGAAGTTGCCTACGTTTACACCAAGGAACTTGAAAAGTTCGAGAACCCCCGCGGCGGTAAATTCCAGGCAGGATTATATCCCGTTTCCGCAAACGTACCTTTAGGCGCACAGACAGGCGCAACTCCTGACGGTCGTCTTGCATATACTCCCATTGCTGACGGTGTTTCACCTGCAGCAGGCAGAGACGTTTCAGGTCCCACAGCGGCGGCTAACTCCGTTTCAAGGCTCGACCACTACATTGCTTCAAACGGAACACTTTATAACATGAAGTTCCACCCCACTGCACTTAAGGGCAGAGCAGGTCTTGAAAGTTTCGTTTCACTTATCCGCGGTTACTTCGATCAGAAGGGTAGCCATATGCAGTTTAACGTTGTAAGCCGTGAAACACTTCTTGATGCCCAAAAGCATCCTGAAAATTATAAGTCCCTTGTTGTTCGCGTTGCAGGATATTCTGCATTGTTTACGACTCTTTCACGTTCGCTTCAGGATGATATTATCAGCCGTACCGAGCAAGGAGGCTTTTAATGGCACTTACTACAAAAGGCAGAATTTTTGATATTCAGAAATTCTCCGTTCACGACGGGCCCGGTATTCGCACCATCGTATTTTTAAAAGGTTGCGTTTTAAGGTGCCGTTGGTGTTGTAATCCTGAATCCCAAGAATATAAGATTCAGGAAATGAATCAGAACGGAAAGATCAAGACCATGGGCAGGGACGTTACCGTAAAGGAAGTCCTTGACGAGGTTGAAAAGGATAGAATTTATTTCCGCCGTTCAGGTGGCGGACTTACCCTTTCAGGTGGCGAAAGTATGTGTCAGCCCGATTTTGCCGAGGCTCTTTTGGAAGAAGCCCATGCACGCGGAATCAACACCGCAATCGAAACTACCGCTTGTGTACCTTGGGAAACTGTTGCACGTCTTCTTCCCCATCTTGACACGGTTTTAATGGATATCAAGCATTTCAATAGCGCAAAACATAAGGAATTTACAACTCAGCCCAACGAGTTGATTTTGGAAAACGCCCAAAAGATCGCCCATAGCGGTGTAAACTTGATCGTGCGCGTTCCCGTAATTCCCACTTTTAACGATACTGTTGAGGAAATCAGAGATATTGCTCGCTTTGCCCATTCAATAGGCGTAAAGCATATGCATCTTCTGCCCTACCACCGCTTTGGCTACGATAAGTACGTTGGCTTGGGCAGAGAGTATCCAATGGGTGATATTCCCACTCCCACAGACGAAAAGATGCACGAACTTCTTGATGCGGCAAACGCCGAAGGAGTTATCGCGCAGATCGGCGGATAAAAATAAACCTTGCTTTTTGCAAGGTTTTTTGTTTTTTGGTTCAATACCGCATCGCTCTCCATAATACGTTATTATAACTACCTTTCCATTTTCTCGAACTGTGAATAAATTTACTCGCAACTCCCCCAGATTACACTCTTTTATTTACTTTTCCACTTTATCGAATTGTGAACGATTTAGTGGTATTTGCTTTGCAAGTGGTATATGCCTAACGGCATGTGATATACCGCTACACGGTGTGCTACATTTTTCTTACGAAAAATGTTAAGGTACGCCTTACGGCGCGACTTTATATGTCGGTTCGATTTCTCGAACCGAGGGCGTAGCCGAATTTTTATTAGAATGCACCCCCATAAAAACTTCTTATAAATTACTTTTCCACTTTATCGAACTTGTGAACAAAATATGTTGTTTGTGCTTAATTACAACCCCTCCACCACCTTACGGCGGTCCCCCTCTTGCCCTTTTGTGGTACCCAAAAATTTCTGCGGTCGTTCCACTCTTGCCCTTGAAATTTTTGACCACTGCAACGCAACATTCTCGCTTCAT
>JAZQII010000099.1:0-22370 GCA_045541035.1 Clostridia bacterium | reverse complement strand
GAAATAGGCAAAAGCCTTATTTCGACTGCGAATTCGTTGAATTCGCAAACAATTACCAAAGGTAATTGAACATATTCATTGCAAAGATATCGAAGTTGCAAAAAACGTTTTAAGATGTTTTTTGCAACGTAAAGCCGATTTTCATCGGCTTTGTCGAGAAATTTAATTAATTTCTCGACATTCGATAATCATTATAATTTTAATAAGGAGAAAAAGATACAATGAATTTCTTTTTGTGCGAACCGTATCTTTTAACACTCAACCCCTCAAGTGAAATGAATATCGTATGGGTGCAGAGCGTAAAATCCGAAGGATTCGTTGAGTTTGGCTCAACTGAAATCCCGGACAAAAAAATAAAGGCTGAATGTTATGAATTAACAGGCTTGCGCAATCCTCTTGAAAATAACACTTACCCCGAATATCCTGAAATGTGTACTCCCGTTTCTCTGTGGCAGTACATTGCAAAAATCGATAATTTATCCCCCAATGAAAAAGTGTTTTACCGCGTAGTATCCGAAAACAATAAGACGGCTGTTTATAACTTTCACACTGCCCCCGAAAAGGGAATGGACTTCCGTTTTGCACAGTTAAGCGACCTTCAAGGTTTGCCGGATTGCAATAAAACCGTTTCTGAAATAGGTAAACAAAAGCTTGACTTCATTTTATATTCGGGTGATGCCACTTATACAAGCTGGCGTCTTGATTCCTGGTTTGATCTTGGTGTTGATTGGCAGGATGAAGATTTAAGAAAAAAAGCCTTCTTCCCCACTATGCAAAACTCCAATATTTTACAGTATATGCCTATGTTTTTCTGTCCGGGCAACCACGAGGTTGATAATCTCCGCTGTTATGCCGAAAAAGAAAAAGCAGGCGATGATAAATATTGGTGCTGGTCAATTTTTATGCAGATGTTTCGTCCCCTTTATAATACGGATGATTTTTCTGTAACGGGCAAGCGTTGGTATTCCGTTGATTACGGTGATATGCATATTATCTCTTTAAGCATAAACCGCCTTTGCTTCTTTAACTGTTATGAAGCACCGGGTTGGAGGCTTTATGATTCCATTGCCCCGAACAGTCCGCAGATAACCTGGCTTAAAGAAGATTTAAAAAATTGCACAAACAAATACAAGTGGGTTATACAGCATTTTCACATTCTCAATAAAGGTTGGGACGTGCAGTTTAACCTTTGCTCACCCGTTATCAATGAGAAAGGCGAAGTGACCTACCCCTATGACCACGGCGGAGAATTGATGGATTTATATTCTGAATTGGGCGTCAATGCAGTAACCTTCGGGCATAGTCACGTTTACGAAAGATATTTTAGAAAAAGCACCCATTACATTGAAGCGGCGTATTTATCAATCTGCTTCCACAACGGTACTGAACAGCCTCACCCATCAGGTCTTTTGCCCATTAAGGAAGATTTGTCGCAGCGTTCATTCTTAATTGTTGATAAAACAAAAAACGGCTTGATTGCTACGGGATATTATGCAGATGGCACCATTCCCTTTGATAAATATAAAATAGCAGACGAAAACGGATTTACTGTTGCACCTGAAAAATAAAGGAGAAAATTTAAAGGAAAAAATTTATGGAATTTTTATTTAACGTAACCTTCAAAAACAACAAGCCTGTTGACGGTCAGTTTGCCGTTGAAATAAGCGTGCCTCAAGCAATTTTAGCAACAATATATTGGGCAGACGAAAAAGGTCAGCCTTTAAAAAATTATCTTTCAATTAAAAGTCTGCCTTTAATTGACGGCAGAGCAAAATATATAACAAAAGAAATCTTCATTCCCGAAGAAGCAAAAACAATTTTATTAAGAGCCTATAACGATGCAATGGTTGAAATCGTTCTGCCTGAGTTCGTTTTTACCATTCCTGAAGAAAAACTTCACAAAAAAACAAAGCCTTTAATGAAGATCTTTGCCGCAAGTGATATGCATTTTGGCGGAGACTATTTTCATAATGCATCTTCAAGACTCAGATCTTTTGAATATATTGAAAAAGCAAAACCTAATATGGTAGTTATTTCGGGCGATATTACCGATAACTCGTACCCCAACGAGTTTAAGCAGGCAAGAGAATATATTGAAGATCATTTTCCCCAGACTCCCGTTTTCGTTGCTTACGGAAATCACGATTGGGATCCTTATGCAAAAGGCAGTTCGCCCCACTATGAAGATATGACCGCTTTTATGAATTGGCAGCATAAGCGCAATGAAAAGTTAGGCGCAAAAATGATATCAATCGGTCCAAGAGAAACTTTTTCTATAAAATATAAGGGAATCACCATTATCACCCTTAACCCCAATGAGGAAACGCGTCATTTTGAGGGCAGACGCTTCCAATATAAAGAAGATCAGTTAGCCTGGCTTGATGAAGAACTTACAAAATGTGATGGCGACCGTTTCAGAATAGTCAACACACATTTCCACAGAGATAACACCATATCCGTTCCTCCGGAGGTAAACGTTGAGCGCTATCACGAAATCTATAACGACGATAAATGCGGCGAGATTTTAGATAAGCACAAAAATATTCTCCATATTTCAGGTCATTGCCACCACAATATGGATAGCGAATGGATAAACGTTATGCATGATAAAGAGCATAACATTGCTTACCTTAACGGCGGTTGTATGGTATGGACAGGTGTTTGCCTTAATTCACGCCCCGAATATTACCAAAAAGACCGTGCAATGGGTCAGCTTGTTGAAGTTTACGAAGACTATATGCTCGTTCGCGGTGTTGAGTACGTAAGCGGAAAGTTCATTCCCAGATGTTTACATAAGATTGATTTATAAAAGAGAAAAAGCAGGCGAAAGCCTGCTTTTAGTCTGCTGATTTTGAAATGCCTGTTTTTATAGTTTCTCTATAAACTCAAGTTCCTTTATAACGTCTGCTTCGGGGTTGCTTCTTTCCAATGTTTTTACAACGGTTAGTTCGTTGATTTTTTTGTGGAAATCCTTTGGTAAATCGCCAAAGCCTACGGGAAGGTGAAAGTCGTTCATATAGGATTCGTTATTGGTTAAAAGGGAATCAGACCAATGAATCCAACCGATAAGCTCGGGGTGCTTTAAAAATTCATAAAGATAATCAAAGCGGTCCCGGGCGGTGCCGTCCTTTTTGATAAATGCTGCTGCCGCCGCGGCATGGCTTGTATCTAAGGTCAATAAAACGTTTGAACGGTTAACGTCCTTTTGGATTTGATACCATTCTTCAGCCGAAACACCGTAAATTATTCTTTGGGGAATATGGTGCGCAGAGTTTTCAATACAAATGGTAATTCCCTTTGTATTTG
The DNA here is from genome assembly GCA_045541035.1 of Clostridia bacterium. Taxonomy (GTDB): domain Bacteria; phylum Bacillota; class Clostridia; order Christensenellales; family QALW01; genus UMGS1322. The sequence goes on along the minus strand of JAZQII010000099.1, from coordinate 19,064 downwards.
CGTAATCGGCAATTTCGCGCATACCGTCGATCATACGCTCATAATTACCAAGCGTACCTTCGCCCCAGGTTTCAATACCCAGCGTGTGCATAACCATTTTATTTACGGGGAATTTTAAGCCAATATCAATGGACTCTTTAATTCTATCAATGGAGCTTTGGCGCAAAGCATCATCAAAAGCCGATAAATTCAGGTGTGCATAGGGCAAGTGAACACCTTTAACAAAGGGAATATATCTTTCCCAATCCTCCAACTGCTCACTTTTACCGATATGCGCTTCAACGCCAAGATTATATTTTAATAAAAATTCAGACCTATGGCAGGGACAAGTTAAAAGCATTTTAATCCTCCACAAAAACGGGGTTTAATATAAATTGAGGGGTGTACTGACCCTCGGAATATTTGCGGTCAACAGGTTTTGCCCAACCGCGGACGCGGAAATAGCCTTTACCCTCTAAAGTTTTCTTAAAAGTAAAGTTTTTTGGAATATCTGTTATACTGCACACGCATTTTCCATCGGAAATAATATCCACCTGTTCCATATCTACCGTTGAAGTAAAGGATAATTCAACGTCATATAAGCCGTCTTTATTTTTCTCACATTTAAAAATAGGCTCGTGAATGCAATCGCCTACACAGCAATAGAAATTGCCGTTACGGTATGCCTTGATAATTTCATCATAAGTATTTTCTTCAACGTAGAGATAATCCTGCACAAATTCACCGGGCAGATAGTCTTCTCCGCCTTCGGCAAAATGCTTATGGAAGTCAGAGCCGTTGCGGGCAAATAATTTATAGCCTTTGCACAAGAGTCTATCCCATTCTTCGCCTATATCCCAAGTCTGTTTTGCCCGTCTTTCTCGGCGGTCAACACAAGCAATAACCTTAAAAATATCGTTTTCTTGGGCAAGCGCTTCAAAATTTTCATAGGAAACATCAGGATCGTTGGGGTGATTAAATATCATAAATATCTTTTCTTCGCCCCAATTTTCTTTAACGTAATCAAGTTCTTTTAAGGCTTCTTCAAGACCAACGTGACCGTCCCATCTATTGAATTTGTGTATGAGGCTCCTTTGAAGCATAAACTCATTATTATCAGGCGTTGTTATATACATAACGTGACGCTCAATGGGGAAATTCTGTTCAGCCGTGTGAAAAATAGGCATATCGGGATAATCTTCACGCGCCTTTAAAATCTCGGCATACTGTGCTTCAAGACAGTCGGGAGTATTGTAAGCGTGCCCTGAAATACCAACAAAATCAACATACCGACGGCATCTTTTTAAAATCTCATCAACGGGCAAAGTTCCGTCATTACAGTTATGTGTGTGAATATGTAAATCACCTTTTATCCACTTTCCCATTTTTTATTTTTCCTCCGGGTAAAATTCTTTCTTTGCCTGACCGAATAAATAGTTATCGTGCATAAGTCCGTAAATATAATCGGGCATGGTAGGCAACCAAGATGCAGTCATATAGCCTTTAAGACCGCGGTTTTCCAAGTAATGCTTACAGTATGTAAGGGTATGATGCTCATTTTTATAGTTTTCATAGGTTGACGAAGTCGGAACCTGCTCATATCCCCAATCTGCTATTTCGCGGTATAAATGTACGCTTGGGAAACGTTCTATAAGCCAGCCGTACCACCAATTGGAAATAAGAACGTCCTTGGGAATAACTTTTTGAAAGGCTTCCTTCCCGCCGTAACCGTCAATACTTTTGGGATCAACCCACATCCAAGGGCGCACGCCTTCTTCACGGCAAGCGTTAAAAAGCATGTTTGCATCACGGGCAAGTTTTTCAGGAGAACGAACTGTCCAAACGGGATAGCAACCCTGATATTCCATAACTTCTTCCTCAAGACCTAAATGGAAAAGTTCAGGCTTATCAAAGATTTCAATAGTTTCCTTTATAACGTCAACACACATCTTTTCATATTCATAAGTGCCAACTTTGAAAGCATACTCACCCATCCAGCCGTTATGGGTGCAAGAGAAATTAAATTTAGGTAAAGGTGTAAGACCGATGGAACGTAAACGGTCAAGTTCTTTTATGAAATCGGCCTTTTCCCAACTTCCCTTAATGGCAAGTTCGGGATGAGAATCAAGTTTTACGCCTTCACCCATATCAATTAAAACTGTATTGATACCGCATTCAGGCATAAAATCTGTAATTTTTCTCCAAATTTCCTTATCGCAATAAAGGGTATCATGATATTGGCACGCGGTTATATCTCCGGTAGGAAGTGTTGTATATTCCATTCCCGGTCGCCCCCACATATTATGACCAAGATGTATTAACGATGCCCACATTTTTTTATCCATTTTTTTATCCTCCTTAGATCTATATTTATATTATATCAAACTCTTTTGGTAAAATAAATTGCATTTTTTAATATAAAGATTGCAAATTTAACTTTATTATATATTAAATATAATGAATTTTCAATATAAAAACGGTGTAAAATAAATAAAAAAGCAAAAATCTTATTTTGCAGTATTGACTTTTGGTTTTCAATATGATATAATCACGCTCAATAAGGGAGTAATCGTCGCATTTTTGCGTGATAAGGTCAACAAATTCGTGGTTTTCCACTGGCCTTTCTTAAACGATAAGACTTATCTGCGCACTTACCACAGATAGGTCTTTTAATATTTTATTTAAGGAGATTTTTTGATGAAAGAGTACCTGCTTTCAAAAGAAGAAGTATTAAAAAACGTAAACAGTAATCCTATAACGGGATTATCTGAAGAAGAAGCACAAAAAAGGCTTGAGCAAAACGGCCATAATAAACTTAAAGAAGCAAAAAAAGATTCTTTATTAAAGAGATTCTTTAAGCAACTTGCCGATCCCATGATAATAATTCTTATTATTGCGGCGGCAGTTTCTGCTTTGACTGCTGTTTTCGGCCCTGAACCTGAATTTCCCACCGACACTTTAATAATTCTTGCAGTTGTTCTTATAAATGCAATTTTAGGTGTTTTCCAAGAAGCAAAGGCAGAAAAAGCCATTGAGGCTTTGCAGGCAATGACTTCTGCCATGAGCAAAGTTATCCGTGACGGCAAACATCTTCAAGTTAAAAGCGAAGACCTTGTTGTTGGTGATATTATTGTTTTGGAAGCAGGTGATGACGTTCCTGCCGATGCACGTATTTTAGAAAGCGCTTCACTTAAAATTGAAGAAGCCGCTTTAACAGGTGAAAGCGTTCCCGTTGAAAAGCATGAAGATGTTCTTTCGGGCGAAGTTTCTTTGGGTGACAGAAAGAACATGGTTTACATGGGTTCTCAGGTAGTTTACGGCAGATGTGTTGCCGTTGTTACACAGACGGCTATGGATACCGAAATGGGTAAAATTGCCGATGCTCTTTCTCAGGCAGAAGAAGGACAGACTCCTTTACAGATAAAACTTGCGCAGTTATCTAAAATTTTAAGTTTCCTTGTTCTTGGCATCTGCGTTGTTGTTTTTGCAATCAATCTTTTAAGAATCGATTTTGGTGCAGGCGAAGTTTTCAAAGATATAATGGAAACTTTCATGATTGCAGTTTCTCTTGCTGTTGCGGCAATTCCCGAAGGTCTTGCGGCAGTTGTTACAATCGTTTTATCGATCGGTGTAACCAATATGTCAAAGCGCAATGCAGTTATCCGTAAACTTACTGCAGTTGAAACTTTAGGTTGCGCTCAGGTTATCTGTTCAGACAAAACCGGTACTTTGACACAGAACAAAATGACTGTTGTGGACAGTTATTCGGAAGATGAAAAACTTCTTGCAACTTCACTTATGATGTGTAACGATGCTACTTTAGACGACAGTTTCCACGCTCAGGGCGAACCTACCGAGGCGGCGCTTGTAAACTTTGCATATAAGTTAGAACTTAACAAAAACGAATTTGATAAAAATTATCCCCGCGTATGTGAAGCACCCTTTGATTCCATGCGTAAAATGATGAGTACCGTTCACTCAGTTGACGGCAAGATCATACAATATACAAAAGGCGCACCTGATGAACTTTTAAAATGTTCAACAAAGATCCTTACTTCTGACGGTGTTATAGAATTAACCGAAGAAAAGCGTGCCGAAATTCTTTCACAGAATAAATCTTTTGCCGATAAAGCACTTCGTGTCCTTGCAGGCGCATATAAAGAATATAACGAAAATCCCGATACAACAGATCCTAAAAAACTTGAAACGGAACTTATTTTCTTAGGTCTTGTGGGAATGATCGATCCCGTTCGTGATGAAGTTAAACCTGCTATTGACACCTGCAGAACTGCAGGTATCACACCTGTAATGATAACGGGCGACCACAAAGATACCGCCGTTGCCATTGCAACAGAACTTGGCATTATCTCCGATAAAAGCGAAGCGCTTACCGGTGCGGATCTTGATAAGATCTCTGATGAAGACTTTGAAGACGCCATTGAAAAATATCACGTTTATGCACGTGTTCAGCCTGAACACAAAGTTCGTATCGTAAACGCATGGCGCAAAAAAGGCAAAATTACCGCTATGACGGGTGATGGCGTAAACGATGCACCATCTATCAAAAATGCTGATATCGGTGTTGGCATGGGTATCACAGGTACTGACGTTACTAAAAACGTTGCCGATATGGTGCTTGCTGACGATAACTTTGCAACCATCGTTTCAGCCGTTGAAGAAGGCAGAAGAATTTACGATAATATCCGCAAAGCAATGCAGTTCCTTTTATCTGCAAACCTTGCTGAGGTTATAACCATTTTTACTGCTACTTTGTTGAACTTTACGGTACTTGGCCCCGTTCATCTTTTGTGGATCAACCTTGTTACCGATACTTTTCCCGCCGTTGCACTTGGTATGGAAGAGGCAGAAAGTAACGTTATGAAACGCGCTCCCCGTGAAGCAAAAGAAGGCGTTTTCGCAGGCGGACTTGGTTTTGACGTTGTGTTACAAGGTATAATCATTTCCGCTATTACTCTCATAGCATATTATATCGGGTTCCTCATGGAAGGTGATGGCGAGCACGGCATGACAATGGCTTTCGTTGCACTTTCCATGACCGAGATTTTCCATGCATTTAATATGCGCTCAAGAAGATCCTCCGTTTTCTCATTAAAATCCCACAACAAAATGCTTTGGCTTTCAATGATCGCCGCACTTCTTCTTACTCTTTTAGTGTTGTTCGTGCCTTTCATTGCTAACCTTTTCGGATTCACACAGATCAACTTCTTTGAATTTATGATAGCCGTTGGCGTTGCATTTATAATCGTACCCGTTGTGGAAATTGTAAAATTCATACAAAGAAAATTAAAAAGGTGATAAATTTTGAATATTGATTTAAGTTTTTTCGGTAATATTGATTGGCTTACACAAATTAACTTCTGTTTAAGAATAATTGCTTCGGCAATGTGCGGTTGCCTTATCGGCTATGAGCGTTCAAGAAGATCAAAGGGCGCAGGTGTAAGAACACACATGATCATCGCCCTTTCGGCAACACTTATGATGCTTATTTCCAAATACGGATTTTTCGATATGCTGAAGCTCGGCTTTAATGCCGATGCTTCACGTATTGCTGCCCAGATAGTTACGGGTATTCCCTTCTTAGGCGCAGGCGTTATCTATATCAGGCAGAATCAATCCTCCGTTCAAGGTCTTACCACCGCCGCAGGCATTCTGGCAACATGCGGTATAGGTATGGCTTGGGGTGCAGGACTTTACATAATTGCAATTTTTGCAACAATACTTTTGATGCTTTTGCAATTTGTTCTTCATAAGATCCTTACCGGCTACGATTCCACATTTATCGGTGAAGCAATCGTTGTTGCTTCTGCTGATTTTGATGCGGAAGGTCTTGTTCATACCGTATTTGATGAGTTCAACGTTTCCGTTCAGAAATGCCGTGTAAAAAGACTTGAAAACGGTTCCTTTGAATATAGAATAAACTTTAAAGCAATGCACGAAATCACCGCACAGACTCTTGCAAAAGCATTGGCAGAACATCCCGAATTTATTACCATAGAGGTATAATGAAAAAGCATTTATTTTTGTTGACCGTTATATTAGTTCTTTCTTTGGCTCTTGTTTCTTGTTCTTCAAAGAAGCAAGAGCCATTAAGCAAAAATGACAACGGTCACGTTTTTCTTGATGCAAAAGATAAAGGCGACAGTAAAAAATTATGCGGCAACGTACTTTTTGCAGTATTTTTTGTCAGTGATGATAACTTGTCATGGTCGGAAAATGAAAAAAATATTTCCCGACGGTTATATGAAATAGAAGCCGATATTTTATTAAAAGAGGCGCAAAAATACGGTGCCGAACTTAATATCGACTTCGTTTATTTTGACTGCACTTCCAATTTAACCCTTGATATGTTCGATAATTCAAAATGGATAAGCGATGCCATTAAATCGGCAGGACTTTCCGAAACGGACAATACTGTTGAATTTTTGAAAAATCATTATAACAAAGACGAAGTTGCAATAATTTTTTCCGTGAAAAACCAAGGCAGATCTTTCTCGTTGCCGACAAATGAATCTGACGGTTTTGAATGCGCCTTTATTTATAATAACACTTCTTTCCGCCATGAAATATTACATCTTTTCGGCGCAAAAGACTTTTATTATCCTTCAGATATAAAAATAAAGGCAAAAGAAATTTTGGGTGAAAGCATTATGCTTAACTCATTAATGGATACTGTTGATGAGTTTACCGCGTATCTTATTGGTTGGTCATCCACCCCGACTGAAATTGCCCAATCCTTTATTGATGAAACCGCTAAAATTTCTCAGGAAGAAATAAACAAAGCAACCGAACAACAGACTCTTACCGGCAACGGTCAGCAATCTTCTGACAGCGGATTATATGAAGGCGATCTTGTTGACGGAACTATGCACGGCAAAGGTACTTTTTATTTTGATGACGGCGCCATATATACCGGTGATTTTAAGAACGGTAATATGGAAGGCGTTGGCACCTATATCTGGAATGACGGAAGTATCTATACCGGCGAATTTAAAAATGGCGTGCCCTTTGGACAGGGTACGCGCATAATGATAAACGGTTCTACCTATACGGGATCATTTATTAACGGCGAAATGACGGGACAAGGCACTATTATCCTTGAAGACGGCACAAAATATACCGGTGAGTTTGTTGATGGCTACCGAACGGGAGAAGGAACTATCATTTATCCTGACGGAACTACTTATACGGGAGATTTTATAAAAGGCTCTTACCACGGTTACGGAACGCTGAAAAAGGCTGACGGCACCGTTCAATCAGGTTATTTTGACCATAACAAATATTTCGGTGTTGATGAAAACACCCCATGGTACTACGTGGATCAATAAAAACACAAACCCCTGCAAAAATTTTGCAGGGGTTTATCGGTGCGCTGATCCTATTTTGAAAGCATAACCTTATCACTTGTAAACTTATCACCGCTTGAACGTTCAAACATCTCTAAAAGTTGTTCGATGGTAAGTTTTTTCTTTTCTTCTCCTTTTACGTCAACAACGACCTGACCTTCGTGCATCATGATCAGTCGGTTGCCCACTCTTATTGCATCTGCCATGTTGTGAGTGATCATAACAGTCATCAGTTTGTTTTTCTCAACGATCTCTTCGGTGATATCAAGAACTTTCCGCGCCGTTTTAGGATCGAGAGCGGCGGTATGCTCATCAAGAAGCAATAACTTTGGCTGATTTAACGTTGCCATAAGAAGCGTCAACGCCTGACGCTGACCGCCTGAAAGAAGTCCTACTTTTGCAGTAAGTCTTTCTTCAAGGCCAAGATCCAGCATTTTAAGAAGTTCTTTATACTCTTTTCTTTCTTTTGCGGTAATGCCTACCCGAAGCGTTCTTTTTTTGCCTCTGCGTGCCGCAAGAGCAAGGTTTTCTTCAATCTGCATATCTGCCGCAGTACCCGTCATAGGATCCTGAAAAACTCTGCCGAGATATTTGGCGCGCTTATATTCAGGAAGATGTGTAACGTCAATGCCGTCAATAACTATATTTCCGCAGTCAACGGGATATACGCCTGCAATCATATTAAGCATTGTGGATTTGCCTGCGCCGTTTCCGCCGATAACCGTTACGAAATCGCCGTCGTCAAGACGAAGATTGATACCGTTCAATGCTTTTTTCTCATTTATTGTTCCGGGGTTAAAGGTTTTATGAACGTTTACTATATCAAGCATTTGCCCTACCCCCGTTTCTTACGTGATTTTCGTTATATTTTCTTTTCCAATAGGGAATCGCAAGGAATATTGCAACAATTGCCGCTGAAAGCAATTTAAGAAGATTTGCATCAAAGCCTAAAGTTATAACCGCCTGAATAACGATATAATAGATTATGGAACCAAATGCGACGGATAACAATTTAAGCGCAAAGTTTTTGAATATCTTACTGAACAACGCTTCACCGATAATAACGGCGGCAAGACCGATAACTATTGCACCCTGCCCCATTTTAACGTCGGCAAAGCCCTGATATTGAGCAAGAAACGCGCCCGAAAATGCAACAAGTCCGTTAGAAAGCATAATGCCAAGAACTTTGTTGAAGTTGGTGTTTATTCCCTGCGCACGGCTCATATTCATATTTGTTCCCGTTGCTCTGATAGCACATCCCATTTCCGTTCCGAAGAACCAATAAAGAACTGCAATAAGAACAATAAGAACGATACCTACTGTTATAAGAGGATTATGTATTGCAAATTCTTTTACCCATCTTAAAGAAACAAGCAAGTCGGTTTTGTTTACGTTTACCGATTGATTTGCTTTTCCCATTATCTTAAGGTTTATTGAATAAAGAGAAAGTTGTGTAAGAATACCTGCAAGAATAGGCGGTATTCCCATAAGCGTATGCAGAAGTCCCGTAACGGCACCTGCAATAAGACCTGCAATAAAAGCAAGAAGCATAGCCAGCCACAAGTTGCAACCGTTAAGAATAAGCATTACTGCAACTGCACCGCCCGTTGCAAAGGATCCGTCTACAGTCAGATCGGCAACGTCAAGAATTCTGTAAGTAATAAAAACACCGATCGCCATAATGCCCCAGATAAGTCCTTGAGAAATTGATCCGGGCAAGGCATTTATAAGTTGACCTAAAATTTCCATTTTGTTCTCCTAAAAAAAGCACTTAAAGCCGGGAAGAAAACCTTCCCGGCCTGAGATGTTACTAATTATTTTTCTTCAATGGCTATGTAACCTTCAAGAGGTGTTATTCCCAAAGCTTCGCAATTCTGCTTATTATACTTGGGAGTCTGCTTTTCAGCATATTCAATTGCCATCGTGGAAATATCAGCACCGTCTCTTAAAAGTTTAACTGCCATTTTGCCGGTAGTATAACCAAGATCATAATAGTTAATTGAAAGTGTCGCAATTCCGCAGCCTGAGCAGATGCCTTCTTCACCTGCAATTACGGGAACTTTTTTAGGCTCACAGATGTTATCAATAATTCCCGTATTTTCTGCAACGGTGTTATCTGTGGGAACGTAAATAACATCGCACTTATCAGCCGCTGTTGTGCAAACCTGCGCAAGATCGTTGGAATCTGTAAAGGGATAAAGCGCAACGGTAAGATTTTCTTTTTCAAGTTCTTTCTTAACAACGTCAACCTGATATTGGCTGTTTGCTTCCTTTGAGCAATAAAGAAGACCTACGGTTTTTGCATCGGGGCACCATTCAGTAATCATTTTTGCCTGCTTATCAAGAGGCGCAAGATCGGAAGTTCCCGAAATGTTTCCGCCTACCGTTCCGTTAAAATCATCAAGTTCAAGAGCAACTCCATATTCAGTAACAGACGTGCCGAGAATTGGAATATCTCCCGTTGCCGCAGCCGCAGACTGAAGTGCAGGTGTTGCATTTGCCATAATAAGGTCAACCCTATTTGATACAAATTGGTTTACGATAGTTGAGCAAGTTGTGGGTTCGCCCTGACCGTTCTGAACATCGAACTCAACATTCTCTGCACCAAGTTCATCAATAATTGCCTGCTTAAAACCTTCTGTTGCCGCATCAAGCGCAACGTGTTCCATAAGTTGGCAAATACCGATCTTATACTTTTTGGTTCCTCCGTTTGCTTCACCGCTATTATCGCAGGCAGCAAAGCCAAAACAAAGCACAAGCGCTAACATAACAGATACTATTTTTTTCATAACATTTTCTCCTTTTCAAAATACGTCTTGCGTTTTCTGTGGCAATGTTATATAATACTTCCAAGCATTAGTCAAATGAATGCTTTTGATGTTTGTCATCTATTTTTTAAATGCTGAAGGAGTTTTTATATGGAACTGAGAAATCTCATTACCTTTATTCACGTGGCTGAACTTGGAAGTTTTACAAAGGCGGCAGAACAGTTAGGATATTCGCAATCAACGGTTTCTTTTCAGATAAAGCAACTTGAAGATGAACTTGACTGTCTTTTATTTGAAAGGATAAATCACACAATAACGCTTACCGAAAAAGGGCGCGAACTTGTTTCATATGCCCATAAAGTGCGTGCATTGACCGATGACTTTAAAGAAAGCCTCGGCGGAGAAAAAGACGTAAAAGGACTTATCCACATTGTTTCGCCCGATTCTGTTTGCGAAGAAATGATAAACTCACACTACGTTGATTTTCATAATAAATACCCTTCCATTTCCGTTCGCTTTTCTACCGGCGACTCGGCTTTGATGCTTTCGATGCTCGATCACAATGAGGCTGACGTTATAATTACTCTTGATCAGCGTTTACATAATAAGGATTATATTATTGCAAAGGAACAACTTCTTCCCATGCATTTTATTGCAAGTGCAAATTCAAAATTCGCAGGTAAGAAAAATCTTTCAATAAAAGATATAATAAACGAACCTTTTATTTTAACGGAATTCGGACAAGGCTACCGACGTGTTTTTGACAGAGAACTTGCAAAAAAATCATTGGAGATCAATCCCGTTCTCGAAGTGGGACGAACCGATATCATTACTTCCTTGCTTGCAGAAAGCGATATGATCTCCTATCTTCCCGATTTCGTTACAAAATCCATGGTGGAAGCAGGCAAATTATGTTTTCTTGACGTAACTGATATGAATATAGATATATGGAAACAACTTATATATCACAAAAACAAATGGATGTCCAGAAGTCTTAAAACTTTTATTGAATACGTTAAGAATGCGGAATTTTCAAACTGATAACATCTATTTCTTTATATCTTTTTCAAAATTTCATTTAAAACACTTGCCATAAACGGCTTTTTAGCATAAAATAGTATATATAAATTCAGAAAGGATTTTTTCTAAATGATAAACGTAGCAGTTTTAGGCTTCGGTACTGTTGGCAGCGGTGTTGTTGAGCTTATTGACATGAATAAAAATCACATTGCCGCCAAACTTGAAAACGAACTTAATGTAAAATATATTCTTGATATAAGGGATTTTTCCGACAGTCCTTATAAGGACAAGTTTGTTAAGGATTTTTCAGTTATTGAAAATGATCCCGAAATAAAGGTAGTTGCCGAAGTTATCGGCGGTGCAACCTTTGCTTACGATTACACGGTTCGCGCTTTGAAAGCAGGCAAGAGCGTTGTTACTTCCAACAAGGAACTTGTTGCACAAAAAGGTTATGAACTTTTAAAACTTGCAAAAGAAAACAACGTAAACTATTTCTTTGAGGCTTCCGTTGGCGGCGGTATTCCGCTGATCCGCCCAATGCACCGTTGTATGGCGGCAAATGAGATCACCGAATTTTACGGCATCTTAAACGGAACCACCAACTATATTCTTACAAAGATGATTGAAGAAAACGTTGCTTTTAGCGATGCACTTAAAAATGCTCAGGCTTTGGGCTATGCTGAAGCAGATCCCACTGCTGACGTTGAGGGTATTGACGCTTGCAGAAAAATGTGTATTCTTGCTTCCCTTGCATTTGGCAACCATGTTTATCCTAAAGACGTTTATGCAGAGGGTATTACAAAAATTTCCCTTGATGACGTTGCCATTGCCGACGAAAAGGGTTATAGCATCAAGTTGATCGGTCAGGGCGAAAATTACGGTGAAAACCTTAAAGTTATGGTTGCTCCCGCACTTGTTCCCCACACAAGCCTTCTTTCAGGCGTTAAGGACGTTTTCAACAGCGTGCTTATCCGCGGTAACGCCGTTGGCGATGTGTTCCTTTGCGGTCGCGGTGCAGGCAAACTTCCCACCGCCAGCGCAGTTGTTGCCGATATTTTAGATGCCGCCAAGCACTTTGAATTCCTTAAAGGTTGGGGCTGGCAGGACGAAATTGAAGGTAAGGTTCTTAATCAAGAAGATCTTGAAAGTGCATGGTATATCCGCACAGAAAATTCTGTAGATGACGTTCTTAAACTTTTCCCTGATGCTGACGTTGTATATAACGAAAAAGGCGTTGTTGCCGCAATAACAAAAAAGGCAATTAACAAAGATAACTTTGAAAAGTTTGCAAAGCTTAATATTCTTTCAAAGATCCGCGTGCTTGATATCTGAGGCGCACCATGGCAAAAGAGAGAAAAAAACAGCACGAAAAAGAATCAAAGCCTATAAATATTATGCCTTGGATTCCCGTTGTTGCGATTTTGGGACTGATAATCGGCTTTGCAGTATGCTGGTTAACATTCGCCCATTTTGGCGGAAATTAAATAAAGGGGTTGCCTCACTTATTTAGTGAGACAGCCCCTTTTATTCTTCAATAGCAGACACCATAAACTCATGAACACTCTGCCAACTATTTGTGATTTCAGGTGCTTCATGGCTGAATCGGATCACTTTGCCGTCTTTTTTTAAAATAATATAATCTCCGTCAGCACAAAGTGCAAAAATCTTTCCGTCCGGCTTATTTTTTAAAAGTTCTTCCTTTTTTAAATACTCAAAAAAATCTTCCGTGGATTTTATTGATCTCTCATAAGACAAAAACTCATATTCATCAGAAAAAATTCCGCCGTCTGCAACCTGATAATACGGTAACAAAAGTTCATATTCTGCGCTTATTTCTTCTTTTATTTTTTTACCGAACTCATCTTTTCGCTGACTTTTTGCCTTGCGCAACAGTTTAAGTGCCTCTGTCCCGCTTATTTTACGTTTAGGGCGATTGGCTCTTTTTATGTTTTCATAGTCAATCAAACTTTTTTCAATATATTCTTTTGTTGGTTTTGGCTTTACACAGTTTTTGTCAAGAATATACCCCTTTGGGCATTTCTCCACCACACACGCAGGCGAAATATCTTTTTTCGATATTGCTTTTTCCTTTAAAAGGATCTCTGCAATACTTTTATGTATCAGTATTTTATCGCGTCCGCCATAAGAATAACTGCGGGGATAATACACGTAAACTATCCCGTTTTCAGGCATATCTTCCAGAAGATAGCAATCCTGAATGGTAATGTACGTCAACTCATCAAAAACCGAAACTATTTTCGGCAAACTTCCGCCTAATGCGTAAATTCTCAAAAAATTATTTTTACTTATTCCTTTGTTGCATGCTACACGCGCAATATATTTTTCGGGGTAAATAAAAAAATACTGTTCTGCATCATATTTTCCTTTATCCTGCACCCAACAGAAATCTACACCGCCAATATTATTCTTTATTATTGCATTCCTGAATCGTTCAGGCACACATAAATCGTTCCAGATTTTAGGGGCGGAATCAGTTTCGTAATAAGCCTTTATGGCAGCAAGAGAAAGTTCTTCTCCGTTATTGCCCGTTACTTTTACGGTATCAGCCCAGGAATTATCATTGTAACAACGGAATTTCAACTCATACCAATTACTTGAATAATCCGTATAAGTTCGTTGATATATCCCTCGTGAAATCCAACCGTTTTTCTTACAAAACGCTTTAATTGCATTGAGAATTTCAGGTGCTTCAGGATCGGACATATCAAGGTCGCTCCATCCGACGCTATCACATTTTTTCCCAATGGAATGGACAAAATCTATATTCTTTTTACGGTCTTTCTCGTTCACGTTTTTTTGATCAAGTATCCACGAAAGTTCTTCTTTAACTTGCATAAAAATCTCCTTTTACTTCCGTTTGTGCAATTGTTTATATCCTTCAGGGGATATGCCTTTTTTCTGCTTAAACGTATGCAAAAAGCCTGAAAGTGAGCCAAAGCCTGATGAAAAACACGCTTCGGCAACGGAAAATCCGCTTTCAAGAAGCATTGCGGCACAGTTGACTTTTCGGGCGTTAAGATAACTTATATAAGTTTCGCCTGTGATCTGCTTAAAAAGATTGCCGAAATATACGGGCGAAAGACAAGCTTGTTTTGCCGCCTCCTGAAGAGATGGATTTTCCCTGAAATGGGTTTCAATATAAAGAATCGCCCTGCGCATTGGTGAAAGTTCATCGCTTATCTCGTTTTTATTCATGATAAGCGTCAACAAATACTCTGTAAGGGGGCGAACACAGCCGTTTTCATTGGATTCCTGCTTTAATAAAGATGCCGCCGTATCCACTTTTAGGAGTGTTATCTCATCAAGGACTCTTGTAAATCCGCTGCCCTGCAAAAATATTGCCTCCCGTCGGGCAGAAGAAATCACCGTTTCGTCAAAGGCAATATTCCACGCCATAAGCGAAGTTTCAGATTCAGCAATAACCTCATGAAAATCAGAAGGACTTAAAATTGAAACAGTTCCCCTTTTTAAAGGATATTCTTTACCGTTTATAATCTGAATTCCCGTACCCTCAAGAATAATTTCAACCTCAAAATAATCGTGAGCGTGCAAAGCAAAACTTTGCGAATATCTTTTTCTTACGGAGATATTTTTATCCTTACCGATATAGGTTTTTTTCTCAAGTCTTGTAGTACTTTTCATATAATCACCTTTTAATATTTTACCTTAAAAAACAAATAAAATCAAGTTCTATCTTGAAATATTGTGCATAAATCTTGATTTTTTAATTGAAATCTGATATATTTGTATGTAAAATATAATTGAGGTGAAAAACTATGTTTTTAGGTGTTGACATCGGTGGCACAAAATGTGCCGTAACGTTAGGCGATGATAACGGCAACGTAATAGAAAAAGAAAGATTTCTGACAACTTCCGTCAGCGAGACTATAGAAAATATTATTTTTTACGCAAAAAAATTATCGCAAGATAAAAATATACTTTCCGCAGGCGTAAGTTGCGGCGGACCTTTAGATGAAGAGAAAGGAATTATTTTATCTCCGCCAAATCTTCCCGGTTGGGATGAAATACATATTAAAGAAAAACTTGAAGAAGCGTTAAATATTCCCTGCGGTGTAAGAAACGATGCCAATGCTTGCGCAATGGCTGAATGGTATTTCGGTGCAGGCAAAGGCACTAAAAATATGGTGTTTATGACCTTCGGCACAGGTCTTGGCGCAGGACTTATTTTAAATAGCAAGCTTTATTCAGGTACCAACGGTAATGCAGGCGAATTAGGGCATATCCGCCTTGGTGAAACGGGCCCGTCAGGCTACGGCAAATGCGGAAGTTTTGAAGGTTTCTGTTCAGGCAGCGGATTAAAAGAAATAGGCAGAGCCTTTGCCCGTGAAGCAATCCAGCGTGGCGAAACCGTTCCTTGGATAAAAGAAAACATAGATGATTTCGAAGTTAAGGACATGGCTGATGCGGCGCGCAAAGGCGATGAGATCGCATTAAAAGCCTTTGAACTTTGCGGAACAAAACTTGGTGTAGGTCTTTCAATGGTCATCGACCTTTTAAACCCCGAAAAAATTATTATCGGCAGTGTTTACGCCAGATGTGAAGATCTGCTAAAACCCTATATGGAAAAAGTTTTAAATATTGAAGCACTTAAACCTGCGCTTAAAGTGTGCAAGGTTGTTCCGCCTCTGTTAGGCGAAAATATTGGTGACGTGGCGGCACTTGCCGTTGCAAAGGAGGTTTATGATGAATTACGTTCTTGATACTGTTAAAAGATATCCCGTTTTAGAAAGTTGCAAAGATGATATTCAGGCAGCAGTTGATGCTATTTCTTCAATGTACGAAAACGGAAGCAAACTGCTTTTATGCGGTAACGGCGGTTCTTGCTCTGACTGTGAGCATATTTCAGGTGAATTCTTAAAGGGTTTTTTAAAAAAGCGGCCTTATGAAGAAAACGAACTTGATCTTGATGAAGACATTTTATCAAAATTGCAAAAGGGTATTCCCGCAATCCCCTTAACAAGTCTTACCGCTTCACTTTCTGCATTTAATAATGACGTTGATCCCGCTTTAAACTATGCTCAACTTGTTCAGGCATTGGGAAATATTGGTGACGTATTTTTAGGCATTTCAACTTCAGGAAACGCTAAAAACGTTGCGGCGGCGGCAAAAACTGCCAATGCAAAAGGCCTTATAACCATCGGACTTACGGGAGAAAAAGGCGGACTTTTAAAGGATATATGCGATATATGCATAAAAGTTCCCGAAAGTGAAACTTACAAAATTCAGGAATTACACTTACCCGTATATCACGCCATCTGCGCCCAGGTAGAAGAAAACTTTTTTGAGAGGTAGTTACTATGGAAAAGTTTCAAATAAATAATTGGAAATTAGCCCACATAAAGCATTCTGATTTTATCAACAGCGATTGTTATCCCTTAACGAAAGAGGAAATCGAAAAATCAGGCTTTGAAATTCTTGATGCAACGGTTCCGGGCAACTTTGAACTTGATTTTATAAAAGCAAAAAAACTTCCCGAAGATATTTATTTTGGCGAAAATATTTTGGAAGTGCAGAAATTAGAAAGCACTCATCTTTGGTATTTTACCGAGTTTGAACTTGAGGATAATGACAAGGATGCCTTTCTCCTTTTTGAGGGCATTGATACCGCCGCAGATATCTATATAGACGGCACCTTCTTTGGTTATGGCGAAAATATGCTTATTCCCTACGAATTTTCCCTTGACTGTCTTGAAAAGGGTAAACATCAAATGGTTGTTCACATTATCCCCGCAGGAATTTACGTGCGCGACATTCCCCTTGATCCTGCGTGTCGCGGTCAAAGATATAACGTTGATTCACTTTTAATAAGAAAAGCACCTTATATGTACGGTTGGGATATTATGCCCCGCACAGTTTCCGCAGGCTTATGGCGGCCCGTAAGCATTGTTTACAAAAACAAGGATCGTTTTGAAGATTACAGAATTTACACCAATCATATTGATGGTTCCACCGCTAAAATGACGGCGGATATCCGCATTTTTACCGACAGAGATGATTTAAGGGATTTTACCGTAAAAATCAAAGGATTCTGCGGTGAAAGCACCTTTGAACACAATCATCAGTTATATTCCGTCAATGCAAAAATTCATTTTAATATTGAGAATGCAAAATTGTGGTGGCCCAAAAACCACGGTGAGCAGAATCTTTACGATACCACCTTTACTCTTTTATATAAAGGCGAGGAAATTGATTCCGTTACTCTCAAAGTGGGCGTGCGCCTTATCGACCTTGAGCGCACTTCTTGTTCAGGCGAAAACGGAACCTTCCGCTTTATTATAAACAATAAGCCTATTATGTGCCTTGGCACAAACTGGGTGCCCACCGACGCTTTCCCGTCACGCCACGATGAATTTACCTTGCGCGGTCTTGAACTTGTTGATGACCTTCAATGCAACATGCTCCGTTGCTGGGGCGGAAACGCTTACCCCTCCGAAATTTTATACGATTACTGTGATGAGCACGGTATTTTAATTTGGCAGGATTTCTCAATGGCCTGCGGTGCTTATCCCCAAGATGAACGTTTCCAAACTCTTTTAAAGGAAGAAGCCGAAATTATCGTTAAAAAATTCCGCAATCATGCTTCCCTTGCTCTGTGGTCAGGGGATAACGAGTGCGATTATATGTTCGTTTGGGATAGACAATCATCAAACGGAAAAACTATGCATCAGAAAAATCCCAATGACAACGTTTTAACGCGAAAAGTTCTGCCCAATGTTATTTCCCGCCTTGACGGCACACGTCCTTTTATTCCGTCTTCACCCTATCTTGATAACGAAGCATTTAAGACTTTAAAGCCTGCTGAAGATCATCTTTGGGGACCGAGAGATTACTTTAAGGGTGATTACTATAACAAAAATTCAGTTTGCCATTTTGCTTCAGAAACGGGATATCACGGCTGTCCTTCACCTGAATCTTTAAGAAAGTTTATTGGCGAAGATCATATTTCAAACCGCGGTGACGGTAAAATTTGCAAAGATGCCCATTGGCTTATCCATGCCGCTTGCCCCGAAGTCAACGTAAACTCTTCGTGGGCATACAGAATTCCATTGATGACACGTCAGGTTGAACGTCTTTTTGATTCTGCCGAAGGCGAAATTGAAAGTTATGCTTTAAAGAGCCAGATCTCTCAGGCTGAAGCGGTAAAATTCTTTATTGAGCATTTCCGCATACAGAAAAACTATCGTTGGGGCATTTTGTGGTGGAATATTATTGACGGCTGGCCTCAGGTTTCCGATGCAGTCGTTGATTGGTACGGTACAAAAAAACTTGCCTACGGTTATATCAAACGTGCTCAACAGCCTTTCAACATTATGATTGATGAGCCTGACGAGAACGGCAACGTTACCATCTGCGCTATTAACGACAGATTAACCGACGTAACCGTTGATTTTACCGTTACCGAAGCACTTTCCAACAAAACCATGGCGAAGGGAAAAGTTACGGTCAACACCGATACGAAACTTGAACTTGGCACTTTTAAAGAGAAGAACGGCGAATATTATATTATTTCATGGTCAGGCGATGAAATCGGCACCAACCACTTTATCGGTGCTATCGGCGATAAAATTGATATCAATGATTACGTTGCTTTCATGAAAAAAGCAGATTTCTATAAGGAATTAGAAGGCTTTTAAGTTTTTAGAGGTTTATTATGTATAACATAAAACTTGAAGATTACATACCTGCGCCCCGCCCTGCAACAACCGACAGAATCGTTGCGGCTCATTATTACGCAGCGTGGAAAAAAGATTGTTCGGGTATAGCCGAAGGGAGCCGAACCCACAACGGTTTAAAATGCCATTTTTGCCCATCTCTGCGTTACTTACACAGGGAAATACGTCCTGTATGTCCCTGCGCAAGTGCCTTGACATGAACAAAAATTGCTATTTTA
>JAZQII010000098.1:0-29091 GCA_045541035.1 Clostridia bacterium | reverse complement strand
GGCTTTACGTTGCAAAAAACATCTTAAAACGTTTTTTGCAACTTCGATATCTTTGCAATGAATATGTTCAATTACCTTTGGTAATTGTTTGCGAATTCAACGAATTCGCAGTCGAAATAAGGCTTTTGCCTATTTCGACATCAACATAGTCATTATAAGGTTATTTTATCATAGCAAAATAGGGAAGTCAATACGCTAAAGTTACATATTTCATTGAAAATCGTATTTACTTTTAATCTCATTTGGTGTAGAATATATTAATCGCGAAAGGAGAAAACAATGGCGTATAAAATATATCCCGTGCTTGAAAATGATTTTCAGGATTATTTAGTTAAAATAAACGGAAAAGAAGTACCTCTTGATAGAGCAAGAGTGTCAAAAGTGCCTTTTAACAGACGTTGGCCAGGTCATCAGCGCCCCCTTGACCAAACGGAAGAAATAAACTTTTTGTCCCTTTCTCTGTCGGAGCCTCTTAACTTTGAAATCATTCCTAAAAGAAACTTTGAAAATGTTGTGATCCGTCCTCTTGAAGCAAACATTAAGCCTGAAATAAAAGACGGCGTAATTTCCTTTACATTAGATAAGCCTCAATATTTCACCGTTGAGCCTTTCGGGCGAAATAATGCACTGCACATTTTTGCCGATCCAATGGAAGAAAAAAGGGAAGACAGTAACGAAGTTATCTATTTCGGCAAAGGCGAGCATTTTGTTGATACAATTTGTTTAAAAAGCAATCAAACGTTATATCTTGATGAAGGCGCAGTAGTTTACGGTTGTATTCGCGCAATGGATGCCGAAAACATAAAAATAATTGGCAGAGGAATTCTTGATAACAGTAAAAATAAAGAGCGAATTCTTTTTGAGGTTGAAGATACGCCTAACGATTCAGCCGTTAAAAACGCAAAAAGGTTACATACCATTCAACTTGAATATTGCACCAACGTTGAAATTGAGGGTATTACTGTAAGAGATTCTCTTGTATATAATATTCGCCCCATTGCCTGCAAAAATTTAACCATAAAAAACGTGAAGATAATCGGTTGCTGGCGGTATAATTCCGATGGAATCGATATGCACAACTGCGAAAACGTTTTAATCGAAAATTGCTTTATCCGCACCTTTGATGATTCAATTTGCGTAAAAGGCTTTGATTGCTTTTATGAGGGCGACGTTGAAGAAGCAGTAAAAAAGGCAATGTACCGTAACGGCAAAGCCTATGACGTTTTCAAGAACGTTCTTGTGAAAAACTGCGTTATCTGGAACGATTGGGGCAAGTGCCTTGAGATCGGTGCTGAAACACGGGCAGAAGAAATTTCAAATATCAACTTTGAAAACTGCAATATTATCCACGTTTCCGCATCGGTTCTGGATTCCTTTAATATTGACTATGCCCTTGTTCACAACGTAAATTATAAAAACATTTCCGTTGAGTATGACGATATTATTCCCGAACTTATCCTGCAAAGATCGGATAAGGATGTTTATAAGAATATAAATCTTGATTATGCGCCTGATCTTATAAGCGTTATAACGGCATATCACTATGAATACTCTGCAGGCGGTTCCCGTCGCGGAAAAACGGAACAATTTACCTTTGAAAATATCAGGCTTTATTCACGGCAAAAACCTACCTTCAATTTTGAAGGCTACGATGAAAGCCATAAAACAAAGGATATTTTAATTAAAAATCTCTATTGGAACGGTCGCTTGTTAGAAGAACTTAACGACCTTAAAACCAATGAATTTACCGAAAATATAAAATATTTATGGGAGAAATAAAATGAAAGCAGTAATCTTTGACCTTGACGGCACACTTTTATACACATTAAAAGATCTGTATTTAAGTGTAAACCACGCCCTTGAAGAATTCAATTATCCAACCCGCACATATGAAGAGATCCGTCGGTTTGTAGGTAACGGCATCAGAAATCTTATGACTCAGGCTTGCCCCGAAAATATCCCCGATTTTGAGGAATGTTTAGCCTGCTTTAAGGAATATTATTCTGTTCACAGTCAGGATAACACCGTGCCCTATGAAGGCATAATTGAACTTTTGCAAAAATTAAAGGAAAAAAATATCCCTTGCGCCGTTGTTTCAAACAAATTTGAAGCGGCAACAAAGGAACTTATTGAAAAGCATTTTGAAGGCTTCTTTGCAACTGTAGTGGGCGAGGGCGCAGGTATCCCCAAAAAACCCGATCCCGCAGGAGTGTTTGAAGTTATGAAACGTCTTAATGTGGAAAAAGACGAAATAATGCTCGTAGGCGATGCAGAAACGGATATTTTAACCGCAAGAAACGCAGGAATCAAATGTATAACCGTAACCTGGGGCTTTAGGGATGTAGATTATTTAACCGAACAAGGCGCAACGATCTTTGTTGATAAACCGGAAGAAATTCTTAAATATGTATAAAAAAACGCAGTGAATTTTCACTGCGATTTTTTAAATCTATCAACAATATTATGTAGTGCAATGTAAATATCAGAAAGAGTAAGCATTTTTGACGGGTTACATTCACGAATCCGCATAGTTCTTTTGATTATTTCCATTTATCGGGTATTTTATATTTATGCTTTATTCCAAGCTTATTTACGCAGTATTCAAATTTCTTGATCTCACCTGATTGGGGAGTTTTTTCCTTATGAGCATTGTCTGCACAGATGCCGTCAGATAAATGCCACCAGCCGATATCTTTAAAATGATAAGATTCTCCATTTCCAATACCTCCGCAGGCAAATGCCGATGGAATGGTTACGCCAATTTCAAGTTGTTCTTTTAGTTCTTCAAGATGTTTATTATATATCTCTCTCGGATAGCAATCATGATTTTTACAGATCGATGCCGCAATACCAACAACCTCACCTAACATACCAAGTGTTCGCATTACACGGATTGCTGAAAATGCTATGTGGCTTGCGCTGACAAGTCGGCCACCGATAAATAAATTATTGATATCTTTGGAATATAAGCAACGATAGGGCACAGAGCAAGCAAAGGGAGTGTTGCGATGATATGCAAAGGAACGGAAGGCTTCGCCAAATTTTTCTTCATTTATTGGCTCGGGATAATGAATATCAATGCCCCAGGTAATCTTTGCTGTTCCGTCACTATACTCAATATGTTGTTCTAAATCATGTTGAGTTAAAATATAATCGCCTTTTATGCGGTAGCCTTCCCGCTTTCCGCCAAATGGGGAAACCCATTTTATTTTTGACTTTGCAAACTGCTCTTTATTTTTGCAATGATTCTTTTGATAAGACCAGTTGGCAAATATGGCACGCAATCCGTAATCGCGGATATATTCTGCATCCTTTACCATATCTTTCGTAAAGCCGGTTTCTTGCTCCCAATCTCCGGAAAAGCAATTAAGATAGGAATTTTCATCAAAATCCAAGTTCAAATCAAGGTCGGGGAATGAGCAGTTTTCTTCTTGTTCTTCTGAAAACCAACGAATGGAGTGTCCCATAACCAGCTTTTTGTGTTCATTTGGGGCAAGATCCTCGTTAAATACGCTTTTTGCTTCGTTGCCGTACATCGTTTCCGCACCGCAAAGTCTGCCAAGTACACCATCGCCACTGCAATCCGAAAAGAGCTTTCCTTGAATTTTAGTTTTTTTACCACTTAAGGTATTGGTGCAGATTACTGAAGATAAGTTCTTGTTTTTGCAATCAACGTCCAATACAAATTCATTTAAAAACAGATCACATTGACCTTTGTTTACGCTTGGAACTTGGAATGCAAACAGTTTTCGCATATCTTCAAAATATTCTGCTTTATAAATGGTGGGGTGTCCCATAACAGGCGCAATCTCCTGCACCACGTTTCCAATGTTTTCGTAGGGAGGATGCTTAATTTGCCCGCCCATACAAACGCGGACTTCGGAACTGTTACATCCGCCAAGAACAGGTCGGTCGTTAATAAGAGCAACACTGCAACCCTTACGGCAAGCAGATAATGCCGTGCAGATTCCCGCAATTCCGCCACCTACAACTACCAGATCATAAACAGAAGGATTTTCGGTGATTTCTTTCCAGTTTAGTTCCTTTCTCATCTCATCTATAGATGAACGATCGTTGTTGGGCTTTTCGGCGGAATCCGTTATGAAAACAGCGTCACATCTGCCGTTAAAACCGGTCAGATCGTGTAATGCAATTTTGTGGTTGCCTTCCTTTAGCAGAAGCTTTCCTGCAAACTGCCAAACCCACTCTTTGTTTTTTGTGCCAAGAATGTTTTCACATTCTATATTATCGATCTTAATGGAAAACTTGCCGAGAGAATCCTTTACGTCCCAAGTGTCTGTCCAATCGCGGGTCAACGCCCAAATATAATATTTCCCGTCTTGTTGTACTTTAAAATCGGTAACTGCATCCTCAACAGGCACACCGATGCCGTGCGCCATAAGATAAGAAGAGTGGATATTTTCCATTGACAGAGTATCAACTACCCAGCCACCTTTGCTTTTAAAGCTTTCTGCCTCAATAAATATACGATCCATATTTTTTTCCTTAAAGGGGATTTACTTGCTTGTCAATTCCCCAAACGGTTACGTCTTCAACCACTGCATGTGCAGGAAGGTTAGCTATATAAAGGACGGTATCTGCAATATCTTCCGGCAGAAGTTTATCGGTAGTTTCGTTAATTCCGCAGGCGCTTTGGAAGCCTGTACTTGCAGAAGATGGGATAACACAGCTTACTCTTACATTATAGGGTTGCATTTCAAGATACATTCCCTTTGAAAAGTTAAGCACGCCTGCCTTAGCCGCGGCATAAACACTCCAGGTAGGCCAACATTGTCTTGCGCAAACAGAGGAAATATTGATTATTGTTCCGCCTTTTTGCTCTTTTAACATATTTGCAAAGGCACGACAACCGTAAATAACGCTGTTAAGATTAAGCTTGATGGTTTGGTCTATTTCTTCGATTGTAAATTCTGAAACTTCTTTTATTGTAACGCCACCGCCTGCGTTGTTTACAAGGATGTCAAGTCTAGAATATTTATCCTTTATAATTTTTACGATCTTCTCCCAATCATCAGGCTTTGTAACGTCCATAGAGATAGCAAGATCTCCTGAAACTTCTTTTCTTGCTTCTTCCAATTTTTCGGGATTTCGTGCCGCCATAATAACGATATCACCGTTTTCCTTAAATGCTTTTGCGGTGGCCTTTCCGTAACCGCTTGATGCTCCTGTAATTAAAACAACTCTTGACATATTATCTGCTCCTTTTATTAAATATTTTTTGATATTGTTATGTTATGTTCTATGCGTTTTTTGATTTCTTTTCCGACCGCTTCGCCTAATCCAAGCATAGTTCTTGTAAGCCTTGCAGATGATGCGGCAATATTTGAAAATGATGCGCCACGGCATGCCACAAAAAGATTATCATATTCTTTTGCTTCTAAACAGGTAATCGGAATAGAATATGGAGTGTCTATTTCTCCGCCGCCACCGCCTTCTCCGTGTTTGTCCAACATGTGATCGGCAACAGTAGCTATATCAACATCATAATTTTGCTTTTCCGCACCCAACATAATATCATGTTCTGTTAGTACGTATTTTCCAACAAGGCGATAACTTTCGCGCACACCTGCCATTGGAAAGATATGTACTAACTCCCAACCTTTCATACCATACTCTGTCTGCAACAGATGCCAATATTTTTTTACCGTTGCGATACCGACTTCCTTTGCATCATTGCCAAGCATAAGATACTCTCTACCATTTAAGGTAGGTAGCATATTAACGTTTATATCTCCGTTGGGATACATATTGAAACAAGAAATAAACATTTTTGAAATGGCTTTATCAGATGGTATGTATTCATCTATATGCTCCGCGTTTTTGCTTTTTCTTATGCGGAACACATAAGTTACACCGTTAATACATTGCTCGTCTTTTATGCCTGCTGACGGCTCGTTATAAAGCGTTTTTTCTTCAGTTCCGATTGATACTTCACACCCTGCATCTCGCGCTAAAATAATATCTCCCGTACTGTCTATAAAATAATCTGCAACAATCTGATATTCTTCTTGCTTGGTTCTGACGGTTATCTCTTTTACGCGGGTTTCCGTTGTTGTACAGGATATATACTCCGTTTCAAACATTAGTTGCAAGTGTTCGTTATATTCTTCCAAAAGCTCCAACATAACTTTGCTCATTGCTTCAGGCTCAAATTGAAATCTGCGCCATTCTTTACTCAAACCCCCGGTTAGAGAAAGACAACGTTTTAACGTTTGGTCATAGGAAGCATCAGGATCGGTAACGGAAAGTCCCCAAGGATATTTTGTAAAATCGTTTTCAGATTCGCTGTTTGGGTGTAACAACAAGGAATTATCCACAGTTTTGCATACGGCGCACGCATTTGGAGTGTTAGAGAGTTTTTGTTGTATAATTTGGTGTAATTCTCCCTGAACAACCCCCGGTTCCCAGCAATTTACACCGCCAAAAACGCTAGTGCCGCCGAGTCCTGAATTTCTTTCTATCAAAATAGTTTTAATATTGTTTTTTGCCAAGGTATATGCAGCGGCAAATCCGCCTGCTCCACCACCTACCACAACGGCCTGTGTACGTATTTGTTTCATATTACCTCGCTATATTCCTCAGTACTCGATGGGTATTCTTATTTCCCATTCAAAGCCATCTTCGGACATATCAAATGGATAGACTTCGACTGTTGGCATACCGTCTTTTTTCTTCATATTTGCAGAAGGTAGCCACTCGTATAAAATTTTACTGTATTTTTCATTAACTACATCATCGTCAACCGTATTCAGCTTGAAACAGGCCCATTTTGATGCGGGAATCAGCTGCCCACCGGTTCCTTTTTCTCCGATGCAACACAGAACATTATCGCCTTGATTGTTATAGGAAACATAAAGAACGTTTGTTTGAAGTTTTTTGTCGGCTCCGCTTTCATAAAAAGCACTCCACACGTTTTCACAACAACAACTATCTGTTATTTTTGAAAGTCCAACGAAGCCTTTAATGTAAAACTCATCTGTAGTTATGATTTTAAAAGGAATGCTTTCTCTGCCATAAACGCTCATCTCAAATTTTGGTATTGTGAATAAATTTATGATGGCGTTCTCCTGCAAGCAGGCAGTTGGGGAAACGCCGTGATGCTCACAAAAGGCTCTGGTAAATGCCGACTGATTGGAATAACCGTATTTTTCGCTGATCTTAACCATATCCGATTTATCACTTGTCATAATTTCAAGGGCTGCCAAGGAAAGTTTTCGCTTTCGTATATATTCTGATATGGGGCAACCAACCACAAAGGAAAAGATTCGCCTGAACTCATAAACAGATAAACTCATCTTTTTTGCCATTAAATTATAATCTAAATCGGATGTAATGTTGGATTCGATATATTCGATTACTTCCTCAATTTTCTTGATTCCGTTGTACATTTATACACCTCCCATTATATTATATCATAAGCAAATTAAAAAAGCGTTACCATTTCTTGCAGTATAATGTGTGAAAAGCTAAAAGGCGATGTGTTCAAGATCAGTTATAAATCCGCTGATATCCTTTGAAGAGCAGATCTTAAAGGCAAAACGCTTTTTATATTTGCTTCCGTCAAAAAGAAAATATTGTTTTTGGGAGTTTTCTATCATCTTTTTGCGAAGTGTACTCTCTAATTCTGATTGGTCGGAGATAATTCCATTTTCGTCAATGCCTTGAGCGGAAAAGAAACAGATGTTTACATATAGATCAGATATAGTGTTAGTGGCGATACTTCCCACAAGGGCGTGGGAATTTTCTATGATCATACCGCCCGTAAGATAACAGCGGATACGCTTTTCCTTTAACTTTTGGGCAATAAACGTGCTGTTGGTTATAACGGTCAGGTTTTGCTCAGGGGAAATATATTCCGTTATATGGCTGACCGTTGAAGAAGCGTCAAGAAAAACAACATCACCTTTATTTATCAGCCTTGATGCTTTTTTTGCCAATTTCTCTTTTACAATATAATTGCTTTTGTTTCTTATTTCAAAAGGCACTTCGCGGTTTTCGTATTCGGGAATAGTTGCACCGCCAAAGCATCTTGTTATTACGCCGGAAGCTTCCATTTCACTTAAATCGCGGCGAATAGTTATGGGTGCAACAAACAGGCACTTTGATAAATAATTTACGGTGCAGTATTTTCTTTCCTTTACAATATTTAGGATATTATCCTGCCGTTCTTTCTTGATCATATTTGTTCCTTTCTGTTCTTAAAAATGTTCGAGTTTGATTTTTTATCAACTTTTGGGACATATATTGACACATAAATAATCATTTGCTACAATAATATCATATTTATGAAAGGAAGTCAAATTATGAAAACAGTTGCTATTATCGGTGCCGGTATGATGGGCTCAGCACTTGCATTTCCCTTAAGAGAAAACGGAAACGACGTTCGCCTTGTAGGAACTCACCTTGACCGTGAGATCATTGAAGGATGCAAAAAAACAAACCGTCATTTAAAATTCAATAAGGATTTTCCTGATGGCGTTAAATATTATCAGATTGAAGAATTAACAGAGGCCATTAAAGGTGCAGATTTTATAATCTGCGGTGTAAGCAGTTTCGGTGTTGATTGGTTTAAGGATGAGATCCTGCCCAAGTTAGAAGAAAATGTTCCTGTTATTTCGGTAACAAAAGGACTTATGAATATGGAAGACGGAACACTTCTTACATATCTTGATTTGTGGCAGGCAAAGCTTGATTCCTTAAACAAGAAAATTCCCCTTAACGCTATTGGCGGACCTTGCACCAGCTATGAGCTTGTTGCTCACGATCAGACGGAGGTAACCTTCTGCGGAAAGGATATGAGCGTTCTTCGTATGATAAAGGATGCAATAAAAACGGACTATTATCATATCAGCCTTTCCACGGATATAGTTGGTGTTGAAAGTGCCGTTGCTCTTAAAAACGGATATGCTTTGGGAATCGCCCTTACTATCGGTTTGAATCAAAAAGCCTTCGGCATTGACAGCGAATTGCATTTTAACTCTCAGGCGGCAATTTTCGGACAGTCAGTTAGAGAAATGTATAAGCTTTTAAAGCTTCAGGGCGCAGAGGATTTTGATAATCTTGTTCTCGGTGCAGGCGATCTTTACGTTACGGTTTATGGCGGAAGAACAAGGCTTGTGGGTATCTTATTGGGCAGAGGTCTTAATATTGATGAAGCAAAGGCCGAACTTAAAGGCGTAACGTTAGAATCCCTTGTAGTTGCAGGACGCGTCGCAAAGGCGGTAAAGGTCAAGGCAGAAAAAGGACTTGTTGATATAAAGGATTTCCCCCTTTTAATGCACATTGATGAAATTATCACCGATAAAAAAGAAGTAAATATTCCTTGGGAAAGCTTTACCTTTGAATAAAAAATAAATCGTAGTAATTTTTACTGCGCTTTCAGAGCACTGATAAACCCATGCAAACATAATGCCCTGCAAAAAAATTGCAGGGCATTATTTCCTGTGTTGGGTGAGTATAATTGCTCAGTTATTTGCGCTTATATTGCAGTGAAAATCACTGCGATTTTTTTGCAATTTACTTTTTAGTTTTGCTATGGTATAATAGATTCATCTTATTTTAAAAGGAAACGTTATGAATAACAAAATTATTAAAGGATATATATTCGCAATCTTAAGTGCCGTTATTTACGGGCTTATGCCTCTTATGGCAAAATATATTTATGCTGACGGTGTAAATGCCCTTACACTTGTATTTTTGCGGAATTTCTTGGCGCTTCCAAGCCTTGCGGTTTTGGCGTTTATAAAGCATAGAACGCTGAAAATTCCCTTAAAAACTTTGCCGAAGATCAGTTTGCTTTCGTTCTTTGGGTGTTGTATAACGCCCGTTCTGCTTTTTAGTTCTTATAATTATATGGCAACGGGAACTGCCACAGTCTTTCATTTTGTTTATCCGTCACTTGTAGTATTGATAGGAATTGTTTTTCTCAAAAAGAAAGTGCCTGTTTCAACAGTTGTAAGCGTTATTTTGTGCTTTGTCGGAATTTGCTTATTCTATAATCCCAACGAGCCTTTCAGTTTTGAAGGAAGCGCTTTTGCTCTTGCTTCTGCAATTACCTTTGCCATATACGTTACGATTCTTTCGAATTATAAAAACGAAAAAGTAACGGGACTTTTTTTAAGTTTTTATATTGCCCTGATAAGCAGTATTATTACTTTTATAATCTGCATTTTAACAAATTCGTTATCACTTCCCGCATCATTAAACGGCTGGATTCTGTGCATAGTTTTTGCATTCCTGGTAACAACTCTTGCGGTAGTATTTTTCCAGCAGGGCGCATTTATTATCGGCGGTGAGAAAACTTCCATTTTAAGTGCCCTTGAACCTATAACGGGACTTATCGTTGGCATAATTGCATTTAGCGAGCCTGCCACAATAAACGTTGTTATTGGTTCTCTTCTTGTTGTGGGCGCAAGCGTTCTGATAGCAATAGCGGATATGCGCAAAAAAGCGAGATGATTTTCATCTCGCTTTTACTGTATCAAGATATGCATTTATTAAAAGTGCATCGTCGGAAAGTTGGTTTTTAAGTTCAGTAAGGGACTCGAATTTTTTATCGTCCCTTATTTTTTTTACAAAAAATATCTGTGCATCTTTTCCGTAAATATTTTCGTTAAAACCTAAAATATGCGTTTCGACGGAAATGGAGTTTTCGTCAGTTACCGTTGGGTTTGTGCCTACGTTAGTCATGCCTTTATAGGTTTTATTTAAAACACGAACAAAAGTTGCATACACACCCGATTGGGGAATAAGTTTGTCCTTTGGAATTTCTGTATTTATTGTGGGAAAATCTATTGTATTACCTATATGCCTGCCATGAACCGTATTTCCTGACAGAGAATAGTGCCGACCTAACAGTTCTGTTGCCTTTTCCGTTTCACCTGAAAGCAGTAAATTGCGGATATAGGTGCTTGAAACGATAATATCATTTTCCTTTACCGGCGGAACGGTTACGGGAATAAAATTATATTTTTTTCCTAAAAGTGAAAGAACCATAGGGTTGCCTTGGGCATTTTTGCCAAAGGAATGGTTAAACCCCGTAATAATTTTTTCAGGCTTGAATTTTTCACATAAATTTTTGATATATTCTTCCGCAGAAAGATTGCGAATTACGGAAAATTCTTCCATGAACACTTGATCAACACCGTACTCTTTTAAAAGAATTTCTTTTTCTAAAGGGGTGGTCAACTGTTTTTGTCCTGAAAAAGGCGAAGAAAAGGTGCAGGCAATAATTTCTTTGCCTGTTTTTTTTGCTTCTTTAATAAGCTGACGGTGTGCAATGTGAACGCCGTCAAAAGTACCTAAGATAAGTACGCTCATCTGTTGCCTCCAAGCATACATTTCAAATAATAAAAATCATCTTTTAACTTACCGATACCGAAAAATATTTCGTCGCAATAAATGCGAACAAAATCTTCTGAAATTTTATCGGCAAAGGATTTGGGAATGGGATTTCCGTTTTCAAGTTTCTTTAAGGCGTTTTTGTGGATATTTACGCGGGGCATAAATGAAATTGCTTCATCAGTAGGGGTAAGGAAAGACAGATCTT
This sequence comes from Clostridia bacterium, assembly GCA_045541035.1. Lineage (GTDB taxonomy): Bacteria > Bacillota > Clostridia > Christensenellales > QALW01 > UMGS1322. The sequence goes on along the minus strand of JAZQII010000098.1, from coordinate 17,522 downwards.
CCTTTTTCATCATTTCTTCAATTTCAGAAATTTTATAAGCATTTTCAAGTTTTAATCCTGCGGCACTTTCCCTTAAAAGCGTTTTCATGTGAGCACCGCAACCTAATTTTTCACCTAAATCATGGCATAGCGTGCGGATATAAGTGCCCTTACCGCAAGTAACGCGAAGAGATATCTCGTTATTTTCAAAATCAGATATGATCTCAATATTTTCTATTTCGATTTCGCGTGCTTCAAGATCAACTTTTTCACCGCGGCGGGCAATATCGTAAAGTCTTTCACCGTTTACGTGCAAAGCCGAGTACATAGGCGGAATCTGCTTGATCGTGCCTAAAAAACAAGGAAGTGCATTTTTAATGTCATCAAGAGAGATGTTCACTTCTCTTTCTTCAATTACGTTGCCCGTTGCATCTTGTGTTTCTGTAACAATGCCGAATTTAACGCGCGCAACGTAAGTTTTGTGAAAAGCGGTTATGTAGTCAAAAAGTCTGGTAGCCCTGCCAACACAGATGGGTAAAACACCTGTTGCATCGGGATCAAGAGTACCGCCATGACCGATTCTTCTTTCGTGAAGTACGCCTTTTAATTTATTAACAACGTCACCGCTTGTCCAATCTGCTTCTTTGTAAACGTTAATAACACCTTCCATTAAAGCACCTCTTTTATTGCTTCAAGAAGTTTGTTTATAACGTTTTCTCTTGTGTCAAGGATAGTGCAACCTGCGGCAGGCTTGTGTCCGCCGCCACCGAATTTTGCGCAAATTAAAGAAACGTCATATTCGGGGGTACAACGCATTGAAACTTTATAACCATCGGGAATCTCTCTTATAAAGAAAGCAATTTTTGTTTCTTCGACACTTCGGCACATTTCGATAACGCCTTCCGAATCGGAACTTTCTGCCGAAAAATCAAGATAGTCGGCAGTATCAAGATAAGTGTAGGTGATGCCGTTATCGTGAACAAGATGCTCACTTGCTCTGCCTTTAAGTTTTACCTTTTTTAATGACGAAGTCTGGAACAGCGTTGCGATAATTTCGTTATGTGCAATATCAAGTTTATATAATTCTGCAGTATCAATAACATCTTGTGCAGTTACGCCTGCATGGGAAAGTCTGCCCGTATCGGTGCAGATAGAAACAAATAAAGCGCGAGCCATATTGCGATCAAGTTCAACGTTAAGTTCGCGGAACAGATCAAGCATTAAAAATGCGCAGGCGTTGCGGTCTTTAACCACGTTAACATCGGCAAACATTGTGTTTGTTATGTGGTGGTCGATCTGCGCTTTTCTTTCAATGCGCTTAAACAGTTCGATACATGAACCCATTCTGTCTTCGCTTGAAATATCAACGGCAATTACGCTGTCAAACTTCTTTATTTTATCATATTCAACAAGACTTTTTATTTCGGGAATTTTTAAGTAGTCGTTGGGTACGTTGCCTTCACAGAACCATTGCCCCTTTTTGCCCATTTTTTTCAGGGCATAAAGAAGCGCGGCGGCACTTCCCATAGTGTCGCCGTCAGGTGAAACGTGTGAAATAACGGCAAAGTTGTTACCGTTTTTTATAAATTCAGCAAGCTGTTTCATTATTCTTCCTCTTTGTTGATCTTGTTCAAAATCTCGCTTATGTGGATACTGTAAGCAATGGAATCGTCAGGAACAAAGGTTATTTCGGGCATCTTGCGCATTTTTACCATGCCTGAAAGTTGACGCTTTATAAAGCCTTTTGCTTTTTCTAATCCCACAAAAGTGTTTTCTTTTTCTTCATCGGAACCGTAAACGGTAACGAATACCTTGCAATAGGAAAGGTCATTTGAAAGTTCAACCTTAACGATGCTTGCAAGAGTGCCGATTCTTGGATCGTGAAGATCGTTTCTTATAATATCGGCAAGGGATCGCTGAATTTCAAGCCCAAGCCTGTCTGAACGCTTATACTGCATTAAAATCTCCTATCTTTGGATTTCTTCCATAATAAATGCTTCGATAACGTCGTTTTCCTTAATGTCGTTGTAGCCTACGATGCCGATACCGCATTCGTAACCCGTTGCAACTTCTCTGACGTCGTCCTTGAAACGGCGTAATGATTCAACTTCGCCTTCGTGAATAACGATGTTGTCGCGAAGAAGACGTAATTTTGATGAACGTGTGATCTTACCGTCAATAACGTAAGAACCTGCAACTGTGCCGTGACCGGGAACTTTGAAGGTCTGGCGAACTTCAGCGTGGCCAAGGAGAACTTCCTTATATTCAGGCGCAAGCATACCTTTCATTGCCTTTTCAACGTCTTCAATAGCATCGTAGATGATTCTGTACATTCGCATATCGATCTTTTCCTGCTCTGCCATAGTTCTTGCAGTGGAATCGGGGCGAACGTTAAAGCCGATAATAATAGCATTTGATGCCTGAGCAAGAATAACGTCAGATGACGTGATAGCACCAACTGCGCCGTGGATAGCAGTAACCTTAACTTCTTCGTTGGAAAGTTTTTCAAGGGCCTGCTTAACGGCTTCAACTGAACCCTGAACGTCGGCTTTGATGATAAGGTTAAGCTGTTTCATTTCGCCTTCCTGGATCTGTGTAAAGAGATCGTCAAGAGAAGCCTATGCTTTTGCCTTTGCCTGCTGTGCCTTAAGTTTATCAATACGTTCTTCAGCAACCTGACGTGAAAGTTTATCGTCTTTTGTTGCATAAAGAAGATCGCCCGTTTCGGGAACTTCGTTAAGACCTAAAACTTCAACGGGTGTTGAAGGAGGTGCAACGGTAAGTTTCTCACCCTTATCGTTCATCATTGCACGAACACGGCCGAAAACCGTACCTGCAACAACGGTGTCGCCTACGTGAAGTGTACCGTTCTGAACAAGAACGCTGGCAACGGGACCTCTGCCCTTATCAAGGCGTGCTTCGATAATAATACCCTTTGCCATAACGTCGGGGTTTGCTTTATAGTCTTCAACTTCTGCAAGGAGAAGAATGTTATCCAAAAGGTCATCAATACCTGCCTTGGTGTAGGCTGATACGGGAACGATCATAGTATCACCGCCCCAATCTTCGGGAACGATGTCATGTTGTGTAAGTTCGGTCTTTACTCTGTCAGGATCAGCGGTGGGTTTATCCATTTTGTTAATTGCAACGATAATGGGAACGCCTGCTGCCTTTGCATGGTTAATTGATTCAATTGTCTGGGGCATAACACCGTCATCAGCGGCAACTACAAGAATTGCAATGTCCGTTGACTGTGCACCGCGGGCACGCATTGAAGTAAATGCTTCGTGGCCGGGGGTATCGATAAATGTAATCTTTTTGCCCTGTGCTTCAACCTGGTATGCACCGATGTGCTGTGTAATACCGCCTGCTTCGCCTGCAGTTACGTTTGCATGGCGGATAGCGTCAAGAAGTGAAGTTTTACCGTGGTCAACGTGGCCCATGATAGTAACAACGGGGGGACGTGTTACGTAACCTTCGCCGTTTGTATCTTCTTCAACGGTATCGTTAAGAGTATCTTCAAAGGTCTTTGTAAGTTTCTGTTCAAGTTCGATGCCGTATTCAGATGCAACCATGAAAGCAGTTTCGTAATCGATTTCCTGGTTTACGGTTGCCATAATGCCCATCATGAAAAGTTTCTTTACGATGTCGGCGGCAGGTTTTCCGAGTTTTTCGGAAAGGTCCTTGATACCGATGTTTTCGGTGGTCATAACTGCACTTTCAATAACGATAGGTGCGATCTCGCGTTTAGGCTCTTTCTTTTCTTTCTTGGGTTTACGTACGCGGAAATAATCTTCATCATCAGCATTAAAGTTCTGCTGACGGCGGTTATTTTCCTTCTTTGCAGCCTTTGGCTGTTGTTCGTTATCGTGATTTTTGCGATAATTTTTCTTGTTGGGATCGTAATTGCTTACGCGCTCTTTTTCAGAAACGGGAAGAACGGGAGCAGAAGCCTGAACGCGAGGTTTCTGTTGAGGTCTTCTGTCACCTTGCTTATCGTTTCTGTCCTTATTATCAAAATCTCTGTTTTTATTAAAGGGCTTATCCTTATTATCGCGGAAGTCCTTGTTATCTCTGTTATCTCTGTTATCTCTGCGTCTGTCACCCTGAGCGTTCTGATAACCCTGATTGGGGCGCTTGAAGCCGTTATCTTCAGGCTTTCTTTCAGGTTTCTGTTGAGAAACTTCAGCCTTTGTAACTTCTTCAGCTTTTTTAGCTTCTTCAGCCTTTTTGGCTTCTTCGGCTTTCTTTGCTTCTTCAGCTTTTCTTGCTTCTTCAGCCTTTTTAGCCTCTTCAGCCTGCTCTCTTAAAAGTTCTTCGGCTTCTTCCTTAGCGCGCTGTGCTTCATATTCGCGGCGAGCCTCTTCCTGAGCCTCTTTTTCTTTTTTAAGACGCTCTTCTTCTGCCTTTTTGCGGATAGAAGCATCAAGTTCGTTAAGCGCCTTCTTCTGCGAAGAAAGTGCCGACTTTGCTTTCTGAATTTTTTCAAGTAATTCGTTACTTGCTTGTTTAATATCTGCAGCTTTACTCATTCTATAACCCCCAAATTCAGGTTTATCTCTTTAATTACGGCGCCTGCAAAACCTGCATCCGTAATACATATCGTTTTATGTTCTTCCTTGCCGATGGCGGAACCTAAATTATCGCCGTCAAGGGCATATATAGGAATATTTCTGTAAGATGCCATATCAGAAAAATGTTTTTGCGTGTTGGGACTTGCATTACCTGAAACGAGCACTAAAAGCGCTTTGTGGCTTTTAATTGCATTTTCGCAGTTTCCCTGACCGGAAACAAGTTTACCGGCTTTTTTTGCAAAACCAAGGTAGGAAAGGATTCTTGGTGTTTCCTGTATTTTAACCATTTATCTCCTTTTCCAGGGCAAGAAGAATTTCATCTTCAACCTGCACCTCAAGCGCTCTTGAAAGCGCTTTTGATTTTACGCTTTTTTTAAAACATTCTTCGTTCTTACAAAGGTATGCACCACGACCTGAAACTTTACCCGTTTTATCTAAAACTATCGATCCGTCAGGAGTTCTGACAACGCGCATAAGTTCAAGTTTCGGCTTCATTTCTCTGCAGCCTAAGCACATACGCATAGGTGTTTTTTTAGTCTTCAATATTATCTTCCTCGTTATCTAAAAGTTCTTTTGCCTGACTTTCAGACTTAATATCAATATTCCAACCGGTAAGACGTGCGCAAAGCATTGCGTTCTGACCGCGTTTACCAATGGCAAGTGAAAGTTGATCGTCGGGAACAACAACGGTAGCCTTCTTTTTAGGCTCAAGTTCGTCAACACGAACAAGAAGAACCTTTGAGGGACTAAGCGCATTGGCAATATAAGTTACGGGATCTTCACTCCACTTGATAATATCAATCTTTTCGCCGTTGATTTCATTTACGATGTTTGCAACACGGCTGCCCTTGGGGCCTACACATGAACCTAAAGGATCAATGTTGCTGTCTTCTGAATATACGGCGATCTTTGTTCTTGAACCTGCATCACGGGAAATAGCTTTTATTAAAACTGTGCCGTTAGCGATTTCAGGAACTTCAAGTTCAAAAAGACGCTTGATAAGTTGGGGATGTGTGCGGGAAACGGTTACCGTTGTGCCGTACTGAACCTTTTTAACTTCGGAAACGTAAACTTTGATACGGTTTCCGGGAATATACTGTTCGCCTGCAATCTGCTCCTTGGGAGGAATAACGCCTTCAAGAGAACCAAGTTCAACGTAAACGTAACCGTTTTCGATTCTCTGGATAACGGCAGTCATAAGTTCGCCTGCTTTATCTGCATATTCTGAATACATCTTACCCTTTTCTGCTTCGCGAAGACGCTGGGTAATTACCTGACGTGCAGTACCTGCGCTGATTCTGCCGTAAGATTCAGGTGTATCATCAACTTCAACTGTGCCGTCGATTTCAGCGTTGGGATCAATTTTCTTTGCATCTTCAAGCGATATCTCAAGAAGATTGTCATAAACTTCTTCAACAACGGTTTTTACAAGATAGCATCTGATATCGCCGGTCTCTCTGTTCATGTGAGCAACAACGGTTGCGGCATCACAGTAATCGCGTGTTTTTTTGTAAGCGGAAACCATTGCAAGTTCAACGGATTCAAAAAGCATTTCAGCATCGATGCCTTTTTCCTCTTCAAGCATTTTAATTGCGGTAATAAGTTCGGAATTCATAATATCTCCTTCTGCCAAAGGCAATGTATTTTAATTTTAAAAACCGATATACGGTCTAATTACTTCAATATTTTCTTTTTCAAATTCAGTATCGTCTACTGTAACGGTGTTTTCGGTATAAGCGTTAAGGATACCTACGTACTTTTTCTTTTTGCCCGAAAGCGCTTTTTTTAGTTTGACCTCGACTTCAATTCCTGAAAAGAAGTCAAAATCAGCATCGTTTTTCAATGCTCTGTCGCCCCAGGTGGAAACGCAAAGACAATAAGGTTTGCCCTTTGTGGGGTCAGCGTTTTCAACAACTTCATCAATAGCGCGGGAAACGTTTTCGCAATCTTCAATATTCACACCGTTTTTTGAGCGGATATAGAAGTTAAGGCACATCTGCCCGTCTTCGCGAACGTACTCAACGTCAGCCATTTCAAAGCCTAAATTTTCAATAATTTCTTTTGCGGCATTGCCTGCAATAAGTGCTGTATCTGCCATAAAAATCTCACTTTCAAAAAGTAAGAGTGGGATTTCGCCCACTCTTCCAAGAAGTATTACAACTGTATAATAACACATAAAAAAGAAAATTGCAAACATTATTTTTTAAATTTTTGGGATTTTTATAGTATTTATCGCAATTTTTTGGTATTTCAGATATGGGAATCACCGTTTTTATAAAGAAGAACAACGGCTTTGAAGGTAAGATCTTCGCAAGTAAAGGTTGCACTTCCGTCATATTTTTTCGCAAGACTTTTTACAGAAAGCAGACCGAACCCGTGTTCCTTTTTGTTTTTCTTGGTTGTGAAAAGACGTGAAGTGTCAATTTTTTGTTTAACGGGATTGGTTACGGAAATTATCATTAAACCGTCTTTATAACTAACCGAAACGCGGATAGTTTTATCTGTGTTTTCGCCAAGATCGGCTTCAAGAGCGTTATCGATAAGATTTCCCAAAATAACTGCCAGATCAATTTCGTTAAATGGGTGGTCGCCTGAATATATATCCCATATTAGTTTGGCACCCGAAAGAGATGCTTTTTCGGCTTTAAGTGATAAAAGTGCGTCAAGGGCATTTTTTGATGCGGCATACTTATCAAAGGTCTTAAAGGAATCGATCTGATCAATAACTGAAGATCTGACGTCATCGATTTTGTTTTCGTTAAGATTGTAAAGTACCCCCGTAAGAAAATTCTTTACGTCGTGGCGGTATCTTCTTGTTTCGGTATCGGCATTTAAAAGTTTGCGGTATTGTTCTGACTGTTTATCAATCATATCCTTTGCCGTCTGAAGTTTTTTCTCGTAAGCAATCTGATTGAAAAGACCGTCGGCAAGGGTAAACACCACGAAATTTGATAATAAAAGAAGAAGTGACGCTATAAACATCATAAGTTTTAAAAGTGCAGTAGTTTCGTAAGAACAGAAAACGGCATACTCCATAAAAATAATAAACACCGAAGTTATGGGAAGTATGTAAACGGGCAGTATTCTTTTATCGAAATTACCCATGGTAATATATTTGCGAACGTGTTTTATTATTAAAAGAATGACAAGTACTATTGAAAAGTAGAAGATTATTCCCAACGTGAAAAGAGGCTCTTTAAGAGTATCTTCCGCTGTAAGAGAAAATGTTCCGCAGATTATTACCAGCGAAATAAAATCTGCCGCCGATATGATAGAATATGAAACGGCAGTAAGAAGCAACCGCAAATAAGTTTTGATTTTATATGAAAAGGTAAACAAAAACAACGATGCAAAAAGGAAAATCAGCCGTAAAAATCCTTTTTCAAATAAAAGAAAAGCAATGCTCATCAATATAACACCTGAAATCAGGGTAATAAGGCGCATCCGCAATTTTTCTTTTTGTTCTGAAAAAGATGCAGTAATATATTTTACCGATAAGGCGCAGAATAAAATGTTAAGAACGGTTGGAAGTATAAAGAAAATGAAATCGAGCATAAGCATCTCCCAAAAATTAGTTTAGACCATTATATCACAAACCGTAAGAAATGAAAATACCCGAAACGCATAAAACGATAAAAAGAATAAACAAAAAGAAAATAAACCGCTTTATCATAAAACACCGAAAAATTTTAAAATAGGGAACAGCGTTCCGTAAATAATCAGAACGACTCCGCATATGCTTTTTGATTTTTTAAAATAAATACCGACTCCGCAAAAGGCGCAAAGGATAAGAAAAAGGGGAATACTTAATCCTGCAACAAAAAAGAAGTCGTTGTTAATTGAGAGATATGCATAAAATATTATGCCTGAAATAAAAGCAAAAAACCCTTCAATGAAAGCGTTTTTGTCGTGAAGAGTTTTCTTTAACTTGAGAAAACCTAAAAATCTCAGTCCTATAATAATAAGCAACGCGCCCAAAAAATACGGAACATCAAAGGGCAGTAGATATGCTGAAAAAATGCCCCCGACAAAAATTGATGCCAACAGATATGCATTTGTGTTAAAACAAGCAAACATAAAAATTATCATAGGCAAAAATATTAAATTTTTCCAAAGGGTAATTGAAAGAATCCCTGATATAAAATGTTCCATTGTAAAAATATTGTCTGCAAAAAAATATTTTTTATACCTTGGTCCATTGACACGGCAATATGTTTTGTGATAAAATGATTTGAAAGAGTTTCGGGAGGTTTTTATAGTGCTGAAAAAAGTTTTTGCGCTTTTAATAATAGCGGTTTTGTGCTTCTCGTGTTTTGGCGTAAGTGCGGCAGATGACAAAGAGAGCGCACAGTCAAATACTGCAAAAAATCTCGTTGAAGAAAGAACAAGCACCTTTGAAAACGTAAATTCAGTTGCGGAAAGCGGCTGGATGGGGTTTTCTGCAGGCGCTTTAAGTATAGATGCAAACGGTTACAGAGGCTCGTGTCTTAAAATGACAACGCCTGCCCAAACGTGGGGTTCGCCTACTATTGATATTTTTCCCTTTATTAAGGAAGAGGGAACTTATTCAATATCAATGTTCGTTAAGTTTGACGGTGAAAAAGAACAAGGTCTTTCCTTTGTTTTACGCGGTACAAGAGAAAATTCGTTTATCACCGCTCATGGAACAAACTTTTATGTCAATATAGGATCTCAAAAAGTTCAGCCGGGGCAATGGACAAAGATGACGGCGCAGTTTATTGTTAAAGAGGAAGATTTTTCCGAAAAGGATAGCTGGAAACTTTGTTTTTCAACCATAAAACCTGAAGTTGAAGCGATCTATATAGATGACTTCGTTTTGATAAAAGGAAAAGTTTCCGAACTTCCTGAAAATACCGAACCTGATGAAGATGAAGATATAATCGTTTCGGAAGATTCAAGACCAAAGCAAGATAAAGAACTTTATCCGCCGCAAATTAAAAAAACGGTTGTAATAACGTCGATAGTGACTTTAATAGTGGTAGCGCTGACTATTACTTTGAAAATAATTATTTCTAAAAAATTCAAACAAGGAGAAGAAAAATGAAAAAGATTTTAAGTATTGTTTTATGTTTGGTGCTTCTGATCTCGTCGGTAAGCATAACGGTTTTTGCCGATGAAGAAGCGCCCTTTAAAGTTTCAGGTGCCATCGGTGATAACATGGTTTTCCAGCGTGATGCCAAAGTGAACGTTTGGGGCTGGAGTGATAAAAAAGGCGAAAAGATTTCCGTAACTTTTAAGGGTAACACCGTTGAAGGTACAGTTGATGAAAACGGCGAATGGCTTGTTACACTTCCTGAGATGGAAAAAGATAAGAATGAAAACGATCTTACCGTTACAATGGGCGATTATACTGAAACTTTTACCGGAATTCTTGTTGGTGACGTTTATCTTGTTGCAGGTCAGTCCAACGCAGAAAAGGAACTTGGTCAGTGCGGAAAGGAATATTCCACCAAGGATATAAACGGCTGGATCGAAGAAGTTCCCAATATGATCCGCTATTTTGATCAGGGCAAGGCTGACGGCACAAAGGTTCACGATAATATGCTTACTCCCCAGAAAGACGTTATAAAAGGCAAAAAATGGGTTAAGGAAACAAGAAGTACCGCAAAATCTTTCTCTGCAATAGGTTTTTTCTTTGCACATAAGATAGCCAAAGAGGCTGACGTTCCCGTTGGCATGATTTCCGTTGCTTCGGCAGGTTCACCTGTAAGCCAGATAATGAGTAAGGAAGCATCTGAAAAGGCGCAGTATTTCCGCTATGAAAACAATATTCCCGTTTCAGGTATGTATAACACCCTCATGAACCCCTTTATCAACACCAGCATAAAGGGCATGATCTATTATCAGGGCGAAAGTGAAATGGGCCTTGCAAAATCCGATTACGGTAAATATAACGAATATGTAAATGTTTACGTTGAAGATTTAAGAGAAAAAATGAATCAGGATTTCCCCTTCTATTACGTTCAGCTTTCTTCCCACGTTACAGATCAGTGGGACGGTATCAATATTCAGCGTGCCGTTCAGTTTGACGGACTTCAGGTTATTAAAAACTCAGGCATGGTAGTATCTATGGATCAAGGCTTCCGTCCTGCTAACGGCGATACCGATTTTGCTCATCCCAACTATAAGAAACCCGTTGGCGACCGTCTTGCCGATCTTGCCCTTTGCCGTCTTTACGGTATCGGTGATGAAAATTACGTAACTTCACCTATGCCTATTTATGCTTATAAAACTGATGAGGGCGTAGTTATTAAATTCAAAAATGTCGGCGACGGTTTGAAGAAGATAGGTCAGCATGAAAAACTTTCAGGATTTAAAGTTTCTGCAGGTTCTATTGACAGAACCTTTGATGCTGAAATATTAAGTAAAGACGAGGTTCTTGTAAAATCAGGTCAGATCACAAGCCAGGTATCCAAGGTTTGTTACGGTATAGAGCATCTTGCTTTTGCTGATTATCCCGAAGGCAATGGCGATCTTAAATACGTTGCAAACTTAGGTAATTCATCCGATCTTCCTGCACCCACTTTCAAAATGGACGTTTTTGAATCCCTTGAAGAGGCAACGGAAACACCCGTTCCCGAAACAACACCTACTCCTGAAAACAATAATCAGGATAAAGGCGACGGTAACGGTGAAAATAACGGAAGCGGTGTTTGGATCGGTGTTGCTATCGTTTTCGTTGCAGTTGTTGTTGCTGTGGGCGGTGTATTTATCGCATTAAAGGGCAAGAAAAAGAAAGATAACGAAGAGAAATAATATTCATTAAAGTCGGCTTTTTAGCCGACTTTTTTTATTGCAAAAAAGTTTTTAGGGTGATATAATAACATTTTGTAAAACATGAAAGTTATAAGGAAATAAAAAATGAAATACGACGGATTGATCTTTGATCTTGACGGCACTTTGTGGTCAAGCGCGAAAAACGTATATAATGCAATAGTGAAGATGAAAAAACTCCATCCCGAAATAAGAGAATTTTCTTTTGAACAAACGAAAATCACCATGGGTTACACCAATAAACAGACGGAAGATTTTTATTTTAACGAGTTTGAACCTGAAAAAGCAAAAGCGCTTTGCGATGAGTTTTTAAAACTGATCACTGAAGATATCGTTACCGCAGGGGCAGAAATATATTCCGATACCTTTGACACTCTTAAAAAGTTAAAGGAAAAACATCGCCTTTTCATCGTTTCCAACTGTGGGCACGGATTTGTTGAAGCGTTTATGACTCAGAGCAACACAACGGAGTTTATTGAAGATTATGAGTACTGCGCAAGAACGGGACTAGCAAAGAGCGGAAACATAAAACTTATCGTTGAAAGAAATAAACTTAAAAATCCTTGCTATGTGGGAGATACTCTTATTGATAAAGAGGCATCTGCTGAAGCAGGTACAGACTTTATTTACTGCACTTACGGCTTTGGAAAAATAGATCACGATAAAAAAATAAACAGTATTTCGGAGCTTCTTGAAATATGAAAAATAAAGGACTCTTTAAAACAATAATCAGTCTTGCCTGGCCTACGATGCTTGAACAACTTATGCAAACGGCGGTTCAGTATATTGACCTTATAATGGTAGGCACACTTGGCACCGTTGCAACGGCGGCAGTAGGTGCAACAACAACCGTAAACTGGCTTGTGAATTCAAGTATATCTGCATTAGGGGTAGGCTTTCTTTCATATATTGCCAAGGCTATTGGCGCAGGAGAAAAGGAAAAGGCAAAAAAAGCATCGGCGCAAGCGGTTTTTGTAACGCTTTTAGTAGGTATCTTTTTTACAATAGTTACTCTTTCTTTAAGTAATTTGGTTCCCGTTTGGATGCAGGTTGAAGGCGAAGTGCAATCTCTTGCGGCACAGTATTTCTTCGTTCTCTATATGCCAATGCTGTTCCGTGCTTCAACAACTGTATTCGGCACCGTTTTAAGGGCGGCAGGCGATACTAAAACTCCCATGCGCGCAGGACTTGCAGTAAACCTCATAAACGTAATATTTAACTTTATACTTATTTATCCCACCCGAGAAATAGAAATTTTTTCACAGAAAATAACCGTTTTCGGTATGGGTATGGGAGTTATCGGTGCGGCGATAGCAAGTGCAATAAGCTTTGTTGTGGGCGGAATTTTAATAACGGTTGCTCTTTTTAAGCATCCACTCGTTTCACCTAAAAAGCAAAGATTTCTTCCTGATAAAGAAATTCTTTTACCCTGCCTTAAAGTTGCCCTTCCCAATATGCTTCAAAGATTCGGCACTTCATTAGGTTACGTGTTCTTTGCGGCAATGATAAATTCTTTAGGCGAAATTTCAACTGCGGCGCATACCGTCGCCAATACCGTTGAATCAGCATTTTATATTCCCGGTTACGGTATGCAGGCGGCAGCGGCAACTCTTGCAGGAAATGCGGTGGGAGCAAAGGACAAAGATAAACTTAAAAATCTTTCAAAACTTTTAACGGTGATCGAAACATTACTGATGATCGTTTCGGGTACGCTTCTCTTTATCTTCGCACCTGACATGATAAAATTGTTCTCCGATGATCAGAACGTTATTGCTCTCGGTGCAACTGTTTTAAGAATGGTTGCCGTTTCGGAACCTTTCTTTGGTATCTCAATTATCATGGAAGGTATGCTTCAGGGTATGGGGAAAACACTTCAACCTTTTGTTTATAACATTATCGGAATGTGGGGCATAAGAATAGTTGGAACGTTTATCTGCACGCAAATTCTTTCTTTCGGACTTGAAAGTGCCTGGGCGTGTATGATAGCCCATAATTTGCTTCTGTGCACACTTTTTTGCATATTCTGGATACGAAAAAGCAAGAATTTCATATAAATGTCCAAATAACCATAGACAAAGTAACATATTTATTATATAATATTTGTACAAATTTTTAAGAAAGGGTTTTTTTATGAAAAAAATGTTTTCAATTCTTCTCGTGTTGGCAATGTTAATATCTTGTTTTTCAATGATAACGATTACTGCCAACGCGGCAGAAGACACCAACTACGTTGGTAAAAAAATAACTTTTACAGAGGATAAGACAACCGCTTGGGTACGCACAAGTGTAGCGGGGCTTACCGGATATGAAGATGGTACTCATACTCTTTCCTACACCGTGTTCAATAACGGTGAAACGGCAGTAAGAGTATCAATGTTTTTACAGAGAGGTTGGGACTATTTTAACAGTACTGACGGCGGTCTTACAACTATCCCCGCAGGCGAATATGCAACCTTAACCTATAAATTTACCGTAACAGACGGTAATATCGTAGGTACAAGCATTACCGATGCACTTTCAACTGCAACTCTTCGCTTTGATATTAAGGCAGTAGCAGACGGTCTTGGCGTTATCCCTGCAGGTACTGAAATTTATATTAAGTATAACGGTGCAGAGGACAGAGCAAGGGAGATTAACCACGCTACAGATGCTACGATTAAGCGTGAGGATGTTACCGAACTTCCCAAAGCAGGTAAAAAGTTCGTTTTAAATGCTGCTGCTCCTGAATATGTTTATAGCCGTATCAATGCAGGCGTAACCGAACTTGTTGAGGGTAAACACGAAATTAAGTACGTGATTTATAACGCAGGCAAAAACGATATTACTGTAAGCTTCTATTTGCAGAATGACTGGTCAGGCTTTAATGCTGCTAACGCAACGGGCACAAAAAAAGTGCTTAAAGCAGGCACAAAGGAATATTTTACCGCAACTTATACTGTAGCAAACGGTGCAGTTGGATCACTTACCGATGCTAAACTTCTGTATATCCGTCTTGATGTTTATAATGAAACAGGTAAGCAAGACGGAGTTCCTGCAGGTACGACCTATTACGTTGAGTATGTAAAGGATCCTGCAACAGATCCTATTGCAAAGGCAACGGGCATATCATTCTATAACGGAACTTCAAATGCGACAGTATCAAACGCTATCTGCCCCGATATTGATTTTACATATAAGACAGTTGATAACGGTGATGTTGAAAATGGTACAACCAACTGGGGCACTTTCAGTGGCGGAACTATTGCAACCACCACCGACACAAAATCAGGCACAGGCAATGCAATTAAATTTACGCCTACTGCAAACAGATGGGCAACACCCACTTTCCAGGTGCAGAACGCTATCCTTCAGGATAATGAAGCTTCTTTAGGTGGTAGTGGTGCAGGTACATATATCGTAACCTTTGATGCAAAGGCATCTAAAGAATATCAGGGCAACCCCACTATCGGTGCTTCAAAGCAGCATAAGACTGCGGCTCAGGTTGCCGAGATCTGTGGCGGCGCAGCAAGCGATTACGTTCAGACCTATACTACTGCTTCAACAGTAACTATCGGAACTGAATGGAATACTTATACTTCTACCTTTAAAATTTCCGAAAAATATATAAACACTATTAAAGCAATGTATAATGCCGGCAAGACCGACGTTTATCAGCTTGATTTCCGCTTTGATGCTTCAAATCTCAGTTATAAAACCGAGCAGAACATCGAACTTTATCTTGATAACGTAAAGATCAGCTTCTATGAAGAAAGCTCAGAGCCCGTTGGTATTGTTTATACATCAGGTACGGAAGCAAGCAAGCCTTACCTTATCTCCAGCACATCAGGCGGCTTGTTTACCACTGCTAACATTTCTGATAATAAAATTACCTTTAAGAAATATATATTCAATGAATCCGATACGGATCTCCAGTTTAGTTTCACCTTGCAGGTAAATGACGGCAAGTGGACAACACCTACCGGCGGTACCAGCACTTCTTTCCTTGTTGAGAGAAACAGTGGCGCTTGGATCGAGGCATCAGTTCCCGTAAATGCAGACAATACTGTTACCACTTCAGCAGGCAATTATGATATTTCAAAACTCTTTATAAGATTCAGTTTTTCAGGCACCGTTCCTGCAGGTACAAAATTTGTTCTTGCTTGTACTGCAGATGAAGCTGCCGCTCTTGATAAGGCTGTAGGCTCAAGCGCAGGCTTCACAAAGGCTCTTACCTATGATATGAAGTACACCAAGTATCCCGAAGCAGGCGATAAATATGTTGATCCTGATTTCCACGTAAGCGGTGCATTCGGCGATCATATGGTTCTTCAGAGAGACCGCCTTGTTCCCGTTTGGGGCGTAAGCACCGATATCGGCAAAGAGGTTACCGTAACCTTTGCAGGTCAGACCAAGAAAACAACAGTTGCTTCTGACGGCAAGTGGACAGTTACTCTTGATAAGATGAGTGCTAATAAGACCGGTCAGGAAATGGTTATTACCTGCAACGGCAAAACACAGACCTTAAAGGATATCCTTATTGGTGACGTATTTATGGTTGGCGGTCAGTCCAACGCTGAAAAGACTCTTGGCGCTTGCGGTACGGTTTATTCCGATGACTTTAAGACTGCTCTTGTTGAGTCAGGCGAAGGCAATATCCGCTTCTTCCGTCAGGGTAAGTCAGATACAACAGTTGATAAAACTTGCTGGGATACACCCCAGTATGAGCCCGTAAACGGCAATTATTGGACAACTGAATCAGTTTTCAGAATCAATCAGTTCTCCGCAATCGGCGTGTTCTTTGCACATAAGTTATATGATTCCATTGATGTTCCCGTTGGTATGGTTATGGTTGCTTCCGGCGGTTCACCCTTGAGCCAGCTTATGTCAGCAGAAGCATCCGCCGAAGCAAATTACACACGTTATGAAAACGGAATTCCCGTTTCCGCTATGTATAACGCTCTTATGGCACCCTTTATCAATATGAGCTTCAAGGGCATGCTCTTCTATCAGGGCGAAAGTGAAATGGGCCTTGCAATTTCCGATTACGGTAAGTATAACGAATATCTTAAGATTTACGTTGAAGATTTGAGAGAAAAGAACGGTTATGACTTCTCATTCTATAACGTTCAGCTCTCAAGCCACGTAACAACTCAATGGACCGGTATCTGCGAACAGCGTGCAGTTCAGTTTGACGGTATCAAGATGATCGATAAAGCAGGTCTTGTAGTTTCTATGGACCAGGGCTTCCGTTCAACTGACTCCGACTTTGCTCACCCCAACTATAAGAAACCCGTTGGCGACCGTCTTGGTGCACTTGCACTTTATATGGATTACGGCATCGGCGATCCTAACTACGTTCTTTCACCTGAACCCGTTTCAGCAGTTAAAACAGATAAAGGTATCGTAGTTAATTTCAAGAACGTTGGTGACGGCTTAAAGAGAATCGGTCAGCACGAAACTCTTTCAGGCTTCAGAGCAATGACCGGTGCAAGAACCTACGTTTCTGTTGAAGCAGAAATTATCTCCAAAAACGCAGTTCTTATTAAGACAAACGGTGTTGACGGCGTTATCGGCGTTGCATACGGTATTGAAGAACTTGCCTTTGCAGATTATCCCGAAGGCAACGGCGATCTTAAATACGTTGCAAACCTTGGTAACTCTTCAGATCTTCCTTGCTTCACCTTTAAGATGACAGATATCGATGAAGCAGAAAAGATCGTAGGCGCACAGACAAACGTTGGCGCAGATCTTACACTTAATTACCACTCAAATACTCAGGGTGAAATGAAGATATTCCACGGTAATAAAGAGATCACCGTAAGCGGAACTCTTGATAGTGCAAGCGGAAACTACGTTTATATGTATGAAGGCATCAATCCTCAGTGTATGGGCGATACCATTTCATCAGAACTTTGGGTTGACGGCGTAAAGGTTGACGAAAAGGCTGAATATAGTATTAAAGCGTATTGCGATAACATTGTAAATGGTGAAAAACCTGAAGGCTACACAAATGAACAGTTTGCGGCACTTAAAACAATGCTCGCAGATATGCTCGATTATGGCGCAGAAGCACAGAAGCATATGGGTTATAAGACAGATGCTCTTATGAACGATCTTTCATGGGTTCAAGAAAACAGATCTGAATTTGTAAAACCCGAAAGTGTAAAGGCTGTTACTGAAACCACAAATGCTGAT
>JAZQII010000097.1:0-16962 GCA_045541035.1 Clostridia bacterium | reverse complement strand
GAAATAGGCAAAAGCCTTATTTCGACTGCGAATTCGTTGAATTCGCAAACAATTACCAAAGGTAATTGAACATATTCATTGCAAAGATATCGAAGTTGCAAAAAACGTTTTAAGATGTTTTTTGCAACGTAAAGCCGATTTCTATCGGCTTTGTCGAGAAATTTAATCAATTTCTCGACATTTGATAATCATTATAAATAAAAGGTGGAAAACTATGAAAAAATTTCTCTCAATTTTACTCTGCATAATTATGCTTTTCACAGTAGCACTCACAAGTCTTCCGGTTTTTGCTGAAGGCGAAGCTCTTGAAGCAGTTGTATGGTCACCTGTGGAGATCAAACTCGAAAGCACAAAAGAGTATGAAAATCCCTATTTAGATGTGGAACTTACTGCAGTTTTCACTCATACTGACGGCACAAGTATCACACTTCCCGGATTCTGGTATGAAAAAAACACCTTTGCGGTACGTTTTTCACCCACAAAAACCGGCAAATGGAGTTATAAGATCACAAGCAACGATGATAATGCTTCGCTTACAAAGGAAGGCACCATCGATGCAAAGGAAAACCCCTCTGAAAATCTCCTTGCAAAACACGGTTTTGTTAAAACCGATAAGTCCTCAAACTATTTTATGTATAATGACGGAACTCCCTTCATCTGGATCGGTGATACCCATTGGCAGGCACCTAACTATGAGCAGACAAACGTTTGTAACTATCCAGGCTGCACTTGCTACAATCAGTTCAAGCATGAGGTAGATAACCGTAAAGCAAAGGGATTCACCGTTTATCAGACCTATTTTGATTCCGCTGAATCTGACGGCGGCGGACAGAAAGGCAAGATAGATTCCATCTGGAGTGAAAAGTTCGTTCTTCCGTCAAGCGAAGTGTTTAATAAGAAGATCGACTATATGTTCTCATATCTTAACGAGCAGGATTTTGCAATCGCTTTAGGCTTTGGTGTGCACAATTCAACTGCACGTGCTGCCACAGTAGAGCAGATGAGACCTTTTATCCGCTACTGTGTTGGCAGATACGCCTGCTATTCCATTTTATGGATCACCGGTCAGGAAATCACCCGTGACGATGTTGATGCAAAAGACAAGGGTCTTTCCGTAATGGATTTCTGGATGGAGGTTGGCGCATACGTTGGCGAACTAGATGGCTATAAGCATCCCGGCTCTGCACATATGGACGTTATCGATTATGCCGATGAACGCTCTTTCAGACTTGATAAAGCAACGTGGCACACCTATTGGGCATCTCAGGGCGGTCATAATAGAAGAATGCTTCCCACAAAATCACGTTATTTTGCCTACTGTGCAACGGGCAAACCCGTAATTGAAGCAGAATATAACTATGAAGATATTAACTGCGGCGGCTTCACCGGTTATGATACTGCACGAATCGGCGCATGGAACGCTATGATGAACGGTCTTGCAGGATACACATATGGTGTAACAGGTATCTGGGCAAACTGCTATTCAACCGAAGGTAACGTTGGCTGGTTCAACGGTTTTTCAAGTTACAACTACGAACCTTGGTATATGGGTCTTGATAAGCCCGGCTCCTTTGAAATGGGATATATGAAGAATTTCTTCCTTAATATTCCTGATTGGACTGCACTTAAAGCAAGATACGTAGACACTAAACATGCTGACTTCTTAAAAGGCAATGATAAGTACCTTATGTCTAAAGAGGACAAAAGCACCATTATTGCTTACTTTATAAACGAAGACCTTGTAACGGGTAATATTTATAACGTAGATCCCGCAAAAACTTATAAAGCAATGTGGTATAATCCCCTTACGGGCAAATACGTTAAAATTGCAGAAGGCATAACGGGTAATGATTATTACGTTGTTCCCGACAAGCCAAACTCAAACGACTGGGCATTTATCTTAACTTCCGAAGAAATTAAGAACTGCACCTTTGAAGAACTTTACAAACAGCCTGCAAAGAGTGAAAACGTTGGCAACATCATCACTCCCTATGATGTTACTGCCATCGGCGGCAACTCATATGCAGGATCAAGACTTGTTGAGAATACCTCATATTTATATGACCTTGACGGCAAAAACGCTTGGGAACCCTTTGCAGACCGCGTTACACAGACCATTATCTACGATCTTGGCGTACCTTATGACGTAACACAGATAAATCTTGTTCCTGCAACGGAAACAGTTCTTCCTAACTATCGTATTGAAGGCTCACTTGATAATAAAAACTGGACTATTATCGTAAACACTTCTGTTCATGATCAGACCATGTCCGCTGACGGAACATTCTATCAGGAAGCGCTTACAGGTTCATACCGTTACATAAAAATACTTCTTCTTAACGCGAAATCCACTCCCCTTTCAAAGTCAGACAGTATTGAGTATAAAACCGCTATTAACTCTCACTCAAACGTATCAGATCCTGACGTTTACTCACATACGGCAATTGCTGAAATTTCCGTATTCGGCACAGGTAAGACCGATATTGACAGTCTTGTTAATACAGATAATACCGATGCTCCTCAAGGTATTTCAATTCAACTTATCCCCGTTATCATCGTAGGTGCAGTTGCATTGATTCTTGTTATAGTAACCTTTATCGTTACAAAAAAGAAGAAAACAGAGGATAAATAACAAAAGTAAAACCCCGAAACCATAAAAGTTTCGGGGTTTTTTATGCCAATTTAATAAGCGCGAACTTCAAATATAACGGCATTTTCATGACCGTTGGTGCTATGAATATGAATTTCAGCCGTATCGCAAAGAGTGTTTTCCAGATCAACTACGTTTAAGCGTTGGTAATTGTCCTTTATATGGATTTCCTTAACTTCTTCGTTTTTCAACATAAGACGCACGGTATAATCTTTTATCAGCTCTGAAGGAACGCCGATCCTCTGTTGCTTTTGGCGGTTAGGAGCCATTGTAACACGAATGGGATACTTGAAGTCAGACCAGAATGTCAGGCGCAGTTCCTTTAAACTTTCAGGTTTTGATAGGGACATTTTCAAAACCTCACCGCTTTCACCGATGCCGTTAGATACCCAACCGTTCCAATTATCTTCTAATTTTCTTGAAATGCCGTTAATTACGTTTTCAGGCTCGCCACCCGTTATATAACTTGATGCGCTGAACGTTGCGCTACGCGCCAAGTCCAAAGGATCTTCGTTTACAATATTGAGCAAAAAGCCGTCGGCTTTAAGAATAAGTTGCTGGAGTTCCTTAAGATGATCGGGAACCAATTCTCTTGGCTCACAACCGTATTTAATGCAAAGGGCAGATGCAATACCCACAGCCTCGCCGCCAATGGCGCAAGTTCCGATAATTCGTGTGCTGCACATACCCAACTTGCTGGCAGAGATGTTTCTTCCTGCCATAAAAAGGTTATCAATGTTTTTTGAATAATATGAGCGGTACGGAATCGTATAAACACCCTGAAAGAAGTTGCAATCTGAAGGAAGACGGTCTTTATCCAATAATCCGTGGGGAGCGTGAAGATCCACACACCATCCGCCATAGCATACGGCATCTTCAAACTGTCTGTGAGAAAGGATATCGTTTTCCGTAAGTATGTAATCGCCAATAAGACGGCGGCTCTCTCTCATTCCGGGCAAACAGCCAACCCATTCCAACGTGTGATTTTCCGAATTATGATCGTGAACACCCTCATCGCCGTTCTTCATATGATCCCACAAGCCGTAAGTGTACGCCAGCAAATCATCTCTGATTTCTTCATATTCCGTGATAATATCGTCAGACGTGCCCATCAATTCCATCCACCAATAACCGTAATCGCAGTTGGTTGTAGAGGTCATACTTGTTCTTCGGTATTCTTCAGGATCATCATAAGAACTTAAATCAATGGAATTTTTCATCACTTCGCAATGAATGCGGTTTTTAAGTTGCTCTTCCGTAAGTTTTTTTGCAAAAGTCGGAGGGAAAAACTTAACGGGATTTCCCGTGTTTCTGCCACGTAATAAGATCGTGTTGCCCATTCGCTCATTATTAGGCTCATTTGGGGCGTGGGGCTCGTTAAATTCTTCCTTTGATTCACTGCCGATGCGATATTCTGCCCCTGCATAGTAACCTAAAGTGCCGTTTCCCGTACAGTCGATAAATATGGACGCGAAAAAGCGAAAGCGCATTTCCGTTGTTTGCTGAACACATAAAATGCTTTCAATTTTGTTATCGTCCATTTCCACGTCGTACATGGTCGTATTATAATATACGCTTAAATTTTTCTCTTTTTTCGCCGCATCAAAAAGCACAGCATCCCAAATACTGTAATTAAAATGGTCGTTGCAATGCTTATTTTCTAACATCAGTTCGTAAAGCAAGCCTGATTCTGCATAGTCTGCTTGTTTCATTCCCTGATCGGCACCTGAAATATGCACGCGGATCTCGCTTGAAGCATTTCCGCCTAACATTGGGCGCGCATGAACCAAAGCAACCTTTGCCCCTTGCCGTGCGGCTGATATAGCCGCGCCAACACCTGCCATGCCGCCGCCGACTACAACTATATCGTATTGTTTTTCTGCATAACGCTCGTTTATTCTTCTCATACATATTCTCCTAAAATATTTAGTCTTTTCTTAACGTCATTTTTATTATAGCACAAAGAAAAAAACCAATCTTCCCACAATGTTGACAATTTTTCCAACATTGTGTTACAATAATGTACAAATAATAAGGGAGGCGTAACCGTGCAGGAAACAAAAAATTTTTTTCAGATTGAAAATGTAGACTGTGCTTTTAAATTCAAAAGTAAGCGTATTCATCCGGGTTATATTGATACGGCAAGGTCTTTTGACGAATTAAAATTGGTGCGCATAGCGTACGGAAGCGGTATCTGGCACATCGGAAATAAAGATTATGCCGTTCAAAAAGATGATATTATCGTTCTCAGTCCTGTTGATGAACGGCATATTGATACTGTCAAAGAAAAAGAGTTGGTTATTGAATATATTGAATTTATGCCTATGACAATTCATCCCATGCAGAGTTGTGCTGACTTTTTCTTTCAGCGCACGCCTGATTTTTCCAACGTCTTGCCGCGCAATAATATATACCACGCCAAATTATTGGAAAGTTTTCAGGAACTTCGCCATGAATTTGACGATTGCAAAACATTTCAGAAAGAATACGTTGTTCATCTTTTGATGGGAATGGTTATTATGGCGGCACGCTTGTGTGGTGTTTCTCAGGATACGGTTACGGCAGATGAGGATCAACGATACCATTCAATATGCAATATGATGGTATATATCAAAGATCATCTGTCAGAAGATCTTAGCCGTGACAGATTAGCAAAAATGTACGGTTTTAGTCCTTCCTATCTTTCACGGCTTTTCCGAGAATATAGCGGTATGTGCCTTCAGGATTATATCGTCAAAAGCCGTGTGCAGAAAGCAATCTTTTTGTTAAAAAGCGGACAGCACAGCGCATTGGAAGCCGCAATGGAAAGCGGTTTCAGAAGTTCCTCTGCTTTCTATCGGGCATTTCGCAAAACCACCGATTCCAATCCTAAAGAATTTTACAAGCATTAAAAAAAGGAGACAAGAGAACCGTCCCCTTGTCCCCCTTAAGGTCTGACTTATAGCCAACACAAAGGAACCGTCCACCTTGTGTCAGATATCCGTATCTATTTCATCCAGCCACGGTGCTAACACTTCGCCAAGGCGGGTGTAATCATCGATGCAAACAAATTGAAAATCAGAGCGGTAAACGCTTTCATCGTTGCCGCCGATGCCGTAATCATCTCCCACAAAGGCTACCTCATCGTGAGCATAACCCTTTTCGCGGCACCATAGATCAAGAGCGTAATACTTATTGAAAGGTTTGGGAGCCATGTCAAAGGAAGATGAGCCTCCCACGAAGACGTTATAGTCAGAGAATACTTGGCATACTTCGCTATAAAATGCACGGCGCTTTTTTCTGTCGGGATCAAAAGCCAATTTGTCTGCTTGGTTTGCCTTTGTGCCAAGCAAAGGAAATGTCAGACAACCGGATGAATGATATTCTACGTTCTCGCCTGCAAACTCCGTAAAGCCGTATTTTTTACGAATCGACGTAACTTTTTCTTCAATAAGGCTTTTGTTTTCGCAAGGGATAGTGTCATTGCGCACCAGCGTAAGAGCACCGTCTGCATATTTTGCGTATTGCATACCGTAATTTCCGATAACGTCCATAGGAAATCCGCCAAGCTGATCGTGTATGCGCATACAATTACCTGCTCCAACCATAATCAGTGTGTACTTCGTATTAAGTCTTTCAAGAATTTTGCGATTCTTCTCGTCAAGCGGGGTTTTATGTTGTGTTAATGTGCCGTCAAGATCAAAAGCAAATACCTTTATCATACAATTACTCCTTTTCTCTCAGTCCTGCTTTTTCAAGCTCTGATATCATAAACTCAGGTTCGTTAGAGGTTATCAGCCTTGCTCCAAGGCTCACTGCGTGCTTCATATCCTCGATAGTGCGAATAGATGCACCGACCCAAGGCTGAATTCCTTGTGCTGTGAGCGCATCAAAATCCTTTTTCGGATTGATAAAACCATCAAAGGCAGGAGTACCGTCAGGATTTTTATACTCCCAAAGGCAAGCGCAATAAAGCTTTTCGGGAAGCGTATCTCCAAGTATACTGTACGGATAAAATCCGTGGAGGCGGAAGCGCCCGTCATATTTTTCCTCTATGTACTTAAGCAGTTTTCCGTCACAACTGTTAACGAAGCTACGCTCCCAAAGTCCGTAGTGATCCACCATAGCGATGATCTTGTCAGCACATACTTTTGCTCTTTCCTCACCGTCTCGGAAATAATCCTTGAACTCAAAATTGAACTGCATAGCAGGATTTTCACTTGCAACGAATTCACAAAATTGTCGGAGTGTCGGCACTTTTGTTCCTCTGAACCGTTCGCCTTTCTTTATACCCACGTCTGCCCGTAAGATCTCATCCAGTGTCAGTTCACTTATCTTGCCCGAAACATCAGCCGTGCGCGCAAGATCGTTGTCGTGAATAAGAACAATTTCTCCATCCCTCGTCATATGCAGGTCTAATTCTATCATATCAGCACCGATCTCATATGCCGATTTATACGCTAACATTGTATTTTCGGGATATTCGGCAACATTTCCGCGGTGGGCAGCAACCTCTATATACATAATTTTCTCCTTTTGTTTTAGTCTTGACAGGACTTTTATTTTATGATAGTATTGTATCACAAACGAGCAAAAAGTGCAATATATGGGCGCAATATTGGCGAGAAATCATTTTTTATATATAAATTGTTTCAAAATTATGCTCATATGAGCAAGAAACGGAGAAGGTAATGTCAAAAAACAGTAGAAGTGAAGAAATCCTTCAGCTTGTCAACAGTTGCGGTGTTATAAGCGTTGGGGAGCTTTCGGAGAAAATTTATGCAAGTCAATCCACAGTTCGGCGTGATCTTGAAAAACTTGAGCAACAAGGTTTGCTTCGCCGTCACCACGGCGGTGCTGAATCGGTTTTATCATTAAGACCTCCGCAGGTCATCCGCCGTCAGCGAAATCAAGCCGAAAAAAATGCCGCGGCATTAAAAGCGGTATCTTTGGTGGAAGCAGGCAGCACCATATTTATTGATGCCTCCACCACAGTGCAGTATATGATCCCCTACCTTACCTCTATTGAGAATCTGACCGTATATACAAACGGCGCCGATACGGCAATGCGACTTGCCGAAGTTAAAATTCGTACTGTTTGCACAGGCGGAGAGTTGTTGTCTGAATCTCTTGCATATATCGGCTCTGTAGCAGAAAATACTGTGCGCAAGGTATATTTTGATGCAATGTTTTTCTCCAGCGCCGGCTTTGATGACGATGTAGTCAGCGATTGGTCCGAAGGAGAAACAGAACTTCGCCGAGTTGTATTAGCCCAATCAGCTAAGCATTATTTTTTGGCTGACCATACAAAACGCAACGAACGATATACGCATATTGTCTGTCGCACAAATGAACTTGATAAAATTATTTGCGTTTAAATAATCTCAAACGGCAAAAATCACTACTTAAAAAAACAGATGCCTTATGACATCTGTTTTTTGTGTTGGCATCTATTTTATTAACACAATATGGTGCAGGAACGGGACTTATCGAGACAAGGAGACAAGAGAACCGTCCCCTTTATCTCCCTATGGTTATCCAATACTATTAAGTTTGATAATATCTTTGATCGCTTAGAACCGATTTCCAATATTCCAAATCCGCCTTTATACATACTATTCGCGCTGATAAATTTTTGTTCGAATTTTCATCTTCAAAAATTATATGTATCCTATTACCACCATGACATAAATAAACGCGACCGTGTGCAATTGAGTTGCGAATATGGCGCAGAAAGCAATCAAGATCTGTTTCTGTTGGATTTCCCTTATCAGGTTTCTTTTTCTTACAGACAAAGCGTTTACACTTTAAGCAAATGTCATTACCGTTTAGATATCCGTTTGACAGTTCTTTTTCAATAACAGCGTTGAACCAACAGAATTTTTGATATTGAAAATGACGACCTTTTATCATTCGCTCAAATATTTCTGCGTGCTTTTCTTGCGGTATAGTCCTTGAATGTGTACTTTCAATATCTGGTGCAGAATATAGGAAGTAAGAAAATAGTTTTCTTGTTTCTACAGTTCCTTCTTCAAAAGGTACAATCAGAAAGTCATTTAGCGATTTTTTTACACATTTATTGCAATCACCCACAATACATTTTTCTTTAGGCATTATGCCCCCCTATAAACAGATAAATAGATTTTTTTGATGATTTTATATGTCTTATTATACCATATTTCGACAAAAAGTAAATATAAAAGCTGCCCAAAGGCAGCCTTTATATACAATTAAATATCTGCGAGAAGTTCTTCCATCTTCTTGTTGTAAAGTTCGTCGGGGATTTTTCCTTTCAACATTTCCAACTTTTTTAATCTGGTTTCAAAGTCATCTCCCGAGGATTGAGAAGCGTTTTGGGAAACAGCATTATTTCCCATAGTTGCCGCCATTTGATTTCCGGTTGCGGTTGCTATATTTAATCCCGCAAATGCCATAAATGCGCCTGCATTTTCATTTGCCGCTGCTGCGCGCAAAGCATCAGCTTGTGCTTGCGTAGTTTGACCGCTGAGCAGAACTTGCCTCGCTGTTTCGTCCACCGGACGCGCTCGGCAACTTCTCCCAACGAGCCACGCTCGTCGAACTCATAACCCGATGCGGGATATAAATCTCATCTCATAACGGGAACAAAGAAAAAGCAAGTCTTGTGACTTGCTTTTCTTTGTTTGGTTGCGGGGACGGGACTTGAACCACGCGACCTTCGGGTTATGAGCCCGACGAGCTACCAACTGCTCCACCCCGCGATATAGGGTAATCAACTGATTACACTTGTATTATATGCTAAAAGTGTTCAGATGTCAACCCTTTTTTTGAAAATATTTTGTCGTAGTTCTTAATATACTGTCGGATTATTTAAAATACCGATAGGTCTTAACTTATATGCATCGTTCCACATGGGCGAATCGTAGGTGCGCCAGGAGTTTGGTCCCCAATAAGAATATTTCTTAACGTTATTGTGTACCGCGCCGAATCCGTTAAAGCGCGTGCCGAAGACTGTTATATCGATCTTATGTTCGCCCTTTGCCATTTCACCTAAAGAAATGCAATAAGGTGAGATAGCGATAACACCTATATCTTTACCGTCAACACAAACGCGAGCCATTGCACCGCCTATATCGGGAACCTGAAGAGTGCGCGTACCGCCAACAGTTTCAACGTAACTTGTGTGATAAGTGATGTTGCCCGTATAGAACGGTAACCTTTGCTGAACCGCATCGCCGAAAACAAGTTTCTGTGCTTTTTCAGTGGCGGTAACGTGCTTACCCGTAACGTTTACGCCGAAATCGCCTAAAACGTAGCACCATTCAGTTCTGCCCCTTAAGCCGAAAGGAATTTCGATTTCAACAATAACCTCTCCCTTTGAAATTTCGGGAAGTTTGACTTTTTTAATGCACTTATCAACGTACCAGCCATCAAATTCTTTGTCAATTTTCTTGCCGTTTATCCATATAGTTGCACTATCTGCCTCTTCAAGAGCAAGATAGGCGTTTTCAATAACGATATCCGTATTGAAAGTGAATCTACGCTTTACTGTGTGTCCTTTATCGTTCTTTAATTCTTCGGGAACGGGCACCCAAGGCTGAACCTGCGTTTGCATCTGATGCAATTCATAAAATCTTGCTCTGCCGATATCGCCTATTCTTGCAGAATCTTCAAAGATTTCAGTATAATCTTCGCCGTCAAAGGCATATTGTGCCATATCAAGTAAAATTACGTTTGGTTCATCAAGAGTATAATCCACCATATCTTTTACTTTTACGTAATTTTTATTATCTCTTGCAATAAAATTCTTGTTGGCAGGATTTTTTAAGGCAACGTCATCAACACCCAAAGGCATAGGTCTTAAAGGAGCATTGCCCGAAACCTTTTCATCTTTCTCAGCAGGCGTAAGCTTCAAAAGGAAGCTATCCTCTGCAAACATAACGAAATCAATATAAGTGTTGCCGTCCTTAATCTCGTAAGCAGGCGTATATATTTCGCCCGTTAAGGTGTTATACTCGGTTATATGAAATCTACCGTTAATTTTAAGGCGGATGTCCTCCTTTGAAAGTGCAGGAATATATCCCATTCTCTCAGCCTGATCCTCACCGTTACAGAAGAACAGCCACTTATCCTCGCCGTCATTGCGAAGCTGATGAACGATATTGTTGGTTCTTGTTCCGAGATTTTTAAAGGTAAAGTTCACAAAACGGAATTTTTCAAGTTTTTCAACAAGTTCAATATAGTCGATATCTATATTTGTCCATTTTTGAGCAGAAACTTTTACACTATCTGACAAAACTGCATCAACATATTTAGGCGCTTCGCCTAAAAGAATAACCGTTCCGCCGTTTTTGCTGAAATTATTAAGACGTTCTAAAGTAGTTGCGCGCATAGTTTCCATAACGGGAACAATTACACAATCATACTGCATTTTGCCGACCTTTAAGGGGTTTGATCCCTTTTCACACAAATCGGGCAAAGTTGATTCTGCAATAAAATCAAAGTCCACACCGCTTGTTGAAAGGGCGCCCGTAAGTTTTATAAACTGATCGTCAAGATATCCGCGCTTAAGTGCCGTTTTATCGTTAGGTCCCGTGTAAATCCAATAACTTTCAATGGGATGAATCACACCAACGCGCACTTCAGGCGTACCCCGTGTAAGAGCGGTATTTACACGTGCAAAATGATCTTCAATATAGTTATACTGTTTATACCACGGCGATTGATATCCGATTGAAGCAGGATAATCGTGCTTGGCATCACCGTTCATTGAAACCCAAGTTAAATGATGAACACGGATTGTTACGCCTAGCGCCGCCTGCCAATCTCCCTGACGCTTATGTCCTCTAAATGGGAAATCCCAGCCGGTTACACCGTAAAGTTCTGAAAGCATACCTTCGCGGCCGTACTGATGAACTGCCGATTGCACCTGCTTTGCAGTTGAATATTCAATTCTATCGCAAAGAAGATCCATTCCGGGAAGTTGGAAATTTCTGTAACAGCGCATTGCTTCGCCTAAGGAATCAGTCTGTGAGCGAAGGGTAGGCTCCTGCATCATATGTCCCGTAAATGCGATATTGTGCTTTTCGCACCAATTTCCCAACGTATCAACAAATGCAGAAACAAAGCGTTCACACATATGGTCAACGTAATCATAGCGTGTTTTTGCGCAGCCGCAATTTTTCTTTTCCCAGAAAAGTTCAGGCATTTTTTCTAAAATGCTTTCACCATAGACAGCCTTGTAAGTTTCTTCAAAATCATCGGTAAAGGGAACGGCTATAAGATTCTTGCCCGTTGATTCATTAAGATACCGTCTTAAAGGCACTTGAGGCTCATCGGTAAATATGGCAGGAATGCTTTTATTAAAATCATCCCCTACCGCCTTATAATAAGCATCGTAGGTAATGCGCATAAATTCTTCAACGGCAGCCTTTGACAAAGTATCAATATAACTCTGCCCGTTATACCAACCGCTGTCTGTGCCGATATACATATATCCATACCAGATATCGCCGTCATAATTTTCGTTATCATCAATTTTTTTGTAATCAATCAAAAAACCGTTTTCATCAAGTTTAACGCCGTAACGGGAAATAAAATATCCCGTGCATTTTCCGTTATTTTCGGTAAGTTTTAAATATTCGTTATAGTTGTTTGCAAAATACTCTCTTCCTCTTGGATCGGTAACTTCAAGATGAAACGCCCTCTGGCGGTGGCGGTAATTTTTCGTAACGTAGCCCCCTGCCGCACCTGACGGCCAACGATCCTCATCATAAAGCCAGCAAAGCATATCCTCTTTTTTGGCTTTTTCATTGCAGAGCTTTACAAAATGCATAAACTCATCACTCAAATATGTCGTTTGCATACCTGTGCGAACGTGCATATGAAAGCCGCCAAGCCCCATTTCCTTAAAAATATCAATTTGTTCCAGCAAAGTTTCATCATCTAATTTCGTGTTCCACGCCCAGAAGGGTGTTCCGCGAAATTCGCTTGTTGGATTTTTAAAAAGTTCCTTTGATAACGTTTTTTCGCCATTCTTTTTATATAACATTACAACATCTCCTCAATAAAATACGCGTTGGTGTCAGCGTGATTTCCAAATTCGTCAAAGACCGTTACACGAACGTATATATCTTCTTTTTTAAGACCGAATTCACCCAAGGTAATGGGTTCATCATCCTGAAGATAGCAAAATCCGTTTCTTCGCGCAGTAGTAAAAAGAATTTTCTTGCAAGGCGCAGTTTCAATAAAAAGTTTGTTATCCTCAACGTAAAGGCTTTTAATTTCAGGACCGGTTGAGGAATAAAAGTTGCCTTTCTCAAGAGCCTCGGTTATGGTGCGGTATTCTAATTTTTCCGCCTTAATATTCACCCAACCTCCGCAACAGTCATTTTTAGCGTGACCGA
Organism: Clostridia bacterium; assembly: GCA_045541035.1. Classification (GTDB taxonomy): domain Bacteria; phylum Bacillota; class Clostridia; order Christensenellales; family QALW01; genus UMGS1322. The sequence continues at coordinate 3,948 of JAZQII010000097.1, read as the reverse complement.
TGGGATAATGAGCATGAGTGTCATCAGAAGCCATACAGAAAATACGTTTTCCCTGCCTCAACAGATCGTCATAAACACGATGGTTATATTCAAAATAGTTAAGATCGCAACCGTGATTGTATATTTCCATACAGTGCATTCCCTTATATTGAGAATAAGTTTCATAGCTCTCCTGAGACCACGTCGGATGATTGTAGGTTACAAAATAGCCACGTTCTCTGCCCTCTTTAAACACCTGATTTACACATTCAACACTATATTCTCTTTTAAAATCAGGCTGATCATCGCGAAATTTAAGAAAATGAACGTAATTCACCGCATTGCCAACCTTATATCCGCTCCTTGCAGAGGCAACGGGATAATCCGTATCCTCCGTTAAAGCGATAAGACATATATGACAAGTCTGGGTATCTGCATAATCTTCGCTGTGCCACTTATCAAGTTGAACTTCGTAGCCGTTTAAGGGCAAAAAGGTTTCGTCTTTAAGTTCGGGGTGAGGCACCAAAACATCATGATCTGTAAACGCAACAACGGAATAGCCGTTTTTCTTATAATGCTCTTTTATTTGTTCAGGAGTAAGCTTTCCATCGGAAATAGTTGTGTGGCAATGAAGATTTGCCTTATAAAAATTCCCTTTTTCGGGTAACAGATATTTTCTCAAAAAATACACCACCTTAAAACATTGTGTATATTATATAATACCATTTTTTGAAATTCAAGTATTTTAGTAAAAAAATTCACAATTTTATTGACTTTGTTTTTCTTAAAGTGATATAATTTAATTAGTTACAAACAAGGAGTGATACTATGAAAAAATTAACAACGAAGCTATTATCCTCAGTAATAGTTTTAGCACTTGTGCTTTCATTACTTCCTATGGTAGTTTTTGCTGAAAACACTGCCTTTGACGTTGCTTTTGAAGGTTTTCATACCACAATCAACGAAGAAGTATTGGGCGAAGGCAAGTTTACTGCCGGTGAGGATTACACCTTTACTCTTACACCTGATGACGGCTATACCCTGGCATACTACTGCATTTGGGGATTAGATGCAGACGGTGACCTCTACAGCGTTTTTTCCGAAGAAACAGAGCCTACTGAAACCACATTCACCGTCAACACAAGTGAATTGGAGGGTGTTCATTCTGTTAAAATATATGCTTATTCCATAGATTCAAAGGTTGAAAAAGAAGATTATCCTACCGCTGCAAAAGAAATTACTTCCCAAGAGTACAACGAGATCTTCATTTCCGCCAACGAAAGCTTTATTGACATTTATGATAATGATACATTCAGAAACACATTCTTTGGCAAAATTTACAAAGTGAACCTTGAAAAGGATTCGCTTTTAACCGTTTCAGCCGGAACTCCTGAAGATTCTCCTATTGTCGCGGATACTGTGCTTTCTTTGAATGCATATAATTCCAACGGTGATCTTGTTAAATCAATGTACGTGGATGAAACAGGCGGCGGTGAAACATTAGCCTATCTCGCCGAGGAAGCCGTTACGGTTTATATCTGTGCAGTCCGTTACTCAAGCGCATATGCAATGGGAGAAATTGACTTTTCATTAACAACGCACCCCGTTACCGAGGATGATTACGTTTCCGTTTCCCTTGTAGGCGAAAACATCACCCTTGATTTCGATATTACAGGCGAAAACCGTTATCTCAAACACTCTCAGGCTGTTGTCAGCACGTATACAATAAGTGACGGCTATAGCCTTTATGATTTATATGCGATCCGCACTACAAGTGAAGGCACCGATTCAATAGAGGTTGCCAATGTGGATGGTGAAATAAACATTTATTCTGAGGATCTTGTAGGTGATATTACTATTTACGCCATTACTTACGATACACTAAAGAGTATAACAGGCGAAGCTCCAGCCGAAGAAATAACCTCTTTCCCCTATACCGACACCTTCCTTCCCGTAGAAGAGGATTTATATATTTTTGAAGATTATGACAACGATAATCCCGCTGACGATTACCTTGTTTTAGGTAAACTGTATAAGCTTGACGTTGAAGCCGAGGATGAGATAACACTTTCACTTACCGGACCCAACGATGCAGATACTCGTATAAAATACTTTGTGTTTGACGAAAACGGTTCAACGGTTTTAGACGGTTATCTCGATAGCGATAACTCTAACGGAATGGGTGAAGAATCTTCTTATCTTGTTGAGCATAGCGGCACCCTTTATGTTTTTGCAACCTGCTATGATGATGATTCAACAAAAGATTTAACCTTCACCGTTGATAAAAAAACCTTTGAAGAAGTTGGCACTGTCCTTGATTTTGTTTCAAATCCTTCAAGCGCAAGCGGTGAAAAATGGGCATATGATGCTAACACAAAAACACTTACGTTATCTGACGGATTCAATGTAACGTTAAAAGAAACTGCTATTACATTGCCCGAAAACAGCACCATTAACGTAAAAGGCAACGTGAACGTTTATTCAAAATCTTCTGCAATCAAATATGTAGGCGGACTTACCGTTAACGTTGACGATAATTCAACCTTTACAGTTGAATCAAGTTCTACCTGCGCTCTTGAAACAAAAGATTCTAAAGCCGCTTTAAATCTAAACGGCAAGAACAACAAAACTTCAAAACTTGTTGTTTCCGGGTTCAACACAATATTAAACTACGGTGATATAAATATAAACAAGCTCTCTGTTGATGTAAAAGCTGAAGAAGATGGCATTAAGGCTTATGAAGGTGCTATCACCATTAAAGATTCAAGCATTTACGCCGTTTCAGTATCTGATTCCATTATTATTGACGGTAACGTTGCAAAGGGAAGCCATGATATTACAATAACCAATTCGTTGCTTGGTCTTTTCTCCAGCGACGAAGTTATTCAAAACTATCTTGGCAGCGTAATCATCAAAGATTCCGATTGTTTACTTTTGACCGACGATGAAGAAGGCATAGTTGCTGAAGAAGGCATTATCTCAATAGAAGGCGGCCGCATTATTGCAGATACTCAGGAAGACGTATTTGAAGCAAAAGGCGATATCATTATTAAGGACGTTACCCTTAACATAAAAACCAATGCTTCCTATTCATTATTTAAACTTAATTCACAAGAAGCAAAACTTATCTTCTCAGGTGGTAAGGTTTGTTTGGGAACTGACAGCATCGGCACCGCTTATATAGGTCAATGGAAAGATGAGTTCTATAATGCAGTTGACGGTTCCGTATCCGTTACTGACGGAAACACCACTACTCTTATGTCTTCCCTTATAACCATAACTGAACTTGATAACGCCACACTTGACAGTTTAAAGGATTCCTATGCTCCCGGTGAAATGGTTGGCTTTACAGTTGATAATATTAAGTATCCCACGCTGTTCAACACACAGTTCTTCTTAGAAAGTTTCACCATCACCGATGCAAGCGGTCAGGTAGTGTTTAACGGCAACAAAGATACTGATACATCAAAACTTACAAGCACACTTAAAGAAGGTTCTTATACCGTAAGTGCAACATTTAAAAAATATTTATTTAATAATGCTTCTTGGATACTTGTTCCCGATGCTTCAGGCGTTGCGGAAACAAAGGTTGTTACAAAGAACTTTACCGTAAAAGTTCCTGCAACCCCCACGCCTGCACCTACCCCAACACCTACTCCCGGTGCAACGGGCGGTACGTCAGGCGGTCAGGCAGATGATAAACCTACCGGTGATGCTTCACAGATCGTAACGATCTCAATTCTTGCACTTTCAGTTATTTTAGTTTCTTCAACACTTGTTATTCGTAAGAAGGAAAATTAACAATTAGTCCTCGGAATTTTCCGAGGACTCAGTCTGCTGACAAAGTCAGCAGACTGTCAGAGTTCGAGAAACCCTTGCAAGCCAAGGCGCTGAACTTGCAAAAAAGGGAGTTTACACAGACGTAAATGACCGCATTTTGCAAGTGAAATGCAACGACGGAAACAAACC
>JAZQII010000096.1:0-5291 GCA_045541035.1 Clostridia bacterium | reverse complement strand
CCGTTGTATATAATGTGACCGTATATGCTTGATTCACCATCAATCACGGTAGAAGTATTATAAAGTGCACCGTCTCTAATCTCCCACTCATGACGATATTCTGTAAAGTCAGAAAGTGTGCTTGCATCCGAAAAGTCATTTTCGTAAATGACGGTTTCATTTTCGGAGTCCTCGGGAACTTCTGGGGTTTCAGGCTCTTCGGGGGTTTCTTCGGTTTCAACAGTAATCTTAAGATTGTCGAAGTATGCCTTCGTTCCGTTTATTCTAATTCCCACTGTTCCCTCATCCCATACAGTATGCGTTTCATTTGCACCTATAGTGTAGTCATAACTGAAAACCACGTCGCCGGTATCAAGCATTGTTATTTCGGTGTAAATATCATTGCCTTTTACCACGGTTTTAACATGAAGATCATCGCCTTTTGCAAATGCAACAGAGCCTACTTTAATATTGCTGCCCCATTCGCCCTCTTTGGTTGCATATCCGAAAGCACCTTTATCGCCGGTAGAAGCGGAGAATGTAATATATCCGCAAAAACCGTTTTTCTTGTGGCTCGCAAGCGATGCATCCGCTCTTACTACAAGACCGCCTGTAGCTTGAACATTAAAATAATCCACTTCAACGGTATAGTCGGTAAGCGTTTCGGTCGTGTTATATAAAAGATGCGAGTAATTGCCGCTCACGCTATCGTCAAGCAAGGTGGAGGTTGCGTGAAGCACTCCGTTTTCTATTACCCATTCATGCTGATATTGTGTAAAATCTGACAATGTGCTTGCATCCGAAAAGTCATTTTCGTAAATGACCTTTTCAGCCGCAAATACAGAAACAGAGAGAAGAATCGCCGCAACAAGTGCAAGTCCAAAAACGAAAAGTTTTTTCATAATGATTTCTCCTTATAAAATAGTTTTTATACCGTTTTCTTTATAAAGCTTTTGAAGTTCTGCAGGAAGTGAAGCGTCGGTTATATAGGTAAACTCTTTTTTCATATCGCTGTACATGATACCTATTTTTTTCTCAAATTTTGTACTGTCGGAAAGCACATAGGTTTCAGTTGCAGTCTCTATCATTTTTCTTACACATAACGCATAATCACTTGACGAACCGCGAATACCGGAGGTAAGAGAAATTGATGCAGGAAAAATAAACGCCTTGTTAATGCCGATTTTTTCAAGAATGTCATGAACAAATATTCCATGAAAAAAGTTTCCGTACGAACGGTTATAATGCCCACCGCACAAAATCAATTCAAAATTATTGCCGTCTCTCAAAAGGTCAAATAAATCCAAAGAGAATACTGCAACTGTAAGTTTGGAAAAATGCTTTTTCAGTTCCTCAACAAACAACATTGCCGTACTGCCGCCGGTAAGTGCAATAGTGTCGCCTTCATTTATAAACTGCAAAGCGTTTTTTACAACCTCTTGCTTGAGTTTTACATTTTCGGTCTTGCGTACATCAAGTGGGGGTAACTTTTTAATCTCTCCCTCCGCTACTGCACCGCCGTGAACTCTTTTCAAAAGATTGGCTTTCTCCATGGCGAGCAAATCGCGGCGAACTGTTTCAATAGAAATATCAAAAAGCTCCATGAGTTTTGCCGTGGTAACTGCGCCGTCTTTTTGTATCATCTTATATATTGTATTGTGTCTTTCGTTTGCAAGCATTGAATCAACTCCTCTCATATCCACATTTTATCATACAAATCCACACTCGTCTATGTAAAAAAACAAGCTAATTGTATAAATAATTTCGAATTATATAAGAAACAAAAAATCCGACCACTAATGTGATCGGATTTTGGGTTGCCCCAACAATTTCGAACCTTTTTAGTCAACGCTATTTATCGTAACGTCGCCTTCAACTTTATCACATTTCAGAGAATTGCAAATAACATTTCCCTTAATCCTTACAGCCTCAACATCTCCCTTTACTGTCACATATCCTCCACAGTTAATATCACCCGAAAGATTTCCAGCGCAGGTAATGGAACCGCCTGTATTACAGCCTCCCGAAAAGGAGCCTGCGACCGTGACATCTCCACCACTATTACAACCGCCCGACAAATGACCGCCAATAACGGTCTCTGCTCCCGAATTACATCCTCCGGAAACAACACCGGAAACATTGATATTCTTTCCCGCTTTACAACCGCCGGATATATTCCCTTTTACCTCAATATTGCATTCACTCTGCACATTCTTTGCATCGCCAATTATCTCAAAGGTGAATCTATCAACTAAAGACTCGCATTGCAATATTTTTCTTCCTTCGCATACCACTCCGCGAACAACTGTGTCATCTGCCCAAGGAAATTCAGCACAGTGATCATAATGAATTTCTGTCTTGACCTCACGTGAAAATAGTTCATCGATATAGCAACCAAAAATGTCAGCCATAATCGGCAAAAATGTAATATCAGGCGCAGCTTTTGCATTTTCCCATTTAGAAACAGCTTGGAAGGTAACGCCTAACTTTTGTGCAAGTTCGTCTTGGCTTAATCCGCTTTTCTTTCTATACTTTAATATGTTTGCTGCCAAAACTATATTTGCGTTTTCCACATCATCAGCTCCTTTCGTTGATTTAATTATATCACATATAATATATTTATACAATAACTCAATGGTTTAGTTTATTCAACCTGAGGTTGAAGTATCAAGTTCAAGGTCCAAAAGGTTCAAGAAAAGGTGCAATATTAAGGATGGTATGTTTTGACCCCTAAAAACACGAAAAGCCCTTGATTTACAAGGACTTTTGTGTTAGGGTGCAAAATTGTTGCCCCATTATGGCTCCCCGAGCTTAACTCGAACCAGCGACTGCTTGTTTTATTTAGCGCTATAGCAAGGGCCATTTTTTAGGCGGCTACTTCTCTTTTTTGCCGCCTCATAAATCTGTAATTTACCGTGATTGTTTGGCGCGCTCCGTCTCCGGTATGGATTCGGTCGCCAATGACTATTGAGTCCACCAGTGTGTTCAATAGTTCCCTGTCGAGTGTCTCGATTTCGGTGTATCTGCTTGCCAGTTCTACGAACTGTTTCAGGTCTCTCTCTTGGTCTGCGCCGGTCTCGACCATCGCTTCCAGCTCCGCCAGTCGCTCGCGCGCTGCCGTCTGTTCCGCTTCGCTTCGGCTCGCCAGTTCCTTGAACTTTGTGTCCGAGAGCAGTCCGCTTAGTCTGTCTTCGTACATCTGGTAGAATCGTGCGTCGAGGTCTGCGATGCGTTTCTTCAGGTCGCGCATCTCTTTTTCTCGACTCTCGCGTTGCTGCATGCGCTCTCCGTCGACTTGTTTCATCACCGCTTCGATGAAGCCTTCTGCGTCTTCCTGCACCACATGCACCGTGTCCTTGATGTCTGCCAGCACTGCTTTGTATATCTTAGCAATACACTTTCATTAGGCATCAACTCCTTTAGGGGATTATAGCAAAAAGCAAGGTGTGGGACACCTTGCTTTTTGCTATTAATATTGCTTTTAGTTTATGATATCATCGGGGTTAACCGGAGTAGGCTCACGGTAATAGAGAATACCAACGTCGCCTATCTCGAGAAACTCTTTTACAAGGTCGCCGTATGCGTTTGCAAAAGTAAATCCTACAGTTTCGCCCTTAGCAGCCTCGTCTACGGTCTTACCAAACATAGTAAGCTTTTCTGCATAGCCGTCACAAAGAACCTCTTCGCCACGGATGAACTCGATGCGGTCACCTTCGCGAAGAACACCTTCGCTTACAACGGTAACTACGGAAATTCCCATAACGTCACCATCTCCCATGCTCTGGAGTTTAAGACGCAAAGGACCGATAACGGTTGCGGTTTTGGAAGCAACCTCCGCACCGTTTGCATCCTTAACCTTACAGAAGAATTTTCTACTGAGAAGCGTATTCCCCTCCTCGATTTTTATAGTAAGAGTATCTGTGTTTGCACCGCTTATAAACGCACCGTCTTCAACCTTTGCAGTTTCATTTCTGTAACCTATGTAATAGTGCCACTCATAGGTAAGAGCGGGCTTACCGCCATAGGTTACAACCTTTAGCTCTGCCACCTCGCCGTAGTTCTTTGCTTCATAGTCTATAGGGTTATTGTAAATTTCAAGCGGTTCTTTAGTTTCATCTATAATATAGTCGTTGCCGCCACTTGGCTCGTAAGGCAACGTAGGAGTAACCTCTACGACGGAACCGTTGATTTCGCTTGTGGGAATCTTTACCTCGGTATCAGTCTCAACTTCGGCAAAACTGTTCTGCATATCAAAACGGATGCGCTTTGTGGGGTCCATCATTCTCGCTACGATAACTGCAACCTCGGCACGTGTAATGTTGGCAGTGGGATTACAATTATGAAGTGCATCAACGCCTGTTACAATGCCGGCACGGTACAGCTTATAAACAATATCCGCATAAGGAAAATCCATCGGAACATCAGGGATTGTTCCGTCGTCAATTGTATTTATCGGCTCGTATGCCTCTTCAGGAAGAGCGCAAGCAAAAATATACATATATCCGACTCTTGTCGCAAAGTCAGACCAGTTGTAGTCGGTGCGGATAATGTTGTTTTCTTTACAGTAATCAACGTACGTTTGATACCAAGGATTTCCTATTTCAAGTGTAACCTTTCCGTTTACATACTTCTGATTCATACAAGCGGCAAGCTTAACCGCCTCCGCATACGTGAGATTGTCATTAGGAGCATATGTATCGGTAGTTTTACCGCTGATAAGTCCGGTTTCTACTGCAGTCATAAGATCCTCTGCATACCACGCTTCGTTTGCAACGTCGACAAACGGATTAACAGGCTCATCGTAGCCGCATACCGTGCACTTGCCGTTTACGAAAGTATGATTCCCTGCGTTACGGAGTTCAAAACACTTTTGACATTCCTCATAATGCGACACCATATTTCTCATTGCAAGAAATTCATGCTCACACTCGTCTGCGAATGCACTAATGATAAGCACACCGAATACGAGCAGCGCTACAATAATAAATGATAATACCTTTTTCATTTTTCTACCTCTTTTCAGTTAAAAATAATCTTACAAGTTCTATCAATGCATCCATAGGTAAAAAGTTGCTTTGATTGTCGCTTGCATATATGAAATCCCATACTAGTGAATTACTTTTTATAAAACTTATAAAGGAAATATACAATTCCTGCTCTCGGACACGGCACATCGGGTGAAATAACAAAGCTTGTTCCGTCAAGAAGTCCTTCGCTCTTCGCCCAATCACGTGCTTCCTCATACCAGCCGTTAGTGCCAACCTTCATCGCACGGAAAAGCATTGTCATAATGTGTGCACTTGAACAGGTCT
>JAZQII010000095.1:0-3112 GCA_045541035.1 Clostridia bacterium | reverse complement strand
GGTTGAAGCAGGCTCGGAATATTACCTGAACATTTCTGTGCGTACAAAAGAGGCAAAAGGTCTCGTTCCAAAAGATCACGAGCAGGCATATGCACAGATGGCAATTCCTTTTTCGGTAGCACAGGCGAAAAAGTCTATAAGTCATGCTGGCGTTACCGTTACCGAAACCGGCACGGCATATAATGTAAAAGGTAATAATTTCTCATTTGCTATCCGCAAGTCCGACGGTATTATGGGGAATTACGTTTTCGACGGTGAAACCTTGATAGAAGTCGGACCTGCTCCGAGCTTTTGGCGCGGGCTTTTGGAAAATGACCAGAAAAAAATTGAAGAGGGAACCTATGATATCACTTGGCGAGGTGTAGAGAATAACGTAAGTGTTCAAAGCATTGGTGTCAGAACCAATGAAAACGGTTTGAAGGTAATTACTGTTAATATTACTTTCCCTGATGCAGGTGATACTAAAGAAACTATTGTGTATACCGTTAACGGCTCAGGCGAAATTACCATTGATATGACGGTTGATGCAACCGAGAGCGGAATGGGTAATTTCCTCAGAGTAGGTTCAATAGCTACACTTCCTGCGGGATTTGAGCAGATAACCTGGTACGGCAACGGTCCTGTTGAGACGTTCAACGACAGAAAAACCGGTGCTCGTCAAGGTATTTATAATACTACCGCAAGTGAGGTGTTCTATCCTTACGTAAAGGTGGATGACAGTGCCTTTACAGATGTGGTCTGGATGAAACTCACGAATAAAAATTTGAAGAATTCGTTGCTTTTAGTAGCAGATGATTTTGTAGAAACGAGCGCAATGCATTTTACTCCGGAGGATTTGAATGCAGCTGACCATCCGTATAAGCTGGTGCCGAGAGAGGATACGATCCTTTCTATAAATTACGGTTCTATGGGTACGGGCGGCGCTACTTGCGGTCCTGCAACTTTGGCTCAGTATAGACTTCCCACAGATACGGTTTATAATTGGAGATTTACACTTATGCCAATATCGGCAGATGCTTCTTATGCCGAGGTAAACAGTGCATCTATGGGATACCATACCGTAAAGTCATATAAGGTATATGATATCTTCGATGCTTCACAAAACTGCCTTGATACTCCTCTTCCTGCCTCGGCAGAGTATGTTGACGGTGAATGTGACGGAACAACTGCACTTAAGGGATATTTCACTGTAGACGATGCCGGGCATACACTTGTAGGTGCGATGACAAACGGAAAGCCTTTTACAGCGACCGCAAGAGTATACATTCCTTCAGACATATTTAAAACGGAAACAGGCATTTGGGAAGGTTCGTCAAAGGCTAATATGATTTTCTCACTGGGCGATAAGACCTTTGGTCTTCGTGTCGGTACAAAATCGGGTAGTGATAAATGGTCACTGATGGCATATGTTTATGGCGGTGGCAAGTGGCATAATGCAAGAGCAGAGAATTTTGAAAGTTCACTTACCGATATGTGGCATGATGTTGCTGTTACTTATACAGGAACAACTCTTACTCTTTATCTCGACGGTAAGATAGTTGCCGAAAACACTACTGCAACTGCTTCGATTGCCGATACCGGATATGATTTTAGTATCGGTTATGACCCGTCAAAGCCGTTGCGCAAAAGCGAACTTACATTTGATAACGTGGTGCTTTATAATGAGGCACTTACGGCAGAGCAGCTTTCTGTTTCTGTGAAGGCAAGCGATGAAAATGTAATTCTGTGGTTGGATTTTGAAAATCCGGATGTCCAAGGCGAACGTATCGGTGACATCGACGGAGACGGTATAGTTAAGCTTGCAGATGCGCTTATACTGATCAAAGCAGTTCTCAGCGATACTCCCCTTGAAAACGGCGACATGAACAACGATGGTAAAGTCAGCCTAATTGATGTGCTTCGCGTGATAAAGCTGATTATAAAGTAATCATAATATGCAAAAGCAAGGTGCCTTTCGCACCTTGCTTTTTTGCTATATGTTAATACAAGCCGTCGCCACTTCGAGTTCACGCACGGGGAGCCAAAACAAAAGCAGGTCTTTTGACCTGCTTTAATTTTTATATCGACAAAATCATTTCTTCCAGTTTTTTTGCGGCGAGGCTTAAAGAAATATCAGTTCTTTTTATCAGACAAATATTTCTTTTTGGTATTTCTTCTTTCAATTTCAGTTTATAGATGCCGGTGTTATTTTTAAGTTGCTCAATGTACTGCGTGGGCACAAATCCGATACCGAGGTTGTTTGTTACGAGCGGAAGTATCTGGTCTGCGGTTGCAGCTTCTACTGTCGGCGAAAAGACTGCACCGTGTTCCATAAAGAATTCCGAGTAGAATTCATGGGTTTTTGTATGTTCGCCGAGTGATATCAGCGGATATTCTGCAATTTCGGCAAGGGAGATCTCTTTGCCGCTTAGTTCCGAGAAAGCACTGCTACAAACTGCCGTTTCTTCTATAGTTTTAATAACGGTACTTTTTAATGGCAGTGGAACATCAGTATGCAATGTTACAGTTGCGATATCAACGAGTCCGTCCTTGAGCGCGCTAAGTGCCTGTGGCGTAGAATAGTTTGAAACCTTTATTCGAATGCCCGGGTACAGCGTTCTATATTCCTTCAAAACAGGAAGTAGCATGCACCGTAGAGCAATGTCGCTGCTTCCGATGGTTATGGCACCTTGCTGCATACTTTTACTCGATGCTATTTCATTTTCCCCGGCTTCGATATGCTCAAATGCGATTTTTATATGCTCAAAAAGCTTTTGACCTTCGGGGGTAAGCGTTACGCCGTGTCGCGAGCGAATAAAGAGGACACAACCAAGAGAAATTTCAAGGTTTTTAATTGCTCTTGTAACATTTGGCTGATTGCTAAAAAGGCGTACAGCCGCCTGGGTAAAGCTTTTGCTTTTCGCTACATGATAAAAAATGCGGTAGTAGTCATAGTTTATGTTCATTATAACCTCTATATCGAATTGACATATTTTAAATGCAAAATATATATTTTACATATAGTTTAATTTGTATTATAATCAAATTGAATATAAAAATCAAGCATACGAAAGGAAAAAGCAAGTGAAAAAGGTATTAAAGCTGTTTTTGCTATGTATTTGTTTTGGTTTGA
>JAZQII010000094.1:0-46883 GCA_045541035.1 Clostridia bacterium | reverse complement strand
GGTGCTATTTCCGTCGTTGCATTTCACTTGCAAAATGCGGTCATTTACGTCTGTGTAAACTCCCTTTTTTGCAAGTTCAGCGCCTTGGCTTGCAAGGGTTTCTCGAACTCTGGCAGTCTGCTGACTTTGTCAGCAGACTGAGTAGCCAAAATTGGCTACTCATTTTTGCAATCTCGATATTCTCGAGGAGTTAATGAAGTATATTCCTTGAATTTCTTACCGTAATAGCTAAAACTGTTAAAACCAACCTTAGCTGCTATTTCTGAAATTGCAATATCAGTATTTTTTAGCAATACTTTTGATTTTTCAATGCGGTACATACACAAATAGTTTTGAAAACAGTCTCCAAATGATTTTCGAAAAAGTCGGCAAAAATAGCTGTTATTAAACTTCAAAAAAGTTGCAACGTCTGATGAAGTTATATCTTCTTTATAATTTTCTGAGATATATTCAAATATTTTGCAATATATTGAACGAGTCGGATTGTTAATGCTGTGCTTTATATATCCTTTTTGCTTGAACTCGCCAAAAAGAAGGTGAATGTTGCCGATAATTGACATCTCCCAACCAAGAGGTTTTGCCTCGTTGGCTTCAAAAATGTCCTTAATAAGAGCGGAACAAAATTGGTTGTTTTCGATAATATTTTTAATAAGTATGGTGCCCTTTTCCAGTTCGGTTTTTAATTGCTTATCGTATAATATGTCTAAATCGAAACAAAAGCAAATTTGGCTAAAATTGCGGTCATTGAAAATTGTATAGTGGTGAAGTGTGTATGGAGCTAATGCCACAATATTACCTTTTTTAATAATATGTGTTACCGAATCGATTTTTAGGTGTGCTTCTCCCTCTAAGACAAGCAAGATCTCAAACTCTTTATGCATATGCGAAAAGGTGCGAAAATCTAATTTGCGGAAATTGCTTTTATAATTGCGAGAGGAAGTTGCTATCGGTATGGTCGTATATCTTGTTTGAAAGTTTTCAAAAAACATTTGCACCACCTAAAAAGTCAATACAGTTATAATTTGTGCTTAAATAATTATAGTTTTTATATATTATAAGCATTATAATTATAACATAAAGAAATTTCTTTTTCAATAAGGAGTGTTTGTTTATGTTAAAAGAAAAATTTAGTGCTTATAAAAATGAAATACACGATATTTTAATGAACGATTTTGTGTCATTTTGGACAGATCGTTCACCTGATAAAGAATACGGTGGGTATCTTTGCGGCTTTGATAGGGATGGTGAACTCTTTTTTGAGGATAAATCGGTTTGGCAACAAGGCAGAGGACTTTGGATGTTTTCAAAATTATATAATGATTTCGGCAAGAATCCCGAACACTTAGAAGCGGCAAAGCTAGGCTTTGATTTTATAAATAAATATTGTTTCGCTCCAAACGGACATATGTATTTTCGTGTTACCCGTGATGGAAAACCACTTGTAGAGCGCAGATATTTTTTCTCCGAAGCCTTTGCAATTATGGGGTACGTTGAATACTATAAAGCAACACAAGATGAAAGCGTAAAGCAACGTGCCATTCAACTTTACGAGCGATTTTTAAAATACTATACAACACCGGGATATTTTGCTCCAAAGGTAAATCCTGAAACATGTGTGCGAAAAGGGCATAGTATTGTTATGATAATGCTTAATGTGTCACAAACTATGCGAGAGATTGTTGATGCGCCCATATACACAAAAATGATTGATGAAAGTATTAAACTTATCACAACAGTTTTCATAAAGCCCGAGCACAAGGCACTGTTTGAAACTGTCGATCAAAACGGCGAGTTTTTAGATACTCCCGAGGGTAGATTCTTAAATCCGGGTCACAGTATGGAAACTGCTTGGTTTTTAATGAAAGAATCCATTGTGAGAAAAGATAATGAATTGATGCGCTTAGCAATAAAGGTCACGGAGTGGTCTCTAAAGCGTGGTTGGGATGAAGAAAAGGGCGGAATTTTTTATTTTGTTGATCTTAAAAATAAGCCTGTTATCAGCCTTGAATGGGATATGAAACTTTTCTGGGTCCATTGTGAGGCGATGGTGGCGTTGATTTATTCCTATTGGTACACAAAGGATGAACGGTATTTAGACGGTTTTGAAGAGATATTCACATACGTTAAAAAGTATTTTAAGGATGAGGGCTATCCTGAATGGTATGGTCATTTGCACCGTGACGGCACACCCATTTCACAGATTAAGGGAAGTGATTGGAAAGGCCCATTCCATAATGTTCGAGCTTTTATGTTGCTTGAGAAAATTTTTGAAGCATTGGCAAATGATGAACCGATAGGAATTTAAGAATAGGGAATATTAAAATGTTAAAAAGGCTTGACCAAATCGGTCAAGCCTTTTGGATCTTATTTTATAAAATGCTCAAAATTTGAGGCGCTGGTTTCTGACTCTATGACGGCACCGTTTTTGTAATGGGATAGATGAAAAATATATTCAATAGATTTTTTTTGATTGTTTTGAATGTGTAACTCAAACAAATATTCATTGTTAATAATATAAGCACTAAAGTTTGTGCCATAAGTATAAAAGCAGGCTTTTTCTATAGGCAGAACCCATTCGCCTGTTGATAAATATTCATTTGTGGCTTCTATAAATTCATCTTTTGTTAACTGCGGATATTCGTCCGCTTTTTTCATTATTTTAGAAATATAATCTGTGGTTAGGATTTTCGATGTGGCATTGTTGCTTTTGCAAGCAGAAAAAGAAACAAAAACAAGTAATAATGATAAAATGATACATAGTTTTTTCATGATATTTGACTCCTTTTTATTCTCTTTCGATTTCGGGAATTTCAAATTTCACGGAAAGATACATAAGATTACTATGGGAATCTGTACACTCAATTTCTAATAAATATATATTATTTTCTAACTGCTCAATACTATCTCCCAACCAATATGTATTTTGAAATTCTTCAAGTGTAATAGGTTTTACATCATTCGTTTTTGTGCACAAAATACGATAATTATATAATGAAATTCTTTTTATACTTGTTTCATATATGGCATTCTCGCTATTGAGTAGAAATTCCAAACAATTTCTTTTTGGATTCATTTGTTTATAATCAGGTGCTAAATCCAATTCGCGAACAGAGAGAATCATTGCATCGTGCAATCCGTTCTTCCAATACCAACTCGGAAATTGAGTAAGACGTTCTTTTTGCTTTTCGCTTTTAATTTGTGTTCTTTTTTTACTCATAAGAGCGCTTCCTTATAATAAATCAAAAGTAGAAACATTGACTCCTTTATTTTTTAATAGATCAATAAACATTGATTTCTTTTCTCGTTGATTTTTGATAAAACAATGAAGAGAAACTCTCTTTATTGTGCTTTTAATACTTATATCAAAAGAACCGTCACCGTCGTGAATATTGATTTTTTCAATTTCTTTTAAAGGAATTGAAATTGTTTCTTTTTTGTGCAAAATTAAAATATCATCTGCGACTTCAACGGCGATGCCGGTTTGCTTTTTCGTTTTTATAAACATCAAGAAGAATAATAAAATACATATTGAAAAAGGACTAATGAGAATTATAGAGAGATAACCTGACCAAAAAATTAAAGACAGAATGATCGCTGTTGAAAAGATAACAATAGGAATTAACCAAATCCATGCCCAGCCTGGCGAATAATAAGCCTCAAATTGTTTATTCATATATTCTACCTCACTTTATCTCATTATCCAACACCGTTGATTTAACCGTTTTTTAACTTCTGCGGTAATCGTATAAATTCTTTGTAACGTCTAATATTATTCCGTTAATATTTACGGTTTTATTGTCTACCCATTGTATATCTGCTGTTGAGCAATGGTAATTCCAATAGATGTTTTTTGTTTTTCCCGTTTTGTTATTTTTTACCGTACATAAAACAGCATAATCGGTTGAAGCACCGCCATTGTTCAAATACGCGGTTATGGTATATGAAGAGTCAGGCGAATCTGAAACAGTAATTACTTCTTGTCCGTCAATACGTTGTATATCAAAAAATGCTAAATAAATTCCGTATGAAATTAAAGCGAAAACGGTCAACAGTATTACTGTGATAAATATAGGAATTAGCCATTTCTTCATAAAGCTTACCTCACTTTATTTCATTATCCATATTTAAGTTTCAATTAAAAACCTTTGTTTTTCAGATCACTTACTAAATTTACGTAAAATTCTCTTACGTCAAAGCCGTCAATATTTTCGCGGTTCAGGTCTATCATATCACCGTGGGAGATACCACGCCTTTGTTGCGGGCGCACAAGAATATAATTTTCGCCCCATTTGAAAGAATCCACGCTTACAAGACCGTCATTTTCACCGCTAAAGTGCTTTACCAGCGGATAGGAAAAATTCAAAGGAAATTTACCGCTTACTGCACCTGAAAGCACCGAGCCTACACTTTGGCAGAAAATACCTTCGGGCATGGGCATTTGAGCGTTTAACTGATTACAATAGGAATCTGTCAGATCATTGACCGCCGCAAGAAAATCAGGGTTCTGATCGCCAAACTTTTTCAGCGCAGAATTATAAGCATTAGCAACCTTGTTTTTTGTGCTTGGCGGTATTTTCTCCAGAAGATAATCGGCAAATAAGCAACCTCTGTGGGGAGTATTGATAGTTGTGAGAGATGCGATTTTTTCGCCCATATTAAGTTTCGCGATTGCATAACGGCAATCAAGACCACCTTTGGAATGGGCGATAATATTAATTTTTTCTGCTTTTGTTTCTTCTAAAATCTCGTTGATACGCACTTTTAATTCTTCTGCACTATCAATAATGGAAGAAGCGGAGTGATGATTGCCGTAAAATATTTTTGCACCGTTTTGTTCCAATTCCTTTGGGATTCTTCCCCAATAATTAAAAAATTCAGTATCGCGGAAAAAGACTCCATGCACCAAAAGAATAGGGTATTTTGTGGCACAGATACGTTGTTCGCACCGCAATTTGTTGATATGTTCTTTTTTAAATTCAAACAAGCACTCATTGGCGGTGGTTCTTATAATGAAAAAAAGCGCAATTAAATTAAAGGGAAATATCATTCCGCAAATTATTCCGATAATCCTTATCTTAATACCCAATTGTGTTGAAGTAAGATATACGCTGATTATTCCGTTCCAAAAAACAATGAAATTCACAGAAAAACAGAATACCAAACTCCAAAGAAGAACAGAGTAGTTTTCAGGTATGGTTTTGATTGCGAGAATAATATGAAAAACAACAGATAAAATTACAGATACATAAAAAGCCGTCAATAACGCGGTGCCTTGATAACAGATTCTCAAAGGGCGGTTGCTCTTTTTTATGGTAATGAAGATACCGAAAAGGTTTATTAAAAGGAACAAGGGAATCAAAACAAACAAACTCTGCGGTGCTTGGATAGCAAGAACATAACTGTTCGCAATAACGCTGACTAAGATTGAATATAAAACAATCATAAAGATAAACATTATTTTGTAACCCCTCCTTTTTTATTCTATTATACCATACCGCCGTCTTAAAGTAAATATTTTTACAAAAAAGGCTGTTTCGCTATCAGAGTGAAACAGCTTCTTTTTCTCTATCAAAATTATGTATCCAGTCGGCTTTTAAGAAATATATAAGGAAGATAATACTGCTTAAAGTCCAGGTAATGGGGTATGCCCATGAAACGGTGGTAAGTTTATTTACAAAATTAAGAGCCGTAAAAATATATGTTACGCGGATAAGGCACCAGCAGGCAAGCATTGTATACATGGGAACGGTTGCTTTTCCCGCACCGCGCATAACGCCTGCAATGCAATGGGAAAATGCAAGTAAAAAGTAAAACAAACAGATAGTTCTCATATGATCTGTACCCAAAAGAATGGCTTCCTCGGAATCGCTGAAAAATCCGATAAGTTGGGGCGCGAAGATATAGCCCAAAATACCTATCACTTCTGCCATAGTGCAACTGCAAACAACACCGAAAGCAACGCCCTTTTTAACTCGTGAATATTGTTTTGCGCCTAAATTCTGACCAACAAAAGTGGAAAGTGCCTGAGTAAAGCAGGTGACGGGCAAGAAAGCAAAGCCTTCCAATTTTGAATATGAACCGCACCCTGCCATGGCGGCTTTTCCGAACCCGTTAATATTTGTCTGCACAAACACGTTGGCAATGGCGATAACGCTGTTCTGTACGCCTGAGGGAACACCGTAGCGCAAAATATCTATAAGACTTTTTTTATGAAAACGAATTTTTTTGATCTCCACGCGGTAAGGCGCATCGACGCGCAGAAGAAGCATAAAGCAAAGTAATGCGCTCACACCTTGGGAAATTGTTGTGGCAATGGCGGCAGAGCCAACACCTAAAGATAAAACCGCAACAAAAAGCATATCAAGAATAATGTTTATTACCGTTGAAAAAATCAAATAATAAAGAGGATGCTTACTATCACCGACTGCGTGAAGAATGCCTACAAAAATATTATACATTACGGTAAAGATCGCGCCCAAAAAGTAGAAACGGAAATATTCTATTGATTGGGGAAGCACTTCGTCAGGCGTTCCCATCCACCGTAAAATAGTAGGCGTAAGCACAACGCCGATAACCGTCAGTAAAATGCCCGTAACAAGACCAAATGCAATGGAAGTATGAATGGTTTTTCGCATTTCATCATAATCCTTTGCACCGAAAGCGCGGGCGATAATAACACCTGCGCCCATTGCCACACCGTTAAAGAAACTGACGAACATGAAAATAAGGCTGCCTGAAGAACTTACCGCCGCCAAAGCATTATCGTCAATATAATTGCCTACGCACCAGGCGTCAAAAGCATTGTAAAGTTGCTGAAAAACGTTACTTAAAAATACGGGAAGGGCAAATAAAAGCATTGTTTTCCAGATAGAACCCGATATCATTGAATTGCGCTCAGAAGACAATTTTAAACCCCTCCTTTTTTTAAAAAACTGAACTAATTATATCACAACGTTTTTCCGATGTAAACGCTATTTTACAAAAATTGACAAATATATACACAAGGTGTATAATTAAATATATTTTAAAGAAAAAGAGATGAAGCAGATGATAAAAGATAAAATTATAGAATTTATAAAAAAAGTTCTTAAATCACCCTTTTTGTTCGTAGCCTTCTTTCCCTTATTGTTTTTCTACTATGAAGCCTTGTTCCACGTCTTTACCGTAGGCGGATTTTTTCAGTTCAGCACGCTTTTAATTGCGCTTTTTGCTTTTGCTTACGGCTGGCTTTTATATATAATCATAACACTTTTTAAAAACAGAACGGTTATAACGGTTTTGACTTGTGTTTTAGGCGCGTTGCCTGCGGTAATATATCTTGTTGAATATTTCGTTTACCGTCAGTTCAAAGTGCTTTATGACGTTAATACCGTTGTTTTCGGCGCATCTGATGCTTTGGGAAGTTTTTCGGATATGGCACTTTCCCTGATTTTCAGTTTTGACGGGATATTTAAGATTATTTTATTCTTCCTGCCTCTTGTTCTGTTCTTCATTTTCAGAAATCGCTTTAATTTTGATACGGACTATCGCACAAGAATTGCAGGAAGTTTAGGTGCAATTTTCAGTTACGGCTTAAGTCTTATTTTGATTTTTACCAACACCGTATATCTTCCCATTTTTACCAATGAATATAATTTTACTTCGGCGGTAAGCAACTTCGGCTTGATAACGGGTGTGGGAATGGATCTTACAAAGTCAGGCGATTCTGATGATTTTGAAATCGTTATAACTAACCCTATAGCAACGGAAACACCAAATTTAACTTTAGCGCCTGAAAACATTACCACTGAGGCACCTATAGCAACTCCAACGCCTAAAGTTTACGGCTATCATCAGTTACCCCTGAATCTTGAAGGCGGAAGCGGAAAAATTGCAAAATTAAATCAGTACGTTTCATCGCTTACTCCCCACAAAGAAAATGATTTTACAGGGCTTTTTAAGGGCAAAAACCTTATTTTTATTACTGCCGAAGCCTTTACGGCAGAACTTATCGATCCTGAACTTACGCCTACTTTATACCGTCTTGCAACAAAAGGTATACAGTTTACCGATTATTATCAGCCTAACAGCGCAGGCACAACGGGCGGTGAATATCTTAACGTTTTCGGCATGATGCCTTCTCAGGGCGGTTCGTCATTTAAGAAAACGGCAAGCCATTATAATTATATGACTATCGGCAGTCAGTTAAACCGTCTTGGCTATTACGGTAAAGCATTCCACAATAATTCATATACTTTCTATGACCGCCATAAAACCCACAATAATTTAGGTTATTCCGATGGATTTATGGGGTACGGCAACGGCATGGAACAATACGTTAAAAACGTTTGGCCTCAAAGCGATGCGGAAATGTTGAGAGGAACGCTTCCAACGTATATTGATAAACAACCCTTTAACGTTTATTATATGTCGGTAAGCGGACACAGCGCATATACACGCTCAGGCAACTCAATGACTTCAAAGCATTGGGCACGTGTTCAGCATCTTCCTTATTCTTCCGATATTAAAGGCTATTACGCCGCAAACCTCGATTTAGAAGATGCGCTTACAGAAACTATCGCAACGCTTGAAGCAAAGGGAATTGCCGATAACACCGTGATCTGTATCGCAACCGACCATTTTCCTTACGGTCTTGATGAGCAGGGGAAATTAGGAAGTATGCCAAATCTTTCCGAGTTATACGGTTATAACGTAACAACGTCTTTTGAACGCGATCATTCCCGTTTGATCATCTGGAGCGGTTGCCTTGAAAAAATGGAACCTATAGTGGTTTCATCACCAACATCAAGTATTGATATTCTGCCAACGCTTTCAAATCTGTTCGGAACAGAATATGACTCAAGGCTTTTTGCCGGCAGAGACGTTTTCTCTGATTCTGAAGCGCTTGTGTTCAATGATTCTTACGATTGGAAAACCGATTACGGCACCTATTATGCAAATAAGGGTAAGTTTATTCCCAAAGACGGTGTAACCGTTCCTGACGGGTACGTTGATAATATAAAAGCCCAAGTCAGAAATAAGATCCAGTTCTGCTCAATGGTCCTTGAAACGGATTATTTCAGATATTTGTTTGAAAAATAGAAGAATTGAAAATGCAGGAAGTTTTTAATTTAATTGATGAACTTAATGAAAAATACTTGGCAGAATCAGCAAAACGTCTTGCAATTGTTTCGTGGTATATATATAAAAACAACGCTTACTGTTTAATTCAGTAAGCGTTATTTTTATTTTTTGCGAATTGAAAAGAACCATTTAAGTAATTCCTCTGAAAACGCCTTTGACCAGGAATTATGCCCCGTGTTTTCGTAAATCGTATATTTGAAGTTAGGATTCACACTCTCTAATTTTCTTGCCATTTCAAGAGTATTTTCAGGTAAAACAACAGTATCGTCTTTTCCGTGAAAAGCCCAAATGGGCATTTTCAGCATACCTGCATTCCAAGCCATTCCGCCGCCGCAGCAAGGTGCAATAGCGGTAAATAGTTGGGGATAAGCCATGGCGGTGTACCAAGTGCCGTAACCGCCCATACTCAAACCGCAGAGATAAACACGTGTTTTATCAACGTTATATTCTTCAAAAATCTCATCAAAGAATTTTCCCAAACTTTCGATTTTTGCAACCCAAAATGTGTTTGACGGGCATTGAGGCATAACGAGAATGCAATCTTTTAAATTATCGTCATTAACAATATTAGGTAAACCGTGAATAAGCACCTTATCCAAATTTTCGTTGCCGTAGCCTCTTTCGCCTGCACCGTGAAGCTGAAAGATAACTGCGGGATTTTCGCTTATTTCATCAGGAATATACGCAATATAAGGAAATGTTTTATTATGATCGCGGATAATTTTCATAATTTTTCCATCTCCGTTCTTTCGGTATCTTCTTTTATCGTTTCGTCTTTTTCAAAGTGATAAAGTTTATCAAATTCATCAAAGTATCTTAAGCCAAACTCATATAAGGATTCAGCGTTAAAGTGCAGATTATCGGGGTTTGAGGTAAGTCCCTCTGCCGAAACAAGATTGATGTTAGCATTATTATCTGCAATTTCCTTTAATGCGGAATTTACTAAATGATATTCCCTTAAACTGCCGTCACTAAAATTTTGAAGAAAATATCCAAGCTCACCGATAATAATGGGAACGTTAATTCCAATATCTTTTTGCATCTGATTTATCATTTTTTCAAAACGTTGTCTGTAGGTTGAGGCAAGTTTTGGTCTAGCATCTGCTTCGCCCTGATGCCATAAAATACCTACGATTTTTGAAGTGCGCATTGCAAGACGGGCGTTATTTACTGCGTTATCATATAACAATTCGCCCTTTTTCCATTGGTCTAACGAAGTTCCCCCGTCAGCGCAGGGAATCAGTCCCACGTCAACACCGTATTTGTTAGCGTAAGTTTCTGCAAAACTTTCAGCCAAACAAACGCCTGCAAAACTTCTGTCAGGGTGAACGGGACGGAACATCTTTTGCCATCTGCCGTTTCTTAATATATAAATTTTTTCATTGTTAATTGCTTTTGCTTCATTTAAAAAGCCTCTGCCTGCCATATTTGACTGACCGATAAGTAAAAACGAGTCCATAAAAATCTCCTTAAATTATGATACATAATTTTATCACTACAAAAAACAGATGTCAATATAAAAAAGATAGGCAGACGCCTATCTTTTCTTAAATAATATATAGATTATATTACCGATTCCCGCTGTTGTAAGGAATAAAAATATGTGTATCCACGCATTTTTAGAGTACCAACCAAAGGTCGTTTTGTGATAGATGTGGTTTTTTATGGAACGCTTTGGATTTTTTATAAATCCAACACCTTTTTTTCCATAAAAGGGGTTTATAGTTTTTTTAAGTTTTCTTTTGATTTTTCCTGTTGTGCGCGCTTTAAAAGATTTTTTGAAACTTGGAACACGCAATCCTATTTTCATCAATAACACCTTCCGCAAGCGGTAAAGCCTTGGCTCACTGCTTTAGATTTCGTAACCTGAATGGGATCTATCATATTACTGCAACTTGAACGGCTATGATATCTTCTTCCGCCGTTTGTGGGAATCCAAACCATAACATCACTTGTGGTGGGTTTTTCGGTTGGTCTTGGAGTAGGTGCCTTTGTGGGAACAGGTGTGGGCGCCTTTGTAGGTGCAGGAGTAGGTGCTTTCGTAGGTATAGGAGTAGGCTTTTCTGTGGGAACGGGTGTGGGAGCAATTGTTGGTGCTTCAGTTAAAGCAATTGTAGGGATTTCAGTAAGTTTTTCAGTTGGTGCATCGGTAGGAACTTCTATAGGTGTATCGGTAATTACGGGAATAACCGTTTCATCAGTAGCACCTGAAATATCAGAAGCCTTTATATGCTTTACGAGTTCGCAACCTTCCATAGTTATATAGTCGGAAAAATTATAAATACAAACACCATGCAAGGTAATCTTGTCACCTTTTTCAATGGCATCAAGTATATCACTGCTTTCGTTAAACCAACATTGCATATAAATAGTATCTTTGTTATCATCATCTATTTCAAATAAAGTTCCGCCGGCATAGGTAACAATGCCCGTAACTTCAATATGTTTTTCTTTTATAGTTGAATTACGTGTATCATAATCTATTGCACCAAAATATGCAACGTCGCCCGTTTCAACAATAGGCTCGTTAATATGCGCATCAATTATTTCCTGATTACTGCATCCGATAGCGCATAATAACAAAGAGAAAACGAGCGCAAGCGACAAAAATATTTTTATCTTTTTCATTAAAATCACTCCTTTATAACCAAATGGTTATATTACAAAGGAATTGTATCATAATTATGATATATTGTCAATACCAAATGGTTATAAATGGGGTGCAACAATGACGGTATATTATCCAAGACTTCGTGATTTAAGAGAAGATAAGGATATGACGCAACAACAGATTGCTGAGATGCTTAATATGAAGCAATCGCAATATAGCAGATATGAGCGAGGAATAAGGGATATTCCCACAGATGTTCTTATTACACTTGCAAAATTTTATAACACAACAACAGATTATATTTTAGGACTTACAAATGATCCTAAAAAATATTATAAATAAAGACCTGCATTTTGCAGGTCTTTAAGTTTTTAAAAATACACGTCAATAATAGTAACGTCTGCAGGCGGAATTTTGATCTGGAAACTTTTCTTTATAGGATTTTCGCCCTCTTTATAAACGTGGTGATTGCTATCGTTGGATTCCTTTATCCAGCGTGGCGGAAGAATGGGGAAGTGTGTAACCGTTTTCGTATCACTGATCTCTTTTTCCGATTTTACAAAAACGTAATTATAGTGGTCGTTACTATCGTTAAACAAGTACAAACGATAAGAGCCGTCTGTTTGCTTAATGACGATGTTGGGTTTATTTATTTCAAAGGGAGTTTTTGAAATATGATTAAGAACTTTTGCAAGGGCGGTAATAAAACCGTCAGTAACTTTTTGGAAAACGAGAGTATCGTTAAGAACGAAAGTGGGCTCTTCAACATCAAGAATATCGCCTTTAAGATTTTCTGTTCCGTCATCGGTTATCAGAAGTTCGTCAATTTCCGCTTTAAAATCATCTGAAACCTCGGCATTAAGCACGAAAGCCTTTAACGGATAAGTGCTGAAAGAATCGCTGAAAACAAAGGTTGACTTAACATCTTTAAAATCAGGTGAAGCCGTACACAAAACGGGACCGCCGTAATTAAGAATCGCTTCTTTTTCGTTTTCGGGAAGCATATCAAAGTTGGGCACGAAGATTGCGCCGTTATGATGTTTTAAACCGTCGGGCTTTATTGTTGCACCGCACATGGCGCCCTTTTTTGAAAGTTCATAAAAATGCTTGTGGGGAGTCCAACGACGGGTGCTTATATATTCACGTAACATCTTTTCGTGAGCAACTTCTGACCATAACATAACGGGCGAGATAATTTCCTGACCTTTTGTTGACATTGCGCGTTCCAAACGATCCCTCTCCCAATCCCAATCAGATCGGCAGATACCGTCTCCCAAACAAAGGAAATAACCGTCAAGGGCACGGGAAGCGCCGTCAGCATCTATTGTGTGATATGCCATCATCGTATACAGATCCCGTTCGTGGCGTGTAGGCGCATGGTGCATGGCACTCCATTCTTCCGTAGCATCCTGAAGACCTAACATTGAAACAAGGGAGTTTTTAGGTAAATGCGCCGCAGTAGTTGAAGCAATAGCCATATATCTGTGAAATTTTTCTTCGCGCCAATCAGGACCGCAAAGAAAACCGCTTGCAGGAAGAATGTTGGCGGTTATTAAGTCAACACCTGCATTTACTATCCTTTTAAGGTCTATACCCAAACAATAAAGCGTTTCAAAAGGATCTGTGCAGTACATGCCAAGGACAAGAATTTCCTTGTTGATGGCGTGAAGGCGTGTTGCAAGTTTTTTGAAAAACACTTCCCAGCGCCAAGCGGAAAACTCTATCCATTCAGCGCGCAGATTATGATATATCCAATCACCGCGTTTAATTTCAACTTCCTTTGAGTCATCACCTAAGGTTGCCATAAGCTCATCAGGTAACGTAAGCTTTGTGTGAGTTAAAAACTGATCGATAAAATCGGTGGAAAAATCAAGGGAACTCATCATTCCGCCGAAAGGAGGGCACATGTTATCGGCAAGATGAATACCTTTCATGCCGTAATCAGTAAGAGTCTGGCAAACTTTTTCGATGAAGAAATCTTCATAATATGTGCCGTCATTAAATCTTCTTAAAACGAAAACAACTGTGTGGGCATGGGCACCGTCTCTGCCGTCACGGTGAATTTCAGGAAAATCTTCGATCCATTCTCTGTGAAAGGCGCTGTCAAGATTATTGCCGAAAATGCTTGCGTAAGTATTTACACCTTTTTTGCTTAAATTTTCGCAAAGAGTTCTTATATCATAGTTGGTCCACGGCTGACGTTCACGTTCCGCATTTCTTGGAATACCCCAATAGGCGCAAACGTCAGGGGGGAGAGTATATTCTTCTTCCATGCCTTTGTGCTGATGAAAAAAGTCAGAATTACAAACAAGTGCGCAAACTCCGTCGGGAGTAAAGCCTGTCTGATTTAAAAAACGCTCAACACCGCGGTCAGAATCGTCGCGGTCAAAGCCAAGTAAATTCATCCAGATAAAAACTTTTCCGTCTTTCATAATAAACTCCTTAAAGTTTTTTCTTATTATAACAAAATAAAAAGGCAAAACAAATTGCATTTTCTAACACAAATATTGCATTTTTAAACTTCAATACGATTTGCAAAAATGTATAATAGATGATATAATAAAAAAGAGGTGAGTTTATGACCAATGAACAGTTTCTAAAAAATCTTCAAACGCCAAAAAACAGAATCGACGTCGTTCTTGATACTGATACTTACAATGAAATAGACGATCAGTTTGCCATTGCATATATGCTCAAAAATGCAGATAAGTTAAATTGTAAGGGAATTTGTGCCGCACCGTTTTATAATATGAACTCCCTTTCGCCTGAAGACGGAATGATAAAAAGTTATGATGAAATATATAAGATTCTGAATCTTATGGGCGAAACAAAGGCAGTTTATAAAGGTTCAAGAAATTATCTTACAGATGAAAACACACCCCAGGAATCGGAAAGTGCCGATTTTATGGCATCTCTTGCCAATGATTATTCACCTGAAAATCCTTTATATATAGTTGCCATCGGTGCAATAACAAACGTTGCATCGGCGATTTTAAAAAATCCAAAAATGAAAGAAAACTGCGTCATAGTTTGGCTTGGGGGACACGGCGTGCATATGCCTATAACCGATGAATTTAACATGAAGCAGGATATTGCCGCAGCCCGTGTCGTATATTCTTCGGGAGTGCCCGTTGTTATTTTGCCCTGCGCAGGTGTAGTAAGTCAGTTTTCCATTTCAAAGCCTGAACTTGAATATTGGTTAAAAGGTAAAAATGAATTAAGCGATTATCTTGCGGAAAACACTATCCGCGCGGCAGAAAGACATAATACGGGAAAAGCATGGACTCGCGTTATATGGGATGTTACTGCCGTTGCATGGCTTTTAAATGAAAACAGACGATTTATGTTTGATAAAATTATGCCTATTCCCATGCCTCAATATGATTTTACATATTCTTTTGATGAAAACAGACACAATTGCTGTTACGTATATTATATTCAGCGTGATATGTTGATGACTGATCTGATAGACAAATTAACAAATTAAAAACATTGCAATATAAATAAACCAAAAAACTTCTCTAAAAAATCAGAGAAGTTTTTTATTTATAAGATTCCTTTTTTGCGTTATTAGGTGAAACCCCCATTACCTTTTTATAGGTTTGGGAAAAATATGAAACGCTGTCAAACCCGCAGGCAAGGGCAGTTTCGGTAACGGTCATTCCCTGGGATAAGTAAATCTGCGCTTTTTTACATTTCAGAGTAATTATATAAGTGAAAATGGTTTGCCCCGTATGGCGTTTGAATTCCCTTGATAAGTGGAATTTTGTTATGTTGCACAAACTTGCAAGCATATCAAGATTTATTTCTTCATCAAAATGCTCGTTAAGATATTCGATGGTGGTTTTAACGTATTTTTCGGAAGTATCCTGGTGCTCATTTGAAATGTTTGCGGAAACAAGATGATTAGAGCATAAGTTTATTAAAAGATTCATAACGGCACAGCGTAATCTTAATCCTGAAAACTCTTCTTTTTTATTATAACTCTCAATTTCCTTTTTCACGTTCATAAAAAGTTCTTTTGTTTTTTCATCGTTGAAAATTTTTTCAAAGACACAGTTTTCAATGTCAATACCGTTCTCAATGCAAAAGGACTCATCAATTATTAAGAAGGCATAACTTGCATCTATATTATTGTGGGGGCGATGAAGTACACCTGAATTTACAACCACGATATCATCTTTTTTTACAGAAAGATCTTCCGTACCGTACTGTATAAAGGCGGTGCCTTCTGTAAAAAGCAAGACTTCAATATTCTTGTGCCAATTTGATACAACTTCTCCGAAAGGTTTTCCCGAGAATCCGAGTTTAAAAGGGCAGAACTTATCATTTTTGATTTTCAGATGATGTTCGTAAATTTGTTCAGTCAAGAAAAAACACCTCTTAATGTCAATATAACTAAAATACTAGTCAATATATTTCTTGAAGTTGCTATAATTTTATTTTATAATAAGATTACAAAAATGTCAATTTAATTATAAAGGAGAAGAAAAAATGAAAATTCTTTGCATTGGAGCTCATCAGGATGACAATGAATTCCGCGTAGGCGGTATGGCTTACAAGTGGGCAAAAGCAGGTCACGAAGTAAGATTTTTAAGTATGCTCAACGGTTCAGGCGGTCATCATATTATGACACCTGAAGAAACGTCCGCAAGGCGTTATAAGGAATCACAGAAAGTTGCAGAACTTCTTAATATTACTTATGATGTTTGGGATATTGATGACTGCACCTTGGTTGCCGATCTTGAAACACGCTGGAAAACGGTAAATTATATCCGTGAATTTAATCCCGATCTTATAATTGCTCACAGAACAAACGATTATCACGCTGATCACAGAGCATCAGGCACACTTGTTCAGGATGCAACCTATCTTCTCACCGTTCCTCACACTTGTCCCGAAACACCTGCAATGCGCTTTATGCCCGTTGTTATGTATAATGAGGATTCATTCAGATATCCGCCCTTTGAAGCCGATTATGTTTTTAAAATGGATGACGTAATTGACGTTAAACTTGAAATTGCTCATATTAACGAAAGTCAGGTTTACGAGTGGCTTCCTTATACTCACGGCGAGACCGTTCCCGAAGGTGAAGAGGCACGCAGAGAATGGCTTAAGGGTATAAACATTACGGAAGATACCACCGATGAAGAAATTTTAGCACAGCCTCGTGGCTATTCAGTGCGCTTTGCAAAAACGGCTATCCGCTTCAGAGATAAGCTTATCGAGCGTTACGGCGAAGAAGGCAAGAAGATAAGATATGCAGAAGCATTCCAGTTAAGCGAATACGGCAGAAAGCCTACTCAGGAAATGCTTGATGAATTATTTAAATTTTAAGGAGGAATAAATATGTTTAAGTCAGCAATAGTTGGTTGCGGTTTTATTCACGGAACACACAGAAATGCCTATGCACAGTTAGAAAAAGAGGGGTTAGTTAAGCTTGTAGCACTTTGCGATGTCCGCAAAGAAAAGCTCACAGAACTTCCTTCAGAAGGATTGAATTTGTACACAGATATTGATGAAATGCTTGATAAAGAAGATATTGATATGGTTTCATTATGCGTTCCCACGTATCTTCACAAGGAGCTTTCAATTAAGTGTATGAGAAAAGGCGTTCACGTTTTGTGCGAAAAGCCTATGGCGCTTCAGTATGAAGATTGCGTTGAGATGATGGAGGTTTCCAAAGAAACAGGCAAATATCTTATGATTGCACATTGTGTTCGTTTTGGCAGAGTTTTAAGAGTTATTAAAGATATTCTTGACAGCGGTGAACTTGGAAATCTGGTATCAGCATTTTTCCAGACGGGCGACGATAAGCCTTATTGGGGTTATAAAGATTGGTTTAAGGATGATAAGCTTTCAGGAAGCTGTATGCTTGATCTTCAGGCACATAACCTTGACCTTATAAATTGGTATTTCGGTCTTCCCGAATATACAAGCGTATCTGCAAAACAGTGCGCTCCGGATTTTAGCGGATTCGGTTCAATTTCTGCTAATATGGTTTATCCCGGCGGCGCATTTGTTCATAGTTGGTGCGATTGGGGCATTCCCAATAACAAGCACAATAAGCGATATACCCGAATCAACCTTGAAAAAGGCTATATCTATTCTGACCGTTCAAACACCAAGGAATTTGTAAAGGTTAACTATGAAACAGGTGAAGTAACCGATTTAAGTGATCTTCGTCCCGAACTTGAGGGTTTAAGCACGCAGTATTGCGAAATCAAGTATTTTGTTGAATGTATTAAAAATAACGTTCCCGTTGAATTTAATCTTCCTGAGGAATCAGCAAAAGTTATTAAAATAATGCGCTCACAGGAAAGATCTGCAAAGAATCACGGTGCTCCCGAAAAGGTGGTATAATTATGAAAGTCGGATTACTTGTCGAACTGCATAAAGACTTTGAAAATGACATAAAACACGCCAAAGAACTTGGCTTTGATTTCGGTCAGCTTGTAAACTGGGATATGGATCTCTATACTGATGAAAATCTTGAAAAACTTAAAGGAGTTCTCCAAAAATAT
The DNA here is from genome assembly GCA_045541035.1 of Clostridia bacterium. Taxonomy (GTDB): domain Bacteria; phylum Bacillota; class Clostridia; order Christensenellales; family QALW01; genus UMGS1322. Next base: position 28,625 of record JAZQII010000094.1, on the reverse strand, counting down.
CAGTTTAAAGTAACTGATTTCTGGTGCGGCTGGAGTGGCGAGATCAAGTGGGGTTATCCCGATAAACACTTGACTCTCGGTCTTGTGCCAAAAAAATACCGTGCACAGCGTCTTGAGGATTTAAGGCGAGGCGCAGAGTTTGCATATAAGTTAGGTGTAAAAAATATCGTTACACACACCGGCTTTATTCCCGATAATCCTTTTTCGGAAGAACATATAGGCGTTGTTGAATCCTTAAAGGTGCTTTGCAAAGAATTAAAGGAAAGAGGGCAGAACTTTACCTTTGAAACGGGCGAAGAACTTCCCGTAACTTTAGGACTTTTAATGAGCGAAGTAGGCTACGATAATATGGGTGTAAACTTTGACCCTGCAAACCTTTTATCAGGCGGCAGAGCAAACCCCAACGATGCTATGGATCTTCTTGGTTCACGTGTAATGGGAATGCACGCAAAGGATTCGATTCCTCCCGTTTTAGGCAAGCCTAACGGTAAGCAGGTGCCAATCGGCGAAGGTAAAGTTGATTTTGAAAGACTTTTCCGCCAATTAAAAGATATCGGCTATCAGGGCGATATAGTTATCGAACACGAAATGGCAGGCAGAGAAAACCGCGATGAAGATATCAGACGCGCCAAAATATATCTTGAAACTCTTATTATTAAAGTGTTCGGTGAGGTAAAATAAATGAAAACTTGTGTTAGTACATACAGTTATTGGCGTCATATTAACGAAAAAAAATGACCTATTTTGATGCTGTCGACGAAACGAAAAAAGCAGGCGCTGATGCCGTTGAGCTTTGTGTTTTCGATTGGGCAGTTCCCGAAGGTGTAACCTTTGGTGAACTTATTAAGCAGTTAGCGGCACACGCCCGTGAAATCGGCCTTGAAGTTCCTATGCTTACTTGCTCTGCAAATATGTATTGCAAGGAACCTGAAAAAGAACTTGCACGCTTAAAAGCGCTTGTTGATGTTGCTGCTGAAAATAATATTCCTATGATGCGCCACGATATTACCTATGCATATATGGAGGATGATACTGTAAAAACTCCGCAGAAAGTTATAAAGTACGTTGCACCTTACGTCAGGGAATTAAGCCTTTATGCAAAAGAAAAAGGCGTTAAAACGTGTAGTGAAAACCACGGTAGAATCATAAACGGCGGTAGTCTTATGGAAATGCTTTTTAACGAAGTTGATTGCGATAACTACGGCTTGCTTTGTGATATGGGTAATTTCACTTCCATTGACGATGATCCCGTAACAGCAGTTGGTATGCTTGCACAACACGTTTGCTTCGTACACGGTAAAGACGCTTTTTTCCGTGACGGTATGATGTTCGATCCCGGCGAGGGTTTTTCAAGAACAAGGGCAGGAATTTTCAAACGTGCAACGATCTTTGGTCACGGTCAAGTGCCTACTTATCAGTTACTTACGGTAATGAAAAAAGCAGGATTTGATGGTTACGTTTCCATTGAGTTTGAAGGTATTGAAGAAAACATAATGGCAAACAGAATAAGTATTGCCAATCTTAAGAGAATGATCAGCGAACTTGATAAATAAAGGAAAATGACTCAATATGAGTCATTTTTCAGAGCACTGACAAACCCCTGCAAACATAATGCCCTGCAAAGAAATTGCAGGGCATTATTTACTTATTCATATATGTTCACATATCAATAACTTCCATATAAACGTCGTTTTTGGGAATGTTCATTCTTTGGGCAACTTGTTTTATGGCAGTTTTTTTATCAATGCCTTCATCAAGCAAAAGTTTTACCTGATCCTTTATGGAAAGGTTTTCAAATTCTTCTGTTAAAGCATTTTCTTTTTCTGCTAAAACAAGAACGAACTCGCCTTTGATTGTGGGCATTTTTTCTTTCCACTCATTTAAGGGGAAAGTAACACATTCTTCGTGAATTTTGGTGATTTCCCGAACAATGGCAATTTCTCTTGCACCTAATTTTTCGGCAAGGTCTTCTAACGTTTTTTCCAAATGATGGGGGCTTTCGTGCAAAATTACTGCGCGAGGCTCTTTTTTTAATGCTTCAATGCGTTCTTTTCGCTCTTTTCCCGTTTTAGGCAAGAATCCCTCAAAAACAAAACGGTCGCACTTAAAGCCCGAAAGAACGAGAGCGCACAAGCCTGCATTTGCACCGGGAAGAACCGTTACGGGCAGATTTCTCTCCCTTGCTTTTTTAACGATTATGTAGCCTGGGTCAGAGATGCAGGGCATTCCTGCATCTGATACAAGCACGATGTTTTCGCCGTTTTCAACGCGGTCAAGAATCTGGTCCGAGCGTGATTGTTCGTTATGCTCATGATAGGAAATAAGAGGCTTGTTTATTTCGTACTTAAATAATAACGATGCGCTGTGCCGTGTATCTTCGCAGGCAATGGCATCACATTCCTTTAAAATGCGAAGTGCGCGCAAGGTTATATCTTCTAAATTGCCGATTGGTGTGGCACAAATATAGAGCATTTACTTTTCCTCCACGTGATAGATGCGGTTAATTTCATCGTTAATATTGCCGTCTTTATCGTAAATACATAAGGTCGGCTCCCAATTCATATAAGGCTTACCCTCTTTAACACCTTCAATCAAAACAACGTAAGCAGGGGTGTGGGGCCGTGATTGAACGGGGCGCACGCGCTTAGGCTCAATGTTATATTTGCGCATGGTTGCAAATATATCAACAATTCTGTCAGAATGATTTATCATTGCAAATCTTCCGCCGTTTTTTAATAAATAGTTGGCGGCAGAGCATACGTCGTCTAAAGTGCAAGTTGCTTCGTGACGGGAAACGGAGTGGGCGTCATCTTTATTGTGCTCACCGCTTCCGTCTTTTTTATATGGCGGATTACAAACAACGGTAGAATACTCGCATGACGGCAGAACGCCTTTTAAATCTCTTAAATCGGCATTGTGAACGGTGATTCTGTCTTCAAGATTGTTAAGTTTTACCGTGCGCGATGCCATTTCTGCCATAAAATCCTGAATTTCAACGGCATCGCATTTTACGTACTCATGTCTGCCGTATAAAAGTATAGGCAGAATACCCGTGCCCGTTCCAAGATCGCATATTTTAGCGTTTTTCTTCAACGTTGCAAAGTCGGCAAGCAGTACTGCATCAGTTCCAAAACAGAAATATTCAGGGTTCTGAATAATTTTCAGACCCCTGAATTGTAAATCGTCTATTCTTTCATTTGGCTTTAATAATTCCATCAGATAAGGCGCCTTCCCCATGAAAATCTTGTCTTATAGTAATTTTGCGACATACTTGAAATAACAGTCTTTCTTGCTGAACCTGATGAAGCATGTGCAACCTGACCGTTACCTAAATAAATACCTGCATGGTCGCATAAGTCGCTATCGTTTACTGTGTTGAAGAACACAAGGTCGCCCACCTGAAGATCAGAAATAGAGGTTATTTTCGTACCCTGATTCCAATATCCCTGAGTATATGCAGTACGGGGGATAGAAATTCCAAAGTGTGCATAAACGAACTTGGTGTAACCTGAACAGTCAAAGGAGTTAGGACCGTTTGCGCCTAAAACGTAAGGTCTGCCGAGATACTGTTTTGCATAATCGGCTATCTGCTGACCTAATGCTGTGTTACCGGGTTTTGCAGGTGTAGATGAACCTGAACTTGAAGAACCTGAATTTGAATCTTTCTTAGGTGTTGCCGTAGGCTTTGCTGATTCGTTCTTTGCAGCCTGAGCGGCAGTTATGGCAGAAGATGAGAATAACTTATTAAGCGTTGTTGTTCCGCAAACACCGTCTTGTGAAAGACCTGAAGCCTTTTGGAACTTCTTTACTGCACTGACTGTTGCAGAACCGTAATAACCGGTAGGTGTACCTGAAAAATATCCTAACGTTTTAAGTCTGTTCTGAATGTTAACAACGCCAACGCCTTCTGAATCAAGTTTAAATGTTCCGCTGGGCTTTGATGCGGAAGGTGCGTTTGATGAAAGTGAACCGCCAAGTTTAACGTACTTACCTAAAACGTAGCCTTCAACGCCTGCGGCAGTTTTGATCTTGAACCATTCTTCAGAATCGTCAACAAGAGTAACAACTTCATTATCTTTTACGGAAGCAACTGAATCGTAACTTGTTCCGGGACCTTTTCTTACGTTAAGTGAACCTGAAACGTCAATTGTGCAGGTGGAATATCCGCTGCCTTTTTGGATATATTCTTTGCTTGAATAACCCTTTAAACCGTTTTGAAGTTCAATGTAATACCAATTTCCGCTTTGACCGAGAACGGTAAAGGTAGTGTTTTTCGTTACTGTGGCAATAGTATCATAGCCGGTGCTGGGACCTGAACGTACTTTAAGGGAAGAAGTTGTTATGCTTGCTTTCCAAGGATCAACAAGTTCGCTTAAAATTGTTGAAGAACCGCCTTCAGCGCCGATGGAAACGTACTGTTTAAAAATATAACCGTTTTTTCCGTTATAGGAAATTTCAAACCAGTCGCCGTTACCGCCGATAACTTTAACGCTTTCATCATTTTTTACCTGAAAAGCGATAGGCCCGTCAATTTCAGCCTTTGAGCGAACGTTTACCGAATCGCTGACGCCCGTTATTTTACCAACTAATCCCTGAATATCGCTTGGCTCAAGATATTTCTTTAAAATGAATCCTAAAATTCCGTTTTCTGTTTCAACGTGATACCAATCACCTTGCTCTGAATAAATGTAAACCTTTGAATCACGGGTAAGTGAGTCAACAACTTCACTTGAAGAATCAGCGTTTTCGCGAACGTTCAATTGGGTTTTGATGGTTACGGTTGCTTCTGCGCAGTTGGCAGCGCGAATAAGTGCAACGGTATCGTCATCGGCAATTCCGGTAGCCTCAAGGCCCTTGTCCCCCTGAAAGGTCTTAACTGAAAGAGCAGTGGCTTCGCCGTAATAACCGGTACAGTCGTATGTAAAATAACCAAATTTCTTTAATATGTACTGTATTTCATACACGTCATAACTTTCCGTTGATTGAGTTATCGGTTCAGCACCCACACTTATATTAAGGTAGCATGGAAGTATAGTAACCAATATTAAAATGATGGCAAAAATCTTTTTCATTAAATAAACCGCTTTCATAAAAATTCTATGTGTTATGTAACACTTTTGTAATATCTTATCATTTTATGTTACATTTGTCAACATATAAATTGTAAAACAGATAAATCTTTTAAAAAATGTGCTTGCGAAAAATTTTCATATATGTTATAATCTTATTCGGTTAATAGAACGGAGGTTTTTAAATATGTCAGCAATTATGCTTATTCTTGAAATTTTAATAATTTTATTATCACTTATTATCATCGTTGCAGTTGCTTTGCAGAAGAGCAAAAGTGAAGGTATCACAGGTGTTACCGCAACAAGTGAAAGCGATAATTATTTCGGCAAAGGCAAAGAACTTGGCAATGAGGAAAAACTTGCCAAGATCACAAAGGTTTGTGTTATTATCTTCGTTATAATAAGCGTTGTTCTTACAATCCTTTTCTCAATGGAGTCTGCAAAGGCTTCTGAAGAAGCAGCTCAACAGACCAGCGGCACAACTGCTACTGCAACCCCTGCTGCTTAATTAAGTTTTTCTAAAAAAACTGATGCCGTGTTTTTGCTACGCAAGGATACGGCATTTTTTTGTGAATTTATAAAAAATGAAAGTCAATAATATATAATAATGGAACAGATTATAAAAATAGTAAAAGAATCAAAAACACCTGTTTCGGAATTTGAAATCTGTAAAAAAATGGGTTTCAGAAAATCTGAAGCAAAGGTCATAAAGAAGATGCTTGACCGCGCAGTTAAAGACGGTAAGATAATGAAATCGGGAAAAGGATATACAAAAAATTCAGGTTTATTGGAAGGCAAAGTATGTTCAACTCTCTCAGGTGCCGATTTCTTTGTATGCGATGAACTTTCGGAAGATCTTAAAATCGTCAAAAGCCGTGATTTCTGCTTGATGCACAACGATATAATTCAGGTTGTTAAAAAAGGTAAAAACTGTCAGGCGGTGCGCATCGTTAAACGCGGATATGAAAGAATCGTCGGCACGGTTTACCGTGATGATACTACTTTGTACGTTGCGCCTGATGAAAGAAAAATCCGCGAACTTTTCATTCTTCCCAAATCCAAGCGCAACGGCGCAAAGGAAGGGGATAAGGTGGTTGCAGAAATCGTTTCTTATCCAACGGTTAAATCAAACGGTGTATGTCAGGTAACAGATAATTTAGGTTCATCTGAAGATGATTCCACCGCAATTTTATCTGTATTATATAATTACGGTGTAGCCCTAAATTTCCCTGAAAAAGTTTTGCAGGCGGCAGAATCCGTTCCTGAAACAATAAACGAAACAGAATTTAATAACCGTCTTGATTTAAGAAAGTTAAATACTATCACCATTGATGGCGACGATGCAAAAGACCTTGATGATGCCGTATCTTTAGAGATAACCGAAAAAGGTGATTATCTTCTTGGCGTTCATATTGCCGACGTTTCACACTACGTTAAAATGGATAGCGTTATTGACGTTGAAGCAAGAAGCCGTGCAACAAGCGTGTATATTCCGGGAAAAGTATATCCCATGCTTCCCAAAAAACTTTCAAACGGGATCTGCTCATTAAACGAGGGCGAAGACAGACTGACTTTGTCTTGCTTTATGATTATTACAAAGCAGGGAAAAGTTGTTGATTATTCCATTCAGCCTTCTGTTATAAACAGTAAGCACCGCATGACCTATAATGAAGTTACCGAAATTTTGGAAAATCCCAAAAGCGAAAAGCGCAAACAGTATAAAGACGTTTTCGGAATGCTACTTCTTATGAAAAATCTTGCGCTGTTGCTTATTGATTGTGCAAACAAGCGTGGAAGTATTGATTTTGATCTTCCCGAAGCAAAAATAATTTTAGATGAAAATGATTTTCCCATAAATATTACGGAATATGAAGTGGGAATTTCCAATAGAATTATTGAGCAGTTTATGCTTCTTGCCAACGTTACCGTTGCAAGTCATTTAAAAAATCACAATATTCCGGGCATTTACCGCGTTCATGAGCCGCCCGAAGAAAAGAAACTTGAAGCATTTAAGGAACTTTTGGGTGTGTTTGGATATTTTCTGCCCGAAAAGCCAAAGCCTCAGGATTTCCAAAAAATTCTTGAAAAGGCTCAAGGCACTCCCGAAGAAGCACTTTTAAAGAAAACTATGCTTCGGTCTATGAGTAAGGCAAAATATAAGGCAACCTGCGACGGTCATTTCGGTCTTGCCTATGAAAATTATCTCCATTTCACTTCGCCAATTCGCAGATATCCCGATCTTATGGTCCATCGCGCGCTTCACATGACTTTTGATAAAAATCTTTCAGGGTTAAGGGAACTTCATTCACGTGTTGAAAACTGCGCAAGCATCTCAACTGCTCAGGAGATAAACGCTGCCACCTGCGAGCGCGACGTTGAAGATATCCGCAAAGCGCAGTATATGAGCGATAAAATAGGGCAGGAGTTTTCAGGCTCCGTTTCAGGGGTTACCGCTTACGGAATGTTTGTTGAACTTGAAAACACCGTTGAAGGCTTTATTCCCGTAAATACCATGGACGGATATTTTGATTACGATGAATCCCGTTATAGTCTTAAAAGTGATGAAAAAACTTATAGATTGGGCGATATTGTAAAAATAAGAGTTTTTGCGGTAAACATTCCTGAAGGCAAGGTTGAATTTACTCTTTTAACTTGACTTTTTTATAAAAAAAAGGTAATATACAAATTGAAATTTGTTTGGAGCGTAAAATGGATAAACCGATTAAAATAATTACTGAAAATAAAAAAGCTCGTCACGATTATTTTATTGAGGACACCTATGAAGCAGGCATCGAACTTTTCGGTACTGAAGTTAAATCATTGCGTCAAGGTAAAACTAATCTTAAGGACAGCCATATAATTATCCGCGGCGGTGAGATGTTTGTTATCGGTATGCATATTTCGCCTTACGAAAAGGGTAATATTTTTAATAAAGACCCTATGCGCACACGAAAACTTCTTATGCACCGCAGGGAAATTGACCGTCTTTTCGGCAAAATGAAAATTGACGGTTATACGCTCATTCCTTTAAAAGCATATTTTAAAAACGGTTTTGTTAAAATAGAAGTTGCTCTTTGTAAAGGTAAAAAACTTCACGATAAGCGTGAGGACGCGGCAATTAAAGATATGAACCGTGCCATTGATCGCGCAACAAAAAATAGGGGAGAATAATATGAATCACTTTATTGTAAAATTAAAAGAAGAGTTTCCTTGCTTACAGAGTCAACAGGATCCCGAATTACATTGCTTTATAAATGACGTTGCACCTCGCATGGAAGAAAACAGAAAAATTCCTGCAATGCTTATTGCTCCAGGCGGCGGCTACTGCAACGTAAGTGATAGAGAAGGTGAGCCTATTGCATGTAAGTATTTAACGGAAGGATTTTCGTGCTTCGTTCTTAAGTACAGCGTTAGACCTGAACACTATCCCCAACAACTTTCAGAAATTGCCGCATCAATGCTTTATATCAGAAAACACGCTGAAGAATGGGGAATTGATAGCCAAAAGATTGCAGTAAACGGCTATTCTGCAGGCGGTCATTTGGCGGCAAGTTTAGGCGTTTTATATAACGATCAGGTTATCCTGGATCTTCTTAACGCTGAAGCAGAAGATATTAAGCCTGATGCACTTGTGTTAGGTTATCCCGTAATTTCCGCGGATCTTATGTTTGCTCATAAATATTCCATTGATTTTGTTTCGGGCACCACTGATACCGAATCTGAAATTTATAAAAAAATGTCACTTGAAACTCACGTTAATGCCGATACTCCGCCAACTTTCTTGTGGCATACGGCAAATGACAGTGTTGTTCCCGTAAAAAACAGCCTTGTTTTTGCAACAAAGCTTGCCGAGAACAACGTAACCTTTGAGCTTCACGTTTATCCGTTCGGTCATCACGGACTTGCAACAAGCAACTATGGAACAAATCCCATAACCGAAAAGCATTATTCCGCACAATGGATGGATGACTCCGTAAAATTCTTATTCGAAATTTGGTTTAAAAATAATTAATAACGGCATCTGCCGTTTTTATATGGGGGCGTAAAGGTTTCGACAGGGTTGTTCGGTGGTACGGTAAGCGAGCTGTGATTTCGGGGACACGCTAAAAACCCGAGCGTAAATATAAACGCTAACAGAAATACTAATTTAGTAGCTGCTTAATAGCACCTACCATCGGCCTGGGCTGACTGTGGGCTCAGATCACCGGTGTCAAATTACACAGTGCACGTCAGTGGTCTAAGCTTTGCGACCACGATGTAAAATGAAGCTACCTGATGCGTAAGCGTGCCGTTGTGCGAGCGCAAAGGGGAATCTAAAATCATCGGCTACGCTCGTAGAAAACCATATTTCCGCTTCTTTGGACAGGGGTTCGACTCCCCTCGCCTCCACCAAAAAATTCGACAAGTTTCAACTTGTCGAATTTTTTTATCCAAGCCGCAGGCTTGGCATATCATCACCGCGCGAAGCGTGGTGTATATCATCAAGGGCGCAATGCGCCCTTGTATCTCATCACGCGCCAGCGTGCATTTTCCTGCGGCTTGATGATATACAAAACTTCGTTTTGATGATATGCAATTCCTGCGGAATTGATGATATACAAGGCTTTGCCTTGATTCCTGCGAGGGGAGTCCAAGCCTGAAGAAAAAGCGTGTGTTAAATAAACACACGCTTTTAAATTTTTAATCTTCTTCCAAAAGTTTTGCAGGGGATATATTTAACACCTGTGCCATTTTAAATAAGGTTTCAAGGGAAACGCCTCTTACTGTGCCAGTGCCTTCGACTTGTCCCACAAAACTTACACTTTTTTCAATTAGTTCGGCAAAATATTCTTGAGTATATCCGGCTTTTCTTCTGTAGTAAGCAATCTTCAATCCGAGAGTAATATACTTATCGGGAAATTCTGTTACCATATTATCGCCCCTTAATTATGCTAATATATATTCTACATAAAAAAAGGTAAAAATATTATAATCTATAACTGCAGATATATTTACTTTAAGTGAATAATAGTGTATAATAATTAAATAATTATTTACTTTGTGGGGGATTTTTATGCAAAAAAACGTTTGTTGTTTTATTGGACACAGAACAATTATTGAAACAGATGAAATGAAAAAACGATTATTAAATGAAATCGAAATGCTGATTAAAGATAAAAACGTTGATACGTTTTTGTTCGGCAGTAAAAGTCAGTTTGATAGTTTGTGTCTTGATTTGGTAACGAGATTAAAAGAAAAGTATCCGCACATTAAGCGGATATACATTCGGGCAGAATATCCCGTTATCAGCGAAGATTTTAAAGAATATTTATTGAAAATTTATGATGAAACATATTTTCCCGAAAAAATTATCGGTGCGGGAAAAGCATCTTATGTAAAGCGCAATTATGAGATGATTGATAAAAGCAATTATTGTATTTTCTATTATATGCAGTTAAATCGCAAAAGCGGAACCAAAATCGCTCTTGATTATGCCGTAAAACGTGAGAAAAAAATAATTTTCATTTAAACAAAACCGTTGTATAATAATATAAAAGAAAACTTTGTGAGGTAATATTATGCGAAAAGATTTTGGAGTGAAAACTTGGGCGTATCCGATGCCCGTATTTATTGTTGCATCTTATGATAAAAATGGTGTTCCGTGTTGTATGAATGCGGCTTGGGGCGGAACATACGATACCAATCAAATTATGGTCTGCCTTGCCGACGATCACAAGACAACAAAAAATATTATCGAAAGTAAGGCATTTACTGTAAGCATTGCCGATGCAAAGCACGTAGTTGAAGCAGATTACGTTGGAATCGTATCGGGAAACAAAGTTTCTGATAAAATGACAAAAGCAGGTTTGACAACGGTCAGATCTACCCATGTAAATGCGCCAATCATAAATGAATTTCCTATGACGATAGAGTGTAAACTCCTTAAATTTAATGAAGACGGAATCTGCATCGGCGAAATCGTAAACGTCAGCGCCGATGAATCTGTGCTTGGTGATGACGGAATGATAGATCCACAAAAACTTGAAGCCATTACCTACGATCCCGTACATCACACCTATATTAAACTTGGCGAAAAAGTTGGCAACGCTTTTTCTGACGGGAAGAAGATATAAGTTTGCAAATAATATGCATCTCCAAAGATAGACGCTCTTGGAGGTGCATTTTTTTATATGGTTTTATTTCATTATGTCGGTGAAAAAGAAAATCTACCATATTTACATTCATGATAAAAAAAGATATAATACAAGTGATTTACAAATATTTGCCGAAAGGGTATAAATAATGTTTAGTAAAGTTCGTGAAGTGAATATTTGCCAAAAAAGCGTTCCTTGCGAAAAAGTGTTCAGCGCGGAAAAATCATGGATGGATATACAAAGGCACGATTATTTTGAAATAAGCCTTATTGTTGAAGGATGCGGAACTCATCTTGTTCTTGATCAGGCGATCCCTTGTCAAGAAGGCGATCTGTTCGTTACTCCGCCTGATATACCCCATGGGTATTTTCTTGAAGACGAGCAAGAAAAACTTACTGTCAGGCAGATACGGTTTTATTTAGATGAATTATCGGAAAACGAGTGCTACGGAATGTTCAATGACGGTTCTGTATGTGCTTATGCCATGCTAAACAGATCTATGCGCGATAAGATAGACTGTCTTTTTAGTGAGATAGAGCAGGAAATAAAAGAAAAAAACAGTCTTTGGCAGGAGATCGTTGAAAGCAATCTTTCGTTGTTACTTATAAACGTTGCAAGGTATATTGACAGTTCCATAAAAAATAAATCTTCCGTTTCAACGGGCGAGTGGAACGTTGGTTTATCGGCAATTCAGATAATAAAAAACAATTTTTCAAATCCCGAACTCACTTTAGGGCAGATAGCGGAAATGCTTTATATAAGTAAGCCTTATATGAGCAGGATATTTCAAAAACTTACGGGCAAGCATTTTAATGAATATCTGCGCTCGGTGAGAATGGAGTATGCTTGCAAGCAATTAACGGAGAGCGATCTTAACGTAGAGGAGATAGTTTTAAAATGCGGTCTGAAGGACATTCCGTCATTTTATAAGAACTTTAACCTGTATATGGGTATGACTCCCAATGAGTACAGACAAGAAAAAAAGCAATCTGTAAAGAAAATAGAAATCAATAAAGTATCAAAAGGAGAAAGAGTAATGGTAGTATTAAGTGAAATTTCAGAAAATCTTCAGAAGGGCAAATCAAAAATAGTAAAGGAAATGGTTCAGCAGGCAATCGACGAGGGTGCCAACGTTGAACAGATATTAAATGAAGGTCTTCTTTCAGGTATGAACGTTGTTGGCGAAAAGTTCAAAAACAACGAGATTTACGTTCCCGAAGTACTTGTTGCCGCTCGCGCAATGAATATGGGAGTTCAGGTATTAAAGCCTTATCTTATGGCAAGCGGAGTTAAAGCCACGGGCAAAGTATGTATCGGCACGGTTCAGGGCGACCTTCACGATATAGGCAAAAACATCGTTAAAATGATGATGGAAGGCAAAGGGCTTGAAGTTATTGACCTTGGCACAGATGTTGCACCTGAAACCTTTGTTCAAACGGCTATTGATGAGAACTGTCAGGTTATTTGCTGTTCTGCACTTCTAACAACAACAATGAATGTTATGGCTGATGTTGTAAAGAAAGCAGAAGAATCAGGAATCAGAGAAAAGGTTAAAATTATGATCGGCGGCGCACCTATAAATCAGGAATACTGCGATTCCATCGGTGCTGACTGCTATACCGTTGATGCGGCAAGCGCGGCAGATGCGGCAGTTGAGTTCTGCAAATAAAAAATCAAGGTAGGAAGAAAAAATGACGGCAAGAGAACGTTGCTTAAATATTTTAAATTATAAAAATGCTGACAGAATGCCTGCGGTTCACTTTGGCTATTGGAAAAAGCTTCTTGAAGAGTGGGCAGAAGAGGGGCATATTCCCGAAGAGTTATCACATAATCCATATGATATTAAGGTGCTAAAGGCGCTTGATAAAATAATCGGATGGGACTGCGGCTGGGGACTTTGTGAAGGAACAAACAACGGCTTGTCTCCTGCCTTTGAAAATAAGGTCATTGAAACGCTTCCTGACGGCACCGAACGTGTTCTTACAGGTAACGGAGTTATCGAAAGGGTGAAGCCCGGTATTGTTTCCATTCCCTCTGAGGATGATTATCTTTTAAAGGATAGAGATGCCTTTGAGACCTTGTTTAAGCCTAAAATGCAGTATTTTTCCGAGCGTGTCAACGTTGAATATTTTAAAAAATTTAATGAAACACGGGATATGGAAAATCCTATCGGTCTAAATGTTGGAAGTGTAATGGGTGATATCCGAAATATAACTACCGTTATCGGAATGAGTTATCTTATCTATGATGAGGATGAAGATCTTTTCAGGGATATTGTTGATACATATGCTGAAATGCAATATAAATGTGTAGAAGCGACACTTGAAACGGGTGCAAAGTTTGATTATGCTCATTTCTGGGAAGATATCTGCTTTAAAAACGGGCCTTTATTAGATCCTAATCTCTTTGATGAACTGTGCGCAAAGCACTATAAAAAGCGCACCGAACTTTGCTATAAGCACGGAATCAATATTGTTTCCCTTGATTGTGACGGTGTTGTTGAAAAACTTATTCCCACTTGGATAGAAAACGGCGTAAACGTTTTATTCCCCATAGAAATCGGCACCTGGGGCGATCAGTTTGAAAATGCCAGAAAAAAATACGGCAAACAGATTCTCGGTGTAGGCGGTATGGATAAAACTGCTTTCAGAAAAGATAAAAAGGCGGTAGACGAGGAAATTGAGCGCATAAAGCGTCTTGCAGGTATGGGTGGATTTATTCCTTGCCCTGATCACAGACTTATGCCGGGATCAAAATTTGAATTGGTGCAGTATTATGCAGAAGAAATAAAGAAAATTGAGGTCTGATGCGCAAAAATGACGGAAAATAGTTGAGGTAACCGACATGAAATATAATATGAAAAAATGGATTGATGACCTTAAAGAAGCAAAGGTTAAAAAGCCTATGCCTATTTTATCATTTCCTTGCGTAAGTTTGCTTGGAGTAAGCGTTAAGGAACTTATTTCCGATAGCGAACTTCAGGCAAAAGGAATGAAAGCCGTTGCTGACAGAACAGATGCATTAGCATCGGTAAGTTTTATGGATCTTTCTGTTGAAGCGGAGTGCTTCGGCGCAAAGGTTATTGTTTCGGAAAATGAAGTTCCAACAGTTAAAGGGCGCTATATAAATGATATTGATGAAGCAGAAGCACTTAAAATTCCTTTGATCGGTGCAGGCAGAACTTCCATTTATATAGACGCCATAAAAAAGGCAACGGAAGAAATAAATGACAGACCTGTGTTTGCAGGAATGATAGGGCCCTTCTCCCTTGCGGCAAGGCTCTTGGACGTATCGGAAATAATGATCGATTGCTATGATGATCCTGATATGGTTCATCTTGTTCTTGACAAAACCACGTCTTTTTTAATAGAATATGCAAGGGCATATAAAAATGCAGGCGCAAACGGAATTGTGCTTGCTGAGCCTGTGTCGGGATTACTTTCACCTACGCTTGAAGAGGAGTTTTCATCTCCTTACGTTAAAAGAATCGTTGATGCGGTGCAGGACGAAAACTTTATTCTCATTTATCACAACTGCGGTGATAACGTTCCCGTTATGCTTCAATCAATTTTATCAACAGGCGCTTCTGCATATCACTTTGGCAATGCGGTAGATATGGAAAAGGATATTATATTAAAAGTTCCTGAAAATACGGTGGTTATGGGTAACGTTGATCCTGCTGGCGTATTACGTATGGGAACACCTGAAGACGTAAGAAAAGAAACTCTTTCGATAATGGAAAAATGTTGTAAATATAGTAATTTTGTAATATCATCAGGTTGTGATATTCCGCCAATGACGCCTTGGGAGAATATAGATGCGTTTTTTGAGGCGGTAAGTGATTATTATAAATAGGTGGTTTCTATGCAATTATCAGATTACACGATAAAACTTTTAGAAGATATTGAAAGAAGAATCGATCCGGAAACGGAAGAAGATTATAAAAATCAATGGAAGAACTTCTGGTACGGAAAAACCGATACGGATATTTTTGTTCCTGAAAGAAAAAAGGTATCAAGTGCGGGGATAGTAGTCAAAGATATACATATAAATGATGCTATAAACGATTTTGAACTTATGCTTTGTTCAGAACTTGCATCTGTAAGCAGAAGACTTAATAGCACAACTGACACACTTGGTATCCGCGCAAATTACGGAACGGGTATTATGACTTCGCTTTTTGGTGCGGAACTTTTTGAAATGCCACGAAGCACTAACACTCTGCCCACAACAAAATCATGGAATGACAGCGATAAAATTCGCGAGACTTTAGATAAAGGCATTCCCGATCTATATAACGGACTTGGTAAAAAAGTTCTTTATTTTGGTGAAATGTGTAACGAGATTTTTGAAAAATATCCCAAAATAAAGAAATACGTAGACGTTTATCATCCCGATACTCAAGGGCCTCTTGATATTGCTGAACTTCTGTGGGGCGGCGAAATGTTTTATGAAATGTATGATGATCCCGATTTTGTTCATTCCGTATTAAGACTTATTACAGATACATACAAGGCATTTCTTGATAAATGGTATACAATAATTCCAAAAAACAAAGAACTTTCCACCCATTGGACTCTTATGCACAGAGGAAATATTCTTATTCGCCTTGACAGCGCCATGAATATTTCAACAGAGTTTTATAACGAGTTCAGTAAGCCTTACGATAGCGAACTGTTTAAGTATTTTGGCGGCGGATGTATTCATTTTTGCGGTAGGGGAGATCACTATATTGATTCTCTTTGCGAAACTGAAGACCTTTACGGCATAAATATGTCCCAACCCGAACTTAATGACATGGGTAAAATATTAGGTACGCTGGAAAAGTATGATAAAAAGATATTTAAATTACCCAATGCTCAAAAATATGTAAAGGAAATTAACGTAAAAAGAGGCATTATCAATGGATAAGCAGATGATATTTGAAAAATTAAAGGAAGTCCCAATAAAAAACGGTGCTTTTAAATCAAATATAATATCTGTTAAAAATATTGAAATGGATAGAGCGTTTCGTGATATGTGCGCATCAAATGCCTGCGGAATGTACGGTAAATGCTATATGTGCCCACCTGACGTCGGCGATATAGAAGTTCTTATGGCAGAAGTAAAAAAATACGATTTTGCTCTTGTATATCAGACCGTTACAGAACTTGAAGACAGTTTTGATTTTGAAGGAATGATAGAAGCAAAAAAGAAAACCTATCCTATCGCGCAAAGCATCCGTAAAGCATTTTCGGATATGAATATATTAAACGCTTTGCATCTTGGTGCAGGCGGTTGCGGTGTGTGCGAAAAATGTGCAAAGCAAGTTGGTGCGCCTTGCAGATTTCCCCAAAATGCAATGGCATCCCTTGAAGCATATGGGGTTAACGTATCTGCTCTTGCAAAGGCATCGGCAATGAAATATATTAACGGGCAGAACACCGTTACCTATTTCGGTGCGGTTCTGTTCTCACTTGATGGAGAGAAACATGAGTGAAAAAATAGCCGTCATTGTAGACGGAAAAACTGTATATGCCCAAAAGGGGACGTTTCTTTCTGAAATAGTAAGCGGCGAAAAGCCTTGCGGCGGTCACGGTAAGTGCGGAATGTGTAAAGTTAAAGCCAAAGGCGATCTTTCTGAAATCACTAACGAAGAAAGAAACTTGCTTTCTGTAAACGAAATTGAAAATGGAGTCCGCCTTAAATGCCTTACAAAGGCGCTGGGCACTTGTGAAATTACAACTTTTTCACAAAAAGATACAACACAGATATTAACAGATGGTTTTTTTTCTGAAACAAAAATCGATCCCATGTTTAAAAAATTCGGTGTCGCAATAGATATCGGCACTACCACCGTTGCTGCAAAAATTTATAATGTAAAAGGTGAAATGCTTAAAAGCACGTCGCGCCTTAATCCCCAACAAGAATGGGGTGCCGACGTGGTATCCCGCATAGAGGCATCAATAAACGGAAAAAACGATGAACTTTCAACGGCAATAAGAAATACTCTTGATGAGATTATAATCGAACTTGCCGATTCTCAAAACATAAGCACAAAGGATATTGACGGTGCAGTAATAACGGGAAATACCGTTATGCTTTCTTTGCTTGTTAATGAGAACGTTGAACCCTTTTCTCATGCACCCTTTAAAGCAAAAAGACTTTTTGGCGAAGAACTTTCTGCAAAAGAAATAGGGTTAAACAGCCTTGAAGAGAACGTATGTATATATGTTCCACCTTGCATATCTGCCTTTGTAGGGGCAGATATAACCTGTGCGATATTTGCAACGGAGTTGTTGAAAAAAGATACTGCCATGCTCATTGATATCGGAACGAACGGTGAACTTGCAATGTGGCATAAAGGCAAATTAGCGGTTTGCTCCACCGCAGCAGGCCCTGCCTTTGAAGGCGTAGGTATTAAAATGGGTATGCGCGGAGCCGTTGGCGCAATTGATAAGGTGCAGTTGGTAAACGGAAATCTTTATGCTCACGTTATAGGCGAAAGCGAAGCAAAAGGCATCTGCGGAAGCGGACTTATAGATGCGACGGCCTGCCTTATTGAAAATGAAAGTCTTGATGAAAGCGGATATCTTGAAGATCAAAAAGTGCTTATAAAAGATTCTGTATATTTGTATCCTGATGATATACGTATGCTTCAACTTGCTAAAAGTGCCATCTGCGCAGGATTGATGACTCTTATTGAAACGGCAGAGATAAATCTTTCTGACGTAGCCGTTCTTTACGTTGCAGGCGGATTTGGAAACTATCTTAACGTAAAAAATGCGTCAAAGATAGGCTTGATTCCTCAAAAACTTTCAACGAAAACCAAGAATATAGGTAACGGCGCACTTGCAGGCGCATCACTTCTGCTGATTAATAAAAACGTCAGAGAAAATATGATTAAAACAGTAAAAGATGCTACGGTAGTTGATCTGGCATCAAACCCTATATTTACCGAAAAATATATGATGTCAATGATTCTTGAAGAAGTATAAAAAGTTAAAACGGCTTGCACAAAATGTAAGCCGTTTTTATTTTTACTTCACATGTTTTTTTGATAAATAGTCTTTGGGGGACATACCCAAAATATTTTTAAATACTGTGGAAAAATATAAAGGATCTGAAAAACCTGAAAGCAATGCGACGTTTTTTATGGAATCGATTCCGTTATCAAAAAGGGATACCGAATATTTTACGCGCAGACATCTTAGATATTCTGAAAAATTCTTACCCGTTTTTTTCTTAAACAAGTGGGAAAGATATTTTGAATTATATCCAAGTTCATCGGCGATGCTTGAAATTGAAAGGTCGCTGTCAACAAAATGTTCTTCGGTGATCTGCATGATTTTGTTTAAAACTTCGTCCTGAAGCGTAACTTTGTTGCTTAAACGTGAAAAGGCGTAAATAAGCATACTTTCCGCCACAAGGTCAATGGTGTTTTCCGAAGCGCTTAAAAGGCTTTCTTCCCAAAGGGGAATGATTCCGTCAAGCCCTGAAAAACATCTGTTGTTTTTATTGATATTAAAACGCTTGATCAATTCATCGGCTCTTATGCCTTCAAAATCAATATACATATACTTGCAGTTTTTGTTATGGGAAATTGACATTTTTTCTCCCGAAAAAACGAAAACAAGCGTACCTTTATTAAGTTCAAGAGTGTCATTTTCACCTAAAAACTTACCTTCACCCTCAACAACAAGAATCATGCGGTTCTTGGAAACAGTAACGTTTCTTTCCATGATCTGCGGATCTGTTTCCAATATAAATTGGGAAGCAAGAGGGTTTTCGGAATAGGTTGGATTTACAAATTTACATATATTTTTGCGTTGCATAATAACATCCTTTGATTTTTTTATAAATATACCATATTTTTTTGAAAAATTCAAGTAAAAACAAACTTTTTTAAATAAATATATGGATTATTTACATTGACATTGACGAAGCAGATAAAGTATAATTATCATTGAGATAAAACGGAAAGGTAGATTTTTATGGCAAATTTAAAAATAGGTATATTTGGCGCAGGCGTCAGAGGTCTGTACGTTGCCCGTGATTTTATGCTGCTTAACTGCGATATTGTGGCAGTTTGCGATTTTCGCAAAGAACGTCTTGAAGTTGCCAAAAAAGAGTTAGGCGATTCCGTTTTACTTTATGATGATTTTGATTCTTTTATTGAACACTCTATGGATGCAGTTGTTCTCGCAAATTATTTTAACGAGCATGCGCCATATGCAATAAAGTGTTTTGAAAAAGGCTTGCACGTTTATTCGGAATGTATCAGTAACGGAACAATGGCTGAAGGTGTTGAACTTATAAAAGCCTTTGAAAAAAGCAAGTCAATTTATATGCTTGCCGAAAACTATCCCCAAATGATTTTTAACCGCGAAATAAAGCGCGTATGTGATGGGGGAACGTTAGGCAGAATTATGTATGCTGAAGGCGAATATAACCACCCCGGCGATCCCAACGATATTCAGTTTAAAAAAGACTATGTTTATTACGAAAAGCATTGGCGTAATCTTTTGCCTGCTTCGTATTATATAACTCATTCTTTAGGCCCTGTAATGTGGGCAACGGGTGCTACACCTGAAAAAGTTACGTCATTTAATACTTTTGCGCCTCCTTTAGGCGATATTCCAAATGCCAAACGTTCAGGCGATGCTGCGGCAATAATTATGACGCAGAATGATGATGGCTCTGTTTTTAGGGTTACGGGGTGCGCTCGCTTTGGCGGACATCATAATGCCTACCGCGTTTGCGGAACGGAAGGCCAGATTGAAAATCTTCGCGGTATGGGCGATCAGGTGATGCTTCGCTATAATGCTTGGTCAAAACCTGAAAATATGGAAGAAGTAAATCTTTATACGCCTAAATGGAACGATAAAGATGAAGAAATTATCAAGCGCAGCGGTCATGGCGGCGGAGATTATCTTACTGCAAGAAACTTCGTTGAATGTATAAAAGCAAAAAAGCAACCTGAACATCCCTTTGATATATACAGCGCAGTTAAAATGTCGTCAGTTGCTATTCTTGCACACCGCTCAATGCTTGAAGGCGGAAAAACTTATAATATTCCCGATTTTACAAAGGAAGATGACTGTACAAAATATGAAAACGACCGTCTTTCGCCTTTTTACGGAGTAGACGGAAGTGAACCGACCTTACCGTGCTGCTCACACACAGATTATAAACCTACCGAGGCACAAATTGAAAATTTCAAAAAAAGCCTTGGCTTAAAATAAAAATGACAACAATCGTTTTGACGATAAGGGGGATTTTTAATGAAAAGAAAAATAAGAACACCGTATTTTGAAGTAGGAACTAAAAACTACGTTTATGGCGATCAGTTGCTTGAATATGCCATTGCGGCTGATAAAGCGGCGGAAAAGTATGATATTGACGTTTTATTTATCTGCCCTGCGTTGGAAGTTCGCAGAGTTAAAGAAAACACTAAAAACTTATTTGTGTTTGCAACGTATATGGATACTTTGCGCCCCGGCAGAGGTTGCGCAGATATTCTTCCCGAAGGTTTAAAGGCCGCAGGCGTAGAAGGCGTTATGGTAAACCATTGCGAAAAGCCAATGAGTCTTCCTCAGATAAAGGCTACCATTGACCGCGCAAAAGAACTTGATATGTACGTTTTTGCTTGTGCTGATACGTTAGATGAAGCTAAGGCAATGGCACAGTTGCATCCCGATATCATCAATCCCGAACCCTCCGAAATTATTGGCGGCGGTAACGGCTCAAGTCCTATGTCCTACGTAAAGGATTCAATTCGCGTTATTAAAGAAATTGATCCTACTATCATGGTTGAGCAGGCAGCGGGAATTACCTGCGGTCAGGAAGTTTACGATTTTATTATGGCAGGCAGTGAAGCGGCAGGTGCGGCATCAGGTATTATGAATGCAGAAGATCCCATCAAAATGATAGATGAAATGATCGGTGCGACACGTCGTGCGGCAGACGATCTTAAAAAATTAGAAAAATAAGAGGTAAAAAATCATGGTATTTAAAAGAGCGTTAAAATTAGAATCAAGACATCGTGCAGTATCCTTCCACGATATTACAGATCAGGTTAAGGAAATCGTTAAGGAATCAAAGGTAAAAGACGGTATCGTTGTTGTTTATTCACATCACACAACTTGCTCGGTAATTACTCAGGAATGTGCTTTTGATATGTCAATGACAGGTCTTGAAACACTTCAGCAGGACCTTGTAAACGTTTTTGAAGAATGGATCCCCACTTGCAGATATGAAGGTATGTATTTGCACCCTGGCAAAAAAGCACTTGATTTTGCCGAAGAACACGGTGAAGATAATTTCGGTTGCCATAATACAGACGCTCACTTACGTTCTTCCATAATCGGCAGAAACGTTACGGTTGTTATTGATGACGGTGTTGCAGATCTTGGCGAGTTTGGCAGAATCCACTTTATTGATTTTGACCAGACACGTGGCAGAACTCGTACAGTTCAGGTTATGATTATAGGTGAATAATATGAAAAAGGTTAAAATAGGATTTTTGCCTCTTTACGTAAAACTCTATGATGACGGTGCTCCCACAATGAGAGAACGTATTGACGGTTTTAAAAATGAGATTCTTGATATTTTAAGACATAGGGAAGACGTTGAAGTAGTTGATGCAGACGTTTGCCGTCTTGAAAGCGAATTTGAACAAGCGGTTAAGATGTTTGAAGAAGAAAATGTTGATAGTATCGTTACCTTGCATCTTGCATACTCACCGTCTCTTGAATCTGAAAAGATTTTAAAAGGCACAGATCTTCCCATTGTAATTCTTGATACAACTAAAAATTTCAATTTTACCCACGATGACGACGGCCGCGCAATATCATATAACCACGGTATTCACGGTGTTCAGGATATGTGCAACCTGCTTGTAAGAAACAAAAAGCAGTTCTTTATTGAAGCAGGTCATTACAAGGAAAGTGACGTTATTGAAAGAGTAATCAATCGCGTTAAAGGCATTAAGATCGCAAAATCTTTCCGCAATTCCCGTGTAGGAACTATCGGCGGTGCATTTAACGGAATGGGCGATTTCAGAATAAACGAAGATCTTTACGGTGAGATCGGTATTGAGCAGGTAAATCTTTCTTCGGAAGAAGCAAAAAAATATTTTGCAAGTGTTTCGGAAGAAGAAATTGATGAACTTATTAAATATGATAAAGAAAAGTATGACGTTTCAGACGATATTCCCCAAGACTTTTTAAGAAATGCTATGAAAGGCGATCTTGCAGTAAGAAAATGGATCAATGACAATAACTTAACTGCATTTACTGCAAATTTCTTAAACGTTAAAAAAGATTTCGGAATTGCAGGCATTCCCTTTGCTGAGGCTAACAGAGCAATGGAAAGAGGAATCGGCTATGCAGGTGAAGGTGACGTACTTACTTCAGCATTTACAGGTGCGCTTATGAGCGTAAGCGAAGAAGCATCATTTATTGAAATGTTCTGCCCCGATTGGAAAGAAAATCTTATTTTCATAAGTCATATGGGCGAAATGAACACCGCACTTTCTGCAGATAAACCTAAGTTTATGAAGAAGCCTATGACGTATTCAGATATTGATACAACATGGCTTTGCGGAACATTTAAAGGGGGCAAGGCAACGCTTATTAACTTATTGCCCATTGCTGACGATAAGTTCAGGGTTATCGTATCATTGGTGGATATGGTTGTGCCTGAATGTGATAAATTCCGCGGTAAATCCACCTCAGGTTGGTTTGAACCCAATAAGAATATTGGCACATTCCTTGAAGATTACAGTAAACTTGGCGGCACACATCATCTCAATCTGATGTATGGCGATGCAAGAAAAATAGCCGAGTCCTTTGCAAAAACAATGGGCTATGAATTCTATGAAATTTAAAAAGAGGTAAAGAAAATGATTACTTTAACAGATTACGACAGAAAAGTTTATGAAACAGAACTTAAGGACTTTTTGCCCAACGAGTTTATTGATTGCCATGTACATATTTGGGAAAAGGATTTTCCTATGGGCGACGGTTATAAAAGCCCCTACGGTGAAAAAGGTTGGGTAGGCAGGGTTGCCCAAGAAATGCCGGTAGAAGATTTAGTAGAGGGATATAAAATGATGTTCCCCGAAAACAAGGTTACACCTTTGATTTTCGGCAGTTGCTCACGTCACATTCCCACCTGTAATCAGTATGTTCACGATAAAGGAATAGAATATGGCTTTCCCACACTTTTCAGATCAAGTTATGAAATGACTCCTGAATTTCTTGAGGAAGAAGTTAAAAAAGGCGGATTTTTAGGATTAAAGCCTTATTTAACATTCCGTCCGCCCTATATTCCCATTCCTGAAATCAGAATATTTGACTTTATGCCCAAGGAACAGTTGGAAGTTGCAAACAAACACGGCTGGATAATAATGCTTCATATTGCACGCGATAAGCGTCTTCGCGATGAAGTTAATATTGCACAGATCATGGAGATCGAAGAAAAATATCCCAACCTTAAGTTGGTTGTTGCACATATCGGCAGAGCATATGCAAAAGAAGATATCGGCGATGCCTTTAACGTGCTTAAAAACACAAAGAATCTTGTTTTTGACTTTACTGCAAACGTTTGTGACGATGCAATCAGAGCTTGTATTGAAGCTGTTGGCTCAAAGCGTCTTTTGTTCGGATCAGATCTGCCTTATGCATTTATGCGCATGTATAGAATCGTTGAAAACGGTGAGTATTTCAACGTAGTTCCCCGTGGCCTTTACGGTGACCTTACAGGCGTAATTCATATGCGCGAAACCGATGAAAAAGACGTAACCATAATGATGTATGAACAGATTCGTGCATTAAAGCGAGTTGCAACCGAATTAAAGCTTACCGATAGTCAGGTTGAAGATATTATGTTCCTTAATGCAAAAAGACTTATTGAAGGTGTAAATTAAATGAATTATTTAATAGGTCTTGATATCGGCACAACTGCTATAAAAGGCGTGCTTTTAACAGTAGACGGTGAAGTTAAAGATACTTTTACCGGCGGATATAATTACTTTGGCGAAAACAATCAAAAATTTCTTAAACCTGATGAGTTTTTGGAAGTGTGTTTCTCGGTCATCAAAAAACTTGCCGAAGGAATAGGGGAAAATGAACGTATTTTATCAATATGTTCTTGTTGCGCAAGCGGAAATCTTCTTTTGCTTGATGAAGAAATAAAACCTCTTACGCCTATTATTGGTTGGCAGACTCTTATTCCCGAAGAAGACAGAAACGCTTTCTTTACTGAGGAAGAACAAGCATCAATATATCCAACTGCAGGCTGGCCTTTAGGATGCCGTATGCCACTTGCATATCTTGGCGCAATAAAACTTAACAGACCTGAGCTTATTGAAAAAGCAGAAAAAATCGTTATGAGCGCGGAGTATCTTAACTTTGCCCTTACCGGCAAATGGGGTATAGCTCATTCAATGGGAACACCATCACTTTTAATGGATCAGGAAAAGGGCACTTATAACGAGAAAATGCTTGAAAAATTAGGGATTCCCGAAGAAAAATTACCGCCCATTTACGATAAAGGCACAGTTTTAGGTAACGTCACAGCTGAAATAGCAGAAAAACTTGGACTTTCAGAAAATACCAAAATTGTTTTAGGCAGCTTTGACCATCCGTCAGGAGCTATGGGCTCAGGCGTTTTTGAAGAAGGCGAAATGCTTTTATCCTGCGGAACCTCTTGGGTTGAGTTTTTTCCCGTTTCTTCAAGAGAACTTGCAATCTCAACTAAAGGTCTTGTGGATAGATTTATGCTTAACGGTTCGCCCTATTGCGTAATGAAATCCATAACAAGCGTCAGCGAAAAGATTGATGCTTTGAGGCTTCACTATTTAGGTGAAATTACACATAAAGAATATGATGAGCTTGTTAAAAAAGCAGAGCTTGGCTGTAACGGCTTAAAATTTAATTTTGACGATAAAGATTTTGAGATCGGAAAGAATTATTCAAAAAGCGATATTGCAAGAGCAATTATTGAGGGTGCCGCCTTAATTCTTAAGGAAAATCTTAAAAACCTTGAAAAATGCGGTTTAAGAGCCGAAAAGGTTACGATGATTGGCGGAATAAGCAATTCTTCCGATTGCGTAAAGATCGTAGCTGAAGTTTTAGAGAAGCCTATCCGCGTTGCAAACGGTCAGGCGGCAGGCGCAGTTGGCGCGGCACTTCTCGGCGGAATTGGGGTTGGCATCTATAAAAACGAAAAGGAAGCCTTTTCAGTTATAAAATAAAATCAAAACTATCTTACTATGATTGGTAAGATAGTTTTTTCGTTGTGTTAGTTTATATTTTGTGATATAATTAAGAAAACAACTTCAAAAGGATTTTACAATAATGCGCGATACCGAAAAAATGTACGCTACCATGAATCCATGGCGGCTTTTCTTTATAGTGGCACTACCGGGTATGGTAAGTATGTTTGCCATGTCAATTTACAGCATAATAGAAGGAATCTTTATTGGTCAGAAACTTGGCGAAGGTGCTTTTGCGGCGGTAAATATTGCAATGCCCTTGGTAATGATAAATTTTTCCTTAGCAGACCTTATAGGTGTTGGTGCATCTGTACCCATTTCCATTGCTCTTGGAAGAAAAGATCATAAAACGGCAAATAACGTGTTTTCATGCTCCGTTATCATGATATTTATTGCATCTGTAATTATGGGCGCAATAATGTTCTTCGCGGCAGAACCTCTTTGCCGAATGATGGGCGCAGATGATGTTTTACTTGATACGTCGGTAAGATATCTTCGCACAGTTGCCCTTTGCAGTCCCCTTTCAACAATATTCTTTGCCATGGATAACTATTTGAGAATAAGCGGCTACGTTAAAACAAGTATGGCAATAAATATCGGCTCAAACCTTGCAACCATAGGTCTATTGGCACTTTTCCTTATCGTGTTTAATATGGACGTTGTTGGTTCGGCACTTGCAACTTCAATTGCTATGTGTATAAGTTCGTTAGTTGCTCTTACGCCTTTTATAAAACGAACAACACTTTTGCAATTTGTTAAGC
Organism: Clostridia bacterium; assembly: GCA_045541035.1. Taxonomy (GTDB): domain Bacteria; phylum Bacillota; class Clostridia; order Christensenellales; family QALW01; genus UMGS1322. The sequence goes on along the minus strand of JAZQII010000094.1, from coordinate 2,401 downwards.
CTGAATTTAACGTAAAAATGTTTAAAGAAATTGCTTCTTGCGGATCACCGGTTTTTTTAAGTAACATTTCAGGACGAATAACGTCAATTTTAATGAATATTTCTCTTATGGCTCTCGGCGCAAAGGCCTTTGGCGAAAACGGCGGAACAACTGCCGTTGCGGTATACGCTGTGCTCATGTACTCAAGTGATCTGTGTTGGCCTCTTCTGTATGGCATAAGTGATTCACTTTCTCCTGCCATCGGCTATAATTGGGGCGCAGAAGATTACGGCAGAGTTAAAAATATTGCAAAATGCGGATATATCGGAACGGCATTGATTGGCCTTATATCAACTTCAATATTGTTTTTCTTTCCCAAAACAATTGCTTCCATGTTTGCAAATGCCGAAGATGTTTTGCTTTTAACAGAGGCTACCCACGGAATAAGGCTGTTCTGTTTTGCATATCTGTTCAGATGGTTCGTTGTTACCACTCAAGGTTTCTTAAGCGCAATCGAAAAGCCTTTTATGGCAACGCTTATGTCAGTTGGAACGGCATTTGTATTTCCCGTTGTAATTCTCGGCGCGTGCTGGAACTTTGGGCTTGACGGCATCTGGGCAAACTTTGTGGGCGTAAACTTTCTTTCAGCGATACTTGGTATTATTCTGCTCCTGAAAGTTAAAAAGGAAATCAAAAAGAAAAGAGAGAGTATTTTATGAAGAAAATAAAAATTACCGTAGTTCGTAAAGCGTGTTATAATGATTTAATTGAAAAATATGAGAATCCCATTGAACACGCCTGCGATCTAAAAGAAGGTCAGGTATTTATCTGCGAAGGCTGGCAAAAACCCGAAAATTTTTGCGAAAGCGCCTGGACAAGTCTTTCGCCCTTCGTAATGACTCTTGCCTGCGGCGGCGAAGATATTTATGATGGCTGGATGAAAAATAAAAAATCGGCAATGATCTCTTGTAACGACGGCTTCCGTCCGGTAAGTTTTTTGATTGAAGTGATGGAATAACTTGCGGGTAAAAATGAAACAATGCAATATAAAAAAGGCATCTTTTGATGCCTTTTAAAATATTCCTAAGGTTTTAAAAATAAATGATGCGATAAATACGGTGAGTGCTGAAAAAATGGTTGTCCACAAAACTAACTGACCTGCTAAAATAGCATCGTTGTTCATTTCCTGCGTCATTGGCACGGTGGAAATGGCTACCGGTGTTGCAAATACTGCAATAAAAGAAGCGTAGTGGGCGCCCGAAAAAGTATTCCTGAAAACAAGAGAAATGCTCAAGGCAACAAGGGGAACGATAACCGTTCTTAAAATTGTGCCCCACAGTATTTCTTTTTTTAATTCCTTAACTGCGCTAAATTCAAACTGCGCGCCAAGGGTAATTAAGGCAAGGGGCGTTGCCATTTTTGAAAGATAACCTAAAACCGTATAAACAGGCGTTTGAGTTAGTCTGAAAGAAAAATCAAGTTTTACAAACAAGAGCCTTATCACAAGCACGATCACGCCTAAAAATATACCCTGAATAAGCGGATTTTTAACTATGCCCAACAACACTTTTTTTACGCTGAATTTTCTGCTTTCGGAATTAAACATTGAAAGACTTATAACTGCGAGAATGTTATATAAAGGAATTGTTACCGCTGAAAGAAGTGCGGCAATCTTTACGCCTTCATCACCGAAAAGTGCTTGAGCAAGGGGAATTCCGATAAAAGCAAAGTTTGAACGAAAAGTTGCTTGCAAAAGGGGACCGCGCCTAAACTTATCTTTTGTGATAATTGTAACTGCGGGAATCATCACAAAAAAAGTAAGCAAAATAAAAATTACAACGTACAAAATATAATTAAGGTCTATGCCATGCTGAATATCTATATCATATACGTTAACAAAAAGCATTGCAGGCAGGAAAAATCTAAAAACGAGTTTGTTTGTACGTTTTGAAAAATCTTCGGTAATGAAGCCTGCTTTTTTTAAAACGTAGCCCAATGCCACCATAAGTATGATAGGCAGAACGGCATTTACGGAAAAAATAAATGAATCCATTAAAGTTATGTACCTGTTCTTTATAAATTTTATCAACGGTTATTCTATCACAATAATAGATAAAGCGCAAGAAAAAAGAAGGGGGGAGACAAAGTCTTCCCCCTTCAGAGCACTGACAAACCCCTGCAAACACAAACCCATGCAAAAATTTTGCAGGGGTTTGTTTCCATCGTTGCATTGATACTATAGCGCGCGTAAAGGAGTTCGCCTCAAATGCTGTATCAGCGTTGCTTTCGGGTTTGTCGTCTTTATAAGGCAAACCTGCCTTATTGCATCCTCCGCACCCAAAATCATTCACTGATACAAACATTTTAGGTCGGAGAATTTTAAAGGAATAAATTTTTGAAGGATGCGCGGCGAAAACGCAGG
>JAZQII010000093.1:0-43641 GCA_045541035.1 Clostridia bacterium | reverse complement strand
CCAAGACAAGTTGTGAGGTCGCCCTGTGGATCGGCATCTACAAGGAGTACCTTTTTACCTTGCATAGCCAAGCCTACGCCTAAGTTTACGGTGGTTGTCGTTTTACCAACACCGCCTTTTTGATTGCATATAGCAATCGTGTTACAGTGGGGCATCGTCTTTTGCTCCTTTCTTTAGATTTAGCATCTTAATATAAGGTGCTATGTATAAGACCGATAAACAATCGGTCTTTATGTTAAAATGCAGTATTTGTCCTCGACACCCCTGCATAGCAATAGCTGAACGGGAAACGTTTAGGGAATAGTTTGCTAAACTATATCATAGGAATTTCACCTCTGCCGGGTACTCCGCCAGCTCCGTAGAGAAGTATCATTATTATTCTGACTGTCATCGCCATATCAGGGGCAACCTGATATTTATAACGGGGGTTATCGCTCATTCCTATATTGGAAGTCTTGGCGTACCCATTATGGTAGCTAATCATCAGAAATAAAGTCCTAAACGCTTGACTATTCAATTTTCAAAGTACGTGAAGAAGTGTTCCTAATCGGAGTCAGGAACTTACCCCTTCACTTATTTGCAATGGGAATGGGTACTTTTTAAGTCTGTTTGAAAAAATTTTTGAAATTTTTTTGAAAAATAAAAAAAGCCGCCTATTCCAAATTAGGAATAAGCGGCTATATGTACCGATTTACTTTATACAATTTTAACCTTAAATAACTTAGTACGTGCTTTCATTAACTTACAAATAACTTCATCAATACCATCTGTGAACTTTCCCTGATGTGTCAGTTTATTCTTCTTAATCAAAAGGGAAGATAGGATTTCACTGCGTTCCTGATCTGTTAAGTTGATGTAATACTTTTGCTTTTTCAAACTGAACACCTCGCTTTCATTCTTATTATATAATAGGTATGAAAAAGGGACAAAGGTGCAAAATGGGCATAAAAAAAGCAGGCATACTACTTTTACAGTAATATGCCTGCTAATTGTTTTAGATAAAGACTTCAACAGTTAAATCTTCCCACTGTTTTGCACGAAGATATTGGTCTGTTGATTTTCTGTATGCTTCTGCTTGGTCGAAATTAACCTTAAAACTGAAGTACAGATTAGTCCTCCCCATATTTGATAGCAGCCTGTGCAGCGGCAAGACGTGCGATCGGAACGCGGAAGGGTGAGCAGGATACGTAGTCGAGGCCAATCTTGTGGCAGAACTCAACTGATACGGGGTCACCGCCGTGTTCACCGCAGATACCGCAGTGAAGTGCACCGTTAACGGGTTTACCAAGCTTAATGGACATTTCCATAAGCTTACCTACGTTGTTCTGGTCAAGCTTAGCTAAGGGATCGTTTTCATAGATCTTCTTGTCATAGTAAGCTGAAAGGAACTTACCTGCGTCATCACGGCTGAAGCCGAATGTCATCTGAGTAAGGTCGTTTGTACCGAAGCAGAAGAAGTCAGCTTCCTTAGCGATCTCATCAGCAGTAAGACAAGCTCTGGGGATCTCGATCATTGTACCAACTTCATAGTCAAGTTTAACGCCGGCAACAGCGATTTCTGCATCAGCAACTTCAACAACGATATCCTTAACGAACTTGAATTCCTTAAGTTCGCCTGTAAGAGGAATCATGATCTCGGGTTTAACGTTCCATGTGGGGTTAGCCTTCTGAACGTTGATAGCAGCACGGATAACTGCCTTTGTCTGCATTGCAGCAATTTCAGGATATGTTACTGCAAGACGGCATCCACGGTGACCCATCATGGGGTTGAACTCGTGAAGTGAAGCAATGATTGCCTTAATGTCTTCAACAGTTTTGCCCTGAGCAGCAGCAAGAGCCTTGATGTCAGCTTCTTCTGTGGGAACGAACTCATGAAGCGGAGGATCAAGGAAACGGATGGTAACGGGGTTACCTTCAAGAGCGGTATAGAGCTGCTCGAAGTCGCCCTGCTGATAAGGAAGGATCTTCTCTAATGCTGCTTCACGTTCTTCAACAGTATCAGCGCAGATCATTTCACGGAATGCTGCGATTCTGTCAGCCTCAAAGAACATATGTTCTGTACGGCAAAGACCGATACCTTCAGCGCCAAGTTCAACTGCTTTCTTAGCATCAGCGGGAGTATCAGCGTTTGTACGAACCTTAAGTGTTCTGAATTCATCAGCCCAGTTCATAATTGTTTCGAATTCACCAACGATAGCAGCATCTACTGTGGGGATGATACCGTCATAGATGTTACCGGTTGAACCATCGATTGAAATATAGTCGCCCTCGTGGTAGGTCTTACCTGCAAGAGTGAACTGCTTGTTTTCTTCGTCCATATTGATATCGCCGCAACCTGATACGCAGCAAGTACCCATACCACGAGCAACAACGGCTGCGTGAGATGTCATACCGCCACGAACGGTGAGGATACCCTGAGAAGCCTTCATACCTGTAATATCTTCAGGTGAAGTTTCAAGACGAACGAGAACTACCTTTTCACCACGGTTGTTCCATGCTTCAGCGTCTTCTGCAGTAAATACTACCTTACCGCAAGCAGCACCGGGAGAAGCACCAAGGCCTTTACCTGCAGGAACTGCAGCCTTAAGAGCCTTTGAATCAAACTGGGGATGAAGAAGTGTATCAAGGTTTCTGGGATCGATCATAGCAACAGCCTGCTTCTTATCGATCATACCTTCAGCTACTAAATCGCAAGCGATCTTAAGAGCAGCCTTAGCTGTTCTCTTACCGTTACGAGTCTGAAGCATGTAAAGTTTACCTGCCTGAACAGTAAATTCCATATCCTGCATATCACGATAGTGGTCTTCAAGAATCTTGCAAACCTCTGTGAACTGCTTAAATGCTTCGGGGAATTTGTTTGCCATTTCAGCGATAGGCATGGGAGTACGAACACCTGCAACAACGTCTTCACCCTGTGCATTTGTTAAGAACTCACCCATAAGGCCCTTTTCGCCTGTAGCGGGGTCACGTGTGAAAGCAACACCTGTGCCGCAATCATCACCCATGTTACCGAAAGCCATCATCTGAACGTTAACGGCTGTACCCCATGAATAAGGAATATCGTTATCACGACGATATACGTTAGCACGGGGGTTGTCCCATGAACGGAAAACTGCTTCAACAGCGCCCATAAGCTGTTCCTTGGGATCGGAGGGGAAATCCTTACCGATCTTGTTCTTGTACTCAGCCTTGAACTGACCTGCAAGTTCCTTAAGATCTTCAGCAGTAAGTTCAACGTCCTGAGTTACGCCTTTAGCTTCCTTCATTTTGTCGATAAGTTCTTCAAAATACTTCTTACCAACTTCCATAACTACGTCAGAATACATCTGAATGAACCTTCTGTAGCAGTCCCATGCCCAACGGGGGTTATTTGACTTTGCTGACATAACTTCAACAACTTCCTCGTTAAGACCAAGGTTAAGAATTGTATCCATCATACCGGGCATTGATGCGCGAGCACCTGAACGAACTGAAACAAGAAGGGGATTCTCCTTGTCACCGAACTTCATACCGGTGATACCTTCCATTTTGTCGATGTACTCCATGATCTGTGCCTGGATATCATCGTTGATCTTTCTACCGTCTTCGTAGTACTGTGTGCAAGCCTCAGTTGTAACGGTGAAACCCTGAGGAACAGGAAGACCGATCTTGGTCATTTCTGCAAGGTTTGCGCCCTTACCGCCAAGAAGCTCACGCATGGTTGCGTCACCTTCTGAGAAAAGGTATACATACTTGTGACTCATACTATAAAACCTCCTAAAATTTATGAGCATAATTGCTCTTTGATGTACAATATTACATTCGTCGTATATTATAAAACAATTTGCAAATATTGGCAACTGTTTTTTTGCGTATTAAATATGAATATAATAAGGGCGAAAAATTTCGCCCTTATACAAGTTGATACTTGTTTATATAATCCATAATCTTTATTTTTTCGTCAAAGAAATATTCAGTATAGTAGCATGAAACACGGTAAAGTTCTTTTATCTGCTTTTCGGTGGGTTTATAAAGGTATGCTTCATCAAAATCGCCTTCACAGATCTTGCGCATATAATAAAGGCAACCGCCCGTAATTACCGTATGTTCAGAATTGTTACAATCAAGGCACGTTACACCGCCTGATTCAGGAGATAAGCATACAAGATCTTCTTTTTTGCCGCATTTTACACATTCGTTCAGATCAGGTTGATAGCCGAAAATCGAACAGAATTTAAGTAAAAAAACCGAAACGGCATAACCCGAATCAATATCCTTTTCCCTTAACTTGTGAAGACTGTTTATTAAAAGCGAAAAAAGTTCCATATCGCCTTCATCGGGAGCAATGGCTTTTTCGCAGATTTTAAGAAGCATTACTGCAAGAGAAAGACGGTCAAAATCTTCGCGCAATTCATGGAAAGAATCAATGGAATCATAACCCGTTACGGTATATCTGCCGTGGGATTCCGTAAGTATGTAAGTACCGAAAGCAAACAGTTCGCTTGCGGCACGTAATTTGGAGTTTTGTTTTTTTACACCCTTGCAGGAAACGGTTACTCTGCCCTGCTGTGGCGAAAAAAGCGTTAAAATTCTGTCGTTATCCTTAAAATCAACTTTATTAAGGACTATCGCCTGGATCTTTACCTGCTCCCCCATTTTTATTCCTTTCCCGTAAAATTCCGCGAGCCGTATAGTAATACGGATCTCCCGTTTTTAAAAACATTTTCATAAGTGCGCGGTCAAATCTGTCGTCCATAAAATCACCCCTTATTATTTTTAGGTGATTTTATTTTTTTATTCTGTATAGCCTAAATCTTTTAAGGCGTTATTTGAATTACGCCAATTATCGCGAACCTTTACAAACAGTTCAATATACACTTTCGTTTCTAAAAGTGCTTCAAGTTCTTCACGAGCCTGAGTACCGATAGTTTTTATCATCGCGCCTTTTTTGCCGATGATAATACCTTTATGCGAATCTCTTTCACAGATAATATCGGCAGTAATTCTTATATTGCCGTTATGCTGTTCCTGCATGGCTTCAATGGAAACACCTATTCCGTGAGGTATTTCTTCGTTAAGATTTAAAAGTGCCTTTTCTCTTATGATCTCCGAAGCTAAAAAACGTTCGGGGAAATCGCAGACCATATCTTCGGGGAAATACTGAGGGCCTTCGGGAAGATGCTCTTTTATAACTCTTAAAAGTTCGTCTGTGCCCTCGCCCGTTTCAGCGGAAACGGGAATAATCATAACGTCATACTTTGCAAGTTTAGTTATATAAGAAACGACTTTTTCCCTTTCAACACAATCGATCTTATTTAAAACGATGGCGCAAGGGATTCCTGACGTTGAATACTCTTCAATAATATGTTCATCAGTTGAGCCTATCTCCTGAGTAATATCAAGCATAACGCAGGTAAAATCGGCGCCGATAGCCGCTTCTTTCTGTGTTTTCATCATAAACTCGTTAAGTTTGCATTTGGGTTTATGGATACCCGGTGTATCAAGAAAAACTATTTGAAAATCTTCATCAGTTAAGATTCCGCGGATACAGTTTCGTGTGGTCTGCGCTTTGGGCGAAACTATTGCAACTTTCTGACCTACAAAATAATTCATAAGTGTTGATTTACCAACGTTTGGTCTTCCGCAAAGAACGCAGAAGCCTGATTTATAATTTGTCATTTCTTTCTCCTTTTGGAATAATCATTCTTTATAACACGAGGTTTTATAAGGCAATTTGCCGTAAATCCTATAAGATCTTGTCTGCCTGCCTGAAGCAGTGCTTTTTTTACGGTTTCGTAATTTTCGGGCTTTTTATACTGAAGCAGTGCGCGCTGCATTATTTTTTCTTTTATATCTTTTGCAACGTAGATCTTTTCGCCCGTTCTCGGATCCATTTCTGTATAGAACATACAAGTCGAAAGGGTGCCCGGTGTTGGATAAAATTCCTGAACCTGTTCGGGATTTATTCTGTGTTTGTGTAAATACTCCGCAAGTTTCACCGCTTCTTTAAGATCGCTTCCCGGGTGGCCTGAAATAAGATACGGCACAAGATACTGTTCCTTATTGATGCGCACGTTCATTTCTTTATATTTTTGAGAAAACTCATTATAAACCTTTTCGCCCGGTTTACCCATAAGTTTTAAAACTTTATCGGAAATATGTTCAGGCGCAACCTTTAACTGCCCTGAAACATGATGAGAACAAAGTTCCTTTAAAAACTCCTGCCCAAAGCGTTTATCGGCAAGCATACAGTCAAACCTTAACCCCGAACGAATAAACACTTTTTTGACTTTGGGAAGTTCCCGAAGTTCTTTTAAGAGTTTGATATATCTTGAGTGATCAGGTTTAAAGGCAGGGCAAATATTGGGATAAAGGCATTGCTTGTCCGCACACGCCCCTGACTCTTTTTGTTTTTTACAACCCTGACCGTAGAAGTTTGCGGTAGGTCCGCCAACATCATGAATATATCCTTTAAACCCTTTAAGTGTGGTTAAAAGTTTGGCTTCTTCCAAAATTGATTTTTCACTTCTTGATTGCAATACTCTGCCCTGATGGAAAGTTATTGCACAAAATGAGCAGGCACCTGCACAACCGCGGTTTGCCGCAATTGAAAATTCGATTTCTTTTATTGCAGGAATACCGCCCATCTTATCATACATGGGGTGAGGCATACGGGTATAATTAAGAGCATACACATCATCCATCTCTTTTTCCGAAAGAGGATCGCTTGGCGGATTTACGGCAACGTAACTTCTGCCGTGCTTTTGGATAAGCGTTTTGCCCGTTACGTGATTTTGCTCGCTATACTGCGCCATAAACGCGCGGCAGTAAGCGTTTTTATCACTTTTAACTTCTTCAAAACTTTCTATAATTTTACCGTTATAGACGTTTTCGGGCGTTTCGGTAAGATAAGCCGAGCCTTTTATGTAAGTAAGATCTTTAATATCGATACCCGATGAAAGTGCATCTGCCATTTCCACAATACTTCTTTCACCCATACCGTAAAGCAATAGATCGGCACCGCTGTCAACAAGAATAGATGCACGTACCTTATTATCCCAGCAATCGTAATGGGCAAAACGCCTTAAACTTGCTTCAACACCGCCTATAATTATGGGCATATTTTTATATGCCTGACGAATGCAGTTACAGTAAACAATATCTGCTCTATCGGGGCGCATACCTATTTTGCCGCCGGGTGAATAAACATCGGTGTTTCTTCTTTTATGGGCGGCAGTATAGTGGTTTACCATAGGATCTATATTTCCCGAACAGACTAAAAAGCCAAGGCGCGGTCTGCCAAAGCGCTTGAACTCATTTATATTTTTCCAATCAGGTTGAGGAAGTATTGCAACTTTATATCCGTTTTTTTCCAAAATTCTCGAAATTATAGCAGGGCCAAAACTTGGGTGATCAACGTAAGCATCACCTAAAACGTAAACAAAATCAGGTCTGTCCCATCCGCGGGCAACACACTCTTCCCTCGTTACGGGCAAAAATTCAGCAGTCATAAAAAAATTCCTTTATTTATAGTTACTATAATTATATTTACAAATACGAAAAAAGTCAATAAATAAAGGGAAGAAAAATCTTCCCTTTACATCACAACGCGAATTTCCTTTCTGTCTCCTTTATCGATCTCCGTAATATTTTCCACAGTATCGCTTCTTCCTTGAGGATTGTGAATTTTAATATCGTATTTATATCGGGGCGTATCGATCTTTACGTTAAATTCACGCCATGAAGCAGGAATATGAGGCAAAACTTCGACTTTACCCTTTTTCATATCAACTCCGAGAAGACCTGATAAAACACTTGTAAAATACAACGACGATGATGCGGTATACCAACTCCAGCCGCCGCGGCCTTTGTTTTCAGTATTTGAATAAATATCGGCAGGAATTGAATAAGGTTCAAGTTTATATCTTAACGCGGAACTTTTGTCAAGACTGTGATTTATCGGATTTATCATGGTTAAAATTTCATAACCCGTTTCATTAACACCCATTTCAAAAAATGCCCGCGATGCCCATAACGCGCCATGGGTATACTGTCCTCCGTTTTCCCTTACACCGGGAAGATATTCACCTATATATCCTGCACCGCATTCTTTTGTAAATGGCGGAGTAAGAAGTTTTACAATGCCCGTTTCCCTATCAAAAAGATATTTTTTCGCGTTTTCCATAGCACTTTCTGCCATAGAACTGTTTCCCGCGCCTGAAAGAACAGACCACGCCTGAGAAATGAGATCTATCTGTGCGCAAGCGCTTTTACTGCTGCCGATTTTTTCGCCTTTATCGTTAAAAGCGCGAAGATACCATGCTCCGTCCCAGCATACTGTGTTAAGAGCATTATAAAGTTTTTTGGCGTGTTCAAGAAGAGACGGCGCTTCTGACGGTTTTATCTTTTTGACAAAAGGTATAAACTCGCTTATAACGCTATATAAGAACCACCCTAACCACACGCTTTCGCCTTTTCCTTCTTTGCCTATTCCGTTCATGCCGTCGTTCCAATCTCCGCCGAGAATAAGAGGCAACCCATGCTCACCGCTTCGGGAAATAACAAGGCGTATCGCTCGCATACAATGTTCAAATACCGTTGCTTCTTCCTTAGATTGCCATGCATTTTCGTAAAGATCTTCTCTTTCTTGAAGTTCGTGGCCTTCAAGGAAGGGTACTTTTTCATTTAAAATATTTTCATCGCCCGTTACTGAAACGTATTTTGATATAACGTACGGCAAGAACAAAAGGTCATCGCTTACTTTTGTGCGCACTCCCATAAACGGTTCATGCCACCAATGCTGAACGTCGCCCTCTTTAAACTGATGAGATGCGCATTTCAGAATATGGTTTCGGACAAGTTCAGGTTCGGAAATCGTAAGTGCCAGACAATCCTGAAGTTGATCCCTGAATCCGTAAGCACCACCTGCCTGATAAAAACCGCACCGTCCCATGATACGCGATGCCATAGTCTGATAATACAGCCAATTATTAAATATTATATCAAGTTTTCTATCAGGTGTTGAAATCTGTATACGGTTTGTTTTTTCTTCCCAATAATTTTTAACGTCATCAAGCCATAAAGCCGTATCTGCATTATCAAGTTCATTTTTTATTTTTTCAATTTCTTCTAAAGAAAAAGCATAGCCTATAAAAATATCAAACTTCTCTTTTGCTTTAACTTTAAGTGCAAGAAGTTCCTTTGAAAAACCGTCTTCAAGGAAATTTCCGCTATAAACCGCATCAGGTCTTTTTATATCACCGTTTCCGAAAAACGCGCGCTCATTTTGGCAGAATTCAGCGTTCTTTGCATATATGAACATATATTCATTATTTCTTTTTGCCGCCAAAACTCCCTTTAAATTTATAACTTCGGTATATTTATAATCGTTTAAATGACTCTGCCCCATTACGGGCTTAATGAAATAATAAGCAGAAATATCTCGTTCGGAAAGATTATCAAGTTCAACGGTTATGACCTTAATGTTTTTTTCTTTATGAACAAATACCGTTTGCTTTTGTTCTGTTCCGAACCCGTTATACCTGAAAACAACATAGCCTTTACCAAACAGAGTGCTGTGTTCATCACCCATATCAACGGGATCGCGAGTTATACTCCAGAATCGGTTAAGTTTATTATCCCTTAAATATAAGGCTTCGCCCAACGGATTTGTAACGGCATCATTATACCATGGCGAAAGTTTATTTAAACTTGAGTTTCCCTGCCAGGTATATCCCCCGCCGTTTTCCGTAACAAGCGTTCCAAAGGTATTATTGCAGATAACGTTTGACCATGGCATCGGCGTTTTCTTATAAATATAATATTCTTTTCCGCCATTTATAAATCTGCCGAAGCCGTTATCAAATTCACCTGAAAAATCTTCGTTTCTGCCTTGAGGATATTTATTTTCACCTGATTTCACTTCATCGCAAGCAATATACGGATTGACCTTTTTGATCTGTTCATACAGATCGCCTTCAAGAGTCAAAAAACAAAAACTCATACGCTTTATTTCGCTGAATTTTTCATCAGAAATATTGCTCTTTTTAATGTGATATATTCTTGCCTTGGAGATAAGCGCTTTAATTTCCCTATCGGTATAATTGAAGGCGCCGTCAAGATAATCGCCTACCGTATCTTCAATAATAAGCACCTGCATACCAAAGTTTCTTGACATAAGATAATCGGCGCTTTTTAATAAAAATTTCAGTTTATCTTTTGAAAACTCTTTTGGCAGAAATACGGTAAGAAGCGGTACGCTATCCGAAATTCCGTATTGCCATAAAGTATCAGGCGATGCGCATCCCTTTTCCGCCCGACAGAAAGCATTTTTTAATTGACCGATTTTTAAAGAAAACAACCATTCTTCTTTTTTTATATTATAAGCAGAAATATCAGCATTTGCGCTTGTCCGCGCATTTTCAACAAAAAGATTTACTGCCGCCTTATTTTTTAAACTGCTTTCTCCGTTAAGAGATATTACAATATTCTGTTCTGTTTCTTCCATTTTGCCAAGTTCCACTTCAACTAAGCAACACATTAACGGCGTTATGGGATACTTTTTTACTTCGCCGTCAAAATCGGCAATAGGTTTATCAAAACCGTTTCCTCTGCCTAAGGCTTTAAGAGCATCAGTTTCATATATGACGTTTTCATTGCCTACTACTGACAGACTGCACTTAACATCTGTTTTTCTGTTTTTGAAAAAAAGAACATTGTTTTTTACTTCTGCTTCAATAAATAATCCGTTAAAGTAAGGATGGGCATTAAAGGCATCAGTATTATTAAGGGCAGGCTTTATAAAAAGCATGATCTGTTTTTTTACCTGATCATCTTTCTTGTTTTTAACTTTTACGCGCCACAAAGCTTCGTCTGAATTTTCAAGGGCATAAACTTCCGCCTGACCTTCATTTGAAGAAAACACTGCTTTTTCAGGATAAAATACCGTTTTATATTTTACCGTATTATCCTTTACGGGAAGATATGAAATACTGTTTGTTTTTTCATCGCGGATATATAAAAATATTTCGCCGATATAATTATTTCCGTAAAACAGTTTTGTCTCGCCCTTTGACGTTATCTCAAGTCTTGTTTCACCGCCTGAAAGAACAAGTAATTCTTCGCTTTGTTTATCGGGAGCCATATATTCTTTTTCAAAAACTTTTGTGGATACGGTTTCAGTCTGTTCATTTTCCGTAAGTTCTTTTCTGGGCAAAACGCCTAAGGGCATTTTTTCTTCAAGCAATACTGATGCCGCGCTGATAAAACTGTGAGACGCAAACATTTTTCTTATGGCGCCGTTATAAAGATAATTTACAAGTCCGCACAAACCCATTCCTGAATGGTGCGCCATATGAGAATAAACGATTCCCGGTCTGTTTAATGAAAGACGTTTCATATCAACCGCCTCAAACATTCCGTAAATTCCCGCTGCACCGTTTTCAACAAAACCTATAATATTATCCATTGCCTGACGGGGTGCATATTCAAAGGCCATCATCGTTGAATAGGGCGAATAAACTTTTTCGCTTTTTTGATTGGATATGGCAATCTGCGGTACGCCGAATGCTTTATACTTATATTCTCTGGAAATATCGAACTCGTTAAATGCAGATTCCGATATTCCCCACATTCCGTTTTTATGCCGATGTTCTATCTGTGTTTCCACTGCGATTTTGTTTGAGGTGCTGAGCATAGAATTTTCCGTTGGCTTTATAAAAATATCAGGCATAAGATACTCAAACATGGTGCCGCTCCAAGAAAGACATAAAGGCATATCCATAACGCGGGTAAAAGGTCGGGAAAGCCTGAACCAATGTTCTGCGGGAATTTTGCCAAGAGAAATGGCGATAAAACTTGTAAGCCGTACTTCTGAAACAAGCATATCATAGCAATTCACACTCTGCCCATTTTCATCCATGCCGATAGCAAAAAGTTTCTTTTTAGGATTATAAAGACTTTCAAAATCAATCTTTTCCAAAAATTCATCAATATATTTTTCTGTTTCTTTTATCTGTTCATTCAGAGAAAAGGCATAGTTATAGATTTTTCTGAATTCATTGCGCACATCTTTTAAAAGATAACGGTATTTTTCTCTGCCTGAAGTCCACACACGTTCTTCTATCTGACAGTCAAAATCACAAATTGCCAACGTTTCCTTTACTGAATGCGGGAAGGACAAAAGGTATTCTTTTAAAGGGCGCAGATTGAATTCCCCTGTTTTTTCGATTTTTTCAAATATTTTAGGTGAAAAACTTAAATTTTCGTAATCGTTAAGCCAATGCTTTAACGTTTTCTGAACGAATTCTATTCCTTCGCAAGAAGAAATTATTCCATCATCAAGAAAATCATGAATGCGGTTTAACGCTTTCTTTCCTGAATAGGCATAGAAATCGTGAGCGTATTCTTTTAAATGACGTTGAAAATCATCATTTAACGAATCAAGATAGGAAAAGATCATATCACCTATACCGTTACATTGACTTTTGCCCAGAATATGTCTGTTTTTTATTTCTTCAAAACTGCCTTTCAGCGTAATAAGCGCAGCACAGAAATTACCGCTGTCAACTGTAGAAACGTACTCATTTAACGGCTTCTTCGTATTAAGGTCGTACCAATTATATAAGTGGCCCTTAAACGTTTTCAGTTTTTTTATTTCATTAAGTTGCTTTTTTATTTCGGATATACAAAAACTCGGTGAGTATGCTCCTGATTTAAGTCCGCAAGGCACGCTTAAAAGTGCAAAACCCAAATTTGTCGGCGAAGTTCTTTTTGCATAGCCTTTATAGGGTTTCAATTGGAGATTATCAGGCATAAGATATCCGTTATCGGAAAGTGCTTCATAAAAGAACCTTAAAGTGCGCATGGAAAGCAATTTAAGATTATGCACTTCATCAGGAAGTAATTGAGGCTCTTTATTTCTTTCTTTATTACTTAAATTTTGTGCAAAGTAAGGTGTCATGCACCATAATACGGAAGCAATAAGTCCAACAATAATTCCTATTCCCTGCCATAAGCATATTCCGTAAAAAATTACAGCAAGCACTATTGACGGCAGAAAAAAACTTACGTATTCCTTAATACCGCCAACGTTTCTCGTTGATGCAAAAGTGTTCCACTCCAATACTTTCTTATGGCTCACAAGTCTGCGCCATAAGCCTTTTAACATAGATGTTACGCCTATATAAAATTCATAAGGTAAAAACAGTTTGTTAAGCACCGATCTTTTTATACTGTTTCTGCGGTTATGCTTATTATCGGAAAAGGCGTGCTTTTCCATATCAAAACGCAATGCATCGCAATAGGCAAATATCGTGGGTATAGATAACTCAATAAGAGCACACAGCCACACGAGATATCCAAAAACTCCTAAAAAAGGCGCTAACAGACATTTTAAAAATACACCTGCAAAAAATTCCGCCTGAATGAGATTATAAAGTATTTTCCATTTTGAAACGGGTTTCAGCCCTGAAAACAGCCAAGGCACAAGAATCCAGTCTCCGCGCATCCAACGTTCCTTACGTTTATAATAACTTATTACGTTCTGCGGAAACTCATCAAGAAAACTTACGTCATTGGCCCCGAGAGTATTTAAAATTTCGCCTTCCAATAAATCGTGTGATAAAACAGTATTAGGTTGGATTTTTACAAGTTTATCATAGCCATCAACATCAAAAATTCCTTTTCCGCAAAAGGAACCTGAACTAAAGTAATCATTATACACTTCGCCTAACGGTGCATCATAAGCATCAATGCCTCCCGTCGGTGCCATAATACGTGAAAATGACGTTTGGTTTTCAGGCAGCGTTCCTATCTGCGGTTGAACAAGACCGTATCCCCACACGCGGTTTTCATCTATTCTTAATTTATTTATGGGATGTGCTATAACACCAAGAAGTTTTATGACGCTATCGGGCGGAAGCACCGTATCGGCATCAAGAGTGCAGATATATCTGATGTTAGAAAATATCTCTTTATTTATAAACGTTCCGAAAATATCTTCGCCTTTTTTAAGAAATCTCACAAGTTGCTCAATGGCGCCACGTTTACGTTCCCAACCGCTGAAAGTTTTGCCGTTTTTCTGTCTGTTACGAACTATTGCACCAAAATATGCACCGTGTTTTTCGTTAAGTTTTTCTATTCCGTTTTCAAGAAGTTCGCGTAAAATATCATCGTCTTTATGATAATGGGTATCGCTTTCTTTAAGGTCCGCTAAAATAAGATATACACCGTGTTTTAATCTGTTACCTGAAAAATACTCTTCAATGGTTTTAAGGGATCTGTCAATATCTTCTTTTTTTGAAAGCATGACCGTAAGAACTATCGCAGTTTTATTTTCTTCAACATCGGCAAATTCAGGCTTAAGGCGCATAGGTTTATGGGGCTTTATTTTGCGCAAAATGCTTCTGTTTATTATGTTTGTAAAGAACACAACCGCAGGCGCGAAAGCGAATACAGAAAATAAAACCTTATAAAAAGTTTTCGCAGGAATAAACCACCAAGGTACTATGGATAAAGAACTTAACAGAATTATCGGAAAAACATAAAAGAAAAGTTTAGTATTAACGCTCGTTTTCGTTGCGCTTATGCCAAGACTTTGTTCAAAAATATCACGTCCGTCAAGAAAAAGATTTTTGGTAATATCTTTAAATCCTTCGTTAAGGGCGCGCTCGCATACTTCTTCCTCACTTCTTGAACTTTTTTTAGAAAGTTCGCTTATTTTTTTACGGTATCTTGCCTTGGTGCTTGAATCGGAAGAACAATAAACTTGGTCTTTTAAAAGCAATTCTTCCTGCTTTAAGCACTTTTTGCGCAAAGAATCAAAATCAATATCCGAGAACAGTATCAATGATTTTACCGCCGCAGGCGTATTTTCAATCAAAATTCTGTCTTCAAGAATTTTTAAGATCATGTCTATAAGGCTGATCTTCAGCGCTATAGGTAAAAAGGAATATTCTTCATTTGTAAGATTAAAATTTCGGCACAGAAGCACCGTTTCTTCGTTAATATTCCCCAGCGTTTGATTGGTAAGTTCTCGGGCAAGTTCAAAGACGCGCACCTCTTTATATCCTACGGGAAGTTTCATTTTGGGAATACAACGTACAAGCGATGCGCAAGTATTCAGTATTCTGTTTTTATTATCTTTAAGCCATAAAAATTCGTCTCTTTCTTCCAGATCCGATTCATAGGCATTTTGAAGGCGGATATATTGCCTCTTTACATATTTTTTCAATCTGTAAGTATTTTTCATAGATACCTCCCGACGATATAGTCTTTGTTAGTATTGAGAAATTTAGCCAAAATATACATTTTAACCAAAACAAGTTTTTGGGAATATACTTTAACAAGGAGGTATTATTTTGAATTACATTCTTCTTGCGTTTTTATCAACGCTGGGTACTTGGTTTTTGACTGCATCAGGAAGTGCAATGGTATTCTTTTTCAAAAAACTAAACGATAACATAATGAACGCCTGCCTTGGTTTTTCATCAGGAATCATGATTGCCGCTAGTTTTTTCTCGCTTTTAAAACCTGCCGTTGAACTATCTGACGAACCAAAGTGGATTCCCGTTGCATTAGGTTTCATTTTAGGCGGATTATCACTTATTTTGTTGGATATCTTTATAAAAAAATTGCAAAAAGATCAGCCCATGAGTTTTTCTGAAAAAAGGACTTTTATGCTTATTTCGGCTATTACGATGCATAACATTCCCGAAGGATTGGTTGTAGGCGTTGCCTTTGGCGCCCTTAAAGATCAGGCGCTTTCTCTTGCAAACATATTGCCTGCTCTCTCTATTGCTTTGGGTATCGGTCTTCAGAACTTCCCCGAAGGCGCCGCTGTATCTCTGCCGTTAAGGCGTGAAGGTCATTCTCGCCTAAAAAGTTTCTTTTATGGGCAACTTTCAGGTATTGTTGAACCCATTTTTGGTATTCTTGGTGCATTGCTCATCGGATTTTTCACTGCACTTCTTCCATATGCCCTTGCTTTTGCCGCAGGCGCAATGATATTTGTTGTAGTAAAAGAACTTATTCCGGAAGCAGAAAAAAACAACGGATATCTTCCGTCATTAGGTTGCATTTCGGGCTTTACGCTTATGATGATACTCGACGTTGCATTATCTTAAAAAAGGAGAAAAATTTTCTCCTTTTTTTGCATTTTAGGGGTTGAAATTAAATTTTTGGTATGATATAATACACAAAAGTTTTGTAAGGAGGATATATAAATGAATATTATAACAAACGTATATAAGCGCTGTGAAATATCACTTAACAGCAACAAAACTTACGAAAATCCCTTTATTGACGTTGACATTAACGCAGTTTTTACCCATGAAGACGGAACCGTTATTGCTATTCCCGGATTCTGGAACGGTGAAAACGAGTGGAAAGTTCGCTTTATTTCCGAAAAAACAGGAAAATGGACTTATACCGTAACTTGCACAGATGAAGAAAATACTTCACTTTGCGATTCAGGTACTATCGAAGTAAATTATGCTGAACCAAGAAACGATCTTGAAAAACACGGCTACGTTAAACTTGAAAAAGGTATGCGCTATCTTACCTACGGTGACGGCACTCCTTTCTTCTATCTTGCTGATACCCATTGGCAGATGCCTGACTATGAGCGCACAAATGAATGTAACTATCCCGGATGTTCTTGCGGAAGTCAGTTCAAGCATCTTGTTGATGACCGCGTAAAGAAAGGCTTTACTGCTTATCAGACTTATTTTGATTCAGCAATGACAGACGGTGGCGGAAACAAGCGCGTTCACTTCTGGTGGACTGACAGAACATACACAAAGATCAACCCCCAGGCTTTTAATGAGTCTATGGATATCATGATGGAATATCTTGCCGAAGTTGGTTTGACAACCGCTATCGGTTTTGGCGTGCACATCGCATCAATGGGTGCTTATCAAAGTGCTGAGCCTTTAAAGAGATTTGCCCGCTACTGCGTTGCAAGATACGCCTGTTATCCCGTTATGTGGCTCTCAGGTCAGGAAATCAACAATAATAATTATGATGCTTTTAAATGCTATCGCGAAGCAAGTGCGCTTGTTGGCGAAATCGACGGTTATCACCGTCCCAACGGTGCTCATATGTACCCAACCTTTGCAGATGCACCTATGGCTAAAGAAATTGATAATGATGATTGGCATCAGATGTGGTATCTTCAGGCAGGCCACGGCGGTTTCGGCGCGTTAAAGCAGAGAAATTTCTATAAGGGTTACTACGAAAACGAAAAAGTTAAGCCCTTTATTGAAACGGAATGTCAGTATGAAGATATCTATTGCGGTGGATTTAACGGTCATGATGCTTCAAGAATGGGCGCATGGCAGGCTGTTCAGGCAGGAAGCGCAGGTTTTACATACGGTGTTACCGGCGTATGGGCAATGGAATGGAACGAAACTGACGACAGAGGCTGGCTCACCTATTCACCTGAACCCTGGTATATCGGTATGGATAAACCCGGTTCAACTGAAATGGGACATATGAGAAAGTTCTATGAATACGTTGGCTGGCATAAACTTACGCCATCTTTCAATCATGAATTCGGCGCCTTTGAAATGCGCAGATACGTTGCCATTTCTCATATTGATAAGGATGTTATCGTTTACTACTTGTTCTCACCCGAATGTGAATTCGGTACACTTTTAGGTCTTAAAAAGAATACACGATATCAGGCACGTTGGTTTGATCCCGTAAACGGTAAGTTTATTGATCTTCCCGATATTATTACAGAAAACGGTGAATGTGATATTCCCGAAAGACCTTCTATGCGCGATTGGGTACTTCTTCTTAACACATATGATCTTGGCGAATATGAAACTGAAGTGTTCCCCGAAATTAAAGCACCCGGTGCTGCTGCAGATTTCAAGTTAGGCGAAGAAGTTAAGCCCGTTTCAGTTAAGGCATCGTCTTCCGATGCAGAACATCCTGCCGAAAATATCATTGACGGCAATGCCGAAACTTATTGGATGCCTCTTGCACACGCAACCTGCCAGACCTTTGATTTTGAGTTTGAAAATGCTGAGGACGTTGATTACATTGATTTTGAATCAAACAATCCCGAAATGATGTATATTCGCTATCGCGTTTACGGCTCGGTTGACGGTGAAAATTTCACTGATATTTTAAGTGAGCGCGCACATATGATAGTTGCTGTAGGCGGAAAATATCCTCAGTTTATCGACTATCTTGAGGGTGATAAGAAGTATAAGAAGATCAGGCTTTTTATTAACTCAACAAGTTCATCCGAACCTAAACGTCAGATCACAAAGATCGGCTTCTATAAGGCATAAAATTTAAGGAGAGAAAAAATGAATATCAAAACTGAAATATACAGACGTTGTGAAATAGTTCTTCATAGTACGAAAACTTATGAAAATCCTTTTATGGACGTTGATATTGATGCAGTTTTCACCCACGAAGACGGAACAGTTATCACTCTTCCCGGTTTCTGGAACGGTGAAGATGAATGGAAAGTTCGTTTTATTTCCGAAAAGACCGGCAAATGGACTTACACCGTAACCTGTACAGACGAAAGTAACTCTTCACTTTGCGATTCAGGTGTTATCGAAGCAATTTATGCTGAACCAAGAAATGATCTTGAAAAGCACGGTTACGTAACACTTAAAGAAGGTTCGCGCTTTTTCACTTATGCTGACGGCACACCTTTCTTCTATCTTGCCGATACACATTGGCAGATGCCTGACTATGAGCGCTTGCACGAATGTAATTATCCCGGTTGCACTTGCGGTAATCAGTTCAAGCACGTTGTTGATGACAGAGTGAAAAAAGGCTTTACCGCATATCAGACTTACTTTGATTCAGCAAACTCAGACGGAGGCGGACATCCCTACGTGCATCTTTGGTGGGAGGACAGAACTTTCACAAAGATCAAGCCACAGTCATTTAACGAGACTATGGATGTTATGATGGAATATCTTGCCGAAGTAGGTCTCACTACTTCAATCGGCTTTGGTGTTCACATCTGTACTATCGGAAATTATAAAAAGGCAGAGCCTCTTTTAAGATTCGCCCGTTACTGTGTGGCAAGATACGCTTGTTATCCCGTTATGTGGCTTGCAGGTCAGGAAATTACAGACTATAGATATAATTCCTTTGAATATTACCGCCAGGCTGCTGAACTTGTTGGCAAACTTGACGGTTATCACAGACCTAACGGCGCTCATATGTATCCTATCGATGCTTCCGAACAGCGTGCAGTTACCCTTGAAAACGATCCCTGGCATCAGGTATGGTTCCTGCAAACGGGACACGGCGGTCTTGACGTATTAAGACCTCGACAGTTCTATGAAGGATACTATAACAATACAAAAGTTAAACCCTTTATTGAAAGCGAATCCCATTATGAAGACCTTAGCGGAACAAACGGTCATGACGCATCAAGAGTAAGCGCATGGCAGGCAATTCTTTCAGGTGCCGCAGGCTTCACCTACGGTGCAGTAGGCGTATGGGCGATCCGTTGGAGTATGGAAAACACAAAGGGTTGGGGCGGCGGCTATAACACCGAGCCTTGGTATATCGGCGTGGATAAGCCAGGTTCAAATGAAATGACTTATCTGAGAAAATTCTTTGAGTACGTTGATTGGACAAAACTTACTCCAAGCTTCGATCACGAATTCGGCGCCTTTGAAATGCGCAAGCTCGTTGCAATTTCCCATATTGATAATGACGTTATCGTATATTACTTCTTTGGAACAGCAGATGAATACGGCACTCTTAACGGTCTTAAAAAGAACACTCGTTATCAGGTGCGCTGGTACGATCCCACAACGGGCAATTTCTCAGATACTGAAGATATTATTACGGAAACGGGCACCTGCCCCATTCCCAAAAAGCCTTCATTAAGAGATTGGGTATTGTTGCTTAACACTTATGATCTTGGCGAATACGAAGCCGTACCCTATCCCGTAATGCCCAAGCAGGTTTCTGTTCCCGAAGTGACTCTTGGCGAAGAAATAAAGGTGGTTTCCGTGAAAGCTTTATCGGAGGATCCTGAACATCCTGCAAATAATATGCTTGACGGCAATCCCGATACGTACTGGTCGCCGCTTGCACCCGGTGCATGTCAGACTCTTGTTTTTGAACTTGAGAAATCCGATGATCTTGCATATGTGCTCTTTGACTGCGCCAATGAAGAACTTTCATATCTTCGCTTTGCAATTTTTGCTTCAAACGACGGCGAAAATTACACATTTATCGGCGAGCGTCCCAACAAAACCGTTCTGATCGGTAAAAAATATACTCAGTATATCGACTTTCTTAACGGCAAATACCGCTACGTTAAACTTTTCTTTAACTCCCCTCTTATTTCTGAGGTAAAACGCAAGTTTACAAGAATAAGTTTCTATAAGAAAGCTGAAGAATAAGTTCAAAAAGGCATCTGAAAAGATGCCTTTCTTTTTTAACCTGAATTTTATTTTTACAAATTCACTATTGACAATGCAAGAATTTTATTGTATAAATATAGCCATAGTTTTACTTTTAAGGAGAAAAATATGGCTACACATCAGGCTATAAATTCTATCGGTGTAAAAATATATAACGGCTATTGGTATAAAGGTTATCCGTGGTCGTTGCATCTGCACAAAAGTTTTGAGTTTATATTTGTGAAAAAAGGCGTACTTCATGCAACCGTAGGCAAAGAAGAACATGACGTTTCAGAAGGCTCTGCATTGTTAATATATCCATATGAACTGCACTCTTTCAGCGCTGATAGCGACACGCTTTATTTTGTTTCCGTTTTTTCCATTGACCTTTGCGAAAGTTTTTATAACCACACACAGAAGTTTTCTCCCGAAACTCATATATTTACACCCGAAAAGGCTCTTATAGATTATTTAGAAAACTACATTATGCCCGATCCTGACATTTTTGATAATTTCAAGCGTGTTCCCGATGTGCCATTTTTTTACATTAAGGCTTGCTTATATGCTATATGCGCATCATTTGTTGAAAAGGTTTCTTTTTCAGAAAAGATGCGTAACACACAACTGATAAACGAAATTCTTAACTATATTGAAGAGAACTATCATGAAGATATAACTTTAAAAACGCTTTCAGATGCTATCTCTTACGATTATCATTATATTTCACGAATTTTCAATGAAACATTTGGAATAAATTTCAAAGTTCTTGTAAATCAATACCGATGTGAAAAAGCGGCTATTCTTTTAATGACAACGCGAAAAACCGCCGCGGAAATTGCCCTTGCCTGCGGTTTTCAATCTGTTCGCTCATTTAACCGCGTTTTTAGTGAATATTCTTCACTTACTCCCAGCGAATATAGAAAAAGCGCATCAAAAAAAGCCTCAACTCTACCTTAAGTTTATTGATAAAATAAATTCCTCGTGATATCATTTTTTCGGAGGTGGAAATTTTGAAGAATATAGGAAATTTAATAAAGGACTTAAGAACCCAAAATAATATGACTCAACTTGAGCTTGCAAACTTTCTAAACGTAACCGATAAAGCCGTTTCAAAATGGGAAAGAAATATCTGTTTGCCAGATATACTTGTTCTTAATAAAATATGTAAGCATTTTAAATTGGATATAAGTTCAGTACTTTCTATCAGCGAAGAAACTAAATTTTCAACA
The DNA here is from genome assembly GCA_045541035.1 of Clostridia bacterium. Taxonomy (GTDB): domain Bacteria; phylum Bacillota; class Clostridia; order Christensenellales; family QALW01; genus UMGS1322. Next base: position 22,037 of record JAZQII010000093.1, on the reverse strand, counting down.
GGAGAAAATATGAAAAGCACAAAATATTTTATATGCAAAAAATGTTCAAGCATAACCATGACAACGGGTAACACAAAAATTTCTTGTTGTGATAATGTACTTGATGAAACGGTAGCAATAAAGACAACTGATGAAAACCGCCTGATAATAACAGAAATTGACGGACAGAGACATATTACAAGCGATCATCCCATGACAAAGGAAAATTATATTTGGTTTATTGCTTTTGTAAAAGGCGGTGAAATGTCATTTTTCAAGCAATATCCTCAATGGGAAATAAACTTATATCTGCCAAAATTTGGTCACGGCAGGCTTTTATGGTACGCACCCGATATTGGTCTAAATTATATGGATATATAAAAAAGGTGAAGATAAAAATCTTCACCTTTTTATTGTTTTAATGTAAAAGTCCATCATCATCTTTAAAAATTTCAAAGGCAACGCAGGGAAGATCTGTTGAAGATCCTAAATTTGCATTATCCCAAGTGGCATCGTGCATATAGGCATATCTTAAAGTTACTGCATTTTTTACGCCTCTGAACTGAACGGTTGCTTCATCAATGATCCTACCGCGGACTTTCTTATATTTGCCATCCTCGCCTGCTGCTTCAAAGCCAACAAGTTTTTCGCCTTTAAGAATTTTGAGTCCGTCACCAACATAATCAAAGTGAACGGTGATAACATCCTCATCAAATCTATAACAACAAGGATGAGGGCTTGAAGTATAATCAATATCACCTATTCCATATTCATTGGAAAGTGCCAAAAGTGCAAGTCTTTCGCCTACGGGCTTTTTATAGGGCGGATGTGCCCAGTCAGCATTTTCTTCTTTGCCGCCAACGTCCATAGCCGTTATCATATAGGCATTATCAAGAATATCAAGCATCTTGGTTTGTGCATAGCGAACTTCTTCTATTTTCTTCCATCTCTCTATTGCCTCTCCTACGTGACCTGCAAGCTGAACGTAATAGAATGGGAAATCAGAATCAAAACGTTTTCTTAATTCTTCAACGTACCACTTAAGCTGATAGGGATATTTTTTATATCTCCACTGCTCGCTTTCGCCCTGATAGAAGAGCATACCTTTAATGGTCATTTTCTGAACGGGCGACATAAGAGCGTTATATATACCTGATAAAGGAATTATCTCTTTTTCGGGATTGGTATAGTTCATTGGTTCAACAAGTTCGGGCATGATAAGTTCCATCATGGGAGATCCGCCTGAAGCAGTTTGAACGATACCTATTGGCACGCTTCCCTTAAGCGTTCTTGAAATAAGGCGTGCAAAGAAAAATCCCATTGCGGAAATTTTAAGTTTATTAGGCGCAGTTGCAAGATCGCGCCATGAACTTTCTTCAGGATTCTGCATATCGAACTGAGGTTTCTTCATTGATTCGGGATTCGCCGTTGCATGGGCACGTGCCTGAAGAACTACACGGATATTATCTTCGGGAACGATGCTGTCAAGCTCATCATTATAAATACCCTTGCCATTGTTATTTGCAGCATCAAGAGTTTGCTCTGCATTGGACTGACCGTTTATGATCCAAACGTCACCAATTAAAATATCTTCACAAACGATTCTGTCTTCGCCATCGGAAAGAACAAGTGTTTGAGGAGAAGTGTTTGCAGGCATTTTGGGAAGGTAAAGTTCCCAATTAAGTTTTTGGTCAACAACACCGTAGCCTTCATAAGGACCTAAAACGGCATAAACGATATCTCCTTCGTTTTTACCTTTACCCCAAAGACGTACTTCCGCTTCACGCTGAAGCACCATATGATCGCCTAAAGCGTTACAAAGTCTGAATTTTTCCATTTATTTCACTCCTTAAAAGTTTATTAAACAAGGCTTTATTTTTTCGCCTGAAATTTCTAAAATACAATAGGTTGGCACTTTATCATACCTTGGCCTTGTAAGTGAGCCGGGATTTATCAGCCAAATGTTTTCTTTATAAGTTATATCGGGAACGTGGGTATGCCCGTATAAAACTATATCTGCACCTACTTCTTTCGCTTTTAATAAAAGACCTGAATCAGAGTATTTCACACCGTAAATATCACCGTGGGTTACAAAAATTCTGTGGTTTGATACGTCAATTATCTCTTCACGTTTTCCTGAAATATCGCAGTTGCCTTTTACACAATAAAAAGGACACGTCAGCACATTTTTAAGGTCTTCCTGATCCCGTGTTCCGTCACCCAAATGAATTACCATATCGGCTTTTTGCGCGATTTCAAGGAAGGGCGCAAAATTAAATGAGTTATGAGAATCGCCTAAAACAAATATTCTCATAAAAGTTTTTCCAATTTCCTTAATGCCTCGCCCCTATGGCTCATACTGTTTTTCTGTTCAGGGGACATTTCTGCAGAAGTCATGTTGAATTCAGGTACAAAGAATAAGCTGTCATAACCGAATCCGTTTTCGCCCTTTTCTTCAAAGCCTATCTCACCCCAGAATTTACCTTCTGTTTCATAACTTGTCCCATCAGGCATGGTTAAAGCGATGGCGCAGGCAAAGTACGCTCTGCGATCGGTAATACCTTCCATATTTTTTAATAAAAGATCTCTGTTTGCCTGATCTGAGGCATTATTATCATCTGTTGAAGCGTAGCGCGCAGAAAACACTCCCGGCATACCGTCTAAAGCCATAACACACAGACCGCTATCGTCAGCAAGGGCAGGAAGTCCCGTAATTTCAGTAATTTCTCTTGCTTTTTTTAAAGCGTTTTCTCTGAACGTTAAACCGTCTTCAACAGTTTCATGATCAATGTTTGCTTCTTTTAAAGTGATCATTTCAGTAAAATGATCGCCAAGAATTTCGCGCATTTCGCGCACTTTATGTTCGTTATTAGTTGCAAGTATAAGTTTCAAGTTTTTTCCTCCGAAAACTTTTGATTTTCACTTACGTTATTATATGATATAATTAAAATAAATTCAATAGTATTTTTCAAGAAAGTGTGATATTTTTTGCATATTCCATATTCAATTGAGCAGATATTTTATCCCGTTAATGCGACCTGCCACTTGTGTAAAAGCGAAAATGTTTATAAATACGGCTTATGCGTAGATTGCTTCAAACTGCTTAAAAAGCCTGAAGGCAACAGATGTGAAATCTGTATGGATAGAATTGATACGGAAGGTCTTTGTTCGGTATGTTTTAAAAAGAAACCTGATTTTACCCGTCTTTATTCATCTTACGTTTATCAGATGCCTTTAAGCACTTTGGTAGTAGGCTTAAAAAGATCGAACAAGCGTTATCTTCGTTATACTTTCGCTGAAATCGCTCTCGATACTGTTCCAAAGGAAATTCTTGACAAAATCAATCTTATTACTTCCGTTCCCACCGCACCAAAGAGATTAAAAAGGCGCGGTTACAATCAGGCTGAACTTTTGGGAAGAGAACTTTCAAACAGAACAAATATTCCCTACGAAGATATTCTTATCCGCCTTAAAGAAACAGAAACAACACGGCTGAAAAAAGACGAACGCGAAAAGGCATTAAAAAGCGAATATTCCTTTTCAAAAAGTTTAAAAGGCGAGACCGTACTTTTAATTGACGATGTTTGCACAACGGGCGCTACGTTACGCCAATGCGCAAAAATGCTTAAAAAAGCAGGTGCAAAAGAAGTATTCTGTTATACCGTTGCAAGAACGGAACTTAAAAACTAAAGGCTTTTTACCTTGACACAAAGGTTGATAACATAATATAATATATAATTATATAACTATTCTCGGAGGTCTTTTAATGACGCTGAACGATATTTTAATAAAAGTTGATAAGCCTGCCCGATATACAGGCGGTGAAGTAAATATGTGCTTAAAGGAAAACGCCGAAGTTAATTTTGTGTTTTCCTATCCTGATACTTACGAAATGGGCATGTCCCATTTAGGCGGAAAAATAATATATCATTTACTAAATGCACGTGAAGACACTTTCTGTCAACGTGCCTACGCGCCATGGGTTGATATGGAAAATCTTATGCGCGAAAATAATATTCCCCTTTTTGCGCTTGAAACAAAGATGCCCGTTAAAGAAGCGGATATTTGGGGTTTTACGCTTCAATACGAATTAAGTTATACAAACGTTTTGAATATGCTTGATCTTGCGGGTGTTACAATAAAAAGTTGTGAGAGAAAAGAAAACGAGCCTTTAATCGTTGCAGGCGGTCCTTGTGCAAACCACGCCGAAATGCTTGCCGATTTTGTTGACTGTTTCCTTTTAGGTGACGGTGAAGAAGAATTAAACGAACTTATTGACATTTATAAAACTTGGAAAGCATCAGGAAAGAGCCGTCATGAACTTTTAAAAATGCTTTCACAGAATGAAGGAATGTACGTTCCTTCTCTTTATGAGCACAAATATGATTCCGATGGCAAACTTACAATAACTCCCCTTGAAAATGCACCGAAACACGTTAAAAGGCGCGTTGTTGAAGATTTTGAAAACACCTTTGCGCCTACAAAACTTATTGTGCCTTTAATTGAAGTTGTGCATGACCGTATTATGCTTGAAATATTCCGCGGTTGCACCCGTGGCTGCCGTTTCTGTCAGGCAGGATTTTTATACCGTCCCATCCGCGAAAGAAGCGTTGATAAATTAGTTGAAATGGCACGTTTATCTGCAGATAATACGGGTTATGACGAAATATCTTTAACAAGTCTTTCAAGCGGAGATTATTCGCATTTAGAGGAACTTATAAAAAGACTTTCATGTGAATTTGAAAAAGAGCATATGGACGTTTCTTTGCCTTCACTTCGAATTGACTCCTTTAATCCTGATTTTGTAAGCACACAAATGCGCAAAAGTTCCCTTACCTTTGCTCCTGAAGCAGGTTCCCAAAGAATGCGCAACATCATAAATAAAAACGTAACGGAAGAAGATCTTTTAAGAACTGTCCGCGGTGCATACGAAGCAGGCTACAAGGCTATAAAACTTTATTTTATGATTGGTCTTCCCTTTGAAACCATGGAAGATATTAAGGGCATTTACGAACTTGCAAAAAAATGTACCGACGTTTATAAAGACGTTTACGGCAATACCAAAAATATGCGCATTACGATAAGCACATCCGTATTTATTCCCAAACCTTTTACGCCTTTCCAATGGATCAAGCAGGATACGGAAGAAAGCGTAAAAGAAAAGCAGAAATATCTTTCCGATCTTATCCGCACTTTGCGCGGTGTTGAATATAAATATCACGATTCAACTGCTTCAAAACTTGAAGTTGCTTGCGCCCGCGGCGGCAGAGAAATGTGTGCCGTATTATATTCAGCATGGAAAAAAGGCTGTAAAATGGACGCTTGGAACGAACATTTTGATATTACAAAATGGGAAGAAGCATTTTTGGAAAACAATATTTCAATGGAAGAAATGGCACAGAGAGAGTATGACGTTGACGACGTTCTTCCATGGGATACCGTTGACGTTGGCGTTACAAAAGCATATTACAAAAAAGAACTTGAAAAAGCAATGAAAGAAGAAACTACAAGAGATTGCCGCCAAGGTTGTACCGGTTGCGGTATGATGTCGCTTTGCAAAAGGGAGGTTAAAAACTGATGCGTGTTTTAATGCGTTTTCAAAAAAATGATGAAGTAAAATATATCTCCCATCTTGATATGCAAAGACTTTTTCAGCGTGCACTGCGCAGAGCAAAACTTCCTTGTGCATATTCTCAAGGCTTTAACCCCCATCTTCTGATAAGTTTTGCCGCAGCATTACCCGTTGGTGTTTGCTCTGAATGTGAATACGTTGAATTTCAATTGGAAAAGTACGTTCATCCGTTAGAATGCATGAAAAGACTTAACGAAGTTCTGCCGACGGGCGTAAAAGTGGTTAATGCCATTGAGCCTGAAGATAATTATCCAAACGTCGGAAGCGTAATAATTCTGGCTGAATATACTCTTACTCCGCAAATAAAGGGAGATTATTCTGCCGTTCTCTCCGCCATTTTAGCAAAAGATACCATTGAAATAGAAAAGAAAACAAAAAAAGGCATGGCAATGGTAAACGTTCGCCCAATGATTCACAGACTTTCGCAGGTTGACGGAAATATTAAGGCAACTCTTTCATGCAGTAACTCGGAAAATTTACGTGCCGATAAACTTCAGGAAATTCTTGAAAAGGAAGGCATTAAAATCGAAAATGCCTGCCGTAACACGATTTTTATTTTAAATAATAACAATATTGAAGAACCTATGGGAGCAACACCATGAAGGAAATTCTAATAAATGCGGGAATTCTACAAAAAAGTGCAGTCGTTCTTCAGGATAACGAACTGAAAGACGTTTTTGTTGAACATTCTGCATCTCAATCGGGTACTGTGGGCAATATTTATAAAGGAATAGTTGATAATATTGTGCCAGGAATGCAGTCGGCTTTTATTGATATCGGGCTTGACAAAAATGCTTTCTTGTTTCTTGATGATATCGTATCTGACACAAAAGAAACAGATATACGTAAATTATTGAAAAAAGGTCAGGAAGTTATCGTTCAGATAACTAAAGAAGCCCAAGGTGTTAAAGGCGCACGGGTAACCACTTCAATTACCTTGCCGGGCCATTCCCTTGTGCTTATGCCTTTTTATAACTATATCGGCATTTCAAAGAAAATCGAAGATGAAGACGAGAAAAAGCGTTTAAAGGATATTATTTCGGAACTTAAAGATGATGAGCACGGATATATCGTGCGCACCGATGCCCGCAATTTAAGCGAAGCCACTTTAAAAAACGAAATGTCTTTCCTTTTCGATCAATGGGCAAAGATCTTGAAAGAAGCAAAAACAAAAAATGCCCCTGCCCTTCTCCACAGTGAAGACAGTCTTTTATTGACTGTTATCCGTGATTACTGCGATGATTCTGTGCAAAAATTTACAATAAACGATAAAAATCTTTTTGAAGAAGCAAAAAAGATTGCTTCAGTCATGTCGCCGAGATTTTTGGACAGAATGTTCTTTAAAGACGGTGATCTGTTCGCTTTAAAAGGCATTGAAACAAAAATCAGAAAACTTCTTGGCAGGCACGTATGGCTTGATAACGGTGCATATCTCGTAATTGATTATACGGAAGCTTTGACGGTTATTGACGTTAATACGGGAAAATTCACAGGTGATCACGATTTACAGAAAACTATTCTGAACACCAACATTATGGCGGCAAAGGAAATTGCAAATCAACTTCGTTTGCGCGCTATCGGCGGAATAATCGTAATTGACTTTATTGATATGGAAAACGATGAAGACCGCCAAAAAGTTCTTGATGCACTTGAAGAAGCATCTCTTGGTGATAAGATAAAAACCAACATTTTAGGTTTTGTTCCCTTGGGGCTTTGCCAATTAACAAGAAAGAAGACAAGGTTAAGTCTTTCTGCATCAATGCAGGTGGTTTGCCCCTATTGCGAAGGCGACGGCAGAATTTTAAATAAAACTGCAATACTTAACAATCTTTTAAACGAACTTAAAAGAAACTGCGATAACAATATTGCACCTAACGTTATTTTGCGCCTTAATCCCCATATCCTTACTGCTTTAAAACGTCACACAAACGAAATCAAAGATCATTTTGATAAAAACATTTTCGTTCGTGAAGATGCGGGAATGCACATTGAGGACTATAATATCAGTATGCTTAATGAAATTCAGGATTCTGAAGGACTTATAAAATTATTATGAAAACACAAGTTTTACCAATAGACGACGATTCATTAAAATTGGCAGGCGAACTTATAAGAAAAGGAGAAGTTGTTGCTTTTCCCACCGAAACCGTTTACGGGTTAGGGGCTGACGTTTTTAATGAAGAAGCCGTAAAAAAGATATTTGAAGCAAAAAACAGACCTATGGATAATCCTTTGATCGTTCATCTTTCTTCAAAGGAAGAAATCCTTACTGTTGCCCGCGAAATTCCTACTTATGCACAAGTGCTCATAGATAAATTCATGCCGGGTCCCATAACTATCGTGCTTCCTAAACGCCCTGAAATTCCTTTATGTGTTACCGGTGGCATTGATACGGTTGGTATCCGCATACCTGAACACGAGGGCGCAAGAAGATTTATAAAAGCATGCGGTTGCCCTATCCCTGCACCAAGTGCAAACTCATCGGGCAAGCCTTCCCCCACAAGAGCAAAGCACGTGTTTGACGATCTTGATACAAGAATCCCCTTGATCCTTGACGGCGGTGAATGCTCCTGCGGTGTTGAATCAACAGTAATTTCCCTTTGCGGTGAAAAGCCTATGCTTCTGCGCCCAGGTATCGTTACGTATGAAATGCTTAAAGAATGCCTTGGCGAAGTTGATATTCACCCGTCTGTTTTAGAAAATAACAAAGTTGATAAAGCGGCAAGTCCAGGAATGAAATATAAACACTATTCGCCTAAAGCGCGTGTTGTAATCGTCGATGCAGATAAAAATACGGCTTGCAGATTTTATGACTTTGCAAAAAGCAATAATAAAACTCCCATTATTTTATGGAGAGAAGAAGAACTTGAATTTTTTGGTAACCGCAATAAATGGGCGTTATATTCAAAAAACGATACGCGTGTTGCGGCAAAAAATCTCTTCAAATTATTAAGAAAAGCAGATGACGAAAATTACGATACTGTGTTTATTACGTCGGTTTCAAAAGAAGGCGCAGGTCTTTCTGTAATGAACAGAATGCTTCGCGCTTCGGCATTTACCGTTCTTGACGAGCAAACTGACGAGACTACGTTAAAAATCGCACTTCAAATTAACTGATTTTTATATTTTATAAAACAAAATCAAATAAAATCTTCCCAAATCACTTTGATTTTTTAAAATTTTTAGTGGATTTTATACTACGGTTTTCCTTTACGGAAGACCGTTTTTTTGTTAATATTTTTCCGAGGTGATTTTTATGAGAGCAGGTATCGTTTACATCAAACTGCCCATAAGCGCAATTAAATACGATTTCATTTCCGATGACGTTACACTTTTAAAAGAAAGCATAAAAACTTACGGTCTTCTGCAACCTGTCGGCGTTGTGAGAAACGGCGAAAACGGCTATAAACTTGTTTTCGGCAGACGAAGAATAAAAGCGTGCTCGGAACTGAATCAGAAGTATATACATACCGTTTTGCTTTCAGTTAGGGAAGATGAAGAAAAGTATCTTCAACACGTTGAAAATCTGCACAGAACCAGCCATATTGAGGCGTTGAAATCTTTAAGCGTTTTGCAAGGAATCGATCTGCGCTCACTTTTTTGTTTAAGTAATGATGATATGCGGTTTTTAAGTAACTACCATTCCCTTTCCCCTGAAGCAAAAAAAGAAGTAAACGATTTTACCGCAAAATACGTAAACCCTGCTTTTGGCGATAACCGATACTTTTTAAGAATGGTGGAGCTTGAAAAAAATATCCCTGCCGCCGCCAAGGACAAGGTTCGTCTTTCTGTTTTATCTGATAAACGTATCTTTATAAACGAAATAGAAAAGATCCTTGATTTAATGAAAGCAGGCGGACACAAGGACACAGTTTTTGAAGATAGTGACAGAATAGTTATAAACAAAAAAACAGTGGTGTGAAATTTCATACCACTGTTTTAATTTATAAATAGTTGTTCATTCCCTTATTAAATCGCTTGAGTATATAGCAATATTAAATGTTGTACCATTCTGCCAAAGGCTTCCTGCTCTATTCTGCACTAATATCTTTGCATTTTCTCTAAAAAGTTGGCTCCAAGTCGATTGCAATGAATACCGATAATCGATATCCCCATTTTCAAAACTCCCTGAAAATTTTCCTTCCCAAGGATCCCAAAAATAATAACTGTTCGAACTAGGTGTTGGTTTAAAACTTTTATAATCAACAACTTTCCAAGTATTTAAACTGGACGCTACCGTTGCAGCTGATAGTGAAGTATTATAGAATGAATACTTTCCAATAAAGTTAACACTTGCAGGTATTGCAATTTCTGTTAAAGATGTGCAACCATAGAACGAATATGCCCCTATTTTTAATAAATTTTCTGATAAGGTCACTTCCGTTAATCCTTTACATTCATAGAAAGCATTTGCACCAATAACCGTTATGCTATCAGGAATTATTAAAGTTTGTAACGTATTATTTTGTTCAAAACCGTTTGCCATAATTTGCGTTACTGCCACACCATTATAAGTAGAAGGAATTTCAATTACGGCAAGATTTTTTGCTTTGCCTCCTGCTTTTACACCATAGGTACCATCATCTAATAATATGTATATAAAGTCCTGATAATCATCAGGGTTGCCAAAGGTTTCTTCAAGTATTTTGCTTGTGCCGTCTGTATATGTTATAGTAATCTTGCCTTCTGACATTGAAACATCTGCAATTCCACGACCTGTTTCGCCTTTATCGCCCTTGTCGCCTTTGTCGCCTTTATCACCCTTGTCACCTTTTTCACCTTGAATACCCTGAATACCTTGGATGCCTTGCTCACCTTTTTCACCTTGGTCACCCTGTTCGCCTTTTTCGCCTTGAGGGCCACGGATATTTGCAATAAGATATGCAACGTCTGAATCGGTATAAGTTACGTAAAGGTCGCCTGAAGCATCAACAGTAACTTCTTTTATACCAACGCCTGCATTACCTTGAGGACCTTGCTCGCCTTGGGGACCTTGTTCACCTTGAGGGCCTTGAGGGCCTTGAATACCTTGCTCACCTTGAATACCTTGGGGTCCAACAATGGGGCCTAATTCCTTTGTGATATTATTTGAGAATGTAAGTTTAAGCATATTATCCGCAGTTAATTCTGCATTGGTAATACTTACGCCCTGATCGCCTTTTTCACCTTTTACATTACCAAGGATAAATTCGCTGCCATTTGAGAAAGTTACAACAAGTTTGTTTTCGTTGTTTATTAAGACGCTTTCAACACTTGTGCCGTCTTCACCTTTAAGTGATTCAAGCCATTCTTCTTCAGTTGAAGCATTTGTGAAGCCTTTTTCTTTTGCTATCTCATATGCAGATTTACCGTTTTCACCCTGAACGCCTTGAATACCTTGAATACCTTGTTCGCCTTTAAGGGATTCGATCCATTCTGTTTCTGTCATTGAGCCAACAAGACCTGCATTTTTGGCAACTTCATATGCCGAAAGACCTTGTTCGCCTTTTTCACCTTTAAGCGATTCAAGCCATTCTGCCTCTGTTGTTGCAGTGCTTCCGTTTTCTTTTGCAATTTCATAGGCTGATTTTCCGTCTTCACCCTGAATGCCTTGTTCGCCCTGATCACCCTTTTCACCCTGGTCGCCTTTTTCACCCTGGTCGCCTTTTTCACCCTGGGGTCCTTGTTCGCCTTGAGGTCCTTGTTCTCCTTGAGGTCCTTGTTCGCCTTGGGGTCCTTGTTCGCCTTGGTCGCCTTTTTCGCCTTGAGGTCCTTGTTCACCTTGAGGTCCTTGTTCTCCTTGAGGTCCTTGTTCACCTTGAGGTCCTTGTTCGCCTTGGTCGCCTTTTTCGCCCTGCGGACCTTGTTCACCTTGGGGTCCTTGCTCGCCCTGAGGTCCTTGCTCGCCTTGAGGTCCTTGTTCACCTTGAGGTCCTTGTTCGCCTTGAGGTCCTTGTTCACCTTGGTCGCCTTTTTCGCCTTGGTCGCCTTTTTCGCCTTGAGGTCCTTGTTCGCCTTGAGGTCCTTGTTCGCCCTGGATACCTTGCTCGCCTTGAGGTCCTTGCTCACCCTGGGGTCCTTGTTCTCCCTGGTCACCTTTTTCACCTTTAAGCGACTCGATCCACTCACTTTCAGTTGCTGCGGTGGTTTTACCCGTCATAACAGCGATCTGATAGGCTGAAAGTCCCGTATCGCCTTTTTCGCCTTTAAGATTATCAAAATCAAAGGTCGCGCCATTGGTAAGGGTAATTGTCATTTTACCGTTGTTTATAACAATATTCTGAATTCCAACACCCTGCGGTCCTTGCTCGCCTTGAATACCTTGCTCACCTTGAATTCCTTGTTCACCTTGGGGTCCTTGTTCACCTTGGGGTCCTTGTTCACCTTGGGGTCCTTGCTCGCCTTGAGGTCCTTGCTCACCTTGAGGTCCTTGTTCACCTTGGTCGCCTTTTTCGCCTTGGTCGCCTTTTTCACCCTTGGCACCAACAACAACGCCAAGATTGGATACTGTGTTATCTGAAAGGGTAATAACAAGTTCACCCCTATTATTTATCTCACTCTTTATTACGCTGACGCCATCCTTGCCATCAGTTCCTTTATCGCCTTTTTCGCCCTGGGGACCTTGAACGCCTTGAGGACCTTGTTCTCCTTGAGGTCCTTGTTCACCTTGAGGGCCTTGTTCGCCTTGAGGACCTTGCTCTCCCTGAGGTCCTTGCTCGCCTTGGGGGCCTTGCTCGCCTTGGGGTCCTTGTTCACCTTGGGGTCCTTGCTCTCCCTGAGGTCCTTGTTCGCCTTGAGGGCCTTGTTCACCTTGAGGGCCTTGCTCTCCCTGAGGTCCTTGCTCTCCCTGAGGTCCTTGCTCACCTTGAGGGCCTTGTTCTCCTTGGTCGCCTTTTTCGCCCTGCGGTCCTTGCTCACCTTGGATACCTTGTTCTCCCTGAGGGCCTTGTTCTCCTTGAGGACCTTGTTCTCCTTGAGGGCCTTGTTCACCTTGGGGTCCTTGCTCGCCTTGGGGTCCTTGTTCACCTTGGGGTCCTTGTTCACCTTGGGGTCCTTGCTCACCTTGGGGTCCTTGCTCGCCTTGGGGTCCTTGTTCACCTTGGGGTCCTTGCTCTCCTTGGGGTCCTTGTTCGCCCTGCGGACCTTGTTCGCCTTGGTCGCCTTTTTCGCCTTGAGGTCCTTGCTCACCTTGGTCACCTTTTTCGCCTTGGGGTCCTTGCTCGCCTTGGGGTCCTTGCTCGCCTTGGTCGCCTTTTTCGCCTTGGATACCTTGTTCACCTTGGAGACCTTGTTCGCCCTTTTCACCAACAACATTTCCAAGGTTTGCCTTTTGACCGTTTGTATAAGTGATTATAAGTTCACCGTTTTCATTGATTACCGATGATGAAATACCGATTCCGTCATTGCCGTTCATTCCGACAACTTTATCAAGGTTTACAGTCTTTCCATCAGAAAAAGACAAAATAAGCTGTCCGTCTGCATTTATGTTTGCTGACGTAACGCCTACACCGTCTTTGCCGTCTTTGCCGTCTTTGCCATCTTTGCCGTCAAGCCCTTTAAGTCCATTGGCAACACCGAGATTTAATTTGGTGTCATCGGTAAGGGTAATGACCAATTCTCCCTTATCTGAAAAAGCGGCAGTTTTAATACCTATACCGTTCTTGCCTGCCGTTGCTTTTAAAGAAGCAAGCCATTGTTCTTCCGTTCCGCTATATCCGTTCTCTTTTGCAATTTCATAGGCTGATTTTCCGTTAAGGCTTTCAAGCCATTGTTGAACAGTGCCCTCATATCCGTACTGAACTGCAAGTTCATATGCGGAAAGTCCGTTTTCAATAACATTCGCCGCTTCTTTTTCAAGTTCGTTAACAATTATCGTCGAACCGACAGAAATGGCGATAACAACAATTATTGAAATAACTGCTATCCAAAATTTCTTCATTCTTATTTTCCTCCTGATATTTTATTAATAAAATTTTAAACTTTTTCTATATACAAGTCAACCTACGCTCCGTAGACTTTATCAACGAGAAGTGGATTTTTATAAACGAAACAAAAAGATCCTTGATTTAATGAAAGCAGGCGGACACAAGGACACCGTTTTTGAAGATAGTGACAGAATAGTTATAAAGAAAAATGCAGTTTAAGTCAAAAAACTTACTACGCTTTTAATATTTACTCCATATTTTTTTAACATTTAAGTATTGAATTTGGGTTTGGACTATGGTATAATTTTACAAGATAATGCACTTTCGTGCTTAAACAGGAGGAAATTATGAACATAAAGACTCAAGTTTATAAGCGTTGTGAAATAGTTCTTCACAGTGAAAAGGCTTATGAAAATCCGTTTATGGACGTGGATATTTCTGCAGTTTTCGTGCACGATGACGGAACAGAAATTAAAATTCCCGGTTTCTGGAACGGAGAAAACCAATGGAAGGTTCGTTTTTCAAGTGAAAAAGCAGGAAATTGGACTTATAAGATCTCTTGCGATGATGATGAACTTTGCGATGAGGGTATTATCGAAGTTGAACCTTGCCTGAATCCTAAAAACGAACTTGAAAAGCACGGTTACGTTAAGCTTGCGCCCGGCAAAAAGCATATGGTTCATGCTGACGGCACTCCTTTCTTCTACCTTGCTGATACTCATTGGATGATGCCTGATTACGAGCATTTGCACGAATGCAACTATCCCGGTTGTAATTGCGGAAATCAGTTCAAGCATATTGCTGATGACAGAATCAAAAAAGGCTTTAACGTTTATCAGACCTATTTTTCAAGCCAGCGTTCAAGCAAAAACGTTTACGGAATGGACGGTTGGTGGGTAGATTCAACTTATACGAAGATCAACCCCTCCGCCTTTAACGAGACGATGGATATTATGATGGAATATCTTGCCGATAACGGTATTACTGTTGCTTTAGGCTTTGGTACCCACTGTTCAACAGTAAAGGGATATAAGCAGAACGTTACTGCAATGAAGGCTTTTGCAAAATACTGTGTTGCAAGATATGCCTGCTATCCCCTTATTTGGATAACTGCCCAGGAAATAACCAATTACAATGAAAACGCCTTTGACTGCTGGAAGCAGGTTGGCGCAACAGTTTCGGAATACGACGGTTTCAAACGCCCCAACGGTGCCCATATGCATGTTCACGAATTTGAATCACCAAGAAGTCAGGAATTAGATAAAGAGCCTTGGCATCAGTGGTGGACGGTTCAGGGCGGTCACGGCGGTTATGAGCGTTTAAGACCACGTGCTTTCTATAAAGGTTATTACAATGATGATAAAATGTTCATTGAAACAGAAAATCAATATGAGGACATCTACTGCAGCGGCTTCTGCGGGCACGATGCCCCGAGAATGGGCGCATGGCAGGCTGTTCAGCTTGGCAGTGGCGGCTTTACCTACGGTGTAACCGGCATTTGGGTTGCAAGCTGGAGTAATGAGAATCCTGTACTTGCAAATTATTCACCTGAGCCTTGGTACGTTGGGTTGGATAAGCCCGGTTCCGAACAAGTTGGTTATATGAAAAAATTCTATGAATACGTTAAATGGTATGATCTTGAGCCTGTTTATGACTATAAGTTCGGTAATTTCGAGGACAGACGCCATGTTGCAATTTCTCATAAAAATGACGAGGTTATAGTTTACTATTTCTTCTCAAACCTTAAAGAAACAGGTATTATGACAGATTTAAGACCTAACGCCACATATAAAGCAAGATTTTTTGACCCCATTGTAGGTAAATTTATTGACAGAGATGATATTACTGCTTCTGCTGAAGGCACCTATAATGTTCCTGATTTTCCGGCAAACCGAGATTGGATACTCCTTTTAAACTTAAAGGATATTGATTTTGGACCTTATGAAAGCTATAAATACCCCAATATACACCGACCCATTGCCGCAAGTGAAGCAAAATTAGGCGATGAGTTGGCTATAGCAAGCATAAAGGCAAGCTCAGAGGACACAAGCTTCCCTGCCTCAAATCTTATCGATGGCAATCCCGAAACCTATTGGCAAGGTCTTGCACCTAAAACAAGCCAGACCATCACCGTTGATTTAGGCGAAGCAAAGCATTTTGATTACTTCCGCATCGATTGCCCTGATACACAGCGTTATATTCAATTCCATATTATGGGTTCAAATGACGGCGAAAACTTTGATTTGCTTTGCGAAAGGCCACCTATGCAAATTGCTGTTGGCGGCAAATATAATTCATATTACGATAAAACGTCAGGTGATTACCGCTACGTGCGTTTCTTCCTGAACTCTGATGTTAATATTGCAGAACCGTTAAAAATGTCAAAAATCGCACTTTTTACAAAGGCTGAAGAGTAAAAATAAAGACCTGCTAATAAGCAGGTCTTTACTTGTATTTTTCAATATTAGTGCCCGTATAATAATGGGTAAGAATTTCCTTATAGGTTTTGCCGTTTTCCGCCATTTCCTGGGCACCGACTTGTGATAATCCTACCCCGTGCCCGTAGCCTTTCATAATAAAAGTTATACTATCGCCGTTATTTTCAAAGGTAAAATCTGTTGAGCGCAATCCAAGTGCTTTTCTTAATGCCGTTGCTTTTACGCTTTTATCGCCAAGTTTTAGCGTGGAAACTCTTCCTGAAGACGTGTGCGATATTATTTTTATATCAATTTTTTCAAGGTCAAGTGAAAACGACTTATTTATTTTTTCTAAAAACTCTTTCTTTGTGAAGGTCGTTTCTTTCTGATATTCGCTGTTATTTTCGGAAATTGACGTTGGAACGCTTTTCAGATATGGATACGTTCCGCCGAAAACGGCAACACAGTCTTCCGTTTGTCCTACACTTGAAGAATGGTATAATGCGCAAATCGGCTTACCTTCATACTTGATAACTTCCCCTAACGTATCATAGACGGCATTTTTTATGTTATCATAATATTCCTGATATTTTTCGCCCCATTGAGAGCGCATAGTTTCTTCTGATTTATAGGCTTGACAATGGGTGCTTTCGGTGCAGATATCTCCGCCGTTTGAGCATCCGCCGCCGTTCATTTTATAAACAAGATACGTTCGTGCCGCCACCGCCTGCGCCTTTAAGGCTTCCGAATTATAAGTGGGATATACTTCTCCTGCAACAACTGAAATAAGATATTCTTCCATATCCATTGAAACCATTTCGCCTTTATGATTGACGGTTATAGTGTTTTGTTTCTGTTCGCTTTCTATTGTAATTGTTGGCGATGCAGAGATATCCTCAATAACGATATCTTTTTTATTAAAAAACATAAACCCTGATAAAAGCATAATTACAGCCAATAAAAAAGCAAAACATATTTTTATTCTTTCGCCCATTTTAATCCACCTTTAATCAATAACGTAAGGAATTCCTATAACACTTTGTCCGCCTGAAGAAACACATTTTAAAATCGGGTTACGTTTAAAATTATTACTTTCTTCAAAAATATATTCCTTAATTATTTTTCCTTGAGGGATAAACCGCGCTTTATAATAATCCTTTTTATCAAGTTTATAAACAAAATAATCTTTTGTTTGCCATTTTATACTGTTTTCAAGATGATAATCGGCAATTTCGGAATTATCGCAAACGAGATATACCTTATCTGCTTCAATGCCGAAGATTGGAAATGTAAAAATGCAAAAAGCCAGCATTGCAAGAATTATAAGAATAAATAAATATTTCAAAAAAAATCACCCCTACGCCAATTATGGCATAGGGGTTTATTCTTTATTCAGCAATTTTTATTATGGCTTTTACTTCGTTTTCAAATGTTTTTAAGGTAAACGTGCCGTCATGATATATTATATATCCGCGGAAATCATTTTTGGGGAGTGATACAGAGCCGGGATTAAGATAAATAATATCTTCCGTTTCTTTCATTTCCCCTATATGGAAATGACCGTTTATTAAAACGTCTCCCTTATTTAAAAGCGGCGGGTTTTCTAAAGAAAACAAATGACCGTGAGTTACGAATACCTGACGTTTATCTAAAAACAACACCATACTATCCTGCATCATGGGAAATTCTAAAACCATCTGATCCACTTCCGAATCGCAGTTTCCGCGAACTGCGAGAATCTTATCCTTATTTTCGTTAAGCATTTCGTAAACTGCTTTGGGATCGTATTCTCTGGGAAGAGGATTTCTTGGGCCATGATATAAAAGATCACCTAAAAGTATAAGTTTATCAGCCTGCTCGTTTTTAAAGGTCTCAAGAGTCTTTTTACAATAGTATGCTGAACCGTGTATATCCGATGCAAACATCAGTTTCATTTTAATCACCTCGTATTTTTTTGACTGATTTAGTATAATTTAATTTTTTATGATTGTCAATCTAAAAATATGGTGCAAAATGTTAGTTGTTGTGCTATAATATATTAAATTATATTTTTAGGAGAATACTATTATGAAATATCTTGTTTTATTAGGTGACGGAATGGCAGATCTTCCCATTGACCAACTTCAGGGCAAAACTCCCATGGAATGCGCAAAAAAGCCTTTAATCGACTACATGGCATCAAAGGGCGAAGTTGGCATGGTAAATATTACACCTGAAGGCTGTAAAGGCGGAAGCGACGTTGGAAACCTTGCGGCAATGGGTTACGACCCGAGAATCTATCTTACGGGCCGCGCACCTCTTGAAGCGGCAGCAATGGGTATCAAAATGAACGATACCGATATTGCATTAAGGTGTAATCTTGCTTGTGTTTCCGATGAAGAAAATTACAGCGATAAAACAATGATCGACTATTCAAGTGATGAGATTTCAACCGAAGAAGCCGAACAGCTTATTGAAACACTTAACGAAGAACTCGGTAACGAAACAATCGAGTTTTATGCAGGTATATCATACAGACATATTTTAATCATTCATAATGGTAATAAAGACGTTAAACTGACTCCGCCCCATGATATTACCGGTAAACCCGTAAAAGAATATCTTCCTCAGGGAAGCGGTGCAGATATTCTTCTTGATCTTATGGAAAAGAGTAATAAGATTCTTTCAAATCACCCTGTAAACCTTAAGCGCAAGGCAAACGGTAAGCGCATGGCTTCAACTTGCTGGTTCTGGGGTGTGGGAAGCAAGCCCGGTCTTTCTCCCTTCAAAGAAAAATATGAAAAATCAGGCGCCGCCGTTACGGCAGTTGATCTTGTGCGCGGTATAGCACGCCTTGCAGATATGGATACTTATGACGTTCCAGGTGCAACGGGCACTCTTGAAACAAATTTCATGGGTAAAGCAAAAGCCGCTCTTACTGCCTACGATGAGGGCCACGATTTCTGTTATCTCCACTTTGAAGCACCTGACGAGTGCGGACACAGAGGTGAAATCGACAGAAAGATAAAGGCTATCGAAATGCTTGATACCGTTCTTAATTTTGTTGTAAAAGGTCTTCAGGCCAGAAAAGAGGATTATGCCGTTCTCATCATGCCTGACCACCCCACACCTATCCCCACGGGAACACATTCTTCAGCGCCCGTTCCTTATGCTATGTATTACAGCACCAACGAAAAAGACTCAGGTGTTTCTAATCTTTGCGAAAAAACTGCCGAAAAAACCGGTATCGTTCAGGATCCCGGATTTGATCTCTTGACAAGATTTTTTAAGGGAGAATAAATAATGGGAAATTTTTCCGAAGAAAGTTTTAAAGCATATTACAACCACAAGCGTTTCCCGTCACCATGGCAGGCGATGGTCGGTTGTGCTGTTATGCAGTTTGTTGTAATTGTGCCTTTAATAGTATTCACCATGGTTGCAGGCGGTAATCTATCATCGCTTTTCAGAACATCCTTTGGCGAATATATGTTTAACGGTATTCTTTCACAGTTTTTTGCCGTACTTATCATACCGTTATTCTTTTTACTTGTAACGAAAAAAGATATGCGCTCAACGTTGAGGCTGAAAAAGAATATTGACGCTGTTCAGATAATTCTTTTGATACTTGTAAGTCTCGGTGCATTTTTTGCGGTTCAACTTGTAAACGCTTCTTTTTTAGAGTTTCTTATTTCCTTTATGGGTGAGCCTTCCGATATAAGCGCAATGGCAGACGCCACAAACGTTTCGCAACTTTTGTTTGAACTCGTTATTATTGCAGGTCTTCCTGCCATTTGCGAGGAAATATTCTTCCGCGGATTTGTTATGCGCTCATTTGAAAGATATTCACCCGTTCTTGCGGTTATTATATCTTCCGTTGCATTTGCAATTATGCACGGTAATCTTCAGCAGATCCTCTACGCTTTTATTTTGGGGCTTATTTTAGGCACAGTCGTTATGGTTACCGATTCACTTCTTGCAGGAACGCTTATGCACTTTACTCTTAATGCAACGTCGGTTATTCTTTCATATCCGCCCGTTTATAAATTATATGAGAACTTCGCTTCAAACTACTTGGACATATATCTTATTATTTCCATTGCTCTCTTTGTTTTCATCGGAGTTCCTGCATTTATAATTCTGATTTTCTATACACGAAAGAAAAATACAAAAAAATACAGTCAGCCCTTTGTGAGTGAAATGGAATCTACTCATCTTCTGCCCAAGCAGGAAGGTTGGGAAAAAGGTTTACACATAGTTGGCTGGTTGGCTTTCGTGGGAATAAACATTATTTCTATGCTTATGTTATGGTATTCTGACATTTTAACAGAAACGATAGGATAATTATGAACGTAAAAATTATTGCTGTTGGAAAAATACAAAAAATGTACGCCGAAATAGAAGGCGAATTCAAAAAAAGAATGTCCCGCTATGCAAAACTTGAAATTATTGAAGTTAACGATGAGCAGGCACCTGAAAAACTTTCGCCTTTGCAAAAGCAGACAGTTCAACTTGCAGAGTGGGAGAAAATAAATAAAAAACTTAATGATGACGATTTTCTTGTGGTTCTTGACGGTACGGGCAAAGCCCTTTCAAGTGAAGAACTTGCCCAAAATATTGAAAATTGGCAAACAAACAAGAATCTCGTTTTTGCTTTAGGCGGTTCGTTAGGCTTTCACGAAAACGCATTAAAAAGGGCAAACTACGTGCTTTCCCTTTCAAAAATGACTTTTACCCATTCTATGGCAAGAGTCATTCTTCTTGAACAGATATACAGAGGCTACAAAATAATTAACAAGGAGCCTTATCATAAGTAATGTATAAAGACGATTATTATTTTATGGAGCGTGCCTTAAAGCAGGCAGAAGTTGCTTATAAAAAAGGCGAAGTTCCCGTTGGCGCGGTAGTCGTTAAAGACGGTGAAATTATTTCACGGGGTTACAATTTACGGGAAAGTACCAACGATCCCACTGCTCACGCTGAACTTATTGCCATGAAAAAGGCTTCAAAAAAACTTAATTCATGGCGTCTTTCAGGGTGTACGCTCTACGTTACCCTTGAGCCTTGCCCCATGTGTTCAGGCGTTATTGTAAATTCACGTATTGACCGCGTTGTTTTCGGTGCATATGACCAGAAAGCGGGCTGTTGCACAACTCTATACCATCTTTGCAACGACGAACGATTTAATCACCGAGCTGAGATTTTAGGCGGTGTAAGTGAAGAAAAATGCGCAAAAATTCTTTCTGACTTTTTTAAGGAAAAGCGCAAATGAAATTTTTAAACAGAAATCATTTAAAATACATAGCCGTTTTTGCAATGCTTATAGATCACTTTGCCCACTACTTTCTCTCTTCAGCTTGGGGAACGCCTATCTATATTGCATTTAGATTTATCGGCAGACTTACGGCGCCCATAATGTGCTATTTTCTTGTTGAAGGGTTTACTCACACAACATCAAAAAAGAAGTATTTTTTAAGACTTCTTATCTTTGCCATTATATCTCAGGTTGCCTTTGATTTTGCTCATGGACATAGCATTTTAAACCTTGATTTGAGTATGATCTATACTCTTTTATGTTGCTTTACTATGCTATGGACAATTGAATATTTTAAAAACATATTTCTTAAAATACTTTCCGCGCTGATTTTTATATACCTTGCATCTTTTGGTGATTGGGGTGCTTATGCGCCAATTTGGATTTTAGGATTTTACGTTTTCAGAGGAAACTTGCATTTGCAGATTCTCCCCTATTTAATAGTTTCTTTGTATATCATTATAACATCTGTGGGAAAACATATCGCAACGCCGATAATGATGTCAGGAGTACTTTTATTTATTCCCCTTATATATCTTTATAACGGCAAGGGCGGAAAGAAAAACGCCTTTAACAAATGGTTTTTCTACATAATTTATCCCCTGCATTTATTTTTAATAGGTATAATAAAAATAGCGGCTACGTTGTAGCCGCTTAGTCTGCTGGCAAAGTCAGCAGACTGTCAGAGTTCGAGAAACCCTTGCAAGCCAAGGCGCTGAACTTGCAAAAAAGGGAGTTTACACAGACGTAAATGACCGCATTTTGCAAGTGAAACGCAACGATGGAAACAAACCCCTGCAAAATTTTTGCAGGGG
>JAZQII010000092.1:0-6703 GCA_045541035.1 Clostridia bacterium | reverse complement strand
TCCGCCGCTAAGTCATCTCAAAAAGCAAGCTTTCCAAGATGCTTCGCTCGACTTGCATGTGTTAGGCACGCCGCCAGCGTTCGTCCTGAGCCAGGATCAAACTCTTTTGTTTAATCTTGACTCGTAATTTCTTACTTGTTTCGTTATCCTTTTTGGAATTAACTTTGTGGTTCAAAACATTACATCATACTGTCTTGTTTTGACCTCTCGTTCTTCTCATCACTATGTACTTTTCAAGGAGCTTTCTTTACTTCCTTCGGCGCCCTGCCAAAGTCAGCCTACTAATAATACCAAACTTAAGAATTTTTGTCAACCACTTTTTTTCTTTTTTTAAAGTTTTTTTCGCAGTCTCTTTTCTCTCTTAAATTCGCGCCCTCTCCCTTGAAGGCTTGCTTATTATATTACCTTCACCAAATTTTGTCTACTACTTTTTTGTGAACTTTTTGTTACTCACTTTTATTTTGTTTTTGGCTTAAAAATCATAGCATTAAGATACCCAAAAATTACTGCAGCGGTAATTCCGCCTGCTGTTGTTGATAATGCACCTGCAAATATTCCGATAACACCATTTTTATCAACAGCTTCCCTTACACCATTTGCAAGATTATTTCCAAATCCCAAAAGAGGAACTGTTGCTCCTGCACCCGCAAAATTAATAAGCACATTATATATACCGAATCCGCCAAGAATCACTCCGGCAACAACATATCCAACCATTATTCGGGCAGGAGTAAGTTTTGTTTTATCAATAAGAATCTGTCCAGCAACACATATTATTCCGCCAATAATAAAAGCAATAATATAATTCATCATACCCTCCTGAAATTTAATGCATAAGAAATCCCCGGTATGCTTTCGCCTTGAAAAGAACTTGTCGGGCTTAGCATCGCACCTGTTGCAGCAAGAATTACATTTTTTATTTTTCCTTCTAACATATCTTTTCTGATTACACTATTAAAAACAGTTGCAGCGCAGCCACATCCGCTCGCCCCCATAGGTGCTGTTTGCCCCGGATAAAATATCATGCAACCGCAATCATTATATTTATCAGAAATATCAAAGCCGTTTTTACTCATCAGATCAACCATCAATTCTTTTC
Source organism: Clostridia bacterium (assembly GCA_045541035.1). GTDB lineage: Bacteria > Bacillota > Clostridia > Christensenellales > QALW01 > UMGS1322. The sequence goes on along the minus strand of JAZQII010000092.1, from coordinate 5,604 downwards.
CAAACAAGCCAAGATCACCGGTCACAATCAAATCATAATCCTTTGGTTCCGTTTGTGTTTCTTTAAAAAACGTTGTTATGGTATCTGCTGCCGCAGGCGCCATTGCCGCACCCATATTATTTGCATCCTTAATGCCGAGATCGATTATTTTACCAACGGTGCCTGCGCAGATTCTTATTTGTGATTTATCAGAAGAAATAACACTGCAACCCGCACCGGTAACAGTCCACTGCGACGTTGGCGTTGGTTGACTTCCATATTCTAGGGGAAATCTATATTGACGCTCTACGCTTGAAAAATGAGAACTTGCACAGCAAAGCGCGTTATGGGCAAATTCACCGTCTATCATGCATGATGCAAGTAAAATTGATTCGCAGATTGTTGAACATGCACCATACAAACCAAAAAAAGGTATTTGCATATCTCTTGAAGCAAACGTTGCTGATATTATTTGATTAAGCAAATCACCGCCAAAGATCATATCAACATTGTCATTATTAAGTCCTGCTTTCAATTTTGCAATTTCAAGTGCTTCTTTAAACATATTACGTTCAGCTTTTTCAAAACTGTCTTTACCGCATTTATCATCATTGATAATGAGATCAAAATATTCTTTTAAAGGACCTTCCCCTTCTTTTTTGCCGACAACCGCAGCACCATCTTTTAGATATACATTTTCAAATTTAAAAGTTTGTCTACCGATTTTCATACTATTCCTCTTTTTTAATTTTTTTTATATTATGTAAACAAAACTAATTCTATACAAAAAAAATAAAGGATAACTAAACGCTATCCTTTATCCATATAAATTTATTCGTTTCAATTTTCTCTCCTAAGAAAGAGATGATTTTTTCAGGTTCACATAAAAGTTCTTCCTTCTTTATTTTGGGAAGTCTTTTAAAATGAAATTCCAGTTTTGATGCATCAACCTTGCAATCAGTTTGCCACAGTCCCACCATTTCTACAACTTCTCGTGAACGTGTGTACTTTGCACCTTTGGGCGTTTTGTTTTTATGTTCATCGAATCGACGAACAAAATCTGTAGTTATACCCGTATATAAAGAATTATCAATACATCTTAAAACATAAACATAGTACATTATATCTCGCCTTTTTTTATCAGATGTTGCAATAATCCTTGACATCCTTCAAAAATATCACAAAAAACTTTTTCAAAATTTCCCGAATACCAAGGATCTTCTATATCACCGCCACGAGAAGTGAAATCAAGAAGTTTATATACCTTTTTTTCTGCATCACTTCCGATAATGCGCATAAGCCGAGAAATATTGCGCTCGTCCATTACAATGATATAATCGTATTCATTATAATCTGCTAATGTAATCTGACTTGCAATATGATTATCAAAAGGAATATTTTTTTCTTTTAACTTCTTTTGCGCAAGAGGATACATAGAGTTTCCCAATTCTTCGCATGATACCGCTTTTGAATTTATATAAAGTTTTTTTCCATATTCCTTTGAGATATCTTTAAAAATAAACTCCGCCATAGGCGAACGGCAGATGTTGCCGTGGCATAAAAACAATACTTTTATCATTTTACAATAATTCTTGTAATAACACCTGCATAGCCGAAATACGTGTTGCCTACACAAGTATATTGTGGGAGTTTTTTGCCGTTATCAAAGTTTATTTCATTATAGAAAAGACTGTGTAAATGTCCTGCAAACACACCTTTTATAACGTCAGTTGAGTTTTTAAGCACTTCATACATTTTTTCATCGTCGTGCTTAAGAGGCTTTTTCTTTGAGTAAATAAGATCCTTATCATAGAAGTTTGACACATCCATATAAGCAGCATACAGCGCACGACATTTCTCGTCTTCGGGAACTCCCGTTGATAAAGGTTCATGCTGGAACAAAAGAATTATCTTATTTTCTTTTCTTGCTCTTTCAACTTCTGCTTGAAGTTTTTCGGCAACACCGTCATAATAATATCCGGCAGAATTATCTACACCAACACAAATAACCTTATCCTTAACGTCTTTTGTAGCGTAGTGAATATCGTGAATCCAGAATTTTCTTACAATTTCACGTCTTTCATCAAGAGTCATTTTATCGGAAACACCCGTACCAACCTGTTTAGAAAACTCATGGCTTCCAACGGGAATAAGCACATCAGGATCTCTGTCAAAAACGTGTTTTTTTGTTAATTCCATTGTTCCGTGTGCAAGAAGATCCATAGTATCGCCCGCTATAACCGTCTGATCAAAATACTGCGCGGCATCCATTGCATTATCAACGGGAACGATTGATGAGCCGTTAGCATTCCACCAGCGGCGTGCCTTTGTATACATAACCTCTTCATCTGTTTCATCAACTTCATCACAATAGTTAATATGCATATCGTTCATCATAGCAATATTAACTTCTTCACCGCCCAAGCCGGAATCAATATTAACTTCAAAGATTACCTGCTCGGTATCTTTCATTCTGTAGTTTCTAAAATAATCGTTAGGTTGTATCTGATTGATCTCAAGAATCCCTTGTTCATAAAATTTTTCAAGTTCTTTATTCATAATACTGCTCCTTATTTAACAAAAATTCTTGTTATAACACCGTCATAGCCGAAATAAGAATTTCCTACGCACGTATACTGAGGAATCTTGTTTCCGTTTTCAAAAACAATTTCATTATAGAAAAGGCTATGGAAATGTCCTGCAAATACACCTTTAATAACGTCTGCCCCATTTTTCAAAACTTCATACATTTTCATATTTTCTTCTGTCTGAGGTTTGCTCTTTGAGAAAATCAACTCGCCGTCATAATAGTTTCTGTTTCCGCGATATGCATTATAGAAATACGGTGTATCGGCGTCTTCAGGAACACCCGTTGATAAAGGTTCATGCTGAAACAAAAGAATTATCTTATTTTCTTTTCTTGCTCTTTCAACATCTGCCTGCAATTTTTCGGAAAGTCCTTCGTGATATCTACCGGGTGAGTTATCAAGACCGATGCAGATCACTTTATCCTTAACGTCTTTTGCTTCATAATGAATATCATGTATCCAATGTTTTTGGAGTATATCCAATCTCTCTTGGAAGGGAAGTTTATCTCGCATTCCCGTAAGAACGTGCTTTGAAAATTCATGTCCGCCAATGGGAATAAGTACGTTAGGATCCCTATCATAAATATGCTTTTTCATCATTTCGATATTACCCATTGACAAAAAGTCAAGAGTATCACCTGCAAAAACAGTTTGATCGGCATACTGCGCAACATCCATTGAGCCTATAACACAATTAACAGAACTACCGTTAGCATTGTAAGGACGACATTTTTTTGTAAGCATAACTTCTTCGTCTTTTTCATCTTCTTCGTTACAATAGTTCAAATGAACATCGTTCATCATGGCTATTTCAACTTCTTCTCCACCAATTCCTGAATCGATGGTAAGTTCAAAAATAACCTGTTTAGTATCTTTTAACTTATAGTTCCTATAAATATTATTAGGCACCATCTGATTGATTTCAATTTTCTGTTGTGAATAAAATTGTTCTTTTGTCATATTCATTCCCTCCTATGATGTTAGTATTATACTTTTTTTAAATTTAAAAGTCAATATAGTAAAAATAGAAAAACGGCATTATTTTGCCGTTTATCCTTGTTCTTCTTCAATTACAGGCGGTTTTATACCGTTCCACAAACTTATTAGATTATCAGATAAAGCACCGCTGAACTCCTTGTTATATTTTATAAGCATTATTCCCAATAATTTTATCTCGGCATCTTCTTCAACAAAATAATATTCGATCTCAAATGCGCGACCTTCCTGACCTAAAGCATATTTTTTATTAAATTCATCGCTTCCCGTCTTTTTTAGACCACCGCTTGAATAACTATATACTTTGCCATACTTGGTATCGGAATATATTTTTATCTGTGTTCCGTTTTTTTGATCAAGTTCTTCGATTGTAAAAGGATCAAACTGGAATTTTACTCCATATTTATTTATATCGTAAATAAATTCATCAAAAAAGTTTTTGACATCATAAGAATCAACAAGTGATTTACTGCACTTTTGTTTTACAGGCAAAAACGTTTCTTCTGAGATTTTATCGTTATCTTTCAAAAGACACATTATTTCTTTTTCTATATCAAACATCTGTTGTTGTTTTTTAAGATATCCGGTGATTGTTGGTTCACCAAAAGACTCATCAAAAACTTCTTCAAAATACGGATTATCGTCTACATAACCCGCTTTTTGGGGAGAAATCACAAGTTTAGAATACAATGGTTCTGCTTTGCTGTTTTTATGGAATTGTTCCTGCCAACCTGCAATTTTATGGTTTGAATCAAAAAGAATCTCTACATATAAGGAAAATCCCATATCATTATTTGATAAATAGTAAGGTACTTGTCTTTTTTTGGTATAAAGCATCGAATCAAACCATATCTGCGCAGTTATCCCATAATATTCATTATTCTGAAAATCTATGTATTTTGTTTTATATCCTAAAAAATAAACTTTATAATTACCATAATAGCAAAGCGCACAATTTTCTACGTCTGCATGATAATACATTTGCCTTACATGCTCATTTAAAAATTCATTTTTAACATATTCCTTGCAATTTTCATTAAGAAGACTATACCTATGCTCTATATTGGCTGACATTTTTGATGCGCTTCCCAATTTCTTTGCTTCATATAAAACCATCAGCCATTCATAGGCATTTTCATATGATTCTTTAGGAACGTCTCCCGTATATATCGCTGAAATATCTGCATATTTGTATTCTGTCGGAAAATGTTCAATATATGTTAACGTTTTGTCATTGCGAACTTCAAAAGTATAATTATCATCATATTCAACAATACCTTCCGGTAAATCTTCAGGCGGAGTTGTGGTTATAGGACGCTCATCAACATTATAACTTCTATGAAAATTAAGAATATTTACGTTTTCATTTATTGCAGGCATCTCAGTTGATTTAGGCGGCAGATCCACCTTAACACTACATCCCGTAATCAATATTACAAACACAAACAAAATTAAAATTACTCTTTTCAAATAAATCACCTCTTCAAAAAAATATTATATCTGTCTGCATAACATTTTTCAATATCCAGTCCCTATTCTGTCATTTTTATTCTTTATTCTGTAAAAAAAATATTGACTTTGCTTCTTTTTATATTATAATATTTCCGAGGTGATTATAATGGACATAAAAGATATCAAAAAAATGTTTGATGAAAACGAAAAACCTTTGGATCATTTGGTTGAAGACGGAGGCTTCTGTAAAATATTCCGCACCATCGGTTGTGTCGGTGATAGTCTTTCTTCAGGAGAATTTGAATCTTTGGATGAAGAAGGTAAAAAAGGCTGGCACGATATGTATGAATATTCATGGGGTCAGTTTATCGCCCGCACTTGCGGAAGCAAAGTATATAACTTTTCACGCGGTGGCATGAGCGCAAAATGGTATATGCGCACCTATGCTGATGAAAATGATTTTTGGAATAAAGATAAAGCTTGTCAGGCATATATTTTTGCATTAGGCGTAAATGACTTACTTGGGCAAAAACAGCCTGTAGGCTCTGTCGAAGATATAAAAGACGATTGGTTTGATAACAATCACACC
>JAZQII010000091.1:0-57533 GCA_045541035.1 Clostridia bacterium | reverse complement strand
TCCTTCAGTCCCATTCATTTTCACAACACCTTTAAAAGAACCGTCGGCAAAACACTAAGAGATTATATTGAAGAACAGAGGATAAAAAAAGCAACCGACTTGTTACTTACAACCAACTATTCTCTTACCCAAATTGCCTACGAATGCGGGTTTTCTTCTCAAAGTTATTTTAGTTACGTCTTTAAAAGAAGAATGAAATCAGCTCCCCGCGAGTATGCAAAGAAGATGCACAGAAGATATGAAATATAAAAATGTTTTCTTATTGATTGCAAAACTATAAATTTACTGAATAGTCCTTTTTAAACCCGTGCGCACCGAAAATCTGCCACTTTCCTACTCCCAAGCGTTGCAGAATCGCGTTTCTTTCCTCTGAACATAATTTGGGATCTGTATCAACCGAGGTCATCAATATCGGTGCATATTGATTGTATTTTTCCTGTTCAGATGTAAGTCCATGAATATTAATATAAACATCTCCCGTAATGGCAATATGATTTGAATAATCTATTAAAATGATTTCTCCCGGCAAATGTCCGCCCTTTCCCTCATACACTTCAAAGCTTAACTCGCCGAAATTATAAAAACCTATCTGCGTAAGCGGCTTATCGTATGTTTCCGCACTTTTCCAAAGCACATTAACCTTTTCAGGCTTTATCGGCTTATATTCAGTAAGAATTTTACAGATATTTATATATGGCTTGTGCAAAGGATTTTCCTCGCGGTATCCGTCAAGTCCATTATATTCCTTTTCCAAGCACTTTGCTGTTTTTTCGTTTGCAATTACCTCATCAAAAAACGGCAGGAGTCCGCAATGATCTACATCTCCATGAGTTATAAGTATTTTCTTTTTTACTGTATTAAATTCGGGGATTATTTCTTTAAAGATATCGAGCATTTCCTTTTGATAACAAGCATACCCGCTATCAACAAACAAATATTCTCTTTTACTCTTAATTATCATCGTATTGCTTCCGCACGGCGGCTCAATTAAAGTAATTTCGGTATTTTCGGAAATTTTGTGCGTGCTTATGAGAGGTGTAAAATTTTCTCCCTTAGAAAGGCTTAATAATTCTGCAAACTTACTTATACTGTCAAAGGTTCTATAAGGTGATAAACCTTTTTCATCCAATGTTTGCATAGCAAGATTAACATTTATCAGTAGCCCCTGTTTTGCATCTTCCGATAATCCCATCATTTGGGACAGACCTAAAACATATGTATTATAAAAAATGCTGTTATCGTACACGTTCTTAGAGCGGTTATAATCAATAACCCGCACCTTGCACAACTTTTCTGCCTGACTTAAGAAATAGGCGATTTTATCAGAATCATCAACATATATACCCATTTTAAAATATTGATAATCTGTTCCGTTTTCTTGTGAACTTATGTAAGAAATATTGAAATTAAATTCACTTATAAGTTTAAGAACGTCTGTAACGCTTCCGGGAACGTCTTTTAAACAAAATTCCAACAAAACAACACTCGTTTTATCAGAGACATCATTGCCTAAGTATCCGATTTTTTCAAGTTCCAAATCGGCTTTTTTGAGTTGTTCTTCCGTTCCATCAGCATCAATAAATAATATATGAGAGTCAATAGCTTTATTATAATTGACTCTGGTTATATTGATCCCCAACGATGAAAAGCACTCACTGGCTTTTAAAAAGGCGCCGATATGGTCAGGCATAGATGTTATATAGGTCTTTTTCATAATTATCACCTTTAAGTGAACGCAATATTTTAACTTTGAACATATTATATCATAAAACTAAAGAAACACAATAAAAAACCGCCTAAAAAATTTTCAGGCGGATAGATTTTTATTGTTTGATTTACTTGTTTGCAACCTTGACTGCAACACATCAAGCTATAGCGGTTTAGTCAACTATTCTGCATCTGTAAAGTTTTGAAGCGTGTTCTTCAATGCTTGGTGCAAGAATTACGCCGTTTTTAGCCTCAAATTCTTCACCGGTCCAAAGATCCTTTACAAGCACCTTTTTGTTTGTTGATAAATCAACGCCTACGTCAGCAACGTTAAGGGACATCTGTCTTGCCTTATCCCAGATATTTACAAATAATACTGCAAAATCACCGTTTTCAAGATGTTTTACCCAAGCATCACCACCGTATTCATAAGGCTGAGCGCACTGTGCATCCTGGTTAATGGCGATAACTTCCTTATTCATCATAATTTCCTTGGCATCATCATCCATTGTACGGATATCGCAACCGATCATCAGAGGTGAATTGAACATTGCCCAAATGGAATAGTGTGTGCGGTATTCTTCCTTGGTACAGCCTGAAAGACCAACGTTGCCCTTGCCGTGCATACCGACAACAAGCATATCCATATCGCCAAAGCAGTTCTTTGCGCTGAAAGGAAGTTTTTCCTTATTTTTGCCGTAAAGATCCTTGATGCTTTCCCAGGAATCAAAGATATCGCCCGTTGTGCGCCACATATGAGCGCCCGTTGTTTTAATCCATTTATGGGTTTCGTTTACGCCCCAGGAGCAAGCGGAAAAAAGAATATCTCTGCCTGCTTTTTGAAGTGCAATGCCCATTTTGCGGTATAAAAGGGGGCTTGATGCTTCAACGGGTTTAAAGCAATGGTCATATTTTAAGAAATCTACGCCCCAGGAGGCAAAGGTTTCAGCATCAATAAATTCATGATCGTAAGATGAGGGGTATCCTGCGCAGGTAAGAGTTCCGCAGCAGGAGTACATACCGAATTTAAGACCTTTAGAATGAACGTAATCAGCAACGGCTTTCATTCCGTTGGGGAACTTTTGGGGATCTGCCTGAAGCCTGCCCTCGCTGTCCCTTTCCTTTAAGGACCAGCAATCGTCAATTACAAGATAATTATAGCCTAAGTCCTTTAAGCCTGAAGAAACAAGCACGTCTGCCGTTTCCTTAATGAGATCTTCGTTAATTTTTTCACCGAAAGTGTTCCAGGTGTTCCAACCCATTGGCGGTGTTTTTACTATCATATATATCACTCCTTTTTTTACTATTATATATCATTGCTTTTTCAATCACAATAGCATTTTGTGAGTTTTGATTTATCATTTTGTGAGATTTTTCCATATTTAATTGAGTTTTTCACTTTTTGCCTTGCAATTAACTTTTGGCTATGATATAATTTTTATACAAAAATAAGGAGATTTTTACTATGGAAAATTTCAAAGCCCCTAAATATCAGCGAGTTAATATTCCCCTTACCGCAACGGGCGAATATAAAAACCCCTTTAAGGAAACTGAAGTTTATGCCGATTTCACTTTTTCTGACGGCACAGTTATCCGCCAATACGGCTTCTGGAAAGGCGGAAGTGATTGGTGCATCCGTTTTGCGCCAATAAAAGAAGGTATCTGGACATTTAAAACTGTATCAAAAGATGCAGGTCTTAATAATATTGAAGGCACAGTTGAGTGTACTGAAAACGAAATGCGCCACGACGTTGACAAGCACGGTTGGGTAAAACTTGAAAAAGACACAAGATATTTCTTATATGAAGATAACACGCCATTCTTCTGGCTCGGTGATACCCATTGGCAGGCGCCTGACTATGAAAGAATTCATCAATGTAACTACCCCGGCTGCACTTGCGGTAATCAGTTTAAGCACGTTGTTGATGACCGTATCAAAAAAGGCTTTACCGTTTATCAGACTTACTTTTCTTCAGGCAGAAACACAAGTGAACCTGAAAAAGAAGTTTTGCCTTGGTGGAGTGAGCCTTACGAAATAATCAATCCCGAAGCCTTTGAAAAGGCTGACTATATATTCGAGTATCTTGACTCCGTAGGCTTTGAAATTGCTTTAGGTGTTGGTCTTCATTCACAGACTTATTCTCAGATGAAAGGCAATGAGGAAGCAATGTTCCTTATTACAAAATACATCGTTGCAAGATATTCAGCCTATCCCATTATCTGGATCACCGGTCAGGAGATTATAAGTTTCCACCAGCCAAGTATTGATTTATGGCTTAAAGTAGGCGCATTGATCGGCGAACTTGACGGTTACAAGCACCCCCTTGGCGCACATATGTATCCCCTTGATGCCGAGCATCCCTCCGTTAAGGATCTAGGTGAAAAGCCTTGGCATCAGTATTATCTTCTTCAGGCAGGTCACGGTGCCGCCGCTCGCTTTAAGGATAGATTTTTCTACAAAACCTACTATGATCTTTCAAATAAAAAGATCTTTTTAGAGGGCGAATGTCAGTATGAAGACATTTATTACTCAAAGCAGAACGATGCAAGCCATAACCGCAAGGGTGCGTGGCAGGCAATGCTTTCAGGCTCTTCAGGCTTTACTTACGGCGTAACGGGCGTATGGGCACTTTCCTGGGGCGGAGGCGAAAAATCTCCCTTCGACAGTTATAACCCTGAACCCTGGTATATCGGTGTTGATAAGCACGGCTCGTTAGAACTTAAATACATGAAGGAATTTTTCACTAAATTCCCATTCTGGAAACTTGAGCCTCTTTTTGGTGATATCGGTTGCTTTGAGGAAAGAAAGTTTGCTTGCGCAGCCAAGATGGGCGACGAAGCAATGATCTGGTACTTCCTTGATGAAGGCAAATCAGGCGGTATGCTCCGCAAATTGTTGCCCGAAACCAAGTATTTCGGCTATTGGTTTGACGTTATTACCGGCAAGTATATTTCAATCGGTGAGTTTGTTACCGATGAATCAGGTCAGGCAGAATTACCTGATCGTCCTGTTGCACGTGACTGGGCATTTGTTGCCACAAGAAACGAACTTACCGACGTTGAGTTTGAAAATCCTCCCGTTGATCCTAAGTATCCTATACTTAATGAAGACGTTCTTGGCAAGCGTCAGTTCATCACAAAGATCAAGTCATCTTCATTTAATAAAGAACATCCCATAGCCAACGTTCTTGACGGTCAGGATGATACCTATTGGCAGCCTTATTCCAACGTAACTTGCCAGACTATTGATATTGAACTTGACGAAGCCATTGACGGCGGTTATCTCTACATGAAAGTTCTCAACCCCGAATACCGTTGGTACAACTACCGCATTTGGGGTTCAAATGACGGTGAGAATTACGATCTTGTTCAGGATATTTCCGGTGGTTGGATAAATACAGTTGTAACCACTTCCGATCATCCATATCATATAAGACCGTTGGTTGGCAAATATAAGCATATACGCTTCTATATTGAATCAAACCTCTATCAGACGCCTATACAGATTTCAAGGCTTGAGGTTTACAGCGAAAAATAATTATTGAACTGCACTTTTTTAAGTGCAGTTTTTTAAAAAGGTGATAAAATTGCTTAAATATAAAAATCTTTCTGCTGAAAAGGAAAACCAAATACTAAACGATTTAAAAAACAATACGCGCCCATCTCTCGCTTTTGATGAATCAGCCGTATTAAGGAGAGATATGAACCACGATAAGTCAACGCTTATCCGCTCTCCTTTTATAAGGGACATTGATAAAATAATGCACTGTCCTTATTATAACCGCTACGCCGATAAAACGCAGGTATTCTCTTTTTATAAAAACGATGATATCACAAGGCGCGCCTTACACGTTCAACTTGTTTCGCGAATTGCAAGAACCTTGGGAAAAGCACTTAATCTTAACCTTGATCTTATTGAAGCCATTGCTTTAGGTCATGATATCGGTCATACACCTTTCGGTCATGCAGGGGAAAACTTTTTAGATGAACTTTTATATAAAAACACCAACAAGCATTTTTCACATAACGTACATTCAGTAAGAGTTCTTGATAAAATATTCCCCTATAACATTTCATTGCAGACTCTTTCAGGCATTGCCTCACATGACGGTGAAATGGAACTTTCGGAATATCGCCCCAAAAAACTTGAAAATTTTATTGACTTTGATCTACTTATCGATGCTTGCTACGAAGACAAAACCAACGTAAAAAGACTTGTACCTTCTACCCTTGAGGGTTGTGTAATGAGAATTTCCGATATAATTGCATATTTAGGCAAAGACCGCCAGGATGCAGAGCGTGCAAAATTAATTTATAACGTTGATTTTGAAGAAAGCGCCATCGGCACCTACAACGCCGAGATAATCAATAATCTGATTGTAAATATTATTGAAAACAGTTACGGTCAGCCATATATTAAAATGGATGAAATGCATTTTAAAGCACTAAAAAAGGCAAAAAAAGATAATTATGATCTGATTTATAAACGCGATGACGTTGAAAACGTTCTTCATAACACGGTAAAACCTATGATGAATTTACTTTATTATCAGTTGCTTGACGATTTTAATAATAACGTAAAATCTTCTCCTATATTTACCCATCATATTGATTTTGTAAACAGAGCCCATTATAAACGCGAAACTCCTTATGAAAACAATGATCCCAACATGATCGTCTGTGATTATATTGCCAGCATGACCGACGACTATTTTATCGACTTGTTCGCTCATATATTTCCTGACAGCGAATATAAAATATCATATAAAGGTTATTTTGATTAAAAAAATTCCCGAAGCCGTTGCTTCGGGAATTTTTTAATCCATAAATTTATGTACGTGAGGCCAAGCGGGATCTGCATAGAACCTATGTTCGCCATCACCGATAACGTGAACACATTTATCTCCTGCACCCATTTTGTCATAAGCAATTTTGCCTTTTTCAAAAACTTCTTTTGCTCCTTCTATTGGGAATATGGGATCCCTTTCACCGTTTACCTGAATATAATATTTAGGATATGCCATTGCTAAAAGATCTCCCATGTCAAAATACTCTGCAACGTGGGGAACGTAATTACAAGTGCAATGCCACATAGCACCGATAGAATCTCTATAGGTACACATCGCACAAGACGGCATAGCAAGTTTGATTCGATCTTCAAGAGCGCAAACGTAAGCCGTTGCAGTTCCGCCGCCGGAATTTCCCATACAGCAAATTTTATCAACGTTTACCATATTGCTAAACTCATTTTCCAACACGTCAATAAGTCGCATAATATCCCAAACACGCTCACCAATAGTCGTTCTGCCCATCAAAAGCGCCGCCATTGAGGATTCCTGACAATGAGGGCCGTCCTTATCGCCGCCGCATTCACCAAAGTTTCTCTGTTCCATAGCAATAGCAGCATAGCCTTCTTTAATTGCACGGACACAAAAATCTCTGTCGCCGTCATCTTTAGCACTTTCTCCCTCATATTTGGTTCTGCCCATAGAAACGTGCATACCTTTTGAATGACCTTGAAGCGTTATTACAACGGGCGGATTATTTACGTTTTTCGGCAAAAACAGATGGCAAGGCACACGATAACCTTCTTCACTTAAATAGGTAAAACGGATCTCTCTTGCCCACTCTATTTCTTTATCATATTCAATCTCGGTTTCGGGAAGAACCTTTGTAAACTTATCCATTCCGAGAAGTTCGCTTAATTTTTCCTTTGCACTTTTCTGCCATGAAATAAGATCTCCCCCATCATATGCCATTGAGGGTTTAACGTTCTTTAAAACTTTCTTTGTGTTTTCAAATGCAGTAACCATATTTTTTCTCCTTAAGATATTTTAATATATTATATTGCATAAAAAATAAAATGTAAATACCCAAAATAAGAAAATCATATGTAAAAAACTCCACAGTGCAATAAAACCCGAAATTCAAGGCGTGTATGTCCACCGCACACTACACAGTGCGAGAAAATTCGCAAGCGAGGCGCGTTAAACCGCAAACTCCCACAGTGCAATAAAACGCACAAGGCAAGGCGTGTGGGATTAAAAGCGAGGAAGTTTACACAGACGTAAATGACGGAGCTTTTATACCCCACACAACAAAGCAAATACCCCATCCGATATCTTGGATGGGGTATGTTTGTGCGGAATTATTGTGCTGCGGATTATAATTCAGCGAAGTATTTGATAGTTCTAACCATCTGGCTTGTGTATGAGTTCTCGTTATCATACCAGGAAACAACCTGAACCTGATAAGTATCCTCATCGATCTTAGCAACCATTGTCTGTGTTGCATCGAAGAGTGAACCGTAACGCATACCGATAACGTCAGAAGATACGATAGCTTCTTCGTTGTAACCGAATGAATCGGAAGCAGCAGCCTTCATAGCAGCGTTGATGCCTTCAACTGTAACGTCAGTACCCTTAACAACAGCAACAAGGATTGTTGTTGAACCTGTGCAGGTGGGAACACGCTGTGCAGAACCGATAAGCTTGCCGTTAAGTTCAGGAATAACAAGACCGATAGCCTTTGCAGCGCCTGTTGAGTTGGGAACGATGTTCTGTGCGCCGGCACGTGCACGACGAAGGTCGCCCTTACGGTGAGGACCGTCAAGGATCATCTGGTCACCGGTATAAGCATGAACAGTTGTCATGATACCTGACTGGATAGCAGCATAATCGTTAAGAGCCTTAGCCATAGGTGCAAGGCAGTTTGTTGTGCAGGAAGCAGCAGAAATGATCTTATCTTCCTTTGTAAGTGTATCTTCGTTTACTGAGAAAACGATGGTCTTAAGGTCTTTACCTGCGGGAGCGGAAATAACAACTTTCTTAGCACCTGCATTGATGTGAGCCATTGATTTTTCTGTTGAGCAGTAGAAACCTGTGCACTCAAGAACAACGTCAACATCAAGTGCGCCCCAGGGGCAATCATTTGCATCTTTGCAAGCATAGATCTTGATTTCTTTGCCGTCTACGATGATTGAATCTTCTGTTGATTCTACAGTGTGCTTATTCTCACCGATATAGCCCATGTATGAACCCTGAGCTGTATCATACTTAAGAAGGTGAGCAAGCATGTCGGGGCTTGTAAGATCGTTGATAGCAACAACCTCATAGCCTTCTGCGCCGAACATCTGGCGGAAAGCAAGACGACCGATACGACCGAAACCGTTAATAGCAACTTTAACTGACATATTAAATTCCTCCATATAAGAAAATAATTTTTGTACGATGTTATTTTATACCATATTTTAATTTTATGCAAGCGTTTATGCACTTTTTTTAGCGTTTTTTATGAAAAACTTTTGTGAACAAACTGTTTTTTGACTTTTACTCATATGAGCATACTTTCAGACATTAAATTTTTACTTTTTTACACTTGACTCCAAGTTAAAATTATGATTAAATATTATGTGCTATTATGTATAAATGGAGTAGAAAAATGTCAGTAACTCTTCAAGGTAAAAATTCAAAATTTTCTCATGCATTATCTTCCGTTTTAGAAGCAAGCGTATGTGAAAAAATAGATTTTGAGAAAGCCGTTATCTCCGATGACGGTTCACTTTGGGATCTCTATTTTATCTGTGATGAGACTCTTGCAGATGATGAATCTGCCGCCCTTGACAGCGCAGTAAAAACAATCGTTCCCCCTACCGTAACCTATTCTTTCAAATTTGAAATTAAGGAGCCTGAACACGCTTCAGTCCCTGATATTCCTCATTTTGATGCTCCCGTTCCTGACGAAAGTTTTGTTCCCATGCCTGATGATTCTGACGTTCCTGATGATGATTCTGACGATTTTGAGCCTTTATCCGATCTTGAAGACAATATCGAAAACCTTGAATCTGCTATGGACAGATACCGCAAGCGCATGAATGAACTTTCACGGCAGGCCGCACAAACCGCAAAGGAACAAGAAAAAAATAAAGTTGACAAAACACAGAAAAAGGAAAACAAATTATCTAAAGACGGTATTGCAATTATCGGCAAAACTTTTGAAACTAAAAATATAACCGCCATAAAAGATCTTACCGAGTTCAGCGGTTTTGTTACCATTGAAGGCGACGTTATCTCAAAGGAAACAAAAGCCATTCAAGACGGCAAAAAAATAATTTTCACCTTTAGCGTTACAGACTACACTTCCACCATAAACTGCAAACTTTTCTTAAAGCCTGAAGAAGCAGAAGCGATGGATGAAGCCATCGGCGGACATTTGGCATTAAGAGGAAAGTGCGCCTATGATGATTTCACAAGTGAAGTTACAATTCGCCCTTATGATATTATTCCCATAAAGCAATCAAAGAAGACTGACGATGCGCCTGAAAAGCGTATTGAAATGCATCTTCATACAAAAATGAGCCAGATGGATAGCGTTGTTGATGCAAAACAGTTGGTAAAACTTATGCTTCAATACGGTCACGATACCGTTGCCATTACTGACCACGGTGTTGTTCAGGCTTATACCGATATGGAAGCGGCAATGGGAAAATTAAAGGCAGATATTAAACTTATTCTTGGAATGGAAGGCTATCTTTTAAACGACGATCCCGTTGTTTCAGGTATTGACGGCGATAAGAAATTAAAGGATATCCGCTACTGCATATACTCCTTGCGCGCAACCGGTTCAAGCGCCCTTACTGCAAAAATCTATGAACTTGGCGCCTGTATTATTGAAAACGGAATTTTACAGGAAAAGACTTTCCACACTTATGTAAATCCCCACACTAATTTAAGTTCCGAAGAACTTTATGAAAATAATATTTCTCAGGAAGTTTTAAATTCCGCACCTGAAATAGACGCGGTTATAAAACTTTTTAAAGAATATTCAAAAGATACCGTTCTTGTTGGTCATAACGCCACCAACACCATGGCTTTCTTAAACACAGCCGCATCGGGTGCAAATATTGAAATCGACAATCCTTTTATTGATACTTTAAGAATTTCTCGTGAAATAATTCCCAACATCAAAAGCGGTAAATTCAATAAAGTTTGCGATGCCCTTGAAATCAAGGCAGGCGAAATTACCGATGCTTTAAAAGAAGCCGAAATAACAGGCGTTATTCTTAATAAACTCATTGATTTTCTTGAACAGAAAAAAATCTATGACGTTGACGGTTTAAATAAAGAAATGAACACCGATAACGGTGAAAGTTATCATATTATTCTTTATGCAAAGAACAAGAAAGGTTTATTTAACCTTTATTCCCTTGTAACGGAATCACACCTTCATCATTTAAGACGGAAGCGTCCCCAGATTCCCCGTTCTTCTCTTATTAAACACAGAGAAGGCTTGATCGTTGCTTCTGCTTGTGAAGCAGGTGAACTTTACCGTGCAA
Organism: Clostridia bacterium; assembly: GCA_045541035.1. Classification (GTDB taxonomy): domain Bacteria; phylum Bacillota; class Clostridia; order Christensenellales; family QALW01; genus UMGS1322. The sequence continues at coordinate 46,492 of JAZQII010000091.1, read as the reverse complement.
TGCTCCGCGGTGCAACTGATGAAAAACTTGAAAAAATAGCCGAATTCTACGATTATCTTGAAGTTCAGCCTTTAGGCAACAACGATTTCCTTATCCGTGAAGGCGCAGTAAGGGATAAAGAGCATCTTATCGAACTTAACAAGCGTATAATTGACCTTGGCGATAAATTGGGAAAACCCGTTCTTGCAACGGGCGACGTTCACTATTTGTTGGAACGCGATTCAATTTTCCGTTCAATTATTCAATGCGCAGAAGGTTATTCAGAAGCAGATATTCAGCCTCCCCTTTATTACAGAACTACTCAGGAAATGCTTGATGAATTTTACTATCTGCCCGAAGAAAAGCGCAAGGAAATAGTTATTACCAACCCGCGCATGGTTGCAGATCAATGCGAAAAAATGGAGTCCTTCCCCCGTGATCACTTATACACTCCCGAAATGGAAAATGCAGAAGAAGATTTAAGGGAGATGTGCGAACGAAACGCCCGCGCACTTTACGGCGATCCATTACCTGATATTGTTGCAAAACGCCTTGAACGGGAACTTACTTCAATTATCAAAAACGGCTACGCGGTGTTGTATCTTATTGCCCATAAGGTTGTTAAAAAATCCCTTTCTGATGGCTATCTTGTTGGTTCACGAGGCTCCGTTGGTTCTTCCTTTGCCGCAACAATGGCAGATATTACCGAAGTAAACCCACTTCAGCCCCACTACGTTTGTCCCAACTGTAAGCACTCGGATTTTGACGTTGATATGTCAAAGTACGACTGCGGTATCGATATGCCGAAAAAGAATTGCCCCAAATGCGATACGGAAATGCTTCGTCTTGGATTTAACATTCCCTTTGAGGTTTTCATGGGATTCGACGGCGACAAAGTTCCCGATATTGACCTTAACTTTTCAGGTACATATCAGCCGGTAGTTCATAAATATATAGAAGAACTTTTCGGTGAAAAATACGTTTTCCGTGCAGGTACCATTGGCGGTGTTGCCGATAAGACCGCTATCGGTTACGCTAAAAAATACTGTGAAGAATACGGTCTTGGCAGACAGAGAATGGCAGAGATCCTACGTATGTCCCAAGGTTGTATTGACGTTAAGCGCACCACCGGTCAGCACGCAGGCGGTGTAGTTATCGTTCCCAAGGCTTACGATATAAATAACTTTACGCCCTTACAATATCCTGCAAACGATCCTTCTCAGGGTATTATAACAACTCACTTTACCTTTAAATCTTTGCACGATACCCTTTTAAAGGCTGATATTCTTGGACACGATGATCCCACCTTTATCAGAATGCTTGAAGACTTAACGGGTATCAACGCTAAAGAAGACGTCCCCCTTGATGATCCCAAGGTTATGGAGTTGTTTCTTTCCCCCGCACCTTTAGGCGTAACGGAAGAAGATATCGGCTCGCCTACGGGCACTTACGGCATACCTGAGTTTGGTACAAGTTTTACCAGAAAAATGCTTGAAGAAACAAAGCCCACAACTTTCTCTGACCTTGTTAAAATTTCAGGTCTTTCACACGGTACTGACGTTTGGACGGGCAACGCCCAGGAACTTATTGCCCAAGGAATTACCACAATTTCAGGATGTATCTGTACCCGCGAAGATATCATGAACACGCTCATTCAGAACGGTTGTGAATCATTCCTTTCCTTTGATACTATGGAAAAAGTTCGTAAAGGTAAAGGCATTCCCGAAAAATACGTTGAGCATATCCGCGAGCACGGTATTCCCGAATGGTTTATTGAATCCTGCAACAAGATCCAATACATGTTCCCCAAGGCTCACGCGGCGGCTTACGTTACAATGGCATTAAGAATTGCATGGTTTAAGGTTTATAAACCCCATCAGTATTATGCCACATATTTTACCGTTCGTGCAGACGATTTTGAAGTTGGTATTGCCAACATGACCGTTGATGAGATCCGCAAGGCACTTAAAGAACTTCACGATCAGCCAAGCCTCACCGCCAAGGACAAAGGCAAAATAGTAATGCTTGAAATGGTTCTTGAAATGAAGATGCGCAAGATCGAATTCTGCAACATCGATATTTACAAATCAGAAGCAATGAACTTTACCGTTACGGAAGATAATTTTATCCGTCCTCCGCTGAACGCAGTTCCCGGTTTAGGCGAGACCGCTGCATATTCAATAGTTGATGCCCGAAAAGAAGAACCCTTTAAATCTCAAGACGATCTTCTTCTTCGAACAAAACTTTCTTCAACGCTTATGCAATCCCTTGAAACTTGCGGTTGCCTGAAAGATCTTCCCAAAAGCCAACAGATCAGTTTATTTGATCTATAATACATATAAAAGCAGACTTGATTTTCAAGCCTGCTTTTGTTGTTATATTTACTTATTACAAAATCAATTATTTCAGCGTGAGTGGGAAAATTATTCTCTTCTCTCTCCTTATCTATACTATCCTTATCTATACTATCCTTACCTAACCTATCCTGTGTATACATTTTGTATACAGATTGTATACAAGGAGACAGTAGAACCGTCCCCTTGTCTCCCGCTTTAATCAAATTGAGTTTTCACTATTGTTTTTTATTTCTTCCGAAACCGCGTATATACGGGCGCGCTTATTCAGTTGCTTTTTATGTATTTCATTAGCGAAGGCATATAATATTCCAAAAAACATAAGGCTTCCGGCAGCAAAAACAACGCTGAGCAAACAAGATGCAACGCTTACCACAATTCTAAAAGCGTGCGGTATGAGCGGATTTTGACAGTTAAGTCCGCACAAAACCATAAATAAAACCGAGTAGATCAGATATATCGGTATGCTTATTAACAACACGCCCAATGCAGAAAGGTCCGATGTTTTAAGTGTGGCAAAATAAACAACTACGGGACATATTATTATAATGTTTGCAAAAGCATCAAACAAAAGCAGGATAACGTCAATTACTCCCTTATTGCGAATAGTTGTTTTTTCGATTTTCTTTTGAATCAGTACACCGATAAAAGATGACAGCATCATCACTATAGGGCAATAATTGATAACAGTCAATGAGCAAAACACCGTCAGCCATGTTTTTCTGCTGTATTTATAGTTAAGTGCACCAAATATGACGCCTGCTGTTAGTGTGGTCAAACCAAGAACGACATAAGACCATATTCCGATATTTCCGCTGCTTGCATATTGCAAAAGAAAATTCACACCCAATAATACTAAAGAAAAAATCAAACTGTTTTTAAACGTAACCTTGACTTCATTTTGAATGTTCCGTTTTTTCATTTTAGAAAACAAGAACGTAACGGCTAACGCTATAACATTCAGAAGCGTAAAAATAAGAGTTATTTGGGGCTTCATTATCAGCGTTCCGAGTATGCTTACAAAAAAGACTTTTACGTAAAGCGCATTTGTCAGATTGCTTGAAAAAATACCACAGAGTGCTGAATGTATTATAACAAATACAGAATACCCCATCAGCATCAGTATCATCAGATTTGTTTCAAAAACTGCATAATTTATTATCACTGCAATTACTGCAGCTATATCTATTAACGCTAAAAGAATATCAGGTATAAATGTTTTTTTCATCTTTTATTCTCCTAAAAACTCCGAAACTTTTGTCATAACCGGTTCACGACGTGGCATTTTCCTATACTTTTTATGTTTATTCAGTGCTTATACATTTTTTATTAAGCCGAATATTGCAGGAGACACCTTTTGCAATCAAAACACCTATAATCATTCCCAATGCAAATGATAAACAGTGCTGGTTTATTACAACAACGCAAAAACACATTGTACTTATTTTTTTTACTAATAAAACAGCAAATATTCCGCCGACAAATCCAGAAATAAAAAGCGTTATTATAAACAAAAGATCATTAAGCCAAATATCAGAAATGCGTAATATTATTGAAAGAACGACAATACAAATCAATAACACCACTTCGTTCCGAGAAACTTTTTTCTCCTTTCTGCCTACAAAAAGAAAAAATAAAATTGCAATAACAGCATTAACATTATTATATAAAAGTCCGCCTTTACTCACATACGAATAAAGTGAAAACAGCAAATATCTTATAGTGAAGTAAGAAAAATTGTTTTTCTCATATTTAAAGCAGAAAAAAAGATAGAAAAATGAGTATATATAATATGCTACTATAACTGTTAATTCAGTAATAAGATCAACATATCCCATCGAATCATTACTTATTTTAACAGTACTATAAAAATGCAAAAATAATAAAATAGGTATAGTGATTTCACTCAAAAAAAACAAAAAATCTTTTTTTATTATTTTTTTCATATTTACTCACCCAGATATTCCGAAACTTTTATCATAACCGGTTCACGCGCTCACTTTGTTTTTTGACTTTTTTATAATGAAACATAGTTTTTGATAGCAATACTCCTATAATTGTTCCAACATAAAATGCTATGCACAAGTGTGTGAATATAAAAACTTTCCAAAGCAGAAACTTATTTTACGTTTGTTAATAATTTTTCATTTGTATTTTCGATTCTATCATAATATGATAGAGTGTGTCAATATATAAATAAGTAGTTTCTTAATATTCTTAAGAGTCTATCAGTAACGCGTTAATATTTTTAAGTTTTTTCATATTCTCAAAAGACAGGCATATCTTTTATTGAGGTGTTGAATAATGAAACTGATCGTATTAAATAAATTAGATAATATTGAAGCATTTATAAAATTTGAAGACGGTTGCCGCGCCACCATCGGATATTCGGGTGAAAAGGGAAAATACATGTGGTTTGCCGAAAACAAAGTTGGTGAATTTACGAAAAATCATCAATATTTCCGCTACACCGATATTCCGAAAAACGTGGGAATATTTCGCATTGAATCAGAAAATGCTTTTCTTGTAAACTTTGTTGGCGACAAAGAATATATAAAAAAGAATTTTGAAAAAATCAGCGGCATTAAAATCACAGATAAGAAAGTTGAAATAAAAAAAGAATTTGAAAAAGAATCGGCATACAAGGAAACCGATTACACTTTGCCTGAAGATTTTCTTGCTCCGCCTGAAACTACTCCCGAAACTTTTTGGGACTGCAACAAAGTTTCCTTTGATGAACTGTTTTCTAAAAATCCCGAAAACACAGTTCTTTCATCGCTTATTCCCGGTTCAAAGTGGGTAGACGTTACGGAAGATAACTACGTTTTAGGCGTAATTTCCGATGAAGACGATTCACCCTTATATATCTGTTACGGCTTTCCCCTGCCATGGAGTGAAGAACCTCCTGAAAAACTTGAAGGCTATTGCCAATGGATACCGTGCGATTTTTCTTCGCCCCATGATGACGGTTATTGGGTGATATACATAAATGCAAAAACGGGTGAAAGAGTAAGTTAAAAGAAAAAAAGGCTTCAAACGAAGCCTTTTTTGTTGTTTTTAGTTTTCTTTTTAATTCTCTTTCTTCTTAGCGTTTTTAAGGTTAATTGTTACGTATGCTGCAGCAATGATTACTACAACTGCAGTAACTGTGCCCATACCGATTACAGCAAGCCAAGTGGATGTCTTAACTCCGCCGTTGGAATAACTTCCGCCAATGCTTCCGTCATTACCAGCGTTTCCAACGTTTGCTGCCTTACCGTTTGAATAGATAAGAATATCTGTAATTTCTGTCATTGAATAAGCATTTTCGGTAAATGCATTCCAATAGGTCTTGTAGGGCTGATTCTTAATATCAGCTTCAGTAATAACAAGAGTATCAGCGTTAAGAAGAATTACCTTAACGTATCTGAATCCGCCCTTTAAAGGTTCGCTTGCCTTACCGGGATTTTCTGCTTCACGAACTTCTGTGTTTGTGATAATCGTCCAATCCTTAAGGTTGTTTGAGCCTTCAACACGGAATCTGGGAATAATTGTTCCTTCAACTGTGTTTATAACAAGATGTGAAAGTTCCTGTGCCGTGCCAAGATCGAAAACAAATGTCTGTGTAGGACGGTCAATAAAGGGTTTCCATACAGTTGCAGGATCGTTATCATAGAGATATGATGTGTTATCGGTCATTGTCTGCGCTGCTTTTTTGCTTCCCTTATATGTGATACCGCCAACAGCAGTTACCTTTGTAGGTGTAACGATTGTGCCGGTAGGAGCAACCTGCTCGTAATTGGGGTTAAGATCAACAAATGCTTCTTCCATGGGAAGTTCGCCAAGATCTTCAGTAGTTAAAAGGAATACCCAGTCCATTGAGTTAGGTCTTTCAGGAATCTTATATGAACTCTGATCAGCCTTAACGTCACCGATCTTTACGTATTTACCGGTAAGAGGATTAAACCAATATGCCTTATAATTAAAGTCATTATTAAGGTTTTTAAGTGTTCCCGTTTCAGTTGAATTCATATCATAGAAGTATGCAACAACAGTTGAAGAATCATCAGTTGCCATAACGGCATTCTTCTCTTCCCTAAGGAAATCACCGTAACCTACGTTCTTGAACTTAGGTGCAAGTTTTGTCCAATCAGGAAGTCTTTCCATAAACTCCTTCATGTACATCATTTCATATGAGCCGGGTTTATCAAGGCCCATATACCAGGGTTCATAGTTATATGATCCGCCCTTACCGTCAAACCAGCCGGTAAAGTTTGATGTTGAGAAGCAGTTTGCCCAAATACCCGTAACACCGTAAGTGAAGCCTGCGCTGCCGCAGAAAATTGATTTCCATGCACTCCAACGGTTTGCATCGTAGCCGGTAAATCCACCGCAGTTAATATCTTCATAGTTTACTTCTGCTTCAATGAATGGCTTAAATTTACCACCCTGGCATGCAAGGTAATAGCTTGAATACATTTCCTTTGCCTTTGCATTACCGCCGTGGCCGCCCTGAATTGTCCAGCTGTCATGCCATGCTGACTTATCAAGTGTTACCTGCAAAGGATTTGTTGCAGGTGCGGGATACATATGTGCTGAGTTGGGGTGCTTATAACCATCAAGTTCCTCAATTTTTGCTGACATTTCGTAGTATGCTTCGAAAACGGTTTTACCCTTTTCTGCCGCATTTTCAGTGTTTGTTATTTCCTGACCTGAAATCCATACAATTGAATAGCAGGCATAACGTGCAACAATATAACGTGCAAAGCGAAGATAAGTATCTGCATCCCAACCCTGAGAAGCCATTGTTGAGTTATGGCAGCCAAGACCTAAAGCAATAACCATGCCTTTTTCATTAAGATACTCGAACATCTTATCAACTTTTTCATTGAAAATTTCCTCATTGGGTCTTTCATACTTGCCTGCATCTTTCCAAACGCTCTTTTCGCCGTTACCTGCGCCGGGAACAAAATACGTCTGAAAAACGTTGAATCCTTTTTCCACACGGTTATCAACGATATGCTTGAACTGATTTCCGCATTCGCAGCCGGGATAGTTACAAACTTCGGTAGAAACGTTCATAAATGCCTGCCAGTTTGTATCACCGAGCCAGAAGAAAGGTGTGCCGTCATCATAAGTATAATAATGAAGGTTATCAACTGTCTTAACAAAGCCGTGCTTCTGAAGTTCGTTCTGTGAGGTTGTTTCTGTTGCAAGAATAGTTCCTGAACCGTTAAGACCTGTGTTTGCCGCATCTTTACAAGTTACGGTGTATGACCAGGTACCCGTCTTTGTAGGTGAAAAACGAACTGCCCAGGTATCTCCCTCTTTCCAGAAACCGGGAAGAGTAATAGTTGTACCGTCAGTATGTTTAAACACTGCATCGATCTCAGTTGAGATATAAGGTTTCTTATATTCAACAGTACTTGTGAAAGTGATCTCTACAGGTTTCCACACTTCTGTAGTAAAATCTGCTTCTGCATTAGCGGTGATGCCGCAAAGCATTGTAAGCGTGCCGAACACCATCATAATTGCAAGAAGCATAGAAAGAATTTTTTTCATAGAAATCCTCCTGATAAAATTATTGCTATACTATTCTAACATAAAAAAGGCAATCTTTCAATAGTTTTTTTATTTTTCTAATCTCTTTTTCTGAACGTGGCAAGAAAACTCTGTAAGCCAACTTTCCGGCATGAGTTTTGACATAATAAACGCCATTCGTATTTTAAAAGAAGGTATTATAATTGCCTTACCTTTAAACATTTTCTTTATTGCATATTCTACTGCTTTTTCCTTTGACACGGGTTTTGAAGATGAAGTAGTGCCTGCAACGGAATTAAATTCAGTATCTATTGATCCGGGGCAAAATGCCGAAACGGTAACGCCTTTTCCTTTTGCTTCTCTGTGAGCGGCTTGCGAAATTCTTAAAACAAAAGATTTTGTTGCATAATATAATGCAAAATACGGGCCTGCCATAAATGCCGCGGCAGATGCAGTATTTAAAATTCTGCCTTTTCCCTTTTTCATAAACTCCGTAAAATATAATTTTTGCAAAATATACTGTGCATTAACGTTTATTGCTATCATCTGTTCGTCTGAACATATATCACTTTCATCTAACGGCCCGAATTTTCCGAAGCCTGCATTGTTTATAAGGATATCTGCATCGGGAAATTTTTCAAAAAGACTTTTACAATTTTCTGCAACAGATAAATCAAGGGGAACAACAGTACAGTTGTTTACTAAACTTTCCTTAACTTTAAGAAGCTTGTCCTCTCTACGCGCAACGATAACCGTATCATAACCTAATTTATCAAGTTGTTTTGCAAATTCTTCACCTAAACCGCTGCTTGCGCCGGTAATAACTGCCAACATATTTTTTCACCTTTAAAACTTTTTTAATTCTTCATAGAGTCTTTGGCAAGGAAGTCCCATAACCGCATAAAAATCGCCGTCGATTTTCTTTACAAAGCGGGCACCAAGTCCCTGAATGGCATATGCCCCTGCCTTATCGTCAGTTTCACCGCTTGAAACGTACCAATCAATTTCATCTTCATTAAGTTCTGCAAAATGAACGTAAGCCTTTTCGCAAAAAGATACTTGTTTTTCCTTTGAAACGATGGCAACACCGGTTAATACCTGATGTGTTTTACCTGAAAGTTTTCTAAGCATTCTTTTTGCATCATCTCTGTTTTCAGGTTTACCTAAAAACTCATTATCGCAATATACCGCCGTGTCTGAGCCGATGACGGTATCCTGCTGATGCTCATTAAAAACTGACGTTGCCTTTGATAGTGCGACAAGGCGTACCGCTTCAGAAGGCGCAATTTCAGTATTTATTGAATCTTCGCTTTTTGCAGGAATAATTTTAAATTCAAGACCGAGAAGTTCACATATTTCTTTTCTTCTTGGTGAGTTTGAAGCAAGTATAATCATTATTCACCTAAAAGTGCCGCACCGATAATGCCTGCATCGTTACCCATTTCAGCCTTAAGTACTTTAGTATCCATCATTGAAGCAAAGGTTATGTAATTAACCATTTCTTTTCTGACGGGCTCTAAAAGGAATTCTCCTGCATTGGCAACACCGCCGCCTAACGCGATAACGTCAGGATCAAGGAAGTTTACCATGCTTGCAAGAACTTGCGCAAGGTTTGAAGTATATTCGTTAAACAACTTAACACCGTATTCATCGCCCTCGCGTGCAGCATCAACAACTACGCGGGCGTTTATTTTTTCTGCCTTATAAATAACCGATTCAGGATATTTGTCAACGTCTTTTTCTGCCATTTTAATAAGTGCAGTTGCCGAGCAGTATGCTTCAACACAACCTTTATTACCGCAACCGCACAGATTTCCGCCTGCCTTAAAGGTGGTATGACCTATTTCTGCGCCGATATTATGACTTCCCGAATGAAGTTTGCCGTTCAAAATAATTCCGCCGCCTACACCCGTACCCAAAGTAAGCATCAAAAAGTTCTTTGTGCCTTTTCCGCAACCGCCGATATATTCTGCCCATGCGGCAACGTTGGCATCATTACCTAAATAAACGGGTTTATCAATATATTTCTGTAACTTTTCGCGTATTGGATAATTTACCCAATGAAAATTGCTGTTATCGGTAGCAATTCCCTTTTCGTTATCAAGAATGCCGGGTGCGCCTATGCCAACGTACTTGATCTCATCAAGAGAAACGTTATTATCCTTTAAAAGTTTGTTTGCAACTTCCCCCATATCTTTAACGATCTCATCATAATCTCTGCCGATTTTTGTGGGTGTAGAGTCGCGTGCTACGATCTTATAGTTTTCATCAACAAGACCGACTGCAATATTTGTTCCGCCTAAATCAATTCCGATAGTATACATCTTTTATTCCTCCATCATTTTTAATTGTCTTTCTCTTATTTCTTCAAGGGCATCATAGCCTGATTGCTTAAGTCTTGTATTTCTTGCCGCTGATTCCATAATAATTGCAAGATTTCTGCCGGGACGCACGGGAATCGTCAAAAGAGGAACCGAAACGTCTAAAATCTCCTGCCTGTCCTCATCCATTCCAAGACGGTCATAATCTTTATCCTTATTCCAATATTCAAGATGCACCACAAGATCAATGCTCTTTGAGTCGATTACCGCGCTGATGCCGTACATACGCTCAACGTTGATTATGCCTACACCGCGGATCTCCATCATATGACGAATATTTTCAGGTGCTTCGCCGATAAGCCGTCTATCGGATATCTTTTTAATAATAACTGCATCGTCTGCTACAAGTCTATGCCCGCGTTTAACAAGTTCAAGGGCGGCTTCACTTTTGCCGATTCCCGAATCACCCGTTAAAAGTATGCCCAATCCGTATATATCAAGAAGTACCGCATGAACGGTGGTCATCGGTGCAAGTTTGTGGTTTACGTATGAAGATATTTCCGCCACAAGTTTTGTTGCAGTTGAGTTCTTTGATTTAAAAACTACTTTGCCCCATTTATCTGCGCAAGTTTTAATTTCAGGAATGTCCCCTGCATTATTGCTTATAACTAAAAAGGGAAAATCCCGTTTAAATAATTCTTCAAGGGCATTTATACGCTCTTGCACACTCATACTCATCAAGTATGATTCTTCTGCCGTACCGATTATCTGTATACGGGTTTCATCAAAATGGCTGTGAAAACCTGATAAATACAACCCCGGTCTGTTAATATCGGCACAAGGCACTTCAACTTTCTTTTTATCTTCACCTGAGATAATATCAAAATTAAGATCTTTTACAAGTCTATTTATAGAAATTTCTGCCATTTTATCACCTATCCAATATAAGTCGCTTTACGGTTTTCGCAACACCATCGTTATCATTACTTTCAACAATAAGATTTGAAGCTTGCTTTGCTTCAGTCCAACCGTTGCCTACGCAAACTGAAAAGCCCGTATTTTTAAGCATTGAAACGTCATTACCGCTATCACCGAAAACAATAAGCTCGTCCCTTTTAAAGCCAAGTTGTTCAATAAATTTATTTAAAGTAATATCCTTTTGCGCATTAATATTTGAGCACTCAACGTAATGTTTAAAAGATGCGCAGATATTTATCTTTCCGCCAAGCATTTCAGTTACTTTTTCATTATGCTGGGGCATATCTTCAGGCTCGCCGATATAAAGAATCTTTGAAAGTTTTTTGCCTTTTAAAAACTCTAAAACGTCGCCTTCAATGGGAAGCGCCATAGTGGTGGTATCTTCAAAATACTTCTGTGAATATTTATCAAGACTGTTTGTATAAAGAACGTTATCAATATAAAGATTCATATGTATATTATTTTTTAATCCATATTCAGCAAGCATCATAACGTGTTCTTCTTCAAGAGGACACTCATATATACGCTTATTTTCAAAAATATCATAAATTTCAGCGCCCATGCTTGTTATTGCATATCTGCAAAAAGGAATTTTAGGAATAAGAAATCCCATTGAACCGAACATTCTGCCGGTACATATAACAAAATCAATACCTCTGTTATAGGCTTCCTGCAAAGTTTCTAAAGTATAATCGCTGAGCGTATTTTGTGAATTAAGAAGTGTTCCGTCAAGATCCGATGCAATAATTTTAAACATTGTATTTTCCTACCTTAAGCAAATTTCCCCTGCATCAACAAGAATAACGTCATCACCCAATTTTTTGATCTTATGCCAAGGAATGATAATATTCTTCTGTTTCTGGAACACGTTCGCCAAGGAAAAGCACCCCGGCACAATAATCGCTTCCAGCCTGCAAGAATGTACGTCTATTATTATATCACAAATCATGCCAAGTCGTCTACCATCAGTTATGTTTATTACTTCTTTTCTTTTTAAATCCGAAAAATTCATATACTTTCCCCCTTTTTTATATAATATGCGAAAAATTTTTATTTTGTTATATTGACTTTATAACATTCTTAATATAAAATATATCCGTTAAATGAATTTTTGAGGTGTTTTTATGAAGATCAAATTTTTAAATGCAGAAAATCTTATTGACGGTATTGAACTTTTATCTGATGATTTAGGCTTCACAATTTCTGAAGAAGCCGATCTCACAGTTACGGTAAAAGAGATTGATGAAGATAAACTCATCATTTCTAAAAAAGGCAACGCTGCAACGATAGCCTATAAAGAAAAGGCTCGCTTTTTCCGCGGTCTTGCTTATGCAGTTAATTGGTTTAAATCAGGTGTTGACAATGAATTAAACGAAACGCCCCTTTTTAAAACAAACGGCGCAATGTTTGATATGTCAAGAAACGCGGTTATGAACTTAAAAAGCGTTAAACTTCTTTTTAGAAAAATGGCACTTATGGGACTTAATACCTTTATGCTTTATACCGAAGATACATATGAAATCGAAGGCTATCCATACTTCGGCCATCTTCGCGGAAGATATTCAAAAAAGGAACTCAAAGAACTTGATAAGTATGCTTTAAGTTTAGGTATCGAACTTATCCCCTGCATTCAGACCTTAGGTCATCTTGCAACACATTTACTTTGGTCAGAAGCAGGCAAATATAAGGACGGTGCATCAACACTTTTAGTAGGTTGTGAAGAAACGTATAAACTTATTGATGCTATGCTCAAAACCGTTACCGAATGTTTTACATCAAAACGCGTTCACATCGGTATGGATGAAACCTTTGATCTTGGCACGGGCAATTATCTTGAAACTTACGGTTACAAGCCAAGAGATGATATTTTCTTTGAGCATTTAATTAAAGTAAGAGAAATGACTCTTTCCTATGGACTTACACCTATGATGTGGTCAGATATGTTCTTCCGCTTTGCAGGCAAAAACATCAACCCTTATTTTGACTATCATAAAGACGTTGTATTTACCCCTGAAGTAATTGAAAAGATTCCCCAGGGTGTTCAGCCCGTTTTCTGGGATTATTATAATGATGATCAGTCATGGTATGACGTCAACGTAAGAAAGCATCAGCAGGTATTTGATGAAGAAATGATGTATGCCGGCGGTATCTGGATATGGAGCGGACATTGTCCCTTATATTCCGTATCTTTTTCAAAATCTATCTGCGCCCTTAATTCAATGAAAGATAATAACGCCAAAGAAGTTATGGCAACCGTTTGGCATAACGGTTCTGAAGGCAGCCACATAATGGCACTTGCAGGTCTTGCATGGTACGCTTCATTTGACTATAACGGCGGTTATGATATGGATCATATAAAGGAAACCTTTGCTGTTTCATGTAACGCAAATTACGACGATATGATGATGTTTGAATTGCCCGAACAAGCAATAGACAACGTTGAAACCGATTCAAGAGCGCTTTTATACAGTGATCCTTTCCTCGGTATTGCAGATAAGCATATTCCCCTTTGCGGTGATTATTTTAAAGACGTTACAAAGAAATTATCCGCAATTAAAGTTGATGACCTCTTCAAGCCTGCCTGCGATATGATGGTTAAACTTTCCCATCTTCTTGAAAACAAAGGTGATTTCGGCGTAAGATTTAAAAGTGCCTACGATAAAAAAGATACTTCTGCCCTTAAAGCGCTTTTAGTTGAATGTGATGAAATTATCCAAAAAACCGTTGAACTTAAAAATGCCCACCGTGCTTCATGGTTTGAATATAATAAACCTTTCGGTTGGGAAATTCACGATATTCGCTACGGTGGAATTATCGCAAGATTTGATACGGTAAAAGCAGTTATTTCCGCCTACCTTGAAGGTAAAATTGATTCAATTCCCGAACTTGAGGAAGAAAGGCTTTCCTTGTGCCCCGGTGCTGAAGACCACTTACTTCACACCTTCCGTTGGAGACGCTACGGCGGTTTCATAACGGCAGGCGATTTTAAATAAAAAAAAGAAAAATACAGGCTTTTTAGCCTCAGTCTGCTGACAAAGTCAGCAGACTGTCAGAGTTCGAGAAACCCTTGCAAGCCAAGGCGCAGAACTTGCAAAAGAGGGAGTTTACAAAAGAGTAAATGACCGCATTTTGCAAGTGAAATGCAACGATGGAAACAAACCCCTGCAAAATTTTTTGCAGGGGTTTGTGTTTGCAGGGGTTTGTCAGTGCTCTGAAAAATACAGGCTTTTTAGCCTGTATTTTTTTCACTTTACTTCAAAAGCAAATTCACATTCAAATTCCTTTGTTTTTTCTTCTAAAGCAATTACAACAGAAACGTCAAGACGGTTTTCATCTGACATACATGGGCGCATCTCAATTTTGTGTTTTTCAGGACAAGTAACGTAAAGTACTTTCTCGCCTAAAAGTTGTTTTACTAAACATCCGTTATCTGTATAGCGCTTGTCGGTAAGGTGCATATCAATGCTGAAAGTATATTCCGTTTCACTTTTGGCATAGTCCTTAACCTTTACGCCCTTTTCAGAAACTGAAATGGTACGTTTAACAAAATATTCAGTATTGTTGGCTTTTATAACGCCCTCAATGGTGATTTCATTTTCTTTAAAATCGGTAATTTTTAAGTTTTCGTCAACCTCATTTTTGCCCCAAAATGCGCCTTCTTTGGTGTATACGGCATTATGGCCTTGTGTTAATGCAAGCATCTGCCTTAAATTTCCTCTGTCATAGCTGGGGCAACCGGAATCAATAACCAAAGGCTCGCCCTTATAGTAAACTGCAAAATTAGGTCTGCCTCCGTGCTGATGCCAAGCAGTATGCTTCATTGCATCAACGAAAACTTCATAATCACCTGCTCGCAAAACTGCAAGATTGCTGTCAAAAAACGCAACGGATTTTTTCTTCCACGAAACTTTTATATCAGAAACACTTTCAACAATTTTTATATCTTTATGAGCATCCATTATATAACAATCGTTAAATGGTACAATTTTACCATTGATTCTTGACATTTGATAACACAGTTCATACTGTTTCTGTGTTGATTCCTTAACGCCTTCAATTTCTTCATAGCCGTTATTTTCAAGGAGCATATAGGCATCAAAATAAAGACGGGCAATAAAATGGTTGTATGAAGGACAATCTTCATCAGAACCGCCATCATTAAAGATTGCCTTGTCAAGATTCTGTTTTACGATAATTTTGCCTAAGCGGATATATTCAGAAGCATTTTCAAACTCAGGAAAAAGTGTTCCAACGTAAATCAGAACCGTGCCTACCTGTAAAACGTGATTCTGCGCATCGCCCTTAATTTCGTGGGCAAGTGCCTCTTCATACAAATGATCAGCGTGAAGTTTGATTATATCGTAAATATACTTCCATTTTTCTTCATTGAAGGCTTTTTCAAGGAAGAAAACGGAAATACACATGCTCATTGTGCGCCATGCAACCTGCATATCACGCCAATAGAAACCCGTTTGAAAATAGGAAATTGAAGCATCGAATTTTTCATAAGGATGTTTTTCCATCCATTCAGTTAAAATCTCATAAAATTTATCGGCATATTTTGTATCCCCCGTCTTATAAAAGCGAACCGCAAGAGGCATCAAAATATAAAGCCTTTGCAGGAAAATATGCCATTCATAATTGCGCATTGTATCCTGCTCAGGAATTTTAAATACGGTATCCCAATCAAATTCACCGTTCAAATTCCACAGTTTAAAAAATTCACCTGACATAACTAAATCCAACAAATCATTGGAATTATCAACTTCCAAGCGGTCGCGCATAAACATAAAAGCGCCGCCATCAAGCACAAAATAGGGTATTATAGGCTCTGCATCATCGCGGTTATAGTGAAAATAGCTTTCAAATTCTTTACCGTAAAATTTTTCAATATAAGGCTTTTCGTACTTTACTTTCATAAATACCTCCAAAAACAGAAATCGGCTGATATTATTTTATCAACCGATATATTAAAAGTCAATATTTATTTGACCTCAAACGAGAACTCAGAAGCATATTTTTTGCCTTTTGTACGCACGCAGATCACGTTACAATAATCAACCTGATTTTTATAAGTGGTGCAGGGTTTTAGCTCTACAGTGTGTTCCGGACAAGTTACGTGAAGAACTTTTGTGCCCAATGAAAGTTCAAAGAGATTTGTATTGTTTCTATAGTGGTAACCGGGAAGATGCATGTTAAGCCCAAAGGTATATTCCTCATCGCTGTATGCTTCATCAATTACCTTTACGCCTATTTCACTTACTTCAATAATACGCTTGATATTTATTAAAGTATCCTTTGACTTAACGCTGCCTGAAATCACTATTCTGTTATCGGAAAACTCCTCAAAAGCAAACTGATCCTTTACGCTAAAATACTCAACAACTACCCCTTCCTCAACAAAAACCACATTATGAGCAGGCGCAGTTGTAAGATATTGGCGAAACATACGTCTGTCATAATTGCAGGCGCCTGAATCAACAAGAATAGGCTCGCCTTTAAAGAATATCTGAATATTAGGCTTGCCCGAATGCTGATGCCAGCCCCTTTGAGGCATTGCATCAACAAAAACCTCATAATCGCCCTGCCTTAATACGGCAAAACCGCTTTCATTAAAGGCAACTGATTTTTTATTTTTATCAATTTTTATATCGGATACGCTTTCAATAATTTCAATATCCTTATGGGCATCCATTACATAGCAATCGTTAAAAGTTACCGTCTGCCCCAATGAATTACTCATTTGATACAAAAGCTCGTACTGTTTTTTTGTTGATTCTTTAACGTCCTCTATAGGCTCATAGCCGTTATTTTCAAGAAGCATATACGAATCAAAATAAAGTCGTGCAATAAAATGGCTGTAAGATGGCGAACCTTCATTGTTTCCGCCGTCATCAAATATTGATCCATCAAGATTTTGTTTAACAATAATTTTGCCCAAACGAATATATTCCAAGGCATTTTTAAATTCGGGGAATAAGCAACCAACGTAAATGAGCGCTGCACCGACCTGCAAGACGTGGTTCTGCGCATCACCTTTTTTTTCGTGATAAGCGGCTTCCTTTAACAAATGATCGGCATGCTTCTCAATTACCTTATAAATAAAATTCCATTTGGCTTCATCAAAGGCTTTTTCAAGAAAAAATACCGAAATGCATAATGCAATGGTGCGCCACGCTACCTGCATATCACGCCAACAAAAGTCAGTTTCCATATAGTGTTTGGTATCATCAAACTCATAATACGGATGATCAGCAAGATATTTTGTTAAAATATCATAAAATTTATCGGCATATTTTCTTTCGCCCGTTTTATAAAAGCGCACTGCAAGAGGCATAAGAATATAAAGCCTTTGCAAAAACAAATGCTTTTCTCCACCTGTTTTTCTGCCGGTAAGCGAATCAACGTTTTCAATGACGCCGTTCCATTGAAACTCACCGTCAAATACCCAGTGCTCAAAAAACTCACCCGATATTATTTGATCCAAAAGATCATTGGTATTATCAACCTTTAATTGATCATTCATAAACAAAAATGCGCCGCCGTCAAGCACAAAATAGGGTATTATAGGCTCTGCTTCATCGCGGTTATAGTGATAAAAGCTGTCCTTTGACCTATAAAATTTTTCAATATACGGTTTTATGTATTTTTCTTTCATAAAAAAATCTCCTTGTGATGATACTTAAATTCTAACATCAACAAAGGAGATTTTCAAGATATTTTGTTAGTTTTTATCTTCATTTTGTTTGTTTATAACGTATTTATCCCACAGATTGTAGGTTTCCGTGGTATCAAGTGCGTGCAATAATTTTTCGTGCAGATCAGGGAATTTTTGGGAAAGCTCTTCTATCAGTTCTTTCACATCCTGCCTTGCAGTTTTGCCATCAATGGGACAAGGTGATTCAACAATAGGCAGTTCATTATCCCTTACACAGTTGACAATAATATTTTCAGGTACGTAGATAAAGGGACGAATTACCTTTAAATCAACGCGTGATAAGTAGGTTACCGGGGCAAAAGTGTTCATTCTTGATTCAATAAACATACTCATTAAAAGCGTTTCTATTGCATCATCCCTATGGTGGGCAAGTGCAACTTTATTACAGCCTAATTCCTTGGCAGTACTGTTAACTGCACCTCTGCGCATATTTGCACATAAAGCACAAGGATTCTTTTCCTTGCGAATATTGAACACAACCTCGCCTATATCGGACTTAATTACCGTGTAATTTACGCCTAAACTATCGCAGAACTCCTTAATGGGTGTTGTGTCGAAAGGCTCAAAGCCCAAGGCGATTGTGATTGCCTCAATGGCAAAATCCTTTTTGCAGAATTTTTTATAAATGGAAAGGGCAAAGAGAAGGAGCATACTGTCCTTCCCCCCTGAAACGCCAACGGCAATTTTATCGCCGTTTTCGATCATTCCGAATTTTTCATCTGCCCTGCGAATAGAGCCTAAAACACGTTTAATATCTGATTTACTCATAAAATTCCTTTATTAAAGGGTGAGGTTAATTCCTCACCCTTTTAAAATTATCTATTATATACGTAAAGTACCATATCCTGCATTGCTTTTTCGGGAATATCCCAAGTGCCGTTTGCAGTTGAAGTGAAACTTCCGTAAGTTTTTTCTGCAGTTATGGGGTTAAACCACATATAGTTATACTGTGTGTTTGCGCTAAGGTTCTTTAACGTACCCGTTGCGCTTCCAAAACCTGCAGCATTGGGTATTTCACCAACCGTTAAATCTTCGGTATTATCGAAGTTAAAGAAGTAGATAACGATCTTTCTGTGATCCGCGGTTGAAGCGATTGCCGCTAAAGCGCCTTCATCACGAACAAGATAGTTTGTATCATCATATCTTGGGATAAGATCATACCACTGACCAACTGTGCCCGTTAAGAATTTCTTCATATAGGTAAGCTGGAATGATGCATGATATTCCTTTGCATCTGTCCATTTTGCGGCAATTTTTTCTTCAGAAGTGTTTTGATCAACTCCATCATAGTACTTGCTTTCGCCTTCCTGATAGCCATTGGTAAATGCCCACGTATCCTGAGCACCGTATGCATGACCTGAGAAACCGCTTAAGAAGCTCATCCAGCCTTGCGCACGGCCGCCGAAGTTCTTTGTCTGAAGCCATACATAGTAAGGCTCATAGTTAACGTAAGGCTTGCCCTGACCGTATTCAGCATATGTCTTTGCTATTGTATGAAGACCTTCTGTTGTAAGGCTTGGCTTCCACTGTGATGCCCACCAGGTGTGACTTTCAATATTACGGAAGCTTGAATTCTGCGCATTAGAATAGCTTGAACCTTCCTGATGTGCTGAAAGAGGCTGATTGTAAGGATCGTATTTAGCCATATATTCTGCAATATTGTGATATGGGTTGTTTGCATAACCCCAATCAGCATGGCTATGGAAATTACCGGTCGCTGTCCAGAAGAAGTCCCTATCAACTTCCTGGCCCATTGTCCACATTACGGGATATGCTGAATATCTTGCAACCCAGTAACGGCTTAATTTTTCAAGATACGTATCAACCTCATCAGAAATCTGATAAAGGGTATAGGTCGTATTGTTCTTTGTGCCCGTTGCAAGAACAACATCGGAATATCCGCCGTTATTGGCAATAAGCGTACTCATTGAGCTTGGGAAGATAAACTGTGAGTTTGTGTGGACAAGACCATATTTTGCTATGATCTGGAACTTCTTATCATATGCCTTAAAGCCCTTAATATCATCAGCGGTAAATCCGTTTGAAAGGTTGAAGCTTGCACCGATAGGCTGACTCTGATATACTGTATAGCCTTGTTCAGCACGAAGAGAAGCAATGTTTTCAACCATATACTGTGATTCATCACCTAATCCCCAATGGGTATCGCCCAAATAGAAGAAGGGAGTGCCGTCAGCATAAGTGAAGTAGTTCTTATTATAACTTGTTGTTACAAAACCGTGCTTATAAATATCAAGATCGCCTGAATATTCAGTGCATTTTACTGCACCGGTAATTCCGTGAAGACCTGTATTTTCAGTATCTGTACAAACTGTTTCATAGGTCCATACGCCTGCAGAGGGGCACATAAAGCGGATACGCCATACGTCACCGCCATCCCAGAAGCCGGGGACGGTATAAGTAGTTGTGCCATTTGTTAATTTAAGATCAACATCAACATCATAGAAGGGATCTAAATAAGTTTTATCTGAAATAAGAGTAATTTCTTCAGCAACCCAAGTTTCTGCAGTTGTAACAAGCGTCTGTTTATAAACGTTCTTTACAAGAGTTAAATTGTCCATATAAATTGCTGAAAGAAGCTGTGTGGTTTCGTCTTCAAGAGTAATTTCTTCAATGGTGTGAACACCGAAATTCCAAGGTGTGCCTACGCCAAGATCTTCAGCCTTAACGGTAACAGTGGTTGTAAAAGTATACCATTCACCGTTTTCAATAATAGATGCATTGCCCGTGCCGCCGTAAGCAGATGTATCACTGCCTGATTGTGCAAAGGAAGTTTTTGCACTTGTTCGGATAACGCCGGCGAAAGGTTTTGCGTTTTCGCTTGAGCCTTCTACCATATAATCGAAGGAGATAGTGTACTCACCTGCTTCGGTAATATAAGGAGAGATATCGAACATACCCGTAGAATAAGTGGCTATAGGCACATTTTTTAAATAATTACCGTGTACATCATCATTTACGATTGATAAAGTGGGATTTCCGAGACTTGTCCAGCCTGCATTACTATATGAGGTTGCGCCCTCAAAGGTTGATGCTTTTTGGGGAATAAGATTCTTACTCTCTTCAACAAGAAGATCGTCCTCTTCGCCAAGATCGAAATCACCGCCGATAGAGCCTGCTTCCATTGCCTGAACATATTTTTCGGCAGATGCACCGTAATTGTGAAGTGCCTTTACGATAGCACCAACGGTAGCATCGGAGCTCTTGCTTGCAATATATGCATTTACGTTATACTTTACAGTTGAAATAACGCTTCCGCTCTTTTCGATGGTAAGAGTGTAAACGTCATCAAACTCTGTTGCCTTAATACCGTCAGAATAAAGAACGAAAGCATCTCCGTCCTTTTTAAGAGTGCTAACGTCAACGGTTTCGCCGTTTAATTTTACGGTAACGTCATCATTAAGGATAAGTTTAAAATAGATCTTATTTACGTTTGCCATATTAAGACCTAATGATTTTACCTTATTATTAGCATCACTGTTGCCTTCAACCGTCTTAACGCTTAAGGGTGTGGCGTAAGCAGTTTTATATGCAGTGATCCATATAGCATCGTTAGCAAGATCGGAAGTATTATATTCCCTATACTTCTGTGCTTCCGCGCCGTAAGTAAGCATATCTGCAAGAAGTGTTCTCAAAGCCTCTGTCTGTGCAGTTGTATAATTAAGCTGGCTTGCAGACTTTAATGCCATACTTTCGCAATATGCCTTAACGCTATATTCTTCCTTTGTGGCAAGAACAGCACCGTTATATATAAGTTCCGCCTTGATATTATCACTCATACATTGAGGATTGATGCCCGTATATGAGAATTTATACATTCCCGAAGCATCATCATAAACACCTTTTACGGTGGTTTTTCTTGCGCTTGATGAAGTAAAGCGCATTGAAACATCTGCTTTCGATGAAAGTGATGCATAATAATCAAGTGTCAAACTTGATCCGATATTAAGTGTTGCACCTGTGATGGTGCCGTTTATCTCACCTTCGGCAAAGGTTATCATCGACATACATGAAACCATAAGCACAAAAGCAAGAATAAAACTTAAAACTTTTTTCATTAAAATACCCCTATCTTAAAATTCTTGTTTAATATTTTATCACATTTTCTTAATAATTGCAATAGAAAAATTTTACGTTTTCCGCTATATGCGGAAAGCGTAAATTGTATTTTATAATAGTAATCCTTTAGTTTTTTAGGATTTTTTGTGCTTTACCTATACACGTAAAGAACCATATCCCCGATTGCTTTTTCGCCTATTTCCCAAGTTCCGTCTGCCGTTGCAGTAAAGGAGCCGTGATCATCAACCTTGCCGGTTACGGGATTATACCAGATATACTTATAATTTCCATTTGCTTCAAGTTTTTTAAGTGTTCCGGTTAAATTGCCGGTATGGGGAGCATTGGGTTTTTCTGCAAGAGTTGTGTCAGAGAAATTGTAGAAATAAACTACTATTTTTGAACTGTCTTCATTGGAAGCAATAACGCCATAGGCACCTGTTTCACGTTCAAGATATTCAGTATCATCAAATCTTGGTATGAGTTTATGCCAATCGCCAACCTTGTTTTCAAAGAAGTTACGCATATAAGTTACCTGAATTGAACTTTCAGCCGCCAATGCGCCTTTCCAATCAGTTTTATGTGCAGCCTTTTCTTCAACGCTTATGGTATCAACACCGTCATCTTCTGCACGGTTTGCTTCGTAGGAACCGTTATAGTACCATCCGCCCTGAGCACCATAGCCACAACCTGCCGTACCGCTTAAAAGGCTCATCCAACATCTTGCACGTGCGCCGAAATCTTTGGTCTGTACCATCCAATAGTAACTTTCATATCTGATAACAGGCTTGCCTTGACTGTTTTCCCACAAATCAAGATAGTTTTCTGCAATGGACTCACCTGTTACTTTGGGACTTCCCTGTGAAGCATACCAAGTATGTCCTTCAATGTCGCGGAAAGCAGATTGTGAAGCATTTGTCATTGAAACACCTTCCATATGCGCACTTAACGGATGCTTATAAGGATCATATTTTGCCATATACTGAGCAACGTATCTATAAGGATTATTTGCCATACCCCATTCCTTATGACCGTGGAAATCAGCTTTCTGTTCCCAGAAGAAATCGTTATCAACTTCCTGAGCAAGTGTCCACATTACGGGATATGCCGAATATCTTGCAACCCAATAACGGCAAGCCTTTTCCAAAGCCTGCTTTGCTTCATCAGAAAGATCATAGAAATTGATTATTTCACCTTTCTTTACACCTGCACCCATAACGGTTTCAGAATATCCGCCATGGTTATCAATGAACTCCTGCATACTTGATGGGAAGAAGTGTGATGCATTTGTATGGGTAAGACCGTAAGATGCAATTTCCTGGAACTTCTTATCATTTACTTTTAAGCCTGCAATATCAGCGCTGTTAATTCCGTCTTCAAACTTAAAACTTGCGCCGATAGGCTCAGACTGAAATACTGTATAGCCTTGCTCTGCACGGGTCTTAACAATGGTTTTTACCATATCGATAGTTTCATTGCCAAGTCCCCAATGTGTATCGCCAAGGTAGAAGAACGGTGTACCGTCATTATACATGAAATATCTTGTGTTATCCTCTGTTTTTACAAAACCGCGTTTGTAAACTTCAAGATTACCAACGTATGGAGTGCAGGTTATCGTGCTTTTCTGACCGTGAAGACCTGTATCTGTTTCATCGGTACATACTGTTTCATAAGTCCAAGTTCCTTCTGATGTGCAAACAAAGCGAACACGCCATGTGTTTCCGCCATCCCAGAAGCCGGGAACAGTATAAGTTTCTGTGCCATTTGTTAATACAAGATCAACGTCAACATCATTATAGGGATCTTCGTATTTTTTGCTGCTGTTTAAAACAACTTCATTGGCAACCCAAGTTTGAGCCTTTGTAACTGCCTGAGGTTCTGCATTATAAGACTTTTCAAAAATTTCAACGTCATCAATATAGATGGTTTCAATAGTTTCCTGAATGGATTGGAAGCCAAGTCTCCATTTGCCGCCCTGACCGATATCCGAAGGATCAACGGTAAGTGAGGCGGTGTACTGATACCAAACTTCATCGTCAACAACACCTACTGTGCCCGTTCCGCTATAATCCTTGTTTTCAGGAACGAAAGTAGTAGCGCCTACGCTATCTAAACGAACAACGCCTGCCATAGCGTTGGTGCTGCCATCAGAACCAACAACTTTGAACTTTAATTTTATGCCGTAAGTACCTGCAGTTTTAATATAGGGTGCAATATCGATAAATGCAGAGTGGAAACTTGCATCTTTTGTTGCATCTTTGGTGAACATAAGGCAATTACCCGAAAAACCTTCTTCGGTAATGCTCATAACAACGGAATTTCCTATTCTTGTCCACTTTGTATCCTGAATACTTTCCGCTTCATCAAAGTTAGCATCAATTAGGGGAAGCAAGGTATTAAGTTCAGATTGCTGACCGTTTGGTTCGATCTGAACACAAGCATTGGAATTTTCTCCGTCTTCAGCATTATTGCTTAAAGGTCTGGGAAGATAAGTTGTTGTTGGATTTGCGATTATGGGATCGTTTTCATCAGAAGGATTTTCGCCCTGAATATCTGATGGCGTACATCCGGTTATCAACAAAAGAACCGCAACAACAAGAGTTAAAAGTTTAAGGTTTTTCATTTATCTCTCTCCTAAAAAATTTTATAAAGTTATAATATATTATAACATAAAAACCATTCGCTTTGCAATACAATTCTTTTCAAGGATATTGAGAATTATTTATAATATATTGCACAAAATATAAAAAACCCCTGATTTCTCAGAGGTTTTTTGTTGATTTATTGAATTAAGCCTTTGAAATGTAAAGGACCATATCTGAGGTTGCCTTAGCACCTGCCGCCCACTTGCCGTTGGAATCAGCGATAAATGTGCCTTCAGAGGTATATTCGCCCGTTATGGGATTAAACCACTTATAATTGTAAGTTGCATTTGCAGTTAAGTTACCGAAAGTACCTGTAAGCGTACCGCCATCAGCAATTTCGTCACTCCAATATGCATCAAGAATCTTTATGTTTGCATTTTCAGCAACACTTGCATCAGTGTAGTTATAGAAATACGTTACTATTTCGCTATTGTCGCTGTTTGATGCAATTACAGCATATGAAGTTACGGTTTCACTGCTTATAATTCCTGTTGTAACTTTCTTTGATTCTCTTGTAAGATAAGCAGTATTTTCAAATCGGGGAATGAGATTCCACCAATCGCCAACGGTATCTTCAAAGAAGTTCTTCATAATAACCATCTGGTTGGAGCTGTTTGAATAAAGGGCATCTTCCCAAGTCATCGCCTGCTTTTCTTCAGGAGTAACAACATCTAAATAGCTTGATGATGTTCCATAATAGCTTGATACAGTCTCATCATAAGTGCTCTTATAGCACCAGGTATCCTGACCGCCCCAGCCGTGGCCGTACATACCGCTTAAAAGCGTTCCCCAAGCCTGAGCACGAACACCGTAATCCTTTGTTGAAAGCATCCAATACCTGCCTTCATAGTTGATTGCTACCTTTTCGCTATTCCAGAAGTTTTCTGCGATCTTGGCAATTTTTTCAGTTTCCTGACCGTTAAACAGCGATTTCCACTGCGCGGCATACCAGTTATGTGCCGAAACGTCATTAAATGCCGAGCTTGTCATAGGATCACCGCTATCAGCAACGGTATTGTTTGCACTAAAGCCTGAATGTTCCATATGTGCAGACAATGGATGCTTATAAGGATCCCAAGCGCCAACATATTCTGCAACGTACTTAAAGGGGTTATTAACGTAAGCCCACTTAGGATGACCCTGGCTGCCTGAATTCTGCCAGAAGTAGTCGTTATCGATCTCCTGAGCCATCGTCCACATTACGGGGTATGCTGAATATCTTGCAACCCAGTAACGGCTGAGCCTATTAAGTGCTTCCTTGGTTTCATCTGCAAGATCATAAATGGGATGCTCATATGTTCCCGTCTCTTCGTTAAGGTCTTTGGTGTGAGTTAAAGTGCCAACAACAGTATCGGAATAACCGCCGAAGTTATTTACAAAGGTAGTCATACCCGTTGGGAAGAAGAACTGTGCATTGGCGTGAGTAAGACCTACTTCCGCAATGGCCTTGAATTTTTCATCGAACTCACGTAAGCCTGAAATATCTGTAACGGAAATACCGTTGGTAAGATCAAACTTAACACCTAAAGGCTCACTCTGATATACAGTATATCCTTGTTCTGCTCTCTTTTGGGCAATAGTTTCAACCATTTCAACGGTTTCACCGCCCAATGACCAGTGAGTATCACCTAAATAGAAGAAGGGTGTGCCGTCAGCATAGGTGAAGTACTTTTTACCTTTTTCAATGGTTACAAAGCCGTGCTTATAAACATCAAGATCACCTGAATATTTGGTGCAAGTAAGGGTATTTGTAATATTATGAAGACCTACGTTTTCCGTATCGGAGCAAACTGTAGTGTAAGTCCAAGTGCCTTCCGTTGGGCAAACAAAGCGAACCTTCCAGATCTTGCCACCATCCCAGAAGCCGGGAATTTTATACGTTACTTCACCGTTTGTCAGCATAAGATCAACGTCAACTGTGTTATAAGCATCGCTGTACCAGGTATCTGAAACAAGCACAAGTTCATTTGCCACCCAAGTTTCGGCAGAATCAATTACGTTTACAATATCATCATAGTTTTTTTCGGTTATTTTGAAATCATCAATATAGATTTCAGTAACCGTTTCATAAATATTATGTAAACAGAATCTCCATTTTCCGCCCTGACCGATATCACCCTGCTCAATACCTATTGTAAATGAAGCATCATACCAGATGCCGTCTTCACACAAGCCAACTCCGCCCAAGCCCTTAAGATAGTTTCCACCGCTTAAGGAAACAAAACTTGTTGCGCTTTCGGTACGCATAACGCCGTCAAAGGGAGCTTCTGCTTCAGGTGCGCCCGTAACCTTATATTTGAAGGAAATAGTATATTCTCCGCCATTTTTAATGAGCGGTGCAATATCATAGGTTACTGAATAGTATGAAGCCCCCGTTGTTGCGGGTTTTGTAAACTTAAGCACGTTGCCCTGATATTCGTCTTTAACGATTTCAGCAGAGGAAACCGCACCGATTTTTCCCCAAGAAGTATCTGTAAACACATTTGCGCCTTCAAAGGTGGAATCAATATTTGAAACAAGGTTTACTACAGGCTTTTCATCAAGAACGTCTTCATCGCCAAGATCAAAATCAGCATCCTGCTGTTTCATAGCCTTAACGTACTTTTCAGCAGAATTTCCATAATTATAAAGAGCATTAACGATTTCACCTACTGTAGCATCGTTTTTCTTACTCTGAATATATGCGTTAACGTTATATTCAACCTTTGAAATAACTTCTCCGCCCTTTTCGATGGTAAGAGTGTAAACATCATCAAACTCAGTTGCCTTGATGCCGTCAGTATAAAGAACGCGGGCTTCTCCGTCTTTTTTAAGTGTGCTAACGTCAACGGTTTCGCCGTTTAATTTTACTATTGCTTCATCGGTAACAATAAGCTTAAAGTAAATTTTATTTACGTTTGCCATATTAAGACCTAAGGATTTTACCTTGTTGGAAGCATCTTTATTGCCCGTAACAATTCTTACGCCTACGGGGTTTGAAGCACCGGTCTTATAATCTTCTACCCATTGAGAAGCATCTGCAGGATTTTCGGTATTATATTTTCTGTAATTCTGTGATGCGCTGCCATAAACAAGCACGTCAGCAAGTAATGCCCTAAAGGCAGCAAACTGAGTAGCGTTCATGCTAAGTGCAGCCGCATTTTTCTTTATCTGATTATCGCAATATGCTTTTACGCTATAATCTTCCTTTGTTGCAAGCACGCTATCACCAAGAACAAGTTCAGCCTTGATGGTATCGCTCATACATTGAGGGTTGATACCCGTATATGAATATTTATATGCGCTAAGCGTTTCATCATACACACCGCTAACAGTACTTATTCTTCCGCTTGATGAAGTAAATTTCATCTGCGCATTTTCGTTGCCCGAAGCAACGGTAGCATAATAGTCTATTGTAAGGGTTGAACCCAAATTAAGGGTAGCACCGATAATTTTATCTTCTGTTTCCCCCTCTGCTGAAATGCTTATCATTGAAAAACATGGCAAAATAAGCATTAAAGCAAGAATTAAACTGATTATTTTTTTCATTCACTTTCTCCTTATATATTATTTACCTTTATTATATCAATTTCAAATTGCTTTTAAAATTGCATTTTCTATTATAAATATTGCATTTTTAAACAATCATAACATACTTTTTGAATTTTTTATATACCGAGTTTATTGTACCATAGATTTCTAAATATTACAACATTATTTTTTTGTTTTTTTCTTCATTTTGTTAGAAAAAAACGGAAGTGTCTTTAAAACACTTCCGTCAGTCTGCTGACAAAGTCAGCAGGCTGTCAGAGTTCGAGAAACCCTTGCAAGCCAAGGCGCAGAACTTGCAAAAGAGGGAGTTTACACAGACGTAAATGACTGAATTTTGCAAGTGAATGCAACAAAGGAAATATACCCCTGCAAAGTTTTTGCAGGGGTATATGTTTGTAAGGGTTTGTCAGTGCTCTGAAAGGAAGTGCCTAAAAAGCACTTCCGTTAACTGTTTACTTATAAATATAAAGAACCATATCACCCGTTGTTTTATCAGGTGCGCTCCAAGTGCCGGTTGAAGATGAAGTAAACGTCATTTCGCTACTATATTCGGCTGTTCTTGGGTTAAACCACTTATATTTATATGTCGTATTTTTCTGAAGATTGCTATAAGTTCCCGTAACAACAGCAGTTTCCTCCGTTGAGTTGGGAGTTTCTGCAAGA
This sequence comes from Clostridia bacterium, assembly GCA_045541035.1. Taxonomy (GTDB): domain Bacteria; phylum Bacillota; class Clostridia; order Christensenellales; family QALW01; genus UMGS1322. Next base: position 17,709 of record JAZQII010000091.1, on the reverse strand, counting down.
GTAGGATCGGAGAAGTTATAGTAATAAGTTACGATCTTTGAGCTATCTGAATTTGAAGCAATATAAGCTAATGCTCCTGAATCGCGAGTAAGATAAGCGGTATCATCAAATCTTGGAATAAGATTCCACCAATCGCCCACCGTATCTTCAAAGAAGTTTCTCATATAGCCAAGCTGATATGAACTTTCAAATTCAAGCGCATCGCGCCAGGTCATTTCTTGCTTTTCAGCAGAGGTTACCAAATCAACACCGTCAGAAGTATTGTCAGCCTCACTATATCCGCTTAAATAACACCAGGTATCCTGAGCACCGTAGCCGTGACCGAACATACCGCTTAAGTATGCGAACCAGCCTTGTGCGCGGGCACCGAAATTTTTAGTCCAGAGATAGCAATATTTACCTTCATAGTTTACAACGGGCTTACCCTGACCGTTATACCAATAATCCTCTGCCGCCGCAGTTGCCTGACCGTTCATATTGGCAAAATGAGGCTTCCACTGGTTAGCGTACCAGGTGTGTGCTTCAAGATCGCGTAAAACCGAACCCTTTGTGCCTCTTGAATAAAATTCATTATCATCAGATGCAACTGTTGAGCCGTGACCTTCCTGATGACCTGTCAAGGGACTCTTATAGGGATCGTATTTATAGATATACTGAGCAACGTAGCGATAGGGATTGTTTACATAACTCCAATCGGAATGGCTTGTGCTTGACCAGTAATAATCGTTATCGATCTCCTGACCGAGAGTCCACATTACGGGGTAGGAAGAGTATCTTGCAACCCAATAACGGCTGATCTTTTCTAAATATGCCTTCGCTTCATCTGAAAGATCATAGAATTCATAGGTAGTTCCGCCACTTGTGAGAGTTGTGGCATAGGGTTTCGTTTTATCATAACCGCCAAAATTGGAAATAAGCCTTGACATTTCGCTGGGGAAGAAGAACTGTGCGTTGGCGTGCACCATACCTGCATCTGCAATAACCTTGCACTTTTCATCAAAGTCCTTAAGGCCTACAATATCCATAGAGTTAATGCCGTTATAGAAGCTGAAGGATGCACCGAGAGGCTCACTCTGCCATACGTTATAACCCTGAGAAACGCGGTGTGCTGAAATTTCCTTAACCATATCCAAGGTCTCACCGCCTAAGGACCAGTGAGTATCGCCTAAATAGAAGAAAGGTGTTCCGTCATTATACACAAAGTGCTTTGTGTTGGGAAGTGTTTTTACAAAACCGTGCTTATAAATATCAAGATCTCCTGAATATTCCGTGCAGGTAAAGGTGTTGGTCTTGTTATGAAGTCCTGCATTGGTCGTATCGGTGCAAACGGTGGTGTAAGTCCAAGTGCCTGCCGTAGGGCAAATGAAGCGAACACGCCAAACGTTGTTGCCATCCCAAAAACCGGGGATAGTATAGGTTACGGTTCCGTTTGTTAATTTAAGATCAACATCAACATCGTTAAAGGGATCATCATATTTCTTATCAGAAACAAGAACAAGCTCGTTTGATACCCAGGTTTCAGCAGAGTTAATTTCGGTTTCATCTGCGTTAAAGTTAAATTTATTCTCTTTGATCACAAAATTATCAATATAAATATCGGTGATCATATCCTCCTGGAACTGGTGCATACCTAAATTCCAAGGCATTGTGTCGATTTTCTCAAGATCGCTGTCTTCAACGGCGAAGTTTGCGGTATATGTTTCCCATTTACCGTTTACAGCGTTCTTTGATCCGCCAAGATCAACAAGATAGTTTGTGCCCGATAATTGAGCAAAGGAAGTTTCGCCTCTTGTGCGGATAACACCGTCAAAGGCTCTTGATTGCTCGATGGCACCTTCAACCTTATAATCAAAGGTAACCGTATAGATTCCGCCGTGCTTAATATATTTTGAAATATCAAGCATCGGTGAATAATACTTGTCAACTGCCGTTTCGGAAAGGGTGCGAACATAGTGGAGACACTTGCCGAAATCATCTTCAACAAGTTCTTTAGTAACCATAGAACCTATGAACGTCCATCCCGTATCTTGAAAGGTAGCGGCGGTCTCAAAGGTTGAAGCGTGTTCGGGAAGAATGTTCTCAATGCTTTCAAGCATATCTTCTTCGCCAAGATCAAAATCTCCGCCCTCTGTTTGAGCCTTCATTGCCTGAATATATTTTTCAGCAGATGCACCGTAATTATAAAGTGCTTTAACAATACCATCTGCCTGACCTGCATTATATTTGGTGGCAATATATGCATTTACATTATATTTTACAGTTGAAATAACGTTTGAGTCTTTTTCAATAGTAAGAGTATAAACGTCATCAAACTCAGTTGCTTTTATATCATTTGTATAAAGAACGCGCACATCACCGTCCTTTTTAAGTTTGCTAACGTCAACAGTTTCACCGTTTAATTTAACTGAAACGTTATCGGTAAGAATAAGTTTAAAATAGATCTTATTTACGTTTGCCATGTTAAGACCTACAGATTTAACTTTATTTAAAGCATCGGTATTGCCTGAAACTTCCCTTACTCCAACGGGTTTTTGGAATGTAGTTGCAAAAATCTTAACCCATTCAAAATTATCTGCGGGACTTTCTGTATTATATTCCTTATATTCCTGAGAAGCACTACCGTAAACAAGCATATCTGCAAGAAGCGTTCTGAAAGCAGCAAGCTGCTGATCGGTGTATTTAAGTTCAGATGCTTTTTTGGTGATCATGCTATCGCAATATGATTTTACACTATATTCTTCCTTTGTAGCAAGAACTGCATCATTATATATAAGTTCAGCCTTAATGTTATCACTCATACATTGGGGATTTATTTCAGTATATGAGAACTTATACATTTTCATTGAAGCGTCATATACACCCTCAACAGTAGTTTTTCTTCCGCTTGAAGATGTAAAAAGCATTGAAGGTACACCGTCACCGGAAAATGTAGCATAGTAATCTAAAGTAAGGCTTGAGCCAATGTTAAGGGTTGCGCCTTTAATAGTGCCCGTTACCTCTTCTGCGCTGACCGTTATCATGGAAAAGCATGATATTACAAGCACTAATACAAGAACAAAACTTAAGAATCTTTTCATTACAGTCCCCCTATTTTAATATAATATATCATATTTTAACATATTTTATTAACGTTTGCAATAGAAATGTAAAAAAATTTAACCCCCTGCTTTCGCAAGGGGTTGGTTTCGAGGAATTCTCGCGTTTTAAAAAGGGTGCGAGAAAATTCGCAGTACAAGGCGCGGTGTTCTAAAAGCGAAGGAGTTTACACGATTAGTAAATGACTGAGCTTTTATGGTTACCGCAACACAGCAATGCGGAGATTTCTCGTGCCCGTTATTTGTAGACATAAAGTACCATATCGCAGGTAGCCTTTGCGGGAACTGTCCACGTTCCGCTGGCATTTGAGGTAAAGGTGCCACTGCCTGTAACCTTACCGGTTACGGGGTTGAACCACATATAGTTATAAGCGGTGTTTGCTAAAAGTTTCTTAACGGTACCGGTTGCAGTGCCGTAATTTGCGGAGTTTACTCTACCGCCGGTTGTAGTATCAACAAGGCTTGTATCTGAGAAGTTAGAAAAGTAAACAACTATTTTGGTGTTATCTGAATTTGATGCAAGTGTTGCATATGCACCGGATGCTTTCTGGAAATAATCGGTGTTATCATCAAAGCGAGGAATAAGATTATACCAATCAACAACGGTTTCAGTAAAGAACTTCTTCATATAACCAAGTTGATAGGAGCTTTCATATTCAAGAGCATCCTGCCAGGTTGCAGCCTGCTTCTGTGCGGCAGTAATCTTATCAACGCCGTCATCAGTATTAGCATTTTCACTATAACTGCTTAAGTAGCACCAGGTATCCTGAGCGCCGTAGCCGTGACCGAACATACCGTTAAGGAATGAGAGCCAGCCTTGTGCACGGGCACCGAAATGCTTTGTCCATAAGTAGCAATATCTGCCTTCATAGTTTACAACGGGCTTACCCTGACCGTTGTTCCAGAAATCTTTTGCAATTTTAGCATTTGATCCACCGGTAAGGCTTGGTGACCACTGTGCGCCATACCAAGTGTGAGCAGTAACATCACGGAAAGCAGAGGTTGAAGCAAGAACACCGCCTGATAAAGAAGTGGTAGCTGAAGCAGAGGCATATTCCATATGACCGGTAAGAGGACTCTTATAAGGATCGTGCTTATTGATATATTCTGCAACGTATTTATAGGGGTTGTATACATAGCCCCATGTTTCGTGGTCTCCCTGCTCCCAATAGAAGTCGTTATCAACTTCCTGACCCAGCGTCCACATTACGGGATATGCAGAGTATCTTGCAACCCAATAACGGCAGATTCTTTCTAATTGAAGCTTTGCTTCATCGGAAGCATCGTAAACTGTTGCTTCACCAAGAGTAGGATGTGTAACGGTTGTACCGTTTTCCGAATAACCGCCGTGGTTTAAAATGAATCCGTTAATTGCAGATGGGAAGAAGTGTGATGCGTTAGCATGAACAAGGCCCTTTGATGCAATATACTCAAACTTTTCATCAAAGGCTCTTAAGCCCTTAATATCTGCGGCTGTAACACCGTTTTCAAAGTTGAAGCTTACGCCTAAAGGTTCTGACTGCCAAACGGTGAAGCCCTGTTCTGCACGCTTATCGGCAACGGTATTTGTAACCTCAGTAGTTTCTGCGCCAAGATTCCAATGGGTATCGCCTAAATAGAAGAAAGGAGTTCCATCGTTATACACAAAATACTTTGTGTTGGGCAGAGTTTTAACAAAGCCGTGCTTATAAATATCAAGGTTGCCTGAATAATTGGTACATTCAAAGGTATTTGTTACGTTGTGAAGACCTTTATTGTTTGTATCGGTACAAACTGAAGTATATGTCCAAGTGCCTGCTGTGGGGCAAACGAAACGTGCACGCCAGGTGTTATCGCCATCCCAGAAAGCGGGAATGGTATAAGTGGTTATACCGTTTGTTAATTTAAGATCAACGTCAACTTCATAGAAAGCATCCTCATACCAGGTATCGGAAATGAGAACAACTTCGTTTTTAACCCAAGTTTGAGCACTTGTTACTGCCTGAGGCTCATCCTTAAATACTGCCTTTGTAACAGTAACGTCATCAATATAAACATCGGTTATGGCAGTATCCATCATATGAAGGCTTAATTTCCATGTTCCGCCCTTATCAAGGTCATCAGTTCTAACGTAGAAATAATCACTATAGGTATGCCAAACGTCATTTTCAACTGCGCCTACACCCTTAAGAGGAGCATAGAAAGGTGATTTTGTTCCGGTAAAAGAGGTCTGTGAATCGGTACGCACTGCACCTGAGAATGCAGACATAGTTCCCGTTGCGCCCTTCACCTTATACTTAAAGGAAATCTCATATGCGCCAAACTCAGTTATGTATGGCTTAAGATTTAACTGTGCGGTGTAATAGTTGTACGTATTATTTTCGGGATATTTAACGTGAATGCCGTTGCCCGTATATCCGTTTTCATCAACAGTAACGGTAACAGAACCCATTTTCCCCCAGTTTGCAGGTAAGGTAGAGCCTAAAGTTGCTTCGTTAAGATTGCTCTGAAGCGAAGGAATATAGTTATATGCTACAGTAAGATCGTCTTCTTCATTAAGATCGAAATCTCCGCCTTCTGATGAAAGCATTGCTTTCTGATATGCTTCGGCAGAAGCGCCGTAATTGTGAAGTGCTTTTACGATATCTGCAACGTTTGCTTCTTGATATTTTGATGCAATATAAGCATTTACGTTATATGATACTTCACTTATAACGCTATTGCCTTTTGTAAGAGCAACGGTATATACCTTATCAAATTCAGTCGCCTTAACGTCTTCGGTATAAAGCATATAAGTGCCGTCAGCATTTTTCTTAAGGCTTGATTTTGAAACAAGTTCGCCGTTTAAAGTGATTGTAACGTCATCGGTAAGAACAAGTTTAAAATAGATCTTGTTGGCATTTGCCATGCGAAGACCTACTGACTTAACTTTGTTGGCATCATCTTTGTTTCCGCTGATTGTTTTAACGTAAGAAGGAACGCCGAAAGTTCCCTGATATACTGCAATCCAACTTGAAGTGTTTGCCAGCATTTCAACGTTATAACCCTTATACTGCTGTGAAGCGCCGCCGTAAATAAGCATATTGGCAAGAAGTGTTCTGAATGCTTTAAACTGAATTGCGTTGTAACCAAGATCCTTTGCAGTTTTCTTTATCTGATTTTCGCAATATGCTTTTACGCTGTAATCAAGTTTTTCGGCAAGTTTAGTTTCGCCATAGTACAGTTCAGCATTGATAGTATCCGTCATACACTGGGGATTGATTTCAGTATATGAGAATTTATACATTTTCATTGCTGAATCATACTCACCGGGAGCAGTTGTTACTCTACCGCTTGATGAAATAAACTTCATTTGAAGTTCGCTTACGTCAACAGATGAAGTTACGTAATAATCAAGTGTAAAGGTTGAGCCGAGATTAAGCGTTGCGCCCTTAAATTCGCCCGTAATCTCTCCTTCAGCGGTAACCGTAATCATGGAAAAGCATGATACGATCATCATAAGTGCAAGGATAAAACTTAAAATTTTCTTCATAAACATTCTCCTTATTTTCAGCCTTCAAGTTCAGGTTCAAGGGCAAGAAGCATTTGTTCCGCTTCTTCATATTCACCGAAAAGTTCTATTAACTCTTCTAAAAGTGCCCTTGCGCCTTCCTTGTTATAGGCATCTATCATTTTTTGAGCATCTGAAAGTTTTGCCGTTCCCCATTCGTTTTTACATCTTAAAAGCGCATCCTGCGTAAGGGGATATCTTTGGCTATCTTTTTCAGATACTTTTTTAAAGGCTTCAACTGCTTCTTCGATCTTACCTTCGTTAAAGAATTGAACTCCTTCGGCATAAGCCTTATCGGAAGCATCTTTATTATTGACCTGCTTTATACACTCATTATATTTTTCATCGGCAAATGAAAATTTTGATATACGCGCAAGATAAGTTTTTACGTCTTTTTCAGAATATCCGTTATTGTAATATTCCGTTACAAGCAGATCCATTTTATCAAGAACGTTTTCTTTAATATCTTCGTTAAAAACTTCAATGCCTCTGTAAGTTGTCCAGACATCAGAATTATAATCTTCCGACGTGCATTTTTCAAAATAGCCGTTCAGATGTGCTTCCAACTCTGTAAGTTCTTTTTCTTTGTTTTCAGAAGAAGCATAAATAGTATATGCCGCCTGATAGTTATTTTCTTCAAGTGCCGAGGAAAAACTCATTCCTGCTCTTTCAAAAAGCGGAATGCTTATTCCTAAAGCATCAAGTGTAAAGATAAGCGTGCCTACAAGAGCAATTATGAGAATCACAAGAATGACCGTAAGAAATACCGAACCGCCTGAATCTTCTTTTTTTCGCCCCATAGGCAAACCTCCTTCTTTTTAAAATTCAAGCAGCGTATTAAAGGGTGCGCTGCTTGTTTTTAATTTATCTTTTGCCTTTTTTGATGAGTAAGCTGTTGATCTTTGTTGAAGGATCAAGAAGTTCGCTTATTGAAGCATCATGGTTAAGTGTATCAATTATATATGCGATATATTTGGAAAGATCTACGCTTGCATACCACTCTCTTTCCTTAAGTTCAGGAGTTGTGCATACAGCGTTTGTTGTAAATACCTTGCGGATAAGACCTTTTTTATAAGCCTCGTCAAAATGCTCAAGACCTTCGCAGAAAAGACCGAATGTTGTGCAAACGTAAATATCTTTTGCATTAAGTTCTTTTAACTTATAAGCAAGATCAAGAACGCTGTCACCTGATGAAATCATATCGTCAACGATAATAAGGTCTTTACCTGCAACGTCAGCACCCAAGTACTCGTGAGCAACGATGGGGTTTCTGCCGTTGATAACAACAGAATAGTCACGGCGCTTATAGAACATACCAAGATCAACGCCTAAAACGCTGGAGAAGTAAATACCTCTGCCCATAGCGCCTTCATCAGGTGAAATGATCATAAGATGATTCTTATCCATCTGAATTTCAGGAACTGCGTTTACAAGAGTTTTGATCATCTGATAGGTGGGCATTACGTTTTCAAAGCCGTGAACGGGGATTGCATTCTGAACTCTGGGATCGTGAGCATCAAAAGTAATGATGTTATCAACGCCCATTCCAACAAGTTCCTGAAGGCAGGTTGCAGAGTCAAGGGACTCTCTGCCTGAACGCTTATGCTGACGGCCCTCATAAAGCATAGGCATAATTACCGTAATTCTTCTTGCTTTGCCACCGATAGCGGCGATAATTCTCTTAAGATCTGCATAATGATCGTCAGGACTCATGGGTACCTGCTGACCGTACATCTTATATGTCAGAAGATGATTAAATACGTCGCAAATAATATAAATATCAAGTCCGCGAACTGACTGGTGAATAACGCCTTTGGCTTCACCGCTGCCAAATCTTGGGCATGAAACGTCAATCATATAAGTATCGCGTTCGTAAGCAACAAAGGTAGCATCGCCCTTAAATTCACTTTCTCTTTCCTTACGCCACTTTGTAAGATAAAAATCGATTTTTTTGCCGATTTCCTCACAGCCGGGCATTGCGATAATACCTAAAGGTGCAAAAGGTAACGAAGTAAGATTTTCCAAATAATCAGCCATAAGAGATCCTCCTGAAGTAAAAAACATATATTCAACATTATTGTACTAAAAAATTCACATTTTGTAAACTATATAAAGTAATATTTTTCAGTATTTTGTAAAATTTTTTTCAGCAAAAAATATTGAACGATAGATTTTTATATGCTATAATACTACAGACGTTTTAAAGGAGTTCTTATTACAATGTATAAAAAAGAAATTTCAATAATCCCACACACTAAAAAAATCATTTCCCCATTCCAAGATAAGATAATGGGTGTTAATTTTGAAATAACAAGAAAAGGCTTCTTTGGCGGACTCAGCGCACAGATGCTTAACAACCGTAAGCTTTATTCAGGCGAAAACACTGTTGATGGCTGGGAAACAAAAAATTTTATAAGAGTGAACCGTCCTGAGAACAGCCTTTGCTCAAGCAATTACGTGATTCTAAAAAAAGACGGCAGTATGTGCCAGACTTCGGAGGTCATCAGCCTAAAAAGCGGTGAAGAATATGAAGCAAGAATATGGGTAAAGGCTCTTTCTGAAAGAGTGAATATTACCTTTGGTGTGGAAAATATCAAAAATACCTTTACGGTAGAAGCCGATGAAACGCAATATTGCCCCTTATCCTTTGTTTTCAAGGGTGAGGATATCCATTGCGGAACGTTTTTTATAGAGGCAAGCGATAGCATTGCAGTTTTTCAGGCTTCCCTTATGCCCGTAAACAATTTTTACGGAATGCGCCTTGACGTTATAGAAAAATTAAAAGAAATATCGCCCACATCCATCCGATTCCCCGGCGGTTGCGCAGCAGATCATTTTGATTGGAAGGAAAGCCTTAAAGCCCCCGAATTGAGAAAGCCTGCTGACGGTGTAAGCAAAGCATCGTTCCTCTTCCGCGATACCTTTAATCAGGACACTCTCGATATCGGAATCAACGAATTTATGATGCTCTGTAAAGAGCTTAACGCTGAGCCTGAATACACCATAAGCCTTGTTCTCTCCGATGGTGAGGATGCAAAAAATATAGTTGAATATTTTAACGGTGATACTTCCACCAAATACGGTGCGATCCGTCAATCTCTTGGTTTTGATGCCTTCAACGTGCATTTGTGGTATGTTGGCAACGAGGTCTTTTACTTTGGCGGAAAATTCCGCGATGATACCCGCTTGGCGGCACAGCGCACAGAAGAGCTGATCAAAGCAATAAAAGAAAAAGACGATCAGGCAAAGGTAGTTATAGGCGTACATTGGCGCCCATTATGCCAAAAATGGTCCATTGATTTCATAAAGGCTCTTAAATATGATTACGATTACGTTTCTTTCCACGATTATACGGGCGATCTTACCGATGAAACGTTGGGCAATAAAGGCAAGCAGACAAAAGAAATGCTTGAAGATAACTTTCTTGATGGAACAAGCTTCGGTCTTGAATTTTACCGCAATGAGCTTTTCAACGGAAGTCTTGAAAAGGTTCGCATATGCGTTGATGAATGGAATTATTCCTGGGGGCAGAAAACCACATCTGCGTTATTCTTTTCCAATGCCATTCAGCTTCACTTCCTTGCAAAGAGCAATATGAAATATCATATTGACAGAGCCGCATTTTTTATGCCCGTAAATGAGGGGATGATATCTGTAAACGGCACAAAATGCAAAATGGAGGCAACAGGCGAAATGTTCAGGCTTTTTGCCAATCACAAGGGCGGAAATGTTATTGAATGTGAAAGGGATAATAACATCCTTGACGTTCTTTGCACCGACCACGGTGATTTCTTATTCTTCTCCGTTGTAAACCGCAGAAGTGAAGATGCTTTAATAAAAATTGACGGCTTTACCGAGGCCGATGAAATAAAAATAACTGATTACGGCTTTGAATCAGGTGAATATGAGCTTTCAAAAACGAGTGTTCCCCTTATTCACGGACACAGTATGATGTTTTTTACCGTTACTAAATAATTTTTAAGGAAATATTTTTATGAGAATGAAGAAAAAAAGAAATCTGGATTCAATGCTTTTAATGTATCCCGATATTCTTTCAATACTTAAAAAAAGCCACCCCAGCATTACGGAAAGCTTAAAGGAAAAGCGTTATCTTGATCTTGAAAAGATTTTAGGTAAAAGCGAGGTTGAGCTTGAGATCGGTTGCGGAAAAGGCGCATTTATCTGCGAGCTTGCAAAGCGCAATCCCGATAAAGCGTATATTGCAGTTGAAGTAAATAAAAACGTTATCGTTGAAGCCTGCAAGCTTGCGCGGGAAATGAATATTAAAAACGTTCATTTCATAAACACAGCGGCAGAAATTCTGCCCTGCTTTTTAAAAGAAAATTCAGTTTCAAGAATCTATCTTAATTTTTCCTGTCCTTTTCCCAAGCACACCTATGCCAACCGCAGACTCACATATAAGCGTTTTTTGGAAAGCTACCGTCTGTTCTTAAAGGAAGGCGGAGAAATTCATCAGAAAACCGATAATATGCACTTTTTTGAGTTTTCTCTTGAACAGTATTCCCTTGCGGGGTATAAGATCAAAAACGTTTGCCTTGATCTGCACAACTCCGATTTTGAGGGCAATATTGTTACTGAATATGAGGACCGTTTCACAAAATTAGGTATGCCAATTTACCGCGTTGAAGCCTATTAAAGGAGATTTTTTATGATAAATTTTGAAATTTATTTAGACGGCAAGGAAGCGCACAATCTGTTTTTAACGGAACGAAAAATTTCCTGCGGAGAAAAGATGCAGTTTGTGCTGATGCTCAATGAAGATACGAAAATTGATACTCTCGATATCGTTTTCCCCCTTGATTTTTCAGAAAATGCCCTCGTATTTAACAACGGCTTCTGCACAAACGATTTTGTTAACGTCATTAAGCTTGATAAAGAGCTTGTTTCAAGGGATATTTTAATGATAAAAGAGGAAAATAAGTGCTTTTCCCTTGCAATGACAAGTGCAGAAAACTATCTCACTCGCTTTATTTCAACAAAGGAAAAGGTGATTCTTCGCCATTATTTTGACGGGCTGACCTATAAAAGAGGCACTTATCCCTTAGAGGAGTTTGTTGTTTCCGACGAAATCTCAGGCGGTGAATTTTTCTCACTTTACTGCGATTTTCTTAAAGAAAAGTTTAATATCAAGCTTCCCCAAATGCCCGATGCAGGCTGGTCAAGCTGGTCTTGTATGTACGGCACGGTTACCGCGGATGACGTTTTAAAGCAAGCCGAAAACACAAAGAAAATTTCCGAAAAAGCCGATATGATTCAGATCGACGACGGCTGGCAAAACGGCGGAACCTTCTGCGGTGATTGGACAAGTAATAAAGAAACCTTCGCTACGGGTGTTGACAAGTTATCCGAAAAACTAAAGGAAAATAATCAGCGCTTAGGTTTATGGTTTGCCCCCACCGTTTTTGCAAACACGGGCACTCTCTATAAAGAGCATCCCGAATATAATATTTTCTATGAAAATGGCGAAACTGTTCGTGCCTTTGGCGGAAATCAGGCGCTTTGTGCCGATAATGACGGCTCTGTTTTCCCCCTTGATCTTGAAAACGAAAAGGCATTAAAGCATATTGAAAATTCCTTTAAAAATGCCGTTGAAAACTATGATTGCCACTATTTTAAAATCGACTTCCTCGTTCGCTCACTTATCCGTGCAGTAAACGGGCAGAATCTTACAAACGTTACTTACAACAGCGTTCCAAGCGTTAAAGCTTATAAAAATGCAACTCGCCTTATAAGAAAAACCGTTGGCGATAGCTTTATGATGGCTTGCGGTGCACCAATCACCGAATCTGTCGGTGTTTTCGATGCTATCCGCACTTCTCCCGATATCACTTGGGTTTGGTCAACACCGCCACGCCCCTACACCTATTGGGAAATCGTTCAATATAATATTCAGAACGTATTTTTAAGAAGCTATTATCACGGCAAAGTTTTCCTTGCCGATGCCGATGCACTTGTTGTTCGCAGTAAGTTAGGCAGAAAGGACGATAATTTCACTCCTACTTTGGAAGAAGCACGAACTTGGGCAACAACCGTTGCACTTTCCGGCGGTGCAGTTCTTATTAACGAGGAAATTGAAGCTCTTGAAGAAGAGCGCATTGAGCTTATCAAACAAGTTATCTCCCCCATCGGCATTGCCGCAACGCCTGACGATTTCTTTGAATTTCCTTACGTTACTAAAGTTACTTTAAATGCTGACAATAAACAGATCAAAGCAGTTTATAATTGGAACGAAACTGAAAAAGAAGATTTTATCAAAAACGATAAAGCTGTTCTTGCCTTTGATTGTTGGACTAAAGAGTTTTTAGGTGAGTTTTCTGAAAATATCTCCCTGAAAATCCCTCCACACGGCGTCCGCGCAATTCTTTTAATTGAAAAACCCCAAACCGATTGCGTTCTCTGCTACACCGACGATTTCTATATGGGCCTGACAAAGGATTTATGCGAAAAAGAAGGCGCTTACTTGTTTAAAGATGGCGAAGTTAAGAGAATATTTTGACATCAAACAAAGGACAATGGTATAATTATCTAAACTTTTTAATGGAGTATGTAAGAACAATGATCAATATACCAAAAGCATTAGAAGATAGAATAAAATATTATGAAAACAAATTGCAAGGAAACAAAAAGCTTTGCAAATTATATCGGAATTGTTGTTTAAGTACCATCGAAACAGCCCTTGAACAATGCGATGACGGCACATTTTTTGTGCTTACGGGAGATATTCCCGCAATGTGGTTGCGTGATTCCGCTGCGCAGATAACGCACTACTTACCCCTTGCCAATGATCAGGAAATGGCAAAAATAATTGAGGGCGTTATAAGGCGACAACTGATGTACGTTGAAATTGATCCTTACGCCAATGCTTTTAACAAAGAACCCAATTCCCAAGGTCATATAACCGACCGCCCAAAGCAAGGACCTTGGGTTTTTGAAAGAAAATATGAGATAGATTCCCTTTGTTATCCTATCAGGCTTTTGTATCTTTATTGGAAAGCAAGCAATAAAGATAGTTTAATTAAGGAAAAACTGGAAAATATCGCAAAAATCATTGTTGACCTTTGGAGAACAGAACAACATCATTTTGAAAAATCGCCCTATCTTTTCATTCGAAGGGACTATTATCATCCGTGGGAAACTATCCATAACGGTGGCAAAGGCAACCCCGTTTCATATACCGGGATGACTTGGTCAGGCTTCCGTCCCAGCGATGACGGTTGTGAATACGGATACTTAACCGCATCAGAAATGTTCGCCGTTGTAGTGCTTGGATATATGAGCGAAATGCTTAAAACAGTTTGCAAAAATTCTGAGCTTGCCTCTGAGTGTGAAGCCCTGCGTGATGAAATAAATGACGGAATAAATAAATACTGCATCGTAAATCACGAAAAATACGGTGAAATCTACGCTTGCGAAACTGACGGCAACGGCAATTACTGTATGATAGACGATGCTAATATTCCAAGTTTATTATCCATTCCATATATCGGCTATGATGATAAGAACAGCAAAATATATAAAAACACAAGAAAATTCTTGTTGAGCGAAGATAATCCCTACTATTTCGTAGGCGATTTTGCTAAGGGAATCGGTTCACGGCACACCCCAAAAGGCTATATTTGGCATATGGCACTTGTAATGCAGGCTTTAACATCTGAAAACAACGAAGAGATCAAAGAATTACTTGATATGATAGTAAATACCGATGCCGGCACAGGCTATTTGCACGAAGGTTTTAATGCCGATGACCCCAATAAATACACAAGAGAATGGTTCACTTGGCCCAACTCATTATTTGCCGAATTGGTGGAAAAATGTGTTGATGAAGGTATCATTTAATTGGATTTATGATGAACAAGGAGATTGAAAATGTTTAATTCCGTTACTCTTGAAATGAGTTTAAAACCGTTCAAACAAACCGACGATAAGTATATAGAAAACGTATGCAAAAGCATTTTTGAGCAATGGCGTCCTTTTATCAAAAACAGAAAAAGAATTTCCATTATGCTCTGGACGGCAGACGGAAGCGAAATTATCGATTATACGGGTGCTTTGGATAAATCTTTTGAATGGTGCTGTTATATCGGCAACGCAAACAAACCGCTTTTAACTGAGGACGACCACCCTGCCATAAGTCCCCACAAACGCACGCAGAAATATATGGAAAATCCACCACAGATGACTTATGGCATTTTAAAGAAAATTATAACCGCATTAAAAAAGGAAGGCAAAAGACAGTATCCTGATGCCGAAATTCTCGTTGGCGAAACTTTCGATATCGGTCCTGAATTTGCAATTTCCGATTTTAAATATACCCGTCACCCCGAAGCCTGCAAAGGAAACGGTATTGGCTCATTTGGCTTTGTTGATTGCACCGTTTTATTAAAAGGTGATAATTACCCCTATGCAGCATACCCTGACGGCTTACCTGAAAACACACCTATGGGTACTCTTTTAGGCAAGCAGGCAAACATCTTTTTAAAAGATATGGGCTTTGATTTCCTTTGGCTTTCCAACGGAATGGGCTTTTCATACAATCCTTGGGATAAGGTCGGCAAAATTTTTGACGGCAAAGAGTTTTACCCTGAAAAATTAAAGGCAACAAAAGATAAGGTTGTTCTTTTCTGGAAATATTTCCGTGAAGCCTGCCCCGATATTCCCGTGCAGACAAGAGGCACCAATTATTCAACCGGTATGGATTATGCCACCGATGGTGTGCCCCTTTACGATATTTATAACGGCAATTTCAATATTACACCGCCACCAAACTCACCATGGGCGGCAATAAACGACGATATCGGCATTGAAATTCTCGGTCATCTGACAAGAAACTGTATTCTCCCGGAAAATGACTATATGTTCCGCTACTATCTGCACGATGTGTGGTGGATGAATTCCCCTTGGTATGACCGCTACGAGCAACAGCCTTACGATATTTATTTGCCTATGGCACTTTCACGCATTGACGAAAGTGGTTCGGTACAATCGCCCACCATTATGAATATTCTTTCCATTGATAACACTATGGGTGATTTACCCGACAGTTGTGCAAACGAGGTTATCCCCCACATTTTAAAGGCGGAAAAAGATGCCCCTGACGAGCCTTCACCTCTGGTGCTTGTTTATCCTATGCGCGAATACACCACCAATTCAGGTGATTTACTTGCCGAAATGTATTACGGTGATTTTTTCCTGCGCAATGCGATAAATGATGGTTTGCCTATTGCTACGGTTGTTGCTACCGATATTTTTGCAAACCATAATCCTGAGATTTATAAAAAATCAATTTTGTTGGTGCCCGCAAAAATAAACAACGAAAAAGCTACGGCAAAGCTTCGCGAATTTTCACAAGCAGGTGGAAGAATTATCGTTTTCGGCAGCACAGAAAACACGAAAAACGTTGATTTTAACTGCAAAAAAGTTACTTTCAACTATAAAGAAGCCGATTTTATGAAACAGCACAAAAAGCTTATGGAAGCTTTATCCTCTTTTGGCTGGACTATAAAATTCAAAACGCTGAAGCCTGAAATTCCCGTGCCCGCAGTGACCATACACCGCAGTAATAACGCAACGTATTTTTCCGTTTATAACAGAAACACCACTACGGAAACTTATTTAAAAACTCCCCTTGGCGCGCCTATCCTCAACGGTCTTGATACAAAAATCGAGGACGGTTTTGCCGTTTACACCTTTAACCGCTCCGAGCACAGAGAATGTCGCGTTTTCATTAAGCAGGAAAGCGGTATTGTCCGTTCCCGTGAGATGCCTCCCGTAAACAGAAAATACCGTAGAAAAATTCAGGTTACAGGTCTTGAAAATGCCGAAGTATTTCTCTTTGCCGAAAATTACTGCAAAGAAAATTCCGATGTTGGCGGTGACGATTTCCGCAACGACGGTGACCTTATCACTCCTCAGGATTTCTGGAAAGTTGTAAACGACCCCGAACACGGTTGCTACCTCCACGCAAAAAACGTTTCAGGCACCATTTACCTTGCTATGCCCTTTAAGGACAGAATGTAAAATAAAAAACATCTGCGAAACAATCGCAGATGTTTTTTTGCACCTAACAAAAAGATATTTTCTGTTTCCCTATTTTCCCTGATACATCGTGCTTTCGCTATCGGTATCGATGTTTTCTTTTTCGGGAAAAAGCATTTCAAAAAGGCTTTGAGCGAAAAGTTCGTGCATTTCCTTGGTGGGATGATTGATTCTGTTGGCTAAAAGCATAGTGGTATCTTCAGTTTTGCTTAATTCTTTCCATTTTGAATAGCAATCGCAAACGGGAATATCCATTTTCTTTGCTAAATCAATGGCAGAGTATATAAAGGTATCCATTCTTCCGCCATTCTGCATTTCAGCAGTTTTGGCGGCATACTCTTTAAAATCAGGATTAACGTCATTAGCAACGTAGGTGTTAAGCATATTAGGTGTTAAAAAAATTGTTTCGCATCCGTAATTTTTGCAAGCGTTAAAAATCGTTTCAAGTGATGAAAGATACACTTCCAACTGACCGTTTACGTCGTTAAGACCAAAGCACACGATAACGAGGTCAGGCTTGTGGCACAAAACCTGCGAGTCAATGCGGTTAATAGAATGGTAAGCATCAATACCGCCTATACCTGCATTTATAACGTTTACAGGCATATAGGAATGTACCGCCTCAATTTTTCTGCGAAGGCGGTTCCAATAAACCGTTTCAAAATCCATTTCACCTGCAGCGACGGCACCGTGAGTAACACTATCACCAAAGGCAACGATATTTATTGGTCCAAATTCTTCAAGACCTTTTCTTCCAATATAAAGTTTTTCGCTAATTTTCATAATTATATCTCTCTTTATAACACAAGGGGACGGTTCTTTTGTGTTGCTATTTTTACTATTTGTGGCTTTAGCAAGAACACAAAGGAACCGTCCCCTTGTGTTCCCTTTTCACCTTACGTTTGCGGTGTTTATAAATACTTTATCTTTTATTTCGCCAACGCCTGTATTATTAACCAAAATGGGCTTTTCACAGCCTGAAGCAACGTGAATTTCTGAAACTTCGCCCCTTATAATATTACCTTCCAT
>JAZQII010000090.1:0-73432 GCA_045541035.1 Clostridia bacterium | reverse complement strand
AGAGCAAGACCGGTTACATTTTGATTTGCGTGAAGAGTTACGGTTAGGAAGCTATAAATAAGACCCATAAGAGTAGCACCGATAATAGCGCAAACAAGCGGAATTAAAACAGCTAACACAGGATTCATATTTGCAATATCGTTACCACAGGCGTTTTCATAAAGGAAGGAGCCTACAACACCGCTTATTGCACCAACATACATAGTGCCGGGAATACCAAGGTTTAAGTGACCTGATTTTTCGGTGATGATTTCACCAACCGAGCCGTAAAGCAGCGGAACACCAAGAAGAATTGCGCGGCAAATAAATTGAATAATCATACATTTGCCTCCTTCTTGTGCTTGAATTTAATTGAATAGTGAATAAAGAATTCACAACCAACCAACATAAGAATTACGATACCAACGATAATTTCCGAGAAAGAGGAGTTGAGCAATGCGGTATCTGCCACCTTGGCAACACCTATTCTCAGGAAAATAACGATTGCGGTCATAATCACCATAATAAAGGGGTTGAACTGACCCAGCCAAGACATAAGAATTGCGGTAAAACCCTGACCGCCAACACTGTTTATGTTTATGCTGTGGTCCTTACCTGCAACAAGAAGCATTCCCGTAACACCGCAAAGTGCACCTGAAATAACCATTGTGCGGATAATAACCTTTTTAACATTGATACCGATATATCTTGCAGTATTCTGACTTTCGCCAACAACAGATATCTCATAACCCTGCTTGCTGAAACGAAGATAAATATACATGAGCACGCAGATAACTGCTACGATAATGATGTTAACAAAATACTCGTTGTTTCCAACGCTTGGGAAGTTTCCGTGAGGAACGGGATTGATAACGTTTGATCCGCCGCCTTCAATATAAACGTAATAAGCGATTATCTGAGTGGCGATATAGTTCATCATAAGAGTAAACAACGTTTCATTGGTGTTAAAAAGCGCCTTGAATATGGCGGGAATAACGCCCCAGATAGCGCCTGCAAGCATACTTGTAACTGCAATTATTGCAATAAGAAGCGCATCAGGAATTTTTCCGCCGAACTCTATCATGCAGTAGATGGAAGCAAGACCGCCTACCAAAGCCTGACCTTCAGCACCGCAGTTCCAGAACTTCATTTTAAAGGCAGGAGTCAATGCAAGAGCAAGGCAAAGAAGAATTGCTATTTCCTGAAGATATTTCCAAAGCATAGTCGTTTTGCCTTCAAGAAGTCTGCCGAAAACACCTTTAAACATGATCTCATACGTTTCGCCGAAACTTTTTTCAGTAACGACCATAGAAAGGAATCCTACAAGAACAAGTGCAATAACGATCGTTAATATACGAATGAGCCATGCTTTCCATGCAGGCATATCATCACGCTTAACAACGTGGAACAAAGGCTCATGCTGTGTTTTAATTGCCATCTGTATTCTCCTTTCCCTCATCTTTGGATTTTGTCATAAGAAGACCTATTTCTTCTTTAGTTGTTTTTCTTGCATCAACGATGCCCGTAATACGGCCTGAACCGATAACCATGATTCTGTCGCAAAGTTCCAAAAGAACGTCAAGATCCTCACCAACGAAAATAATGGCAACGCCCTTTTCTTTCTGTTCGTTAAGGAGATTATAGATCATATACGACGAGTTTATATCAAGACCGCGAACGGGATATGCAACCATTAAAACGGTAGGTGATGCAGCAATTTCACGGCCAACAAGCACTTTTTGAACGTTACCGCCCGAAAGACGGCGAACAGGCGTTGATGCGCTGGGCGTTACGATCTCAAGGTCATTTATGAGCCTTGTTGCAAGGTCTTTGGGGCTCTTGCGCTTAAGGAATATTGAATGGCCCTTTGAATAACTTCTTAACATCATGTTATCAACAATATCCATGTTTCCTACAAGGCCCATGCCAAGACGGTCTTCAGGAACGAAGGAAAGGCGCACACCCATATTTCTGATCTGAACGGGAGTTTTATCTCTTAAATTTTCTTTTTCACCGGTTCGCGGATCGAAATAAGTTATCTCGCCTGAAGCAAGATGCTGAAGACCTGCGATAGATTCAAGAAGTTCACGCTGACCTGAACCTGCAATACCTGCAATACCGAGAATTTCACCGCCAAATGCCGTAAAGGATACTTTATCAAGCACCGTTGCGCCTACGCGGTCAACACAGGTAAGATCATTTACCACAAGACGTTCTTCAGTATTTTTAGGCTCATGACGTTCAATATTGAGATCAACCTTTTTACCTACCATCATTTCGGTAAGTTCTGATTCGGTTGTTTCCTTTGTGTTTACAGTTCCTACGTACTCGCCTTTACGAAGAACAGATACTTTATCCGAAAGAGAAAGCACTTCGTGAAGTTTGTGAGTGATGATGATAATACATTTACCGTCATCACGCATACGGCGGAGAATGTTAAATAATTTTTCAGTTTCCTGAGGAGTTAAAACCGCAGTAGGTTCATCAAGAATAAGAATGTCCGCACCGCGATATAAAACCTTGATAATCTCAACGGTCTGCTTTTCAGAAACAGACATGGTATAAATCTTCTTTTCAGGATCAAGATCAAAGCCGTACTGCTCGCTTATCTTCTTAATCTCCTGAGTTGAGTTTTTAAGGTTATACTTACCGTCTTCGATACCAAGAACGATATTTTCGGCAGCGCTGAAAACATCAACAAGTTTGAAGTGCTGATGAATCATACCGATCTTATATTGGAAAGCATTTCTAGGTGAAGTGATAACTGCTTCTTTTCCATCAATGAAGATCTGCCCTTCATCGGGGAAATAAATGCCTGATATCATATTCATCAGGGTTGTTTTTCCGCTTCCGTTTTCACCTAAAATAGAAAGAATCTCACCGCGGTATGCAGTAAGATTTACATTCTTATTGGCTACAACTTTGCCAAATGTTTTTGTAATATTTTTAAATTCAATAGCAGGTTGTTTATTCACTTTAAACCTCCGTTATCTATGACTTTAAAGGAAGTGTGAAAGCACTTTCTTTAAAATCAGCCTGAGGCGGAGATTGCTCTCCGTCTCAGACAAAATTTATTTATCAACCGTAGTTTTCGTCAAGAAGAACGATACCGTCGATTCTTACATCGAAGTAAGGAGCGCTGCGATGCTTTGACTCATAGAATACACCGTTTTCGATAGCTTCTGTATCAGGTGTGAATGCATCATCAGTATCAACGTCAGCCTTGTAAGCGGAAAGAGCTTCGCCCTTAACGGTGAAGTTTTTAGTATCAAATACGTTGATTTCGCCCTTCTGAAGTTTTTCTTTAACTTCAGCGATCTTTTCAGCAGTACCTGCAGCAGCAGCCTTTTCGTTAACGTCAGTAAGAACTACTGAACCTGTTTCGATGGTGCCTGTCCAGTCAGTATCGATAGCCTTGTCATTCTGAACGCAATCGATCATGTACTTGAAGTAAGGAGTCCAATCGATTCTTGAGGAAACGATGAAGGTGTTGGGGCAAGCAGCAACTGTTGAACCGTTATAAGAAACGTTGGGAACACCTGCTGTTTCGCAAGCAGTGGGAGCACCCATTGAGTCAGCGTGCTGAGAAATAAGAACGCAACCGCCTGAAATAAGAGCGTTTGCAGCTTCCTTTTCCTTCTGCTCGTCATACCATGAACCTGTGAACTTAACGTCCATTGTTACTGAGGGGCAAACTGACTTTGCGCCAAGATAGAATGATGTGTAACCGGAGATAACTTCAGCAAATGTGAAAGCACCAACGTAACCCATCTTAGCCTGTTCAGCAGTGATCTTGCCTGCATCGATCATTTCGTTAAGCTTTAAGCCTGCAGCAACGCCTGCAAGGTAACGGCCTTCGTAAATTGAAGCGAATGCATTGTGGAAGTTCTTAACGTCTGCAGTGTGAGCCTGAGTACCTGTTGCATGGCAGAACTGTACGTCAGGATATTTCTTTGCAGCGTCAATAAGGAAGGGTTCATGACCAAAGGAGTCAGCGAAAATGATGTCGCAACCGTCAACTTCGATAAGTTCAACTGCAGCATCGTAGCAATCCTTTGATTCAGGGATCTGCGTCTTCTGTGCATAGTCAACATCCATTTCTTCACATGCCTTCTTAGCAGCATCCATGAAGTTCTTGTCATATGTTGACTGCTCGTCGTGAAGGAAGATGAAACCAACCTTCAAATCTTTCTTTGCTTCATTGTTGTTCTCGTCGGGAGTCTTTGCAGGTTCGTTATTACAAGCAACAAATACGCTTGCCATCATAAGAACTGCAAGAACTACTGCGAAAACCTTTTTGAGATTCTTCATAATAATTCTCTCCTTTTTTATTTTTGTAATATTTTTCAGCCTGAAGCTGCTATTACCTGAATGAAATGCTGTTATCAGCCATGGAATCAACGATTGCAAGAGATTCAAGTTTTATACCTTTCTCTCTTAATGCGTCTCCGCCGCCCTGAAAGCCTTTTTCAACTGCAATGCCGATACCCACCAAAGTTGCCCCTGCCTGAGAAATAATATCCATAAGGCCGTGAACTGCTTCACCGTTTGCTAAAAAGTCATCAATAATAAGAATTTTATCGTCTTCATTTATAAACTTTTTGGCAATGGTAACTTCATACTCTCTGTTATGGGTAAAAGAAAAAATCTTCGTGGCATAAAACTCATCGCCCACTTTAGAAGTTTTGTGTTTTTTACCGAAAACAACGGGAACGTTATTCATATACTGCGCCGCAATGCAAGCAATACCTATCCCCGAAGATTCAACGGTAAGTATCTTTGTTATTTTCTCGTTTTCAAAGCGTTTGGCAAACTCTTTACCGATTTCCTGAATAAGAGTAATGTCCAACTGCTGATTTAAAAAACCGTCCACCTTCAAAATATTGCCTGGGAGAACGTTGCCCTCTTTTAAGATTTTATCCTTTAATAACTGCATAGTAAACCTCAAGAAATAATATATAAATATAGTATCACAGTTTTCACTTAAAAACAAGTATTTTTTACATTTTTCTCACAAGAAATACAACTTTCTCATATAAAAAACGAGCCACTGATTTTTCAGTGGCTCGTTTGCAAAGACTTCTCGTGCTATGAATTAAAGTTTACGGGAAGCAAGTCCCATTTTCCTCTGCACCTTTGCTAAAGTTTTATTAGCGGTGTAGGAAGCGCGTTCTGCACCCATTGTAAAACATTTTTCGATATATGCTTTATCGGTCATGATACGTTTAAAGTTATCCTGAATAGGCTTAACGGTTTCAACAACTGCTTCGCCAACTGCCTTTTTGAAATCACCGTAACCCTTATTTTCAAAGAGTTTTTCGATATTTTCAACAGTTTCACCTGTGCAGGCAGAATAGATTTCCATTAAGTTTGTGATGCCCGGCTTATTTTCAATATCGTGAATAATACGGCTGTCGGAATCGGTTACCGCACGGGCAAACTTTTTCATAATAACGTCAGGCTCATCTAAAATAGAAACAAAAGCGTTAACGTTTTCAGCACTTTTGCTCATCTTGCTTAAAGGATCCTGCAAACTCATAATACGTGCGCCGTTTTTTGGAATATAGGGATCGGGCACGGTAAAGGTTTCAGAATAAGTATTATTAAAGCGGATAGCAAGATCACGTGCAAGTTCAAGATGTTGTTTCTGGTCAGCACCAACGGGAACAAGATCGGTGTTATATAAAAGAATATCTGCCGCCATTAAAACGGGATAACTTAAAAGACCTAACCCAACGTTGGCGCCTGCTTTTTTACTTTTTTCCTTAAACTGAGTCATACGGCTCATTTCGCCCATATAAGTGTTGCAGGTAAGAAGCCATGAAAGTTCAGAATGGGCAGGCACGTGAGATTGGAAGAACATTATGTTCTTTTCAGGATCAAGACCGCAGGCGATATATTCAGCGTAAAGTTCAACGCAACGTCTTCTTAAATCAGCAGGCGTCTGACGAACTGTTATTGCATGAAGGTCAACAACGCAGAAATAGCAGTTGTAATCGTTCTGCAATTCTTTCCATGAACGAAGTGCGCCTAAATAATTTCCGATAGTTACGCATCCTGAAGGCTGTATGCCTGAAAATATAGTTTTTTTATCATCCATTTTACTTCACCGAACCTAATACTGCCTGAGGCATTTCATCCTTATCGCAGACAGTTTTATGTAAAATCTCTTTTGTTTTGAGGCTTGAAATCTGTTCAGGCTGTTTAACACCCATAGCCTTTAATTTATCTGCCGCCATAAATTCGTCAGCAGGTGCTTCACCGAAAATGGCTTCAAGCACGGAATGCGGGAACTTATAGGGGCTTGCAGTTGAAAGAAGTACAGTAGGCGTATTATCCCCTGATTCTTTCTTATAATTTTCATATACTGCAACACCAACTGCCGTATGAGTATCTATGCAGTAATTTTTATTCTGCCACATTTCCTTAATGGCAGCCTTTGTAGCATCTTCATCAGCATATCCTGCACCGAAAACACTTGTAAGTTCTTTAAACATTTCGTCGGTTATCTTATATTCGCCAACAGTTTTAAGTTTCTGCATAAGCGCATCAACAAATTTATCATCTCTGCCTGAAAGTTCAAACAAAAGACGTTCAAGGTTTGAAGAAATAAGAATATCCATTGAGGGCGACTGTGTTTTATAGAACTCGCGGTTAGCATTATAAACGCCCGTTTCAAAGAAATCCGTTAAAACGTTATTCTTATTGGAGGCGCAAATGAGCTTGTTCACGGGAAGACCCATTCGCATAGCGTAATAGCCTGCCAAAATATCACCGAAGTTGCCTGTGGGAACAACGAAGTTAACCTTATCACCCATTTTTATCTTCTTATCCTTAAGCATATCTGCATAGGCTGAGAAGTAATAAACCACCTGAGGCACAAGTCTGCCCCAGTTAATGGAGTTGGCTGAGGAAAGCTTAACGTTTTTCTTTAAAAGCTCGTCCTTAATATTATTATCGGCAAAGATCTTTTTAACGCCCGTCTGAGCATCGTCAAAGTTGCCGTTAACGGCACAAACGAAAACGTTTTTGCCCTCCTGAGTGGTCATCTGAAGCTGTTGCATCATTGAAACGCCCTCGTTGGGGAAGAATACGGTGATGCCCATACCATCAACATCAGAGAAGCCTTCAAGAGCCGCTTTACCCGTATCACCGCTTGTTGCAACTAAGATGCGGATATCTGCACTTTCATTTTCCTTTTTCTTGGCGTGCTTTAAGAAATGAGGCAAAATCTGAAGAGCCACATCCTTAAAAGCAAGCGTGGGGCCGTGATAAAGCTCCATAACGGCAACCTTATCCTCGGTATAGTGGAGGGGACAAACGCCTTTTTCATCAAACTTAGTGCCGTAAGCACCTTTGATGCAATCCTCTAACTCCTCTTTGGAAAAGTCCGTTAAATAACGAGAGAGCACCGTAAATGCTCTCTCGGAATAAGACATTTCCGACATAGAGGCTATTTCGTCTAAGCTAATTTGGGGAAAGCTTTCGGGAACGAACAGCCCGCCTTCACCTGAAATACCCTGAACGAAACACTTTGCCGCAGAGTATTTAAGGGAAGAATCCCTTGTGGAAGTGTATAACATATTCTTTTTTCCTTTTAGTCAACTAAATATTTCTGCATAAATGCGGGAATTTCTTCCTTATCAGCACTTAATGAAAGAATAAGCTCAATTCTGTTCTCGCCTGCAAACTTATCAAGTTTGATGAAAAGATCTTCAAGTTCTTCCATAGGACGGTCCATATGCTTTAAGAAACCGTCAACATAGATTCTTTCAAGATCGAAGTTTGAAGCAACAAGACCTGAAACGAAGCCAAGGAAAAGATATGCGCCCTTGATTCCGTACTCGCTGGTATTGATGAAGCGAACCTGATGTTTAAGATCGTGGATATAATCCTTATTGTTAAAAAGGAATGCAACGTTGCCCTTTAAGGTCATTGAAGCCTCGTTGGCACATTCGATGATTTTCTTTGTTTTGCCTGTTCCTTTTTTGCCATAGATAATTTTAATCATAGTAAAAAATCCTCCTTAATGTTTGTTACTTGTATTATAAACTATTTTTGAATAAATTTCCATACCTTTTTTATAAAAAACTTAAGTTTTTTTAAAAAATATTGTTAAATATACCTGATTTTATAAAAATCTTTTATTTTTCAAGCAATTTTTTTGCGATATGGTGATGTTCAAAGGCTGAATGTAAGTGATTATCAAGCTGTCTTAACATAGTATCAAGTTCAATATCGCCCATTGCGGTATTTCTGCCTGATTCATATTCCTTATCAACAAGTTCCTTCATTTTTACAACGATAGGATGCTTTTTATCGATCTGAAGATCGCCTTCAAGATGATAATAGCCGTTTATCCAATAAGCAATACCTGCCAAACCGCTTGTTGCATCAACGATAACCATTGCAGGACGGTTAAGAATTGCCTTTGTATCAAAAATATTATAAATCTCTTCGTTTTTGAGCATACCGTCAGCGTGGATACCTGCGCGGGTAGCATTGAAGTTTCTTCCGACAAAGGGAGTGTTTGCAGGAATTTCATAGCCAAGTTCATGTTCAAAATACTGTGCAATATCGGTAATGGCGGAAAGATCCATTCCGTCAGTTGTTCCGCGGAGAGATGCATATTCAATTGCCATAGCCTCCAAAGGACAGTTGCCCGTTCTTTCACCGATACCCATAAGCGAGCAGTTTACGCTTGAGCAGCCGTAAAGCCATGCAGTTGCGGCATTGGTAACAACTTTATAAAAGTCGTTATGACCGTGCCATTCGATCTGACCGTTAGGCACGCCTGCATAGTGATGTAAACCGTAAATGATACCGGGAACGCTTCGGGGAAGTGATGCACCGGGATAGGATACGCCAAAGCCCATTGTATCGCAAGCGCGGATTTTTATGGGAATGCCCGTTTCTTCGGCAAGTTTCATAAGTTCTGTTGCAAAGGGTACAACAAAGCCGTAAAAATCAGCGCGGGTAATATCTTCAAAGTGGCAACGGGGAACGATTCCCTGCTCCAGAGCCGCTTTTACAATGGAAAGATATTTTTCCATTGCGCCTGATCTTGTAAGGTTCATTTTTTTGAAAATATGATAGTCCGAACAACTTACCAGAATACCCGTTTCCTTAACGCCCATTGATTTAACAAGTTCAAAATCTTTAGGATTGGCGCGTATCCAGCTGGTAATTTCGGGGAACTCAAGTCCCAACTCCATACACTTCTCAACGGCTTTTCTGTCCTTTTCGCTATAAAGGAAGAACTCGCTCTGACGGATTATTCCTTTAGGACCTGAAAGACGTGAAAGCATTTTAAAAATGTCAACGATCTGCTCAACAGTAAAAGGTGATGTTGATTGCTGACCGTCACGGAACGTGGTATCGGTTATCCACAGTTCCTCAGGTGTAACCATGGGCACGTGACGTTCATTAAAGCCTACTTTGGGAATTGAAGTATATTCATAAAAAGTTCTGAACAATTCAGGCTCGGCAACGTCCTGCAGCATATAACTGTATTCATTTTCCGAAAGTCTGTTATTCTTATCTATTTTAAGCATTATTTCGCTCCTTCAGCAAATTTTTTGATTCGTGAAAGTCCTTTTTCAATTGTTTCCATGCTTGTTGCATAGGAAAGTCTTATGTAATTATCAAGACCGAAAGGTCCGCCGGGAACAACAGCAGTCATAGTTTCATCAAGAAGAATTTCAGCAAAATCCATTGAGCCGTTTATCTTTCTGCCGTTATAACTTTTTCCGATAATATCTTTAATGCATACCATTACGTAGAATGCGCCCTTAGGAGTCTGTGCGCTTAAACCGTTGATTGCATTTACTGCTTCAACCATATACTTTCTGCGCTTATCAAACTCTGTAAGCATTTTTTCATATTCGGGATTTTCGCTTTCAAGCGCGGCAAGAGTAGCGTACTGTGTGATGGTGTTGGGGTTGCCCGTTGCATGGCTCTGATAACTTGCAATCATTTTGGCGATTTTTTTGTTGCTGACAGAATAACCCATTCTCCAACCGGTCATGGCATAAGCCTTTGACATACCGTTAATTAAAATAGTTCTCTCGCGCATATCTTCATCGATCTGCATAACCGAAAAATGCTTTGCCCCATCATAAAGAAGACAATCGTAGATTTCATCGGAAATAATCATGAGATCATGTTCTTTTGCGATATCTGCAATCTTTCTTATATCTTCTTCAGATAAAACTGCGCCTGAGGGGTTTGAAGGTGTGTTTAAAATAATTGCACAGGTCTTATCGGTTAAAGCATTGTTAAGTGCCTGAAAATCAATGGCAAATCCCTTTTCTTCAATGGTGTTTACAAAAACGGGAACACCGTCAGCCATTTTAACAAGTTCAGGATAACTTACCCAATAGGGTGCAAAAATTATTACTTCATCACCGGGATTTACTATTGCCTGAAGTGCATTGAACAAAGCCTGCTTTGCACCGGTGGAAATAACTACCTGATCAAATTCGCAATCAATACCCAAGTTTTTCTTTGTCAGTCCGCAAACTGCCTTTCTCAACTCAGGAATACCTGCCGCGGCAGTATATTTTGTTTTTCCCTCTTGCAATGCCTTAATGGCGGCATCAATAATATATTGAGGTGTCTGAAAATCAGGTTCGCCTGCGCCGAAAGAAACAACATCCTTTCCTTCAGCCTTCATCTGTTTTGCTTTGGCATCTATCTGCAAGGTTACAGAACCCTGAACTTTTTGACATTTTTCACTTAATCTCATTGTTTTTCTCCTTTTTTTCTGCTTTCTTTTCAGCAATAACGATGGCTCGCTTAACGAGTCCTGAAATTATTGCAACAATAGGTGCACCGATGATCATTCCGGGAATACCCATCATCGCGCCGAACACCGCAATGCCTATAAGCACAAGTATGGGTGATACTTCAAGTGCATCGCTTGTAAGTAACGGTGTTAAAATATTTCCTTCGATTTGCTGAACTACCAGCATAAATATACATACACCTATAACCGTTGAAAACTCGCCTGATGCAAGAGCAATAAGCACAACGGGAACCGCACCCACAAAAGGTCCGATATAAGGTATAAGGTTAGTTATGGCAATAATAAGCGCAAGTAAAACCGAATAGGGCAATCCGAACAAAAGGAAGCCGAAATAACTTACAATGCCGATACCGAGACTTGTTACAAGCCTTACAACGATGTATTTTTCAACGATAACGTCGCAATCGTGAAGGAATATGCAAGATTCATCATATTTATCGGGTTCTGTAATAATAAGTCTCAAACAACGTTTAAGAGCCTGCTTGATTTTATCGTAATCGTGAAGAAGCATGAAACTTGCCACCACGTAAAGAACAAAATCAAGAACAAAACTTGCAGTTTTTGTAATAACGCCCGTAAGTCCCGTTACCACCGTGCCTGCACCGTTGGTGATAAAAGATATGATCTGACCGCCGAAATTGGTTGCCATTTCGATAATCTTATCGCCCGTTTCTTTATCAAGTTTTTGAGAAAGATCGGCAACGAGTTCTTTTACAAAACCTATAAAAGAATTTACAAAGCCGGGCAGATTTTCAACAACGTCAGAAACGTTGTTGATAATACCGGGAATCATCATTCCGATAAGCAATCCTGCAAGACCTAAAAACAGTATAAGCACAAACAAACTTGCTACGCTGTGCTGCCATCTGTGTTTTTTCTTCTTTGTTGTCAAAGACAAAAGATTTTCCACCCAGATAACGGGATGCCTTAAAAGATATGCAGTTATAAATGCAAGCAGGAAAGGCGTAAGCGCATTAAAACCTGCCGCAAGTGACGGAATTATAGCACTTGTAATATGCCAAACAAGAATAGCAACAAACACAAGCGCAACTACTACCCAGAATCTTTTTTCTGTTTTCAAATTCATCAATCCTTTAAAAATTTAGTTCTGGCGGTTATTTATTTTTGCCGCGCGGTACCTTAACGTGGGATCGAGTATCTTTTTGCGGATTCTTATGTTATTGGGTGTAATTTCAGCAAGCTCATCTTCGCCTAAATATTCAAGAGCCTGCTCCAGACTCATGCGCTTGGGGGGAACAAGATGAAGTGCATCATCACTTCCCGCAGAACGTGAGTTGGTCATATTTTTTCTTTTGCACACGTTTACTTCGATATCTTCAGGTCTTGAGCTTTCGCCAACGATCATACCTGAATATACCTGCTCGCCTGCGCCAAGGAAAAGTGTTCCTCTTTCCTGCGCGTTAAATAAGCCGTAAGTAATTGTTTCACCCGTTTCAAAAGCAATTAGCGAACCGTTCTTTCTTCCGGGCATTTCGCCTTTATAAGGCGCATAGCCTTCAAAAACAGAGTTCATAACGCCTTCGCCGTGAGTATCTGTCATAAAAGTTGAGCGGTAACCGAAAAGTCCGCGGGCAGGAACGATAAACTCCATTCTGCGCATTGTATCGCTTAACGAGATCATGTTTACCATTTCGCCATGGTTAGTTCCCATGTGCTGAATAACGGTGCCTGAATACTGATCGGGAACGTCAATAATAACGCGTTCCATAGGCTCGCAACGCTTGCCGTCGATCTCCTTATATAAAACTTCAGGCTTTGATACCTGCAGTTCATAACCTTGTCTGCGCATATTCTCGATTAAGATCGAAAGATGAAGTTCGCCTCTGCCTGAAACCTTAAAACTATCGGCAGATTCGGTATCTTCAACGCGGAGAGAAACGTCTGTTTCGATCTCTCTGTAAAGCCTTGCGCGGATATGACGGCTTGTTAAATATTTACCCTCTTTTCCTGCAAAGGGCGAATCGTTTACCGAAAAAGTCATGCTTACGGTAGGCTCTGTTATCTGAACGAAGGGCAAAGGCTCAATGCAATCGGGTTTACAAAGAGTGTCCCCGATGTTAATTTCCGTAACGCCTGAAACTGCAACGATCTCGCCTGCGGAAGCACTTTCAACGGGAACGCGCTTTAAGCCTTCAAAAACAGAAAGACTTGTTACGCGAACGTTGGCTCTTGCGCCTTCTTCGCCGTAAGTGCAAAGAGAGATCATATCACCTGATTTAAGAGTACCTCTTTCAATTTTACCGATACCGATTCTTCCAACGTACTCATTATAGTCGATGGTGGAAACAAGCATCTGGCAAGGCGCGGTTGCATCGCCTTCAGGTGCGGGAATATACTTTAAGATAGCATCGAACAAAGGAACCATATCTGTTCCAAGATTTTCAGGATCAAGAGATGCCGTACCTGATCTTCCCGAAGCATAGATAAAGGGGCAGTCAAGCTGTGAATCGTCAGCGCCAAGTTCGATGAAAAGATCAAATACTTCATCTGCAACACCATCGGGACGGGCATCAGGTCTATCCATCTTATTGATAACAACGATAACCTTTAAACCAAGTTCAAGTGCCTTTGATAAAACGAAACGAGTCTGAGGCATGGGCCCTTCAAAAGCATCAACAAGAAGTACAACACCGCTTGTCATCTTTAAAACACGTTCAACCTCACCGCCGAAATCTGCGTGTCCGGGAGTATCAACAACGTTGATCTTGGTATCCTTATATCTGATAGACGTGTTCTTTGAAAGAATTGTGATTCCTCTTTCTCTTTCGATGTCGCCTGAATCCATCATTCTGTCCTGAAGTTGCTGATTTTCTCTGAAAAGACCGCTTTGTTTAAGCATTTCGTCAACAAGCGTAGTCTTTCCATGGTCAACGTGAGCAATAATAGCAATATTCCTGATATCTTCTCTAGCCAACTTAATTACCTCTTTTGCAAGTTTTTATTCATAATGTTGCAAAAATGCAACTATTTCTGTCATTTTTTGAGTAATACAAAATGAATATTGCAGTATTTTGCAATATTCCCCTACATAACTTTCAATTTGTATGGATATTTTATCACAGAGATTCTTTATTGACAAGCAGAATATGTGAAAATTTTTATGTATATCCCGTTAAATTTTCGCGTAATATTTCTTGAGGTGTTAAAAATGGGAGTTTCAAAACGGACAAGACAAAAAGAATTAAAAAAGAATATAATTGCGGTGCTAATAATCGTCATGTTTGCCTTTACGGTTTTCAGCATAAATTCTATCGGAAAATTTATTGCCGAAAAGATAATTAAGCCGGTAGCCGACTTTTCGGGAATTAAGTCAGAAAGTGTTTCCACCGAAAACTTAAAAACCACAAAACTTGAAATATATCTTATTTCCGCCTTGGAAGTTGATTCTTTAGAAGAAGCGCAGAAAGCAAGCGACGAAATAAAAAGTCAGGGCGGAAGCGGATATATTTTTGAAATGGATAAAAAATTCAACGTGCTTCATTCTGTAAAGACAAATAAAGATTCGGCAAAAGAAGTTGCTTCAAGCCTATCTTCAGGCACGGTTATGACGCTTACCCTTGATGAACTTTCAATAAAAATTACGGGCACAAAAAAACAGACCGATACAATATCCGCCTGCTTTAATTTAATGACCGATAATTCCAAAGATCTTATACTTTACCTTGAACAACTTGAATCAGGAGAGATAACGTCGCTTCAGGCTTCCACAAAACTAAACGCCATGGAAAGCAAACTTGAAGAAGATCTGAAACTTTTAGGTGATCTTAACAGTTCAAATATAACGGTAAAAGCGCTTACCGATATGTTGAGCATAAGTAAAACCCTGATAGCCGAAATGCCCGACAGCGACCAAAATAATTTCCTGCAAAAATTCAAGTACACCGCCTGCGCCTACGTCTGCGAGTATTTTAAGTTTTACGGAGAATTGGAATAAAAAAACTCCCGAAAGGGAGTTTTTTGTATTAAAGGATATCCTCTTCAAGTTCAAACTGATTATCGCCAATTGTCTTAAAGGAATTTGCATAACGCTTTGCAGATGCGCCGTAGTTAGATAATGCTTTTACTATATCTCCTACATTCTCATCAGCGTTCTTTGATTTAACGTAAGCGTTTACGTTATATTGAACTGTTGAGATAACTTCTTCGCCTTGTGTGAGAGTTAAGGTGTGAACGTCATTAAATCCCGTTGCCTTAATATCGGAAGAATAAAGAGTGAACGTTCCGTCAGCATTTTTAATTAACTCTGCGCGGTCAATTACTTTATTATTTAACTTAATAACAACGTTTTCATCATTGAGAATCATTTTAAAGTAGATTCTGTTTACGTTTGCCATATTAAGACCAACAGATTTTACCTTGTTTTCTGCATCAGCATTGCCCGTTACCTTCTTAACGCCATCAGGAGTTTTAAAGGTGCTCTTATATTCGCTTATCCATTCGTCAACATCAGGAAGTTCGGAATCATTATAATCTCTGTATTTCTGTGCTTCGCTTCCGTAAACAAGCATATCGGCAAGAAGAGTTTTAAGGGCGTTATATTGAGTTTCGGTTAAGCCTAACTGTTCTGCTGTTCTTGAAATCTGTCTTTCACAATATTCTTTTACGCTATAATATTCTTTTATTGCACAAACTTCTTCATTATAAATAAGTTCAGCCTTAATATTATCATTCATACACTGAGGGTTAACACCTGCATATGGATATTTATAATAACCGCTTTGAGGATCATAAGTTCCTTTAACAAGTTCAACTTTACCGTTAGGCGACGTAAAGCGCATAGTAAAATCATCTGCAGTTAAATTGAATTTATCAAGATAATCAAATTCAACAAAATAGTTAACGGTAAGGGTTGAGCCAACGTCAACACTTGAACCTGTGATTTGAGGATCAATACAAATAAGTTCAGCATTTGTTAATGCCTCATTATTTCCGCCAATTGTAATACTGTTCCATTTTGCTTTTGTCGCAGGATAATATACCGTTTCTAAACTGCTGCATTTATAGAATGCAGAATCACCAATACTTGTAACGCTATCGGGGATTGTTATGCTGGTTAAACTGCTGCAACCATAGAATACATCAATACTAATGCTTGTTATGCTATCGGGTATTATTATACTGGTTAAACTGCTGCAAATCTTGAATGCATAACTGCCAATACTTGTTACACTATCAGGTATCGTTACGCTTGTTAAACTACTGCAACCTTCGAATGCCATAGCACTAATACTTGTTACGCTATCAGGTATTGTTACGCTTGTTAAACTACTGCAATATTGGAAAGCCCTAGCGCCAATACTTGTTACGCTATCGGGTATTGTTACGCTTGTTAAACTGCTGCAACCTTCGAATGCCCTTTCACCAATACTTGTTACGCTATCGGGGATAATTAGATCGGTTACTAATTCTCCGTTAAGATAAAGGTTATGTGCATAATATAACGGGTTAGAAATAAACTCAATATTACACCAAGCCTTTAAATCAGTTATATACACTGCATTTAAACTGCTGCAACCATCGAATGCATAACTGCCAATACTTGTAACGCTATCGGGTATTGTTACGCTTGTTAAACTACTGCAATTTTGGAATGCATAATTACCAATACTTGTTACCGGATAGCCTTCAATTGTATCAGGTATAAAATATGCGCCTGCAATTGATGTATCGCAGTCAGTAATAGTTACTTTACCTGAAGAGATTCTGTAAGTTAAATATTTTGTTATATCTTTATGATGCCCATCAAAATTATAATATACTTTTGCATTTTTTAAAGGAGTATTACCTGATGATATGGTTATGCTTGCCCATTGCTCTTCTGTGCCGTCAAACCAAACGTCAGTAAGTGCACTGCAATTATTAAACGTGTAACTGTTGATTTTTGTAACAGAAGCAGGAATGTTTATTTCGGTTAAAGCACTGCAATTATAAAATGCCCATGCGCCGATTTCCGTAACAGAATCAGGTATAACAATTTCAGTAATTAAATTACATTCTTCAAAAGCGGATGCACCGATTTCTGTAATAGAATCAGGTAAAATGATCTCCGTGATCAACGCGCACCCCGCAAAAGCAGATGTTCCGATCTTTGTTACGGGATAGCCTTCAATCGTTGCGGGGAGTTCTATTTTTCCGCCTTTTGTTGTATCAAAATCAGTAATCGTTACTTCATTATTTGAAATCTCATAAGTAGCGTATGCTATTGAATTTTCAAGTCTTGCATTCAGTAACGGCGTATTATTTGAACCAACTGTAATATTATTCCATTGTTCATCGGTGCCATTATAGTATACTGTGCTTAACTTGCTGCAATCACGGAATGCATAATCACCAATACTTGTTACGCCGTCGGGTATCGTTATGCTTGTTAAACTGCTGCAATTACGGAATGCATAATCACCAATACTTGTTACGCTATCAGGTATCGTTATGCTTGTTAAACTGCTGCAATTATAGAATGCATAACCACTAATACTTGTTACGCTATCGGGGATTATTATGCTTGTTAAACTGCTGCAATTATAGAATGCATAACCACTAATACTTGTTACGCTATCGGGTATTATTATGCTTGTTAAACTGCTGCAACCTTCGAATGCATAATCACCAATATTTGTTACGCTATCAGGGATTATTATGCTTGTTAAACTGTTGCAACCTTCGAATGCATAATCACCAATATTTGTTACGCTATCAGGGATTATTATGCTTGTTAAACTGTTGCAACCAGAGAATGCATAACCACCAATACTTGTAACGCTATCGGGGATTGTTACGCTTGTTAAACTGCTGCAACCAGAGAATGCAGAATCACCAATACTTGTAACACTATCGGGCATTGTTATGCTGGTTAAACTGCTGCACTTGGCGAAGGCCCTCGAGCCAATACTTGTTACGCCGTCAGGAACAATCAGATCGGTTACTAATTCTCCGTTAAGATAAAGGTTATGTGCATAACCTAATGGGTTAGAATCATAACCAAACTTAATATTACACCAAGCCTTTAAATCAGTTATATGTACTTCTTTTAAACTGCTGCAACCAGAGAATGCAGAATTACCAATACTTGTAACGCTATCGGGTATTATTACGCTTGTTAAACTGCTGCAATCATTGAATGCCCAACTGTCAATACTTGTTACGCTATCAGGTATCGTTACGCTTGTTAAACTGCTGCAACCATAGAATGCAGAACCACCAATACTTTTTACGCTATCAGGTATCGTTATGCTTGTTAAATTGCTGCAACCTTCGAATACACGATAATTAATACTTTTTACGCTATCAGGTATTATTATGCTTGTTAAACTGCT
This sequence comes from Clostridia bacterium, assembly GCA_045541035.1. Taxonomy (GTDB): domain Bacteria; phylum Bacillota; class Clostridia; order Christensenellales; family QALW01; genus UMGS1322. The sequence continues at coordinate 55,312 of JAZQII010000090.1, read as the reverse complement.
GCAACCATAGAATGCATAACCACCAATACTTGTTACGCTATTACCTATTGTTATGCTTGTTAAACTGCTGCATTCTTCGAATGCAGAATCACCAATACTTTTTACGCTATCGGGTATCGTTATGCTTGTTAAACTGCTGCAATAAGCGAATACATAAGAACCAATACTTGTTACGCTATCAGGTATTGTTACGCTTGTTAAACTGTTGCAACCAAGGAATGCAGAATTACCAATACTTGTTACGCCGTCAGGAACAATCAGATCGGTTACTAATGCTCCGTTAAGATAAAGGTTCTGTGCATAACCTAATGGGTTAGAATGAACCTCACCAAACTCAATATTACACCAAGCCTTCAAATCAGTTATATGTACTTCTTTTAAACCGCTGCAACCATAGAATACATCAATACCAATGCTTGTAACGCTATCGGGGATTGTTATGCTTGTTAAATTGCTACAATCATAGAATGCCCTCGAACCAATACTTGTTACGCTATCGGGTATTGTTATGCTTGTTAAACTGCTGCAACCAGAGAATGCATCATAACCAATACTTGTAACGCTATCGGGTATTATTATGCTGGTTAAACCGCTGCAACCAGAGAATGCCAAGGGATCAATACTTGTTACCGGATAACCATCAATAGTTGCGGGAATTTCCAATGCACCGCTTGCGGAAGTATTGCAATTGGTGATTGTAACTTTGCCAATTGAAACAGTATAAGTTAAATCACCGTAAGTAGAATCTTCAGCACTAACGGTAAAAGTTACCATACTTACACAAGAAAAAGCAAGTGCAAGTATTAAGATAAAAGACAATAATTTTTTCATTATTTTCTATTCTCCTTTGCATAATCACTTATTTTTTTAAATTTATCAGTTAACTCTTTAATAATTTTTTCTGAATACTCAATATATTTTTTATCATCAGAAAAATCAAAATCTTTATTTGGGAATACATAACAAATTTTACACGATTTTTTATTTTCCTTGTTTTCCCAAATAAGTTTCCTGCCAATATCACTTTCGATTTCATCTTTTTTATTGTAAAGATTATTATATAAATCAACGTTGTTACTTATATAAAATTCCAATCGGGCACTGCTCTCTTTAATGTTAATGCAGACAGAAAAAACAGCATCACGCAAACCTGCAGATATATTATACCAATGCTGTGGTCGAGGTTTGCGAATATTAAATTTAGATTTTTTCAACTGATCTGAAAAAGTCTTCCAAAATTCAAGTTGCGCAAATTTTATAACGGATAGTTCTTTATTTGCTATAGAATTGATGATCCTTGAGTTTTCATCGGGTTCACAAATAGGAATCAACTCAAAATGCTTTTCTTTGGAATCACCAATTTCTTCAACAACCGCTTTAAAAAGATAAAAATAAATATCTCGTCCGGGATTTGTATTTGCATTAAGCCAATCAATAACTTTTTTGTGAGTGCTGTCAACATCTTCAGCAATCCACACTGAATACGTTGCTTCATTTTCCAAAGCATACGTTATAAGTTTGCTAAGGTGATTATGATCGGTTTTTCCATATTGATTTTCAATTATAATTTTTACAGATTCGCTTTCATCATCAATGTCTGACGTTCGCATAACAATATCTGCTGAAAAATGACCTGTAGGACTTACTTCTGTACCTTCGCTTACAACTTCAACGCCTAACGCGCTTTTTATGTACTCGATCCCTCCCTCATCATCATCCGAGGCAAGCCATTTACTAAAATTTTCTTCAACTCCAAATATCTCTTGCAAACACGTATAGCGTTTTTCTTTGAATATCATATTATCCCTTCTTTCGTTAACTATTATAAACCTAATCCCAAAAATAATAAACCTACGTGTCGTAGAGTTTTATCCATCTTTCGTGGATTTTCTTTGTTTTTGGGAATAAAAAAAGTGTGCACAACCAAAGTTGCACACACAAAAAACGCAAACTCCGATTGCTGTCACACAAACTTAATAAAATGGGATATTAAATCACGCATTCACCGAGTGGAATTTGCATTTTTATCAAATTCGGCAGTGAACACGAAAAGACAGAATATTCCAAAAAAGAAGAATACCCCAATACTCTTATTAAGTTTATGTGACAGTATCATAATATCACACTTTTTTAAATTTAGCAAGAAAAAAATAACGGCTCATTTTGAGCCGTCAGTCTGCTGGCAAGGTCAGCAGACTGCCAGAGTTCGAGAAACCCTTGCAAGCCAAGGCGCTGAACTTGCAAAAAAGGGAGTTTACACAGACGTAAATGACCGCATTTTGCAAGTGAATGTAACGAAGGAAATAGCACCCTGCAAAATTTTTGCAGGGTGCTATGTTTGTAAGGGTTTGTCAGTGCTCTGAACGGCTCATTTTGAGCCGTTATTTTTATTTTCCTAATTCTTTATTTCTCTCATAAGCCTTAACTACTGCATTTACTGCTGAAGCGCGGAGATTGCCGTCTTCAAGAGCCTTGACGCCCATGATGGTGCTTCCGCCGGGCGAGCAAACCGCATCTTTAAGTTCACCGGGGTGTTTTTTACTTTCAAGGGCAAGTTTTGCCGCGCCTTCCATAGTCTTTGAAGCATATAAAAGCGCTTTATCGCGGGGAAGACCGCAAGCAACACCGCCATCGGCAAGCGCTTCTAAAAACATATACATATAGGCAGGACCGCAACCTGAAACTGCCGTGCCTGCATCAATAAGTTTTTCGTCAAGTTTATCTAACGTACCTGCATACTCCATGTCTGAAACGAAGTCATCAACTCTGTCTTCCGCAAGAACGTTTGAAGTATACATGATAAGTCCTTCGCCAACCGAAACGGGAGTATTGGGCATGATGCGGATAACGGGAAGATTTCCGCCTGCAAATTCTTCGATCTTTTTAATTTCAAGACCTGCCGCAATGGTAATTAAAAGAGGTTTTCTCTCCTGAATCTGTTCTTTTAATTCAGAAAGAACTTTCTCCATCATCTGAGGTTTGACGGCAAGGAAAATTCTGTCCGCCCTGTCAACAACTTCATCGTTGGTACCCCATTCGATATCCAATTCTTCTGCCAACGCTTGTGCCTTTTCAAGAAAGAAATCGGCAATTATAATATCTTTTGTTTTTTTGCTTAATGCGCGGATAAGCGCACCGCCCATGTTACCGCAACCGATAAAACCGTATTTCATAATAAAATCTCCTATCTTATATGACCGTCACCAACAATGACGTATTTATAGGTGTTAAGTTCCCTTAATCCCATAGGTCCGCGGGCGTGAAGTTTTTGGGTGGAAATGCCCATTTCACAACCTAAACCGAACTCTCCGCCATCGGTGAAACGTGTTGAAGAATTAACGTAAACGGAAGAAGAATCAACGGAAGAAACAAAAACCTTTTTGGCTTCTTCGTTTTCGGTAACTATCGCTTCACTGTGGCCCGTTGAATGTTCCGAAATATGTTCAACTGCTTCAAAAACGTTTTCAACACATTTTACAGCCAAAATATAATCTAAAAATTCAGTATCGAAATCATTTTCGCCTGCGGGAGTGCCTTCAATAATTTTTTGAGAATACTCATCAAGGCGCAGTTCAACGTTATGTTTTTTTGTAAGAAGTTCCTTCACTTTAGGCAAGAACTCTTTTGCGATCTCTTTATCAACAAGCAACACTTCTTCAGCGTTACATACGGAAGGTCTGCTTGTTTTTGCATTTTCGATTATTTTAAGTGCCTTTTCCTGATCGGCAGACTTTTCAACGTAAACGTGGCAAATACCCGTTCCCGTCTGTATGCAAGGTACGGTTGCATTTTTAACGCAGGCAGAAATAAGTCCTGCACCACCGCGGGGAATAAGAAGATCCACGTATTTATCAGCCGTCATAAGTTGGTTTGCGCTTTCTCTTGTTATATCCTGAACAAGGTTTACCGCGTCTTCGCAAAGACCTGCTTTTTTAAGACCTTCTTTAAGGGCGTTTACTATGGCGTTTGCCGAATTAAAGGCTTCTTTTCCGCCGCGAAGAACACACACGTTGCCGCTTTTTATTGCTAATGCCGCCGCATCGCTTGTAACGTTAGGTCGGCTTTCATAGATAATTGCAACAACGCCCATGGGAACAGATACTTTTGTTATTTTAAGTCCGTCTTCGCGAACATATTCATCGAGAACTCTGTTTACCGGATCAGGCAGATTTTTAACTTCAAGAATACCTTTTGCCATACCCTCGATTCTTTGAGCGGTAAGCATAAGTCTGTCGATCATTACGTCGGAAACTGTGCCCCGTGCCTTTTCAACGTCTTGTTTATTAGCTTCAAGAATTTCTTCCTGATGCTCAATAAGCGCTTCTGCCATATATTTCAGGGCAAGATCTCTTTTTGCGGTGTCGGAATTTGATACCTCGATTTTAGCCTTTTTGGCTCTTTTCAACATTTCAATCATATTATTTCTCCGTAAAACGCGTGCCGATATTTTCGCCGTTGATAATTCCGTAAAGATTTTGGGGATTATCGCCGTTTGTGATGACCATATCGCAATTTACTTCAAAGCACATTTTTGCGGCATTAAGTTTTGTTACCATTCCGCCCGTGCCAAGTGCGCTTCCGCTTGCCCCTGCAAGTGCTTCGATTTTTTCATCTATCTTATTTACAATAGGAATAAGTTCAGCGTTCTCATCTTTGTGTGGATCTGCAGTATAAAGCCCGTCAATATCTGACATAAGAATCAAAAGGTCTGCCTTAACACTTTTTGCAACAATTGCCGCTAAAGTATCGTTATCACCGATAACGATCTCCTTTGTTGAAACGGTGTCATTTTCATTTATGATCGGAAGCGCGTCAAGTTCCAACAAACGGTTAAGAGTGTTTGAGAAATTTTCGTGGCGCACGTCGTTCTCAACGTCATCACCGGTAATAAGCAACTGTGCAACGGTGTGATTATATTCAGAAAACAACTTATCGTAAACGTACATCAGTTCGCACTGACCTACTGCCGCCGCCGCCTGCTTGGTGGGAATATCTTTGGGGCGCTCACTTAATCCAAGTTTTCCAACGCCCATGCCGATAGCGCCTGACGACACCATTATAACCTGATGTCCCGCATTTTTTATATCGCTTATTATTTTACAGATCTCTTCAACACGTCTTATGTTAAGATGCCCCGTTGAATGAGTTAACGTACTTGTTCCGATTTTGATAACTACACGCATTTAAAAATACCTCAATTTTAACATTTTCAATATTATACACTTAAAACTTCAATAAATAAAGCACTTTTTTTAAAATCCCGTTAAATGCTTGCATTTATTCTTTATATATGGTATAATTTTTAGTAATAAATTTTAAGGAGATGGTTTGTTGGATCCGCTTCCCCGAAGTTGCACGCTCGTTTTTTCTTGTGTAACTGAAAAAAATCATATCACCCCGAAACCCATATTTATCCCTTTAAATCTGCAATTTTTACGTTGTTGATTTTTTAATTGGTTCAAAAAATATGGAGGTTATATGATATGATAAAATTATTGATATTACAAATTATTCTTATTGCACTAAACGCCTTTTTTGCTGCTACTGAAATTGCCGTTGTTTCATTAAATGAAAACAAAGTCAAGGCTCGTGCTGAGGACGGCGATAAAAAAGCAAAAAAAATGCTGAAAATGATAAAAAACCCTACGGGATTTTTGTCCACAATTCAGGTTGGCATAACCCTTGCAGGATTTTTAGGTTCCGCTTTTGCGGCAGATAGTTTTTCAGAACCTCTTACTCAATGGATTATGAAAACCTTTAATCTTGCCGAAAATCTTGCAGGCACCATTGATAGTATTTCAGTTGTGGTTATTACTATTATTTTATCATTCTTCACATTGGTCTTTGGCGAACTTGTTCCCAAGCGCGTTGCCATGAAGAACTGCGAAAAGTTTGCCGATGCCGTTTGCGGTTTTATACTGTTCCTTGCAACCGTTATGAAACCTGTTGTTTGGCTTCTTACCATTTCAACAAACGGTGTTTTGAGATTGTTTGGCATTGATCCTAACGAATCGGAAGAGTCCGTTTCAGAAGAAGATATCGTTATAATGCTTGATGCAGGCGCTGAAGAAGGTACTCTTAACAAAGAAAATATCGAGTATATTAAAAATGTGTTCGAACTTGACCATCTTACCGCCGGCGATATTATGACTCCCCGAAACGCCATTGAACTTATTTCAGAAGATGCCGAAGATAAGGAAATTATTGATCTGATCGTTTCAAGCGGTTATTCCCGAATCCCCGTTTACAGCGATACGGTCGATAATATTACCGGTATACTCTATGCCCGCGATTATCTTTTAAGGCACAACGAACCCGATTTCAAACTTTCCGATGCAGTTTTTCAGCCTACCTTTGTTCCTGAATCCGTTCATCTTGATGCGCTTTTTAAGGAAATGCAGATGGATCACAATCATATTGTTATCGTTGTTGATGAGTACGGCGGAACGGCAGGTCTTGTTACTATGGAAGACATTTTGGAAGAAATCGTCGGCGAGATCTGGGACGAGCAGGACGAAGAAATTGAGAACTTTGAAAAAGTAAGTTCCGATGAATATAAAGTACTGTCAACACTTGCCATCGATGAATTCTTTGAATTCTTTGATCTTCCCGAAGACGAAACAATTGAGTCAACCACCGTCAACGGTTGGGTAACTGAACAATGTGAAACCATTCCCGAAGAAGGATATCAGTTCGAATATGAAAATCTTTCAATTACAATTCTTAAAGCCGACGAACTGAAAACCCACGAAATACTTATAAAAGTCAACCCCAAGTCTGACGATGATGAATCTGACGACGAAGACGACGAAGATTAACGTAAACTCCCCAAAACGGGGAGTTTTTTTATTTTTGGCGCAATAAAAGCGCACCACATTTCAACAGAAAAAGTGCGAGAAACTCCGCAAGCCAAGGCGTGAGATATACAATGCTTCGCATTGATGATATGCACGACTTTGTCGTGATGATATACAAAACTTCGTTTTGATGATATGCAATGCTTCTCTTTGTTCAGCATTGATTGAGGTATGCCTTCGGCAACTTTATATGAATCTCAACCTTGCGAGTAAGAAAAAACTTAAAATTCAAGGCGTAAGTTTATGCAATGCTTCGCATTGATGATATGCACGACTTTGTCGTGATGATATACAAAACTTCGTTTTGATGATATGCAATGCTTCTCTCTGTTCAGCATTGATTGAGGTATGCCTTCGGCAACTTTATATGAATCTCAACCTTGCGAGTGAGAAAAAACTTAAAATTCAAGGCGTGCGGGGGTAAAAGCAATTGCGCTTACACAGACGTAAATATTTGAGCGTTCCCTTTTTAGCAGAAAAAGTGCGAGAACCTCTGCAAGCTAAAGCGTTAGAAATCATGCCGGCACCATAAAATTTCGAGAAACGAGCAAGGCAAGGCGCGCAAAAGTAAAAACGAAGGAGTTTACAAAAACGTAAATGACTGAGTTTTTATCTTTTGGCGCAACAAAGCAAATAATCCCCGAAAACAAATGTTTTCGGGGATTATGTTTGCGAAGTTTATCGGAATTTTAATTAGTTTTCCTTTTTCTTCTTAGCAACTACCACCAAACCAGCTGAAGCAACCACTACTGTTGCGATAAGTGCAACGGGAAGCATGTCGCCACTTTCGGAAGAATTGCTCTTTGTATAGATGGGAGTTATCTGCCAAATATTTGCATTAGATGTCTGAAGTTTTGCAATAGCCTTATAGTCATTTGCATTGGAGCCCATAATTGTAAACTTAAGGCCCTTTACAAATTCATTCTGACCTTCAGCATTTGACAAGTTGAAGCGTGCAAAGAAGGCGTCAAGCTTAACGTCGCTATCTGCAACGGTTACAGTACCATCTTCATTTACTTCCATGGTAAAAGATACTTCTACTGTTTCACCAGCAGGAATATCAAACCATTCACCTGCACTGGGACCTGCCCATGAATCTTTGCCGTTTACCTTAACAGTTGCCTGAAGTGAGAACTGAATTCTGATATCTTCTTCACCGTTATTGGTAATCTTATAGGTCTTTGTAAGTTCGCCGTCAACAACGTCAGCCTTTGTTACAACACCTGTTGCGGTCTTGAACCATGCTGATGATGAACTATCTTCAAGAAGTTCAAGCATTACGCCCGTTGCAGCCTTATTTGAATAACTTGCTGTCTTCTTTACAGATACCTGGTCAACATAGTATGCGAACTGTCTGTCCTTAAATGCAGTTGATGCACCGTCGAAACGCAATACAAGCTGATATGCAAGTGCTGCATTGGGATGTGTGCTGTTGTGAAGCTTCTTGATCATCTGATACCATTCGGTCTTAACATCGAATGTTACAGTGTACTTCTTCCAGCTCTTTGTAAGTTCGATTGAGCCGCCGCCGATATAGGTGTTACCAACTGCTGCTGAACCAACATACTTCTTAGCATCAGCCTGACTTGTATGAAGCTGTGAGTTAAGCATGATATTGAACTTGCCTGTGCCTTCGCCCTTAGCGTAGAAAGTAACTTCGTACTTACCTGCGCCGCCGCCGTTATAACCGTTAGCCTTATCATAGATAATCCAGGGACCAAGGTCAAATGCGATTGAGTTATACTTGCCACCTGCTGCGGGGATAAGTTTAACTGCATGACCTGTGCCTAAAGCACCGGGAGTTACGTGCTCGATCTTACCGCCGTGGATTGTGCCCCAGTTTACAAGACCGTTTTCAGCGTTGCCGTTTTCTCTCTTGGGAGCGAAATCAGCAGGAGTTGTTTCTTCCATTTCAGGAAGTTCAGTTACGGGAGTAATTTTACCCTTCATAGCGCTTGAGATAGTATAGAGCATATCGTTCTTGTCGGGAGCGCCGATGATAAGTTCTTTACCTGCTTCGTTTGCGCCCATTGTCTTAACGTTGATACGTAAGAAGAGCTGATCAAGTGAGTAAAGTGCAGTTGAACCGCCGTTTGTAACCTTAACCATACCGTTTTCAACATCGAAGGTGAAGGTAAGAGTTACCTTTTTGCCTGCTGCTGCAACGCCTGAAGCAGCCTTTGTAATATCTGCCCAAGTGTTGTTGCCGTCAGCCTTCTTATGAGTAACCTGCATGCTGAGTGCGATGTTCATATTAACGTCGCTGGGGTTATAGAAGGTATAGGTAATTGACTTTTTGCCTGTGAAGGAAGGATCTGCCTGAAGTACCTTTGTGGCGCCGGTCATATAGTGATCGCCTGTATAAGCTTCAGTTGTGGTCATCTTAATACCAATGGGATCCTTTGCCTTTTCGATTGTTACGTCATCAATATAATAGCTGAAGAACTGGCTATCCTTAAATGCATTTGTTGCACCGTCAAGACGGAGGATAAGCTGATATGCGGAAGGCTTACCTGCATCATAGATTCCCTTAAGGTTATCAAGGAATGCTTGTGTTACAGCAACTGTTGTCTCAAAATACTGCCACTCAGTTGTGGTTGTAACAGAACCTGATGTGATGTAGGTGTTCATTGTAACTGTGTAAGCGCCAACCTTATTATTGGTCTGGTGATGTGCTTGGCTGTTAAGAACGAAATTGAACTTGTTGTTTGTTTCGTTAGCATCAGCCTTTACCCAGAAGCCGATAGTATAGCTACCTGCGCCACCGCCGTTATAGCCGTGTTCAGGAGCGTTGATGATTGCAGGACCTAAATCAAATGCGATTGAATCATATACACCTGAAGCAGTAAATTTAGCCGCACTGCCTGTGCCGTCAGCACCGGGTGTTGTAAGTTCAACCTTACCGCCTGCTGCTGCAAACTCATCCCAATTTACAAGTCCGTTTTCAACGTCACCGTTGGTAACTTCCTTATTAGCTACGGGAGTAGGTGCGGGAGTAGGTGTAGGTGTTGCTTCTACTAATGTGGGAAGTTCATAAACAAGTGTCTTTGTGAAGCTACCTGTCATTGCAGTGGATGATTTTGCACCGCCGTTTGTCTTAAAGATGCCGTCAAAGCCTGCAATAACGAAGGATGTGCCTGCAGTCATAATTGAATTGGGCTTAAATTCAAAGCGATAAGTAAGTGCTGAAAGTGCGCAGATAACTGTGCCGTCAGCCTTAACTGCATTGCCGTTGCCGTCAGTCTTAACCTTAATTTCGAGAGTCATCTTTGACTGTGCGGGAATGGTCTTAAATACTGAACCGTTTTCAAATCCGCTCCAGCCGTTCTGAAGCATTGTCTGAACAATGATCTCGTGATCGCTTGTGTTGTAAACGTCATTCTTAATAGTAATAACGTTATCAACTGCCATAGCCTCGGTTATGCCAAGGTCTGTAGCACGCCAGTAAACGTAACCGCCAGCAAGATCTTCAGTAACATCGATCTTAACACCAACGGGTTCGCCGGTAGGTGTGGGTGTTGCAGTAGGTGTAGGTGTTGCTACAACCTTTTCGATTGTTACTTCGTCAAGATAATAGGGATATAATTCCTGATTAAATGCAAGACCTGTGCCTGCGCCATCCATACGAAGACCTAACTCATAAGCTTTTGTTTCGCCGTTAGCGTAAGCTGCCATAATGTTTTCAAGGTATTCTTCTGATACGATGAATGTAACTTCATACTTCTGCCAAGCATCTGTAAGCGTGATTGACTGAGTTGCGGGAGTGTAAGTGTTAACCGTAAAGGTATGAGAACCTAACTGATTACCCTTATTCATATGAAGCTGAGAGTTAAGTGTTGGGTAGAATCCGGTGCTTAAATGTGTGCCTGCTTCAACCTTTGCATAGAACGTAACCTTATAGGTTCCTGCGCTGCCGCCGTTATAGCCTTTTGCAGCGTCCTTAATAATAGCGGGGCCTAAATCAAACATTGAAGTGGTGTACTTATTGGCAGGTGTAAACTTAATAGCATTACCTGTGCCGTTTGCACCGGGCTGAACGCGTTCAAGAGTACCGCCTGATGCACCTGCGAATGTGTTCCAATTTGTAAGACCGTCTTCAACGTTACCGTTTGCAACTACCTTGTTTGCTGCGGGAGTAGGTGTAGGAGTGGGTGTTGCAGTTGCGGTGGGAACAGGTGTTGCTGTTGTGGGAAGAGTGAAAACCTTTGCGGTTGTGATCTTTCTTACACTTGTCTGACCGTTATAGATGTTATCGCTTGCATCTGCAGCAATAATGATAGCATCGCCAACAGTTTCGCCGCCTTCAAAGGTGAAGCCAACGCGGAGCATAAGCTCGTTAAGTGCAAATGTATCGGTGTGACCGCCATAGGTCTTTGTAACTTCGCCGCTTACAATGTTTTCAATGGTATAAGTAACATTCTTGCTTCCGTTTGCGGGAATATCAACGCTTACTACTGCGCCGCTGATGGGCTGCCAGCTGTTGTTGATGGTGCACTGAAGTGAGAACTGAACGTGTGCAACCTTATCGGATGTGTTATAAATTGTGTATGTTACGTCCTTTGTGCCGTTAGCAGTTGCATCAGCTGCGAGTGCGCCGGGCTTTGAAAGGAAATAGAAGTTAGCGGATGCGCCAAGTGCTTCTGAAACCTTAAGTTCAAGACCAACGGGAACTGTGGGAACAGCTGTGGGTGTAGGTGTAACAACAGGTGTTGCAACAGGTGTTGCAGTTGCTACTGCATCCTTTTGAATTGTAACGTCATCTACATAGTATGAGAAAAACTCATTGTTTGCAAATGCGCTTACAGCACCTGAACCGTCAAGACGGAGAATAAGTTCGTATGCTCTGGATGCAGTTGCATTAGTGCTGTTACGAAGCATTTTAACTGCTTCAAGGAAGTTTTCAGGTACGTTAAATGTAATTGTATATTCCTGCCACTGATCGGTAAGTTCAATTGACTTAATACCGGTAAGATAGCTGTGTGTGGGAAGTTGCTGAACAATGCCGCCAACATTGTGGTTTGAACCCTCACTTGCATGGAGCTGTGAGTTAAGAACGAAAGCGAACTTTCCGCTCTTGCCTGCATCAGCCTTAGCCTTGAAGGTAACTGTGTATCTACCTGCGCCGCCGCCCTTATAGCCTTGTTCAGCATCCTGAACGATAGCAGGACCTAAATCAAAGCCGATAGAATCGTACTTGCCGGTAGCAGTAAATTTAGCTGCGTGGCCTGTGCCGTCAGCACCGGGAGTAACGATAGTTGTCGTGCCACCTGCTGCTGAAAATACACTCCAACCGGTCTTGCCGTTTTCAGCATCACCGTTAACAACGGTTTTATCAACAACGGGAGTAGGTGTTGCAACTGCGGGAAGTGATGTTACAACTGTCTTAGCAGTTTTGCCTGTGCCGTTGCCTGACATAATTGAAGCATCAGCGATGTTATAGATAACGTCACCCATAGGTGCGGCAATAACAAATGATGTGCCTGCACTCTTAAGTGAACCGTTATTTATTTGAACACGGATCGAAAGTTCTTGAAGTGTTGAGAAAGCTGCACCGCTCTTAAGAACGTTGCCGTTGCCGTCAGTTGCAACAGTAAAAGCCGCCGTTGCCTTCTGACCTGCAGGAATTGTAAGAGTTTTTACTGCATATGTGGGGTTCCAGCCCTTCTGGATCTGAATATCAATGCTGATCTCTTCGGTGCTGGTGTTATAAACATCATAGGAAAGGTTGATGTTATTGCTTGCATCAGCCATTGTCTGAGTGAAGCCGGGGTTATCTTTTCTCCAGATAGGATAGCCTGCGCCGATATCCTCGGTGATCTCAAACTTAAGGCCTACGGGATCAGTTGAAGCCTTTTCGATCTTAACGTCATCTACAAAATATTTGAAGACTTCGCTTGCAAAACCTTGAGTTGAGCCATCAAGTCGAAGAACAAGATCATAGGTCTTTCTTGCATTTGAATGAGCTGATTCATAGAGAGCCTTAAGTTTATCAAGGAATTCCTGTTCAACCTTAAAGGTGATCTCAAAGGTGTTCCAAGTATCAGTAAGTTCAATAGGTGTTGTGGTATAAGTCTTATAGCTGCCTGACGTGGCGTTTAAGCCGGTATACTTATTGATAGTATCCTTTTCCTGATGGTTCATTGAGTTAAGAACGAAATTGAAATTGCCGCCCTTACCTGCTTCAGCCTTAGCGCGGAATGTGAGTTTATATTCGCCTGCGCCGCCGCCAGCATAACCATACTCAGCATCTTTGATGATAGCAGGGCCTAAGTTAAATGCGATTGAAGCATACTTACCGCCCTGGGGGTCAAACTGTGCAATATTGTTTGATGTGTTATCAGGGTCCTTAACAATGGTGGTTACACCGCCGTGGATCATATCCCAGTTTATGGAACCTGCCTGAGCATCGCCGTTTGTAACTGCCTTAACCTGAGGTGCAGGAACGGATGCAACGCTTTCAAAGGAGTATGCATTGCCGCCCTGACCGCCGGTTGTGAAATCGGCAGGCTGCTTATCATAGCCATCCCAAGAAACGTAGATGCTTTCGCCTGCTGCCATAGCAGAGAAGGTATCAATACGCAAAACGATGTTTGCAAGTTGAGCGCTTGCTGCGCCACTGTTATAGGAGATAGTGTTATCATCTTCAACTGCAACCATAAGACCGAAGGGCACAGTTGTCTTTGGGAGAACAGTGATTGTTTTTGCTTCATCATCGTGTCCCTTAAGTTCTGTCCATCCGTCGCGCCATTCAACAGTAACTATAACCGAGTGATCGGTAGGGTTAGTTACCTTGTAGGTTTTCATTATGGTGCCGTTTTTAACGTCACTTGCGCTAAGCCCTGCATTAACGTAGTTAAATGCCTGAGTTTCAGCCAGAGCCTTAGTAGCAGTAAGCTTTACGCCGACGTTTTCGCTTCCGCCTGCAACGATCGAAACCATGCTTACGCATGAAATAAGCATTGCAAGAACGAGAACTAAGCTTAAAAGTTTTTTCATAATGCTTTTCTTCCTTTCTTAGATATCCCCTTTAGGGGGCATTTATACACAGTATTATAATACCACATTTGACAAGTCATTGTCAAACTTTTTTAACAAGATTTTAACGTTTTTTTACGGAAAATCATGTTTTATTTTACATATATTCCCGTTTCTGCAAAAAAATAACAAAAAGTCAGCCGTATTTCAGGCTGACTTCAGTCTGCTGACTTTGTCAGCAGACTGTCAGAGTTCGAGAAACCTATGCAAGGCAAGGCGCAGAACTTGCAAAAGAGGGAGTTTACATGACGGTAAATGACCGAATTTTGCAAGTGAATGCAACAAAGCAAATAATCTCCTGCAAATTTTTTGCAGGAGATTATGTTTGCATGGGTTTGTCAGTGCTCTGAAGTCAGCCGTATTTCAGGCTGACTTTCTATATTTATTATGCTTCTTGCTGAACGGGAACTTCAGGAACTTCGATATTTTCAAGTTCGGCTTCTGCATTTTTGCGGATAACCTGAACGTCAATATCCTTGTATCTTCTTACGCCCGTACCTGCGGGAATAAGTTTACCGATACATACACATTCCTTAAGACCGAGAAGCGGATCGATCTTACCTTTAATAGCGGCATCAGTAAGAACACGTGTTGTTTCCTGGAATGATGCGGCTGAAAGGAATGATTCTGTTGCAAGGGCTGCCTTTGTGATACCAAGAAGGATTCTACGGCTGGTTGCGGGGATTCCGCCTGCAAGACGTGTTTCCTCGTTTACCTGCTCAACCTTAAAGATATCAACAACGTCGCCGGGAAGAAGATCGGTATCACCTGCATCTTCAATACGAACTTTACGAAGCATCTGACGAACGATAAGTTCGATGTGCTTATCGGCAATATCAACACCCTGAACCTTATAAACGGTCTGAACTTCTTTAAGCATGTAGTCCTGAAGAGGAACAACACCCTTTATACGAAGCATATCGTGGGGGTTTACTGAACCTTTTGTAAGTTCCTGACCAACTTCAACGTGCTGGCCTTCTTCAACTGCAAGGTGTGCATTGTAAGGCAAGGGATAATTCTTTTCTTCACCGTCGGAAGCAATGATGCTTACGCTGGTTTTGCCGCGAACGGTTGAAACTTCAACCTTACCTGAAATATCTGAAAGAACTGCAAGTCCCTTAGGTTTACGTGCTTCGAAGATTTCTTCAACACGGGGAAGACCTTGGGTAATATCGGTTCCTGCAACACCACCGGTGTGGAATGTTCTCATGGTAAGCTGTGTACCGGGTTCACCGATTGACTGTGCAGCAATGATACCAACAGCCTCACCGATAGCAACGGGTTTGTTATTTGAAAGGTCAGCACCGTAGCACTTAGCACAAACGCCGTGCTCGCAACGGCAAGTGAAGATTGAACGGATCATAACCTTTGTTTTGCCTAAGCCGCCTTTTTCTTTTGAAGCAGTGATCTTGTTGGCAATTTCATCGGTAACAAGAGTTCCGTCTGTAAATACAACGTTGCCGTCATCATCAAGAATATCTTCTGCAAGAGTTCTGTTCTTGATACGCTCGGTAACAGTTTCGATAACTGAACCTTCGTGGATAATATCTTCAACGTAAACGCCGTTAGGTGTATTGATTGAAGAATTGATTGCATGACAGTCTTCTTCGCGGATAATAACGTCCTGACAAACGTCAACAAGACGTCTTGTAAGGTAACCGGAGTCAGCAGTACGAAGAGCGGTATCGGCAAGACCTTTACGTGTTCCGTGTGATGACATGAAGAAGTCAATAATGGTAAGACCTTCACGGAAGTTTGCCTTAACGGGGATCTCGATGGTTCTACCTGAAGGATCAGCCATCAAGCCACGCATACCTGCAAGCTGTGTGATCTGTGATTTGTTACCACGAGCACCTGATACAGCCATCATGTTGATGGGATTGAACTTATCAAGACCGTTCATAAGTTCAACTGTAACGTCGTCCTTGGCGATACGCCAAGTATCGATAACTGCGCGATATCTTTCTTCTTCTGAATAGAAACCGCGTTTTGCCATATCGTTGATCTTTGCAACCTGTGCATCGGCTTTTTCAAGAATTTCTTTCTTGGTTTTGGGAATAACTGCGTCCTTAACGCCAACGGTGATAGCGCCGCGTGTAGCGTACTGGAAGCCCTGAGCCTTGATAGCATCAAGCATTTCAGCAGTTATAGCCTCGCCGTGAACGCTGTAGCACTGATATACAACTTTGTTCAAAGTCTTCTTGTCAATAAGGAAACCGATTTCAAGATCAAATTCATGTTCAGGATCAGTTCTGTCAACAAAACCGATGTTCTGAGGAACAGCCTTGTTAAAGATGATCTTACCAACGGTGGTCTGAATGATCTTTGAACGAACGTTGCCGTTCTCATCTGTCTTTGACATACGAACGTTTGTCATTGACTGAAGGGGAAGTTTGCCCATTTCATAAGCAAGAACTGCTTCTTCAGGTGATGAGAATGTACGGTCAAGCATAGGATTATCGTCATTTACGATAGTAAGATAGTATGAACCGATGATCATATCCTGAGTGGGAACAACAACGGGTCTGCCGTCAGCAGGTTTAAGAATGTTGTTTGCCGCAAGCATCAGGAAACGTGCTTCTGCCTGAGCCTCAACTGAAAGGGGCACGTGGCAAGGCATCTGGTCGCCGTCGAAGTCAGCGTTAAATGCGGTACATACAAGGGGATGAAGTTTAATTGCACGTCCGTCAACAAGTACGGGCTCGAAAGCCTGAATACCAAGACGGTGAAGTGTAGGTGCACGGTTAAGAAGAACGGGATGTCCCTTAATAACTTCCTCTAAAACGTCCCAAACTTCAGCAGTTCCTCTTTCGATAAGACGCTTTGCACCGCGGATATTCTGTGCAAGGTTAAGTTCAACCAGACGCTTCATTACGAAGGGTTTGAAAAGTTCGATTGCCATTTCCTTGGGAAGACCACACTGATGCATTTTAAGTTCAGGACCAACAACGATAACTGAACGGCCTGAATAGTCAACACGCTTACCAAGAAGGTTCTGACGGAAACGGCCCTGCTTACCGCGAAGCATATCGGATAATGACTTAAGGGGACGGTTGCCGGGGCCCGTAACGGGACGACCGCGGCGGCCGTTATCTATAAGTGCGTCAACTGCTTCCTGAAGCATTCGCTTTTCGTTTCTGATAATAATATCAGGTGCGCCAAGTTCAAGAAGTTTTTTAAGACGGTTGTTACGGTTAATAACTCGACGGTAAAGATCGTTAAGATCGCTGGAAGCAAATCTTCCGCCGTCAAGCTGAACCATGGGACGGATTTCCGGAGGAATAACCGGAACAACGTCCATGATCATCCATTCAGGCTTATTGCCTGATTTTCTGAAGGATTCAACTACCTCAAGGCGTTTTACAGCCTTAACACGTTTCTGTGTTGAGTTGGTAGTTCTTAATTCTTCTCTTAATTCAGCGGCTTCCTTGTCAAGGTCAATGGAGCGAAGCAATTCACGAACTGCTTCAGCGCCCATGCCTGCGCGGAATGAGCCGATATTTATTTCTCTATCCATTACTTCACGATAGTCTGCATCGGAAATAACGTCTTTTACCTGATATTCTGTTGCACCTTCATCAAGAACGATAAACGCTGCAAAGTAAAGAACCTTTTCAAGATCTTTAGGTGAAACGTTCAATAAAAGGCTCATTCTTGAAGGAATGCCTTTAAAATACCAGATGTGTGATACGGGTGCTGCAAGACAGATATGTCCCATACGCTCGCGGCGAACCTTTGCACGTGTAACTTCAACACCGCAACGGTCGCACACAAGACCTTTATATCTTGCGCCTTTCTTATACTTACCGCAGGAACACTCCCAGTCCTTTGTTGGGCCGAAGATCTTTTCACAGAAAAGACCTTCGCGCTCAGGTTTAAGTGTACGGTAATTGATGGTTTCAGGCTTTGTAACTTCGCCGTAAGACCATTCAAGAATTTTCTCTGCCGGTGCAAGACCTATTTGTATTGAATCAAAATTGTTAAGTTCAAACAAGGCTTCATCTTCCTCTCATCAAATTGTCAACTTTTTTCTTAAAGTTGGGTGTGCTGATTATTCCTCAGCCTCGTCGTCTTCATCAAACTCATCTTCTTCATCATCACCAAAGAGATCGAGTTCATCATCTAAAGACATTTCCTCATCCTCGAACATATCTTCTTCATCTTCTTCGATGCCGTCAAGAATATCAATTCCGTCTTCATCGTCAAGATCGCCGAGTTCGTCAAAATCTTCATCGTCGTCAAGATCGTCAAGATCTTCATCATCAAGATCACCGAGCATTGCAAGGAGATCGCCGACGGGAGCATTTCTTTCCTTTTCGTCAACGTATTCAACAACGTCTCTGTCATCGTCAAGAAGCTCGCGCATCTCAACTTCCTTATGTTCTTCCGTAAGAATCTTAACGTCAAGAGCAAGTGAACGGAGTTCTTCTAAAAGAACCTTGAAGGATTCGGGGATACCGGGTTCAGGAACGTTCTGTCCCTTAACGATAGCCTCATAAGCCTTAACACGGCCAACAACGTCATCGGACTTGATTGTAAGAATTTCCTGAAGTGTATGTGCTGCACCGTAAGCTTCAAGAGCCCAAACTTCCATTTCACCGAAACGCTGACCGCCGAACTGGGCTTTACCGCCGAGGGGCTGCTGGGTAACAAGTGAGTAAGGACCTGTTGAACGGGCGTGGATCTTATCGTCAACCATGTGAATAAGTTTGATCATATACATACAACCAACGGTAACGGGGTTATCGAAGGGTTCGCCGGTACGTCCGTCGTAAAGAATGGTCTTACCGGTAAAGATGTTGCCTGCATATTCACAAAGTTCCTGCTGTGCAGTTTCTTCTTTCTTATTCTTGTTTTCAATCTTTTCAAGACCGAATAAAGGTGCCATATCGCCTAAAATCTTGGCGGTTGCAACAAAATACTTATCAGCAAGAGCAACGATACGGTCTGCAAGAGCGAACTTATCTTCAACCTCGTTATCATAAGCAAGATCCTTGATTTCAAGGAACTCCTTATCGTAGGCTTCAACGTCGATCTTACCGCCGTCATAATCAGGCTGATCTTTGCCGCGGAGTACTTTACCCATTTCAAGAAGCTGACCTGCAGTATGACCTAATGCACCGTCAACAACGGGAATTTCCTCTGTTGAGCGCAAACGTACTGCAAAGGTAAGAAGAGTATCGATCTTCTCTAAAAGTTTTGAAGCAAGGGAAAGTTTTTCAATATCTGCTTCGTGTGCACCGTCGAAAACGGGAGTTGCGATCTTAATGCCTAATTTCTTTGCGGCAATACCCAAGTGAACTTCAAGAACCTGACCAACGTTCATACGTGAAGGAACGCCCAAGGGGTTAAGGCAGATCTGAACGGGTGTGCCGTCGGGCATAAAGGGCATATCCTCTTCGGGAAGAACACGGGAAATAACACCCTTGTTTCCGTGACGGCCTGCCATCTTATCGCCGGCATGGATCTTACGCTTCTGCGCAAGATATACACGAACCATTTTGTTTACGCCGGGAGAAAGTTCATCTTTATTCTCACGGGTAAAGATCTTAATATCAACAACAACGCCGCCTTCACCGTGAGGTGCACGAAGTGAAGTATCACGAACTTCTTTTGCGTTGTTTGAGAAAATTGCATGAAGAAGTTTTTCTTCAGCAGTAACGTCAGTTTCACCCTTAGGTGTAACCTTACCAACAAGAATATCGCCTGAATGAACTTCAGCACCGATGCGGATAATACCTTCCTCATCAAGATTTCTGCGCATATCCTCGCCTACGTTGGGAATATCGTGGGTGATCTCTTCAGGACCGAGTTTGGTATCACGTGCTTCGCACTCGTACTCCTCAATATGAATGGTGGTGAAGATATCATCACGGGCAAGACGCTCTGAAATGAGCATAGCGTCTTCGTAGTTATAACCGTTCCAGGGCATGAAGGCAATAACGATATTTCTGCCCAATGAAAGTTCGCCCTGACTTGTTGAAGGACCGTCTGCAAGAGTGGTCTTATATTCAACGCGCTGACCTTTTTCAACGATGGGCACCTGATTGATGCAGGTTCCCTGGTTGGAACGGCGGTATTTTAACAATTCATAGGTAATCGTTTCACCGTTATCATGCTTAACGATAATCTTATCTGCATCAACGTATTCAACAACACCGGGGCCCTGAGAAAGAACAGAAACACCGCTGTCGCGTGCTGCTTTATATTCGATACCGGTACCAACGATAGGTGCCTCGGTTCTTAAAAGCGGAACTGCCTGACGCTGCATGTTTGCACCCATCAGAGCACGGGAAGCGTCATCGTTTTCAAGGAAGGGGATCATTGCAGTTGCAACTGATACTACCTGTTTGGGTGAAACGTCGATATAATCAACTTCGTGAACGGAAACACGTAAGAAATCTTCTTTACTACGTGCTGAAACAACTTCGTTTACAAAACGTCCGTTTTCATCGATAGGCTCGTTTGCCTGAGCGATAATATAACGGTCCTCATCATCAGCGGCAAGATAAACAACTTCGTTTGTTACCACACCGTTTTCCTTATCTACCTTGCGGTAGGGTGATTCCATAAAGCCGTATTCGTTAATACGTGCATAAGTTGCAAGTGAACCGATAAGACCGATGTTCTTACCTTCAGGAGTTTCGATGGGGCACATTCTTCCGTAGTGTGAATGGTGAACGTCACGAACCTCAAATGAAGGACGGTCACGGTTAAGACCGCCGGGACCCAACGCTGAAAGACGGCGCTTATGGGTAAGTTCTGCAAGGGGGTTGTTCTGATCCATGAACTGTGAAAGCTGTGATGAACCGAAGAACTCGCGGATAACTGCAGATACGGGACGGATATTTATAAGTGATGCAGGTGAAACGCTGTCAATGGACTGACTTGTCATTCTTTCGCGGATAACACGTTCCATTCTTGAAAGACCAACGCGAAGCTGGTTCTGTAAAAGTTCACCTACGCAGCGAACACGACGGTTGCCAAGGTGGTCGATATCATCAAGATCGCCATGACCTTCACAAAGAGTGATGATATAGTTGATGCTTGCAACGATATCTGACATATAAAGATGTTCAGGTGAAAGATCTTCCATATCGGCAACAAGACGTGCTTTGATCTGCTCGTCCGTTGAGCATTCGGAAAGGATCTTCATCAAAGAATCGTAATGAACGTACTCCTTGATTCCAACTTCTTTGGGATCAAAGTTAAGATATGCTTTAGGATCGATAAAGCCGTTGGACATAACGCGAACGGTCTTTACAGTCTCCTCGCCTGACTCGTTTTTAAGAGTGATATTAAGATTTACAAGCATAACGCCTGCATTCTGAATTTCATATGCTTTTTCTGTTGAAATAACCTGACCTTTTTCAACAAGCACTTCACCGTCAGGAGAAATAACGTCTTCTGCGGCAACGTGACCTTCGATTCTTGAAGCAAGAGCAAGTTTCTTATTGAACTTATAACGTCCAACGCGTGCAAGATCGTAATGACGGCTCTCAAAGAAGCTGGAAGTAAGTCTGTCACGCATGATCTTTTCTTCAGCATTTTCACCGGGACGGATACGCTTGTACATCTCGGTAAGACCGTCAAGTTCGTTGAAAATGTTGCTCTGGTGGTCATGCTCGATAGTAGCCTTTAAAACTTCGCTTTCGCCTAAAAGTTCAATTAACTGTTCATCGCTTGAGAAACCTAATGCACGAAGAAGTGCAGTGATAGAAACCTTACGGCTTCTGTCAACTTTAACTGAAAATACGTTTGCATTATCAATTTCAAATTCCATCCATGCACCGCGGTTGGGTATAAGGGTTGCGCCGAATTGGAATTTGCCGGCTGCCTTATCATCAGCAAAATAACAGCCGGGTGAACGCACGAGCTGAGAAGCAACAACACGTTCAGCGCCGTTTATGATAAAGGTACCCGTAGGCGTCATAAGCGGGAAATCACCCATGAAAACATCCTGTTCAAGAATCTCTCGAACAGTTCCGTCATCATTTTTAAGTGTAAGACGAACCTTTACGCGCATAGGTGCGGCGTAAGTAACGTCTCTGTCCTTGCACTCCTCAATGGAGTACTTAGGTGCATTCTCTATGTAGCAGTCCAGGAATTCCAGACTCATTGCACCTGAAAAATCGTCGATGGGTGAGAAATCCCTTACGATAGGACCAAGATCTTCCTTAACAAATTTGTTGTAGGAATTTTTCTGGATCTCAATCAGATCGGGCATCTCTAAAGCCGCATCGATTTCTGCAAAGGATAATCTGTCTTCCTTAGCGGTTTCTGCTGCGTTCAATACCTTATGAAGCATACTTTCACTCTCCTAATCTTGATTGGTAACGAAGTAAATTTGCAAATGCCAAAAACTCCCGTGTTTTGGGCATTTTGGGGATAAAATCCCCTTACCCACATAAAATGTGCGCAATTTACCCCATATTATAGTTTTATACAATTGTCAAGTTTAACAGAAAAGTCAATACTTGTCAACTGTTTTTTGTAAAAACTTTATATTTTTTTGTCATATGCCATATGTTGTGGTCGGTATTTTTTTAAACCACAAGTTCGCTTCAAAAGGAAAAAAATCAGGTCGAAAAAGCAAAGAAATTTATAAAAAATGTCCTCTGATTTTTTTCAGAGGTCTCAGTCTGCTGACAAAGTCACCAGACTGTCAGAGTTCGAGAAACCCTTGCAAGCCAAGGCGCTGAACTTGCAAAAAAGGGAGTTTACACAGACGTAAATGACCGCATTTTGCAAGTGAAACGCAACGATGGAAACAAACCCCTGCAAAATTTTTGCAGGGGTTTGTGTTTGCAGGGGTTTGTCAGTGCTCTGAGCGGCTACGTTGTAGCCGCTATTTTTTTACATTTTACTTCTTACAAATGCCATATAATTGAGCCAATCCTGACGACCTAAAAAATGGATTCCGTCACGAAGATGATAAGCAATATCGCCTTCCATAAAATGTTCGCCGATTTCAGCAGGCTCATCTTTTCCAACAAAACCTTTTCTTTCAAAAAGTTTCCATGCAGGCGATGCACCGATGCAGGATAACTGTTCTGAATACTGATCTGCCCAGAAATCAAGGCTTGCAGAGCCTACGCCTACGTATCTTGGACAAGTTAAAGCAATTAGAAAATGCTGATCAAAGGGACGCTCATCTTCCCTGCCAACATATTTTTTAAAGTTTTCGCAGAACCAATAAGGGAACACTCTCGTTATAGCCTCAATAGTTTCACTGTTCCCGTGCTTAATGCGCTCGTAAGCGGCACCTGAACAACCTGAATTATTGGAAAAAGCAAACTTAAAACGTTCATCTTGAGCAGAACACCAAAGTGCCGTTTTACCTAATCTTGAATGGCCGATTACCGAAACATTATTTTTATCAACTTCATCTCTCGTTTCGAGATAATCAAGAACTCGGCTTGCGGCAAATGCCCACATTGCTATTTTGCCCCAATCGGTATCAGGGTTATTTCTTGAGTACATTGCGGCAATACCGTTAGTGAAATCAGTGTCATCACTTGTAACGTCTTTATAATTAACTACCACCAATGCAAAGCCGTTATCAATGATTTCCTCAAGGGGATAATACATATCGTAAACATCAGGTCTGAAATTTATAAGAATAAAAGTGGGCACATTCTTTTTATTTTTGGGGTAAATGAAATTTATAGGAAAAGAAAACTCACCTTTTTCCGCTTCAAAAGAGATATTTATTTTTTCCAAAATAGCATGACCTGAAGCAATTCTATCAACCGTTTCAACAATCTCACCCTTTACTGTTTCAGGTTTTTTGGGTGAATATCCATACTCCTCACGGCAAAGAATATCAAGCATTTCTTCGCGCCTTTTCGGCCAAGTTTCCTTTGTAACCTTTTCACCGTTTTGGAATGTTAAAAGGTCGGGAAAGAATTCCATTTTATTTGCCTCCATACAATGCTTTAAATTTATTATAACTTTCAAGAAGCTGTTTAGGTTCTTTATAACAGCCATCATAAACCTCAATCATAACGGTTTCGTTATAATCACCTATCTTCTTAAAAAGGCTTTCGTAATCATAAAAACCTGTTGTGGGCAGAACAAGCCTGCCGTCTTCATCAAAATCAACAATATGTATATTTTTGATTTTGCCCTGCATATCGAAAATATATTTATCAACCACCGTATCGCTTTGCGCCGCCTGCTTTATATCAAGAGTGCAACCGATTTCCGCATCACAGTAAGGCAGAAGATTTTTCATAAAGTCAGGGTGATTATAGTGTGCCCAATGAACGTTCTCCCAAGTAAGAAGAATATTATATTCCTTTGCTATTCTTGCAAGTTCTGCGGTACGTTTTCCGAAAAACTCATAGTTAGTAACGTACTTTGTATATTTCATTTGTTGGGGGCCGTGCATAACGTAGATCTTTGCATCAAGCATTTCCCCCACTCTTAACGCAGAACGGAAAATTTTTAAAGCGTCATTATACTGTCTTTCGGAGCGCGAAAAAAGTTGACCTTCAAATTGGCTGTTAAGGGTATGAACAGAATGAACGTCAACATTTCCTTTAACGCTTTTCAATTTTTCACCGAATTCTTCTGTATATTCAGAAAAGGAAGCAAGAAAAACTTCGCAGCAATCAACGTTATTTTTACTAAAAAACTCAAGTGCTTCTTCGGTATACATCTTGCCGTACATCGATGCAGTAGAAATTCCTATTTTCATAAATTACCTCAATTTATCAAGCGTAAGATCAAATCCGCCAACAAAATTCAACATGAAATATTTTACTTCAGGCGCGTCAATTTTGTCAATATCCGTTTTAATTGAATTTTTGGCATCAACAAATTCAGAATTGCCCGCATTTACCTCTTCAACACATTTTAAATAAGCACAGATTCTATCAGCATATTTTACAATCTTCTTTTCTTCAGCATCTTCAATTTTAAGAATGGGCGTAAAATCGCCCTTAAATTCATCAGGAAGCATTGCGCATATTTCATCAGTTGCATATGCTTCTATCTGCTTATAAGCGCTTTTTATTTCGGAATTATAATACTTTATGGGTGTTGGAAGATCACCGGTTATAATTTCGCTTGCCTCGTGATACATTGCTTTTACCGCAATGGAATCTGCATCGTAATTTTTATTATAGATTTTGTTACCTATCAATGCAAGCATATGGGCTATCATTGCCGTTTGCAGGGAATGTTCCTGAATGTTTTCCTCCCTTGTGGACTTCATAAGTCCCCACCGGCGGATATATTTCATTCTTGCCATCAAAGCGAAAAAGTTACTCATAATTTACACCTCTTTATTTCCTTATATTGTATCATAAATTTTTCTTGACAACAAGCATATTTGTGATATAATTTAACAAAACTGTATATCGGCTTGGGGAGTCCTTCGGGGCTGAGATTGCTTTTTAGCTAAACCCATTAAACCTGTGTAGATAATCCTACCGTAGGGAAGCTTATTTTGACTGAAAAATTTTCGGCCGTATATCCCTATGATATACGGTTTTAATTTTTCAGAAAGGAAGTGTTTATATGCCACTTCAAACAATGTCACTCAGTTCCTATTTTCAAGAAATGTGGGAAAAATTATCAGAAATTGATCCCATACTTCTTACTGCAACCATTCTGATTACCGCAATAATCGTTGTCGTTTTCGTGCTTATCAACAAAAAGACCGGCGGTCTTAAATGGGATACGCGAATGGTTACTTACGGCGCAGTTTGCATCGCCCTTTCTTTTGTTTTATCATACATAAGATTATGGCATATGCCTAACGGCGGTTCAGTTACTGCGGCAAGTATGCTTCCCATGCTTTTATACGGCTATATGGCAGGTCCTATCTGGGGTACGGTTGCAGGTATTGCTTACGCGATACTTCAATGCATGCAAGATTGTTATTTCCTTTCAATTCCCCAATTTTTCTTTGACTACATCTTCCCGTTCCTTGCTATAAGCGCACTTTCAGGTGTGTTTAAGACGGGAAAGAAAAACGTTGATATTTTAGCGGGTATGACTCTTGCCATCGTTGTGCGCTATGCATGCCACGTTTTCGCAGGAATCGTGTTCTGGGCAGACGGTGCGCCTTACAACCCCATACTTTACAGTTTTGCCTATAACTCCTTTGTGTTTATTGATGCAATCCCCTGCTATATTCTTGCATTAGTTCCCTCAATACAGAAGTTATTTAAAAGAATACCTAAAGCAAAATAAAGTTAAAGAGTTTATCAATGCTCTGAAAGAAGCAGTAAATACTGCTTCTTTTTCTCTTGCAAAAAATGCTCTTTAAGCGTATAATTAAGGTAACTTTATTTTCGAGGTATATTATGAAAACGAAAACTCTTTTAAAATGCTTTTTACCCTACTATAAACCTTATATCGGCACAATGATTCTTGATCTCATTTGCGCCTGCCTTACAACGGGTTGCGAACTTATTCTGCCGTTGATTGTTCGTGAGATAACCGGCAGGGCAACTGAAAATATTGAAAGCCTTACTTTATCTTTTATTTTGACGGCGGGCGCAATTTATCTTGTGTTAAGACTTATTGATACTGCGGCAAACTATTATATGGCGGCAGTAGGTCATATTATGGGTTCAAAAATTGAAACCGATATGCGTTCTGCATTTTTCAAGCACCTTGAAAAACTTTCTTTCGGTTATTACGATAACACAAAGGTAGGTCAGCTTATGTCCCGCCTTACAAGCGATCTTTTCGATATTACCGAATTTGCCCATCACTGCCCTGAAGAGTTTTTTATTGCAGGCATAAAAATAATTGCATCCTTTATTATTCTTTGCACTTTTAATATTCCCCTTACTCTTATACTCTTTGCAGTAATTCCCGTTATGATCATGGTGCTTACCCATTTTAACCGCAAAATGAAAGCAGGATTTAAAGAATCAAGAAAAACCGTAGGCGAATTAAACGCTCAGGTGGAAGACAGTCTTTTAGGTATCCGTGTTGTAAAATCTTTTGCAAACGAAGATATTGAAATGGAAAAATTTGAAAAAGGCAACCAAACCTTTTTGCGCGTTAAGAAAAAAGTTTATAACTATATGGCAGGCTTTCAATCGTCAACGCGGTTCTTTGAAGGCTTCATGTATATAATCATCATTGTTTCAGGCGCAATTTTCCTTATAAACGGTCAAATCGAAGTTTCTGACTTTATTGCATACGTTCTTTACGTTTCAACGCTTCTTGTTTCTATACGCCGAATAGTTGAATTTGCTGAACAGTTCCAGCGCGGAATGACGGGTATTGAAAGATTTTATGAAGTCATCAGCACCGAACCTGATATAAAAGATGCGCCAAATGCAAAAGAACTTACTTTAGTTAAAGGCGAAATCGAATTTAAAAATGCTTCCTTTAAGTACGGTGAAGAACTCGATAACGTACTTTCAAACATCAATTTAAAAATAAAGAAAGGCGAAAACATTGCTCTCGTTGGTCCTTCAGGTTCAGGAAAAACCACTATCTGCAATCTTATTCCCCGTTTCTATGAACTTACTGAAGGTTCAATAAGCATTGACGGAACTGATATTTCTTCCGTAACGCTTGACTCATTAAGAAAAAATATCGGTATCGTTCAGCAAGACGTATATTTGTTTTCAGGTTCCGTAAGAGAGAATATCGCTTACGGTATGCCCGGTGCAACAGATGAACAGATAATTGAATCTGCAAAACTTGCAGGCGCACACGATTTCATTTTGACTTTACCTGACGGCTATGACACTTACGTTGGTGAGCGCGGTGTTAAACTTTCAGGCGGACAGAAACAGAGAATATCCATTGCACGAGTTTTTCTTAAAAACCCGCCCATTCTTATTCTTGATGAAGCAACGAGCGCCCTTGATAACGAAAGCGAGCATCTTGTTCAAAAGTCTTTGGAAAAACTTCAGGAAGGCAGAACCACTCTTACTATTGCTCACCGCCTTACAACTATAAAAAATGCCGATAGAATTCTTGTTCTTACTGATGACGGCATAAAAGAGGAAGGCACACATCAGGAGCTAATTGAAAAGAACGGAATTTACGCTTCTCTATATGAAAACTATAGGAGTTAATTATGGAAATTTGTGAAAATAACGGTTATCTTCAATCTCTTTATATAAAAAACAGTAACGTTAATTGGGTTGAAGGCTCAAAACATTTTTGGGGTGAATGTGTTCATCCCAAAAATTTTATTCTTACAACAAACAGAAAAATCGTTGATAACGTTTTAAAAGAAGAATATATTTTCACCAATATAACTGATGAAATAATAACCTTTGAAGTTGGCGAATTGGGCATCTGGGCAACTTTTAACGATAGCTACGAAGGCTCTCTTATTTGTAAAGACCAAAAGTGCCATGCTCATATTTGGCTTGGCGGAACTTCTTCATGGATAAACGCTATGGCGATGAAATCAGAACCTCCGCACTTAGGACTTATGCTTACAAAAGGAAGTCTTATAACATATAGCGTTGAGCGTGAAAACAGCAGTAACGACCGCGGTGATATTCTTCTTTTATCAGATAAACAAACAGTAAAGCCGGGCGAAAGTTACACTGTTTCATGGGATATTTTTGTTCATAACAACACCGATTTCTTTGATATTTTAAAGAAGTATCAAAATTTTCTTGACGTTGAAAGTGATTGTTTTACTTTCTTTGAAAGTGAAAATCCCAAAGTTCTGATAAACGGTAAAGAAATTCTTTTAGATAATAAACTCGGTTATCATACTTATAACGTTAACGATGCTTTTTTCAGGTATCAGATAAAACCTGACATTGATTCTCTTTCGCAAAAGCGTTGCCGTTTCATTTATGAGAAACAGCAAGAAACTGAATTTGGGCAACTTGAAGGCGCATATCTCATTTACGATAACGAAGAAAAATGCAGATATTTTGAAGAATGGCCAAACCCCAATCATAATGCAGGCAGAGAGCGTATTGCCATGGGATTGCTTATGGCAAAACATCTTCAAAGAAATTATGATCCTGAACTTCATGAAAGTTTAAGAAAATACACACGTTTTGTCATAAAACAGTATTTTGATGAAGAAAAAGGAATCGTTTACAATTCACTTCCCCGCGATAACACAAGGCGCAGAATATATAATAACGCTTGGTATGCTTCATTCTTCCGTGAGCTTTACCGCCTTGAAAAAAACAAGCGTTGGCTTAATTGTATGTTTAAAGCCTTTACCGATCTTTTTGAAAACGGCGGTATTACTTTTTATCCTCTTGCAATGGAACTTACCGATTCAATAAAAGTTCTTGAAGAAGCAGGCATGGATAAAGAAAAAGATGTTTTGTTAAATTACTTTATTAAAAATGCAGAGTATATTATGTCAAAGGGTACAAACTACCCTAACCTTGAAGTCAATTTTGAAGACAATATAGTTATCCCTGCAGGTGTTGTGCTTTTACAGATGTATGAACTTACGGGAGATAAAAAATATCTTGATTCAGGTAAAGAACACGTTCGCATGCACGATATGTTTGTGGGTTTTCAGCCTGATGCAAGAATGCACGGTGCATCAATTCATCATTGGGACGATTTTTGGTTTGGCAAACGCAAGTTATTCGGTGATACCTATCCCCATTATTGGTCAACGGCAGGTGCTATGCTTTACGCTTTTATGGGAAGAATTACAAAAGACGAAAGTTTTATAAAAAAAGCGCGTGCTTGCTTAAGAACTTGCCTTTCAAACTTCTTTGATGACGGTTCAGCAACCTGCGCAATATTTACTCCCTTTGAGTCTAACGGAATAAAAGGTGATTTTACCGATCCTTGGGCAAACGATCAGGATTGGGCACTTTATTTCGCCCTTGTTTTCGATGATGAATTTACTATTTAAGCAACATTTAGCATATTGACTTTCGTTTTTTTAACGTATATAATATATAAAAAATGTGGGAGGTTTTATTATGAAAAACTACGAAGTAGCATGTTATCATTGGTCAAATTGGCACCCTGCAGAATTTAACGATATTAAACGCGGCAAAGGTTGGACGGAATGGGAATATGCAAAGGATGCTGTTCCCCGTTTTCCCGGTCATAAACAGCCTAAAAAGCCCATTTGGGGTTATCTTGATGACTCTAAGATGGAAACTGTTGAACTTCAGATAAATACCGCATCTTCTTACGGTATTGATACTTTTATTTTTGACTGGGGATATAAGGGAAACAACACTGTTATTGAGACTTTTATTGAAGCACCCAGCAGAAATAAAATGAAGTTTGCTCTTATGCACTGTGGCAGAGTTACCGATTATGATGAAACGTTGGAAATGTACGATTATATAATTGACAGATACTTTTCCCAAGACAATTATTGGAAAGTAGACGGCGGTTGCTATTATTCAATTTATGAGATCGGCAAGCATATAAAAAATTGGGGCGGCCTTGATAAAGCAAAGGAAATGTTTGATATTTTCCGCGAAAAAGCCGCTAAAAAAGGTCTTAAAATCCACTTTGTAGCCGTTGAATGGGGTTTGCAGAATTTATTTGATAATACTCTTACTCCTGAGCAGGTAATCGAAACACTTGGTTTTGATGCAATTACAAGTTACGTTTGGGCGCATAACACAGTTCCCGCATGGCCAAAGGGTGATTATAAGGAATGGGCGGAAAGTGCTTATGATAAAATGCTTGAAATAGAGAAGAAATATTCCGTTCCCTATTACACCCACGTTTCAGCAGGTTGGGATACTTCTCCAAGATGCCCCAAAGACATGGTTTTCTATGAGGGTGGCCCTTTAATGTATCACACTCTTTCAGGTGAGTTCGAAATATTACACAAACCTTATTTCTCAACCATTATCGATAACGCTACACCTGAAGAATTCCGCAATGCTTTATTGGCGGCAAAAAGACATCTTGACGATACTAATCCAAAGAATAAGATCGTTACACTTTACGCTTGGAACGAATGGACCGAGGGTGGATATTTAGAGCCTGATTCCGACTACGGTTACGGAAAATTAGAAGCCATAAAGGATATTTTCAAGGATAAATAACATGGAAAACGAAATACTTTCTCTTGTTTTCGGATTTTTTGGAATAATACTTAATGCGCTTATATTCCAACAGAAAACAAGAGAGAAAATACTTTATTTTAAACTTGCCTCCGACTTTATGTGGACACTTCAATTTTTCTTCAAAGGTGCATATAGCGGTATGGCAATCGCGCTGATTGGAATATTGCGCGAAACGGTTTTCTTGAACAGTAAACATAAATGGGCGCAGAGCAAATTATGGCTTGTACTTTTTATTGTTCTTTCCCTTATTTCACCCATAGTTACGTGGAACGGTTTTTGGAGTCTTTTCCCCATGGCGGCTTCGATTATTTCAGTTATTTGTTTCTGGCTCAGCAAACCGCTTTTAACAAAAGTTCTTGCCTATCCCATATGCTTCTGCCAAATTACATACGGTATAAAATGGCTGATTCCAATGACCATATTAAACGAAGTAATTACACTTTGTTCAACTACAATAGGTTTAATAAGATATAAAAAAAATGAGTTATCGAAAGGATAACTCATTTTTTCATGTTTTCAGAAATATAATTCATTTCCCTATTGACCACAAATTTTTAAACTCATCTTTTATATCTTCATAATACCATTTTTTATTTGAGTTTAAATAACTGTTAGGATCGTTGACTTTAAATGCGCCGTCAGAATATTCGGTAAATACGATAAAATGCCCCGTTGTGGTAAAGGAACCTGCGCCCATTACCGCAATAATGATCTTGCCTGATTCTAAAGCGTTTTTCATTACGTTTTCATCTAACGGCAGTTCTTTTACTCTAAAACCTAATTGTTTTCCGCCTTCTGATATAAGAGTCCACTTTGAGCCGACGCCTTCGGTATAATAATTGTTTTTTAAAGCAAAATCTATAATTTTATCAGGTGCCATATTATTATCAGAAGTGAAATAATAGGCTACCATGGATAAGCACACAGGCCCGCACGCCGTAATCCCTGCAACGTTGCTGCCATATTTTATATAACCCCAACGTTTATCCCATTGCATAAACAACGGAACCGAATCGGTTGAATAATCGCTTAAATCTATTTCGTGCTTTTTATCTTTTTCCAAGGGATAATTTAAAACAAATTCTTCAGTTTCAGGGTTATTTTCAAGAAGTTCAAGAATTTCTTGAGGATATTCATGAATTGCTATTCCCTTTTCTTTTGCAAATTTTTTTACCGTACTTTGCGTTTTAAATGAAACACTTGCAAAAGCAGACTGTGTTACGCCCCATCTTATGAACATTCCTGCCATAGAGCCAACAACAACCATAACAAGCGTAATTAAAAAACAAAAGAAAATACGAAAACCTCTGTTTTTCAAAAGAATCACCTCAAGTAGATTATATACCTGTTATTTCCCTTTGTCAACATTCAGTCCTCTCATTGCATTTATAACGGCAAGCACCAAAACACCAACGTCTGCAAATATTGCCGCACCCATTCCGACAAGGGAAAATGCACTTAAAATAAGCACCGCTATTTTTACGATAAGCGAAAAAACAATATTTGTATAAACGATTCCTTGTGTTTTTTTAGCGATCTTTATTAACGTAACGATTTTCGAAGGATTATCTTGCATTAAAACGACGTCGGCAGCCTCTATTGCCGCATCCGTTCCGAAAGCGCCCATGGCAACGCCAATATCCGCCTTTGCAAGTACGGGTGCATCGTTTATGCCGTCGCCAACGTAAAGAGTCGTTCCTGATTTCATTATTTCTTTTAGTGCTTCAACTTTTTCTATAGGCAGAAGTTCTGCTTTTACCTCATCAATATTTAACTCTTTTTTAACCTTTTCTCCAACGGAAAGATTATCACCCGTTAGCATAACGGTGTTTTTTATTCCCATTTTTTTAAGTTCTGAAACAGTAAACTTTGAATCTTCTTTTATTTCATCTTCAAGAAGTATTTTTCCTTTAATAACGCCGTCAAGGGACAGATATATTCCTTTTTTATCTTCTATATCTTTAAACATTTTATAGTTACCGCAAAGCACTTTTTTATTGTCAATTACGGCTTCAACACCAAAGCCTGCGTGTTCTATAATATCCGTTGCCTTTTTAAGTTCACCGTTATAGGCATTTCTTATGGACTTTGCAACGGGATGATCGGAAAACTGTTCGGCAGAAGCCATATAACAAAGTGTGTCCTCACCTTCAACGGAAGTAACTATAAAATTTCCTTTTGTAAGCGTGCCCGTTTTATCAAAAACTACGTTCTCAACTTTAGAAAGTTTTTCAAGATATCCTGCACCTTTAATAAGTATGCCATTTTTTGATGCACCGCCAATAGATGCAAAGTATGAAAGTGGCACAGATAACACCAAAGCACAAGGGCAAGATACAACCAAAGCAATAAGACCTCTGTGCAGCCACTCTGACCAATTACCCAAAAAAATAGGTGGAATTACTGCCAATAAAAGGGCAAACAAAACCACAATAGGCGTATAATATCGAGAAAACTTTGTTATAAACTTTTCGCTTTCAGATTTTTGTGTGTTTTCAACAAGTTCAAGAATTTTAGAGACTGTACTTTCCTGAAATTGTTTTTTAACTTCGATTTCAAGAACTCCGTTAAGATTTACTGTTCCGCTTACAACGCTATCGCCTTTTTCAACGTCTTTAGGGATAGATTCGCCCGTTAATGCTTTGGTATCAATACTTGACGTACCTTTAATAATTATACCGTCAAGAGGGATTTTTTCGCCGGGTTTTACAACTATTATTTCGCTTATTTCAACTTCTTCAGGCGAAACACAAAGAATTTCACCGTTTCTTATTACGTATGCTTCTTCAGGGCATATCTCCATAAGTGCAGAAATTGATTTTCTGCTTTTACCAACAGCGATACTTTCAAAAAACTCGCCTACCTGATAAAAAAGCATAACAAATACTGCTTCAGGATATTCTTTTAATAAAAAAGCACCTATCGTTGCTATTGTCATTAAAAAATTTTC
The DNA here is from genome assembly GCA_045541035.1 of Clostridia bacterium. Taxonomy (GTDB): domain Bacteria; phylum Bacillota; class Clostridia; order Christensenellales; family QALW01; genus UMGS1322. The sequence goes on along the minus strand of JAZQII010000090.1, from coordinate 21,452 downwards.
ATCAAGCATCTGCCCTGAAAAAATATTTTGTACGGCTTTTTTTAATACGTTAAAGCCTACCGTAATATACGGAAAAAGATATAATATTGCCTTAACGTACCACGGCATAGGAATTTTAGTTATCAGAAATACTATAATCAATAAAATTGCCGATATAATAATGCTTGCAAGTTGCCTTTTCTGTTTTTTGGTCATTTCACTATCCTGCAATCCGGTTCGATCTTTTTCATTATTTTTTGCGCTTCTTTTATAATTTCATCAATTCTTTTATCATCAGCATCAATAACAAGTTTTTGGTGCAGATAACTTACCGTTGCACTTTTTACTCCTTCAAGTTCGTTTATTGCTCTTTCCATTTTTGCCGCGCAGTTTGCACATTCAAGATCTTCAAGTTTATATACTCTTTTCATATTACTCCCCTACGTGTTCAGCGCCCTGATCAATTATTGTGCGCACATGATCATCACTAAGTGCATAAAAAACCGTTTTACCGTTTCTTCTGAATTTCACAAGTCCCGCCTGCTTCAAAACTCTCAACTGATGCGAAATTGCCGATACGTTCATGTTTAAAACTTGCGCAATATCGTTTACGCACATCTCCGCTTCAAATAAAACGTAAAGAATCTTGATTCTTGTTGAATCGCCGAAAACTTTATAAAGTTCAGCAAGGTCAAACAAAAAGTTTTCTTCAGGCATATTATCGTGAACCTTTTTAACTAAATCATCATTGGCGTGCATATATTCCTGCTCGTTCATGGCACCTTCTCCTTATTTTCTCATTTGAACGATTGTTCAAATATTATTATATTCATTGAACACATATTTGTCAACAAAAAAAAGCACCAAAAGGTGCTTTTTTATAAATATTCTTTTATGCCTTCAAAAATGCGGCAGGCAATTTCCTCCATGCCCTCATCTCCCGGGTGAGCCGCAACACCTGAATGTTCAAACAAACCTTTCGCAGTATATCTGTCATCTGAACCGATGCACACATCTACAAGTTTACAATTCCGATCTTTTGCAACTTTTAAAACGACAGAATCTTTTTGGGGTGCCTGCCAGAACGAATTGGTCAAAACCACTTTGGCTTTGTTTTTTGCTACGGTATCAATAAGAACGTTATATGCTTTTTCAAGAGAATAACCTTCGTGCTCAATTTCACGAACATTTTCAATGGCGCGCATAACTATAATATCAGCATTATAATTAACTGCATCAGCAAAAGTTTCATTTAAAAGATTTTCGTTCCAGAACTCTCTTTCCCATGGAGCTATCTGCGCAACCATAAAGGATGTTTGGGGAAATTTCTCCCACACCTTCGCCATGGTGCGATGTACATAATCCTTATCTTTACATGAAGCAGCCATTCCCCAATCACCATACCAGCCTATTGTTGGCGAAGGAGCATGCTTAGTGATAGAATTACCTAAAAATAATATTTTCTTACCGCCGCGATCCTCATAATAAATATGATCAGAAACCTGATTTTCTGAGGATACGGTGTTATCTTCATTTCGTGCCATAATACTTCTCCTTTGTTTTTTTACATTATAGCCGAAGGGAGCCGAACCCGCAACGGTTTAAAATGCCATTTTTGCCCATCTCTGCGTTACTTACACAGGGAAATACGTCCTGTATGTCCCTGCGCAAGTGCCTTGACATGAACAAAAATTGCTATTTTAAACTTCTGCGAACCCAAAGGAACTGATTTTGTGATAGAAAACGGCTCGCGAAGCGAAGGAATACCGGGTGTATTTCAAGCGACAAGAGTCGTTTTATGCGCAAAAGCAGTCCTATTGGGCGTTATGGGTTCGATTCCCTTCGGCTATAGCACAACTTGACTAACAAAGAAAGATAATATTAAAAACACCCGCCGCTTTAAAAAACTTTGGGTGTTTTTATCTCTTGTTGTATTATCCTTTAGATTACGCCCCTTATCGGCTCAACTTTTTATTTTTTGGTTGCAACTAAAGCGTAATCTTCATAATCAGGTTTTTCGGGAAGATCATATTCAGTACCTTTATAATTTTCTTCTAAGACGGTATATTCACCCGTTCTTGTGTTAAACCATTGAATAAGATATTCGGCATTTTCATCCATATTAACAAGTTTACCTGCTGAAGCAGTATCGCGGTTATAGAGATAAACAATATACTTTTCGTTACCGATATGCGCCGCCGTATAATATCCTTCTTTTTCTGTTTTTTGGAAAGCATTACCCTCATCAAAGTCAGGAACAAGTTTCCACCATTCAAAACTTTCAAAAAATTCGCGGAATTTTGTTAAGTGATCACCCGTAGGCATATTTATTGCAATGCCCCAGGGCATATACTTTTCAGGGGGATAAACGGTATCTACACCATCAGATGACGGAACGTTAAAACTATACGTTAACTTATATGCCCACATATCTGCCGCGCCGTAACCGTAGCCGAAAATACCGCTTAAGACAGATATCCAGCCGTTTGCACGGGCGCCAAAGTTTTTGGTATAAAGATAATCATAACGCGTTTCATAGTTAATGGAAACTTTGCCTTCGCCCGTATACCAATAATCCTTGGGAATATTAAAATTGTGCTGAACGTGCACGTCGGGACGCCATTGAATTCCCCACCATGTGTGCTCGCTCATTCCGTAGAATGCCGACTGTTTATTAGTGCCGGTACGAAGCACGTTTTTACCTGAATATACGTTATATTCAGCATCACCTTTTGCACCGGTAAGCATTGCATTTTCCTGATGTCCCGTAATGGGATGCTTATATGGATCATACTGATACAAATATTTACACATAAGTTTATAAGGGTTATTTTCCGCAGTCATACCGCATTTACCAAAGAAACACCTGTCAACTTCCTGCCCTAACGTCCAAAGAACGGGATATGATGCATAGCGTGCAATCCAATAACGGTTTATTTTACGCTGGAACTCTTCTTCAAAGAACTTTTCCTTTACACCGCTTGGGAAAATGTATTGGGCGTTAGCATGCACAAGACCTTTTTGGGCAATATACTTAAAATATTCATCAAAACGCTGAAACTCTAAAATATCATCCTCGCCAATTCCATCATAAATAGTACACTCAAATCCTAAAGGTTCAGACTGATAAACGTTAAACTTCTGTTCAACACGCTTATCAACGATATATTTAAAATGAGAATCAGTTTCAATATCTACTGCATGGGAGCCTTTTTCATCAAATTCTTCCATGGGCATACGCCAATGTGTATCACCTAAGTAGAAGAAAGGCGTGCCGTCATCATACATAAAATGGCGCACGTTAGGTTCCGTTTTCAAAAAACCTCGTTTATAAATTTCATATTCACCTGCATATTCAACACAGTTGATAGCGCCTTTTATACCGCTAATGCCAAGTTCGCATCCTGTAACTTCTTTAACAACATAATTCCATATGCCAATTTTATTAGGTGCGAAACGAACGCGCCAGGTAAAACCGCCGTCCCAGAAAGCGGGCATCACTATTTCAACACCTGATTCATGTGTAAAAATTACGTCGACTTCATTTTCTAAAGCGTCATCAATCTGAACTTTTGCTAAAAAACACGTTTCATAGGAAGTCCATTTTTCTACGTTTTTCATATTTATACACTCCTTTTGTTTTTTAATATTATACATTAGTCAGAAAGGTATTTCCATTGTAAATATTGCTTTTTTATAAAATTTTACCGCTTTTTTGCAATATAAAAGCACCGTTTTTGCGGTGCTTTAAAAATTATTTTTTTGTAACGAGTAAAACCATATCTTCTGCAACGGGTTTTTGGGGAATATCGTATTCACCGTTTTTATCGGCTCTGAGATTATAATCAATAAGTGTATACTCGCCTGTTCTTGTATCAAACCACTGTGCAACGTAAACGGCATTTTTATCCATGTTAACAAGTTTACCTGCCGAATCTGTTGTGCGGTTATAGAGATAAACTACGTAAACGTCATTACCGTCGTGTGCGGCGGCATAGAAGCCTTCTTTACCGTCTACTTTCTTAAAGGCGTTACCGTCATCAAAATCGGGAACAAGTTTCCACCAACCTGCTTGCTCAAGGAAGCCGCGCATAAGATAAAGTTCTCTTGAAATATCAGCATGAATAAGATCTGACCAATTGGTTGATGCTTTAATCTCCTTGGGAGTTTCAAATACGCCGTCAGTTGAATCATTGTTATCATCGTAAGTTCCGAGATACAGCCACATATCCTGACCTCCGTATCCATGACCGTACATACCTGAAAGGTATGCAATCCAAGCCTGAACACGAGCACCAAAATCACTTGCCGAAAGCAAATGATATCTTGCTTCATAGGATACTATCGGCTTATCTGAACCGTTTACCCAATAATCTCTTGCCATATCGAAGTTATACTGTGTGTGAACTGTGGGTCTCCACTGTGTTGCCCACCAAGTATGACCTTTTGTTGCTCTAAATATTGACGGTTTATTCGTTATAGTGCGTTTTGTATCATTAGGATCAAAAACAGATGAACCTGCATCGATCTTAGCAAGAGCAACGTTACCGTTACAGCCGATAAGCGCCGTGTTAAGCTGATGCGCCGAAGTGGGGTTCTTATAAGGATCATGTTTATAGATCATTTCACACATCTGCGTGTAAGTAAAACCGATAGTTGGAATGTTCTGATTGTGACCGTCATCAACTTCCTGACCAAGAGTCCACATTACGGGATATGCAGCATATCTTGCAATCCAATAACGGGTAAGAGATTCAAGATTTTTTGTGAAACTATCCGTTGCACCGCTTGGGAAAATAAGCAATGCATTGGCATGAACGAGTCCTTTTTCAGCAATATACTGAAAATACTTATCATAGGTTTTGAATCCGCTTATATCGAAATTGGTTATTTCGCCATCAGTAGCATCAAAGCCTGCATCTATGGGCTCTGACTGATATACGGTAAAACCTTGTTTTACTCTTTCATCAACGATATACTTAAAATGTGAATCAGTTTCAATATCACCTGCAACGGGACCTGCTGAATCAAATTCTTCTCTTGCCATATTCCAATGGGTATCACCTAAATAGAAGAAGGGAGTTCCGTCAGCATACACAAAATACTTTTTGCCCGGCTCTGTTTTTACAAAACCGTGCTTATAGATATCAAGGTCGCCTTTATAGGCATTGCAAGCAAGCGTTCCTTTAATACCGCTTATGCCAACATCCTCACCTGTGGTAACAGTTTCATAATCCCAGATACCGCACTCTGTAGGTGCAAAACGGACGATCCATTCATCGTTACCGTTCCAAAATCCCGGCATAAGCATTGAAGTTCCCGTTGAACGGTTTTTAAAAGTTACGTCAAGGAGAGTATCTTTAATATTCTCTGATTTTTTATTTGCTTTAAAGGGAATATCAATGGCTATCCATTGTTCAGTAACGTAATCTGTTTTTTCAGTAATATCCTGAGGCGCAGGAGTAGGTACGGGTGTGGGATCAGGCGTACTGCTTGATGCAGTTCCCTGCTCATTACAACCTGAAAAAGCACCGACAACAATTAAAAGTGTGCAAATAATTGCCAATAATTTTTTCATTATTTTTCCTCCTTCTGCGTTTTTTTCTTCTTTAAAATAATAACTACTATAGCACCAAGCACTAAAACACCTGCGCCTATAATAATGTAAATAAGATAAGAATCAATGTTTACTGATGCTCCGCTTACACGCTCATCAGTTATGCCTTCGGGAAGTTCAGATGCAACCGTATCGGCAAAGGTAATGCTATATTTTTCAAATCCATAGGGTTTATAAATTACGGGCATTTCCTTATTATTTTCAGGTTTTGCTGTGCCTTCGCTTTCAGAATCACCGTCATTATTTAATTTATAAACGCTTTCATATTCACCGTTATAATAAATAGCAGTATCCTTAATTTGAAGTTCTTTGATCTGATAATAATCGGTCATCATATCAAAACAGAGATTCCACTCGGTCCACAATTCGTCATTGATATCTGCTTTGGTGATAGTCATTGGTATTTCAATTCTCTGCCACTTATTCGTTAATTTACCGTCACTGTAAGCAGTAATCAAAATACCATACGAAGTGTGTTTAACGGTAGATCCGCCGTATTTGGCGGCAAACATCGACTTATCATCCACAAACTCATTTGCAACATTGGGACGGATCTTCATGCCGAAGACTCTGTCATTTTCAGTCAATACTGCGCGCACATCAAGAACTATCCATATGCTCATACTTTCCTGATCTCCCAGCATTTCCTTTAACGTGGGATAAATGTTAATAACGGGAGATGAATATGAACTTTTAAGATCTGCAAACTTATATACCTTATCTTCCCCTACTTCACCGGGCGTAATACTACCCAACTTGCCTTTATACCAAGCGTTATCTGTAAGGTGATTTCCTTCGGGAAGAACAGGGGTATCCGTATCATCAAGTTCAATAGTTGGCTTTTCAAGGTCAATCTTTTCAATATCTATTGAAGGTTCGCCTTTACCTTCTTCATAATCAACTATTTCAACAACAGCATTTTTAACGTAAAGAGTTTCTAAAAGTTCATACTTTTTTATTCCATCAAAGCACAAAACCATTCTCTTCCACATGCCGGAAAGAATTTCATCAGGAGTTAAAGTGATTGCACCTTCAACAAACTCCCAATCCTCAGAAACGTTAAGATCGCTGGCAATCCTGATGAGATAATTTTTATCGCCAATGATATTTACTCTTTTACCTGTATATGCCTGTTTAAAATCTTCTTTCTTCTGAACTTTGGGATGAACGTCTTCCATTCTCAAAAGCATACCAAGTGTAAAATCTTCCTCAGCATCAGCTTTTAATTCCATACTGAAATTAAGAGTAACGGAATCTTTACCTTTTATGATTTCCTTCAAAAGAGGCATAATTTCAATACCGGGCGTTGCAAACTCTGCCGTGAAGTTTTTAAAGGCATAGATGGTTTCCCCATTTTCTTCAGTTTTTGTTATTTCAACTTTACCAAGGTACTTTGACCATTCTGCTTCAATTTTGACTTCTTCAGCAGAAACCGTTAGAAATGAAGTCATTATAAGAATCAAAGCAAAAATTACAGCCAAGATTTTCTTCATTGACATAAACCTCCGTCTTAATTTTATTCGATAGCATAATTATAACAAATAAAAAAAGTAAAATAAATTGCAAATTCTAACTAAAACATTGCATTTTCTAACATAAAAAAAGATCCTGCAAATAAAATGCAGGATCTTAATAAAATTATTTTTTTGTTACGAGAAGAATCATATCATCAGCAACGGGTTTTTCGGGAATATCATATTCACCGTTTGCATCTGCTTTAAGGTTATAATCAATAAGTGAATATTCACCTGTTCTTGTATCAAACCACTGTGCAATGTAGGTTGCGTTTTTATCCATGTTCACAAGTTTACCTGCTGAACCCGTTGTACGGTTATAAAGATAAACTACGTAAGTTTCGTCGCCGTTATGTGCAACTGCATAGAAGCCTTCCTTACCTTCAACCGGTTTAAATGCATTACCGTAATCAAAGTCAGGTGTAAGTTCCCACCAACCAACGCTCTCCATGAAACCTCTTAAATAAGTAAGTTCATTGGAAATAGGTGCATTGATAAGATCTGACCACAATGTATTAACCTTTTCTTCTTTGGTAATGGTTTGAATACCGTCAAAGGCATCTGTATCGGTTGCATATCTGCCTTTATAAAGCCACATATCTGCTCCGCCGTAAGCATGACCGCACATACCACAAAGGTATGCTATCCATGCCTGCGCGCGCATACAGAAATCACCGCCATAGAGATAGTGATATCTGGGTTCATAGTCTACGATAGGCTTATCTTGACCGTTTTCCCAATAATCTTTGGGAATACCGAAGTTATACTGTGCATGAACTACAGGTCTCCACTGATTTGCCCACCACGTATGACCTTTTGCTCCAAGGAATGCTGATTTTCTTGTTTTGTATTTCTGTTCAGTATCCTCAACGTTAATATGGTCGTAACCGCCGTCAATACCTGCAATGGGAACGCCGCCTGCCGCAGTAACCGATGCTGCATTAAGCTGGTGAGCCGATGTGGGATTCTGATAAGGATCATGCTTTGCAACAAATGCGCACATATCAATGTAAGTAAGAACGAGCATATCTATCTTCTGATTTTTGGCATCGTCAACTTCTTGGCCCAAAGTCCACATAACGGGATATGAGCAATAACGCGCAATCCAATAACGGGTAAGTGATTCATTGTTTAACTTAAAACTCTGAGTAACTTCGCTGGGGAAAAGAAGTTTTGCATTGGCATGAACAAGGCCTTTTGATGCAATATACTGGAAGTATTTATCCATTACTTCAAAGCCCTTAATATCGCTTTCGGAAATCTTACCGTCAGCAACGTTAATTGTTGTGCCAATAACTTCTGACTGATATACGGTGAAGCCCTGCTCTGCACGGCGGTCAACAATATATTTAAAGTGAGAATCGGTCTCTATATCACCTGCGTTAGGACCGGCTGAATCAAATTCTTCTGTTACCATATTCCAATGGGTATCACCTAAATAGAAGAATGGAGTTCCATCAGCATAGACAAAATATTTTTTTCCTTCAACAGCCTTTACAAAGCCGTGTTTATAGATATCAAGGTCGCCCTTATAAGCATTGCAAGCAACAGTACCTTTGATGCCGCTGATGCCAACGTCTTCACCTGTTGTTGCAGTTTCATAATCCCAGATACCGCATTCGGTAGGTGCAAAACGAACTGCCCACTTATTTGCGCCGTTCCAGAAACCGGGCATAAGTAACTTTGTGCCGGTTGAACGGTTTGTAAATGTTACATCAAGAATAGTATCGGTAATATTTTTTGATTTTTTGTTTGCCTCAAAAGGAATTTCAACTGAAATCCATTGTTCGGTAACGTAATCGGTTTTTTCGGTAATATCTTGAGGTGCTTCTGTTGCTTCAGGAGGTGCAATAGGAGTTTTTGTGGGAGTATTTGTACTTCCGTTTTCACAACCTGAAAATACAGAAACAAGAATTAAAAGTGCACAACTGATTGCTAAAAACTTTTTCATATTACTTATCCTCCTTTGCATTTTTCTTTTTTGCAACGGTAACGATTCCCACTGCAACGCCTGCTAATACAACAACTGCCGCAACTGCAACGATTATCCAGATCGTACCGTTTCCACCGTTATTATCAACAAGGCCTTCAACAACAGTATCAACGGATTCTGTAAATGTGATCTGATATTTTCCGCCACCGATAGGTTTGTGAATAACAACAGGATCTTCTGATCCTTGAGGTTTTTCCGCTGGTGTTGACGTTTCGGGAACATCTGTTGCAGGTTCATCAATATTTATTGGTTCATAATCGTCTCCGTAGAAAACGCCCATATTCTTTATCTGAATGGCGCCAAGAGTTTTAAAGCTATTAACGTTATCAAAGCAAAGGTTCCATGCTTCCCAAAGACCATCTTCAACGTCTTCTGCGCTGAACGTATATATGAACTCAAATCTCTGCCAATCTTCGGTAATATACTCCTTATCCGAAGCCAAAAGAGTAAGTCTTACGTCGCCCGAATTGTGATGTTTAAAAGTTGATCCAAGATAATTCTCTTCAAAATCTTCAAGTTCCTTCGTAAGATCGGTTGTTTTGGGACGAATCTTTATTCCAAAACCATGTTCCGTGCCTTCAAGACCTTTATAATTAAGCACACGAGCATCAAAAACGATATATACATTTATTTCATCCTCTTCACCCATTGCTGACTTAACTGCAGGAAGAATATCAAGGAAAGGTGAGCCGTAGGCAGTCTTCCAACCGGTCATTGAATACATGGGCTGATCATTGAAAGTGCCTTCGATAGGATCGTTTGCCGCCATGCCTTTTACCCACTTTGTATCAAGATAGTTTCCTTCGGGAAGAGCAGGTGTATCTTCAGCATCAGCATTTAAAGTAAGATCAACAGTAAGATCAACGGGAGCCTCATCAACGTCATCTGTGCTTGGTATAACTTCCGTATCAAAATCAATGGTGATCTCACCATCGCCTTCTTCATAATCAGTAAGCGTAATTCTCGTATTTTTTATATAAATTGCACTTATTGCTTCATAACAGTTCATTCTGTCAAAGCAAACGTTAAGTTTACCCCAAAGACCTGCATTAATATCGTTAGCAGTAAAAGTAACTTCGCCTTCAAGAGTTGTCCAGTAATCAAGAGCACTTTCATTTTCAAAGAAACGGATCGAATAGTTTCCGCCGCCTGTATCAGCGAAACCGCCTGCCTGCGCATCTCTATAAATTGCCTTAAATGCATTGGGGTCTTTTATCTTCTCATTAACTTCTGCCGCACGGATAAGACCCGCAATGGGGAATTCTTCATCTTCAAAACCTTCGGCATAGTCAATTTTAACGTCAACAGCAATTGTGACGGTAATCTTATCATTACCCTCCATCAATTTTTTAAGTGTAGGCAAAATATCAACACCCGGTGAAGTATACGCCGCTGTTATTCCTGTGACTTTATATACTGTTTCACCATTTTCATCACTTGTTGTCAATTCACCTTTTGACATATATTTGTCCCATGGATCAGTAACTTTAATCTCGTCTTCATCGGCAAAAGCAGGAATTGCCATTGAAAACATTATTGCTACCGATAAAAGAATTGCAAAAATCTTTTTCATACAAAATCTCCTTTACTAAATTTTTTTGCAATTTTATTATACATTATTTTTTTTGCAAATGCTATTGCAAATATTGTTTTTTTGTCCTAAATCTTTAAAAAATTTGCAATATACACAAAACAGCTTTTTGTTAATAAAAAAAATACATATTTTTTTGCAATAATAGTTGTAATTTTACAAAAAATAGTATATAATATCTCTGTTATTTTTGTTGTTGCAAAAATCGCAAATTTTCTTAAATAAGAAAGAAGGCAAAAAACATGTCAAAAAATGAAAGAAGAGTCGGTACGGTATCACGAGGAATTCGTTGTCCCATTATTCGCAAAGGCGATGATCTTGCGAAGATAGTTACAGATAGCGTACTTGAAGCTGCAGAAATTGAAGGTTTCTCATTAAATGATAGAGACGTTATTTCAATTACCGAATCTATCGTAGCACGTGCTCAGGGTAACTATGCTTCTGTTGAAAACATTGCAGAAGACGTACGCAACAAATTCGGCGGCGAAACTGTGGGCGTTATCTTCCCTATTCTTTCACGAAACCGCTTCGCAATCTGCTTAAAGGGTATTGCTATGGGAGCAAAGAAAATCGTTCTTATGCTTTCATACCCATCAGATGAAGTGGGAAACGAACTTGTTAGCCTTGATAAAATAGACGAAGCAGGCATCAATCCTTATTCTGACGTACTTTCTGAAGCAAAGTACCGTGAACTTTTCGGTGAAAACAAGCATGAGTTTACCGGTGTTGACTATGTTTCATATTATAAGGGTATCATTGAAGATGCAGGTGCTGAAGCAGAGATCGTTTTTGCTAACCAGGCAAAGGCAATCCTTAATTACACCGACTGCGTTCTTAACTGCGATATTCATACCCGTGCGAGAACAAAGCGCATATTAAAAGCAGCGGGCGCAAAGATCGTTTTAGGTCTTGATGAAATTCTTAACGCTCCCGTAAACGGCAGCGGCTGCAATGAAAAGTATGGTCTTCTTGGTTCAAATAAATCAACTGAAGATACCATCAAACTTTTCCCCAGAGAATGCAAAGATCTTGTTCTTGATATTCAGAAAAACGTTCTTGAAAAAACGGGTAAACACGTTGAAGTTATGGTTTACGGCGACGGTGCCTTTAAAGATCCTAAAGGAAAGATTTGGGAACTTGCTGACCCCGTTGTTTCACCTGCTTTTACAGACGGACTTGTTGGTACACCCAACGAACTTAAACTTAAATATCTTGCTGATAACGACTTTAAAAATCTTTCAGGCGATGCGCTTAAAGAAGCAATTTCAAAGAGCATTCGCGAAAAGCAGGATAACCTTGTAGGCAACATGGCATCTCAGGGCACAACACCCCGTCAGCTTACAGACCTTATCGGTTCCCTTTGCGACCTTACAAGCGGATCCGGTGATAAGGGTACTCCCGTTGTTCTTGTTCAGGGTTACTTTGATAATTACACAAATTAAAAATTGATATCTTTTATTAAAAAATATTTATTTACATTGGTATCATCATATTATATAATAAAGACAGAATTTATGCTCTGTCTTTATTTTTTTGAGGTGATCTTATGAAGTTAACTTTTTTAGGAACTGCTGCGGCAGAAGGGTTTCCTGCAGTTTTCTGCAACTGTGATTTCTGCAAAAAAGCAAGAGAATCAAAGGACAAGAAAAACGTGCGCACAAGATCGCAGGCACTTGTTAACGATGATCTTTTAATCGATCTGCCTGCCGACACTTATATGCACTTTCTCGAAAACAACATTGAAGGCGACAAAATTAAGTATCTCTTTATAACCCATTCCCATCCCGATCATCTTTATGAAAGAGAGTTACAGTTCCGTGGTGGTTGTTTTGCCCATAATATGCGTGTTCCTGAAATCGAAATATACTGTTCGAAAGGCGCATACAATAAAATTACAAATGCCACACGCGACGCAAGTGGTTTTCAAACACATCTTATTAAACCATTTGATAAAATAACTGTTGAAAATTATGAGATAACGGCTCTGCCTGCACGGCATTATGATGGTGATGATGCATTATTCTATATTATAAAAGGTGATAAAACTTTTCTATACGCCCATGACACGGGATATTTTTTCGAAGAAGTGTTTGATTATATTGAAAAAGAGCATTTGCGCTTTGATATGATAAGCCTTGATTGCACTAACGTTGAGATTCCTATTTCCGATGGCGGTTCTCATATGGGGTTTGAAAATATCAGCCGCCTTACGCAACGACTTGAGAGCATTTCCGCAATAGATAAAGATACCGTAAAATACGTTAATCATTTCTCTCACAACGGTAATCCATTACATTCAAACTTGACAAAAATTGCAGACAGAATCGGGTTCAAAGTATCTAGCGATGGCTTGTCCGTTGAATTTTAAAAAATAGTTTGTTTTTATGCAAGGTATTTTTTTACAGTTGTAATATTGATTTTTTGGATGTATAATATAAAAAAAACAAAAAGAAAGTGTAATTATGAGAAGACTATTTGCAGTTTTAATTGTTTCTGTACTTATGCTCTCAGGATGCAAATCCACCACTACTCCAAACGTTTATACTAGTCCGACAGAGGCTCCTATTGTTACAGAAACTCCCGAAAATACCGAAGCTCCTACAGTTACTGAAGCTCCTGCAGTTACGGAAACTCCCACAGTTACGGAAACTCCTGCCGCTACAGTGACTCCCACTATAATCGCAATGGCTACTCCAACCGCGCAACCTACGGTAACACCTAAGGCTACGGTTACACCGACTCCTACAAAGGCGCCGACTGCAACACCCAAGATTACTGCCACTCCTACACCTACACTAAAGTCTACACCTACACCTACGGCAAAGCCTACTCCCACACCAACACAAAAGCCTACACCAACACCTACACCTGTTCCTACAGAAAAACCCACACCTGTTCCTACATCTTCTTCAGATGTTGTTACAAGCAAAATGTTAAAGGATATTGAAGTAGGCTTTTTGAAGCTTGTAAACAAGGAAAGAAGCCGTGTTGGTCTTAGCAATCTAACTATAAATTCACATTTAGACAGTTGTGCGCAGACACGTTCAAAGGAAATAATCAATCTTTTCTCTCACACAAGACCTAACGGCGAAAGTTGCTTTAGTCTTATTGATTCAAGCAAATATAATTACAAAACTGTTGGCGAAAATATTTGCATGACTTCACACGTTGGATCAGGTTATATAACGCCTTTTACGGGAAGTGCTGAACAAATCGAAGCAGTTTATACCCATATGTTTAATTTGTTTAAAAACAGTCCGGGGCATTATGCAAATATGATAGATACAGATTTTGAACATTGCGGTATAGGAATTTCTTATAAAATGGAAAAAGGAATACCCATGTTCTACTGCGCACATATGTTCGGTGCTGATTTTTAAATTTAAAAAGCCTGAAAGCGATTGCTTTCAGGCTTTTTTTCTAATTTACTACGTTTTCGGGTTTCCCATCTAAAAATGCTTTGATGTTATTGTAAACAATATCAAGAAGTCTTATTCTTGTTTCCTTGCCTGCCCATGCAATGTGCGGTGTAATGTAACAGTTTGGAGCATTATATAAAGGACAGTCTTTATCCATAGGCTCTTGCCTTAAAACGTCAACACCTGCACCAAGAAGTTTTCCGCTTTCAAGAGCCTGACGAAGTGCAAATTCATCAACCATTGCGCCGCGGGCAGTATTAACAAAAACTGCGCCGTCTTTCATTTTAGAAAACGCTTTTTCGTTCATTATGTTTTCAGAATCTTTATTTAAAGGACAATGAAGCGTTACGATATCAGATTCTTTTAAAAGCGTATCTAAAGGTACCTGAGTAACCGTTTCATCATTAACTTTGCTTCTGTTATTTACAAGAACGCGCATATTAAAGGCTTTTGCAATATCGCCAACACGTCTGCCGATCGAGCCGTACCCCACTATACCAATAGTTTTTTGGGAAAGTTCCGATAACGGCAAGGGAAAATACGAAAAAGTTCTGCTTTTTATCCAATCGCCTTCTTTGACCGTTTCATTATATTCCCCTACTCTATCTAAAATCGCAAGAATAAAAGCAAAGGTATGCTGTGCAACGGCTTCGGTGGAATATCCCGGCGCATTGCAAACGGCTATATTGTGTTCTTTTGCATATTCAATATCAATATTATTATATCCCGTTGCAAATAAACCGATATATTTTAAGTTTTTGGCATCTTTCATATTTTCAGCATTAAGTTGGTTTTTGTTGGTGATTACTATATCTGCATCTTTAATGCGCTCTGCCACTTCGCTTTTATCGGTTAGACCGTAAATCACAAGTTCACCGAAATCTGAAAATCTGTTTAGCGAAACGTCACCTTTTGTAACTGTATCAGCATCTAAAATTACTACTTTCATAAAAACTCCTTTATTTTTTCTTAATAAAAAAGAACGGAATTACAAGAATTATCGCAATGGCGGCAGCAAGGAATATATTCGCGTTAGGCACAAAAGAAGTGGTACCGTCATTATTTACTATCGTTTCAGCATTCTCAAGAACTTTTTTGCCGATCATCGGTCCAACCACGCCGGGAACAAGAACTTGTGAGAAAATTCTTACGCCCTGAAGCCTGCCCGATTTACCTATGGGCGTATTATCTCTTATAACTGCGCCAAACACCGCCATGCCTGCAAGATAACCGCTCATCATAAGAAGCGATCCGATAAATACGGGAACTGTTGTTTTTGTTAAGTACAATACTATATATCCTAAAAGCAAAGTAATTACTGCAATGATTCCCGAAAAATTAAAACCTTTTTTATCGTAAACCTTTCCCCAGAATGCCGTAACTACTGCGGCAATAATTATTGCAGGTGCCATTATGAGTACGTAATTACTCATTTTAAGGGACACTTCGTAATAAATAATAAGGTACGGCATAAATATCTGTATGGAAATATTAAAAATTATAAAAGCCAGCAAAGAAATATAAAGTTTTGAATTTTCTTTTACCGTTTTAGGTCTGAACCCATAAACTATAGTTCCAAGATACGATTCTTCATTAGGTTTAATATCAGGTTCTTTGATTATGAAAAAACCCAGAATACCGATAACCGTAACAAGAATACCTATGATCGTAAATATCAAACTCCAGCTTGATGCTTGGTCAAGGTCAAAAAACATAAATCCGCCGAACACAACAAGAATACTCACAAGGGGCATCATGGCATTTATGCCTTCTGCCGCGCCGCGGTTGGAAGAATCCGTTGAATCAGTAAGCCAAGCATTGAAAGCCGCATCATTAGCCGTTGAACCAAAAAACGTCATAACGCAATCAAGAATAATGGTAAGGCTTACTCCTATGGTTGATGCAGAAACCGTCAAGCCAAAGGTCTTTGATATTAAATCTTCTCTTAAAAGTATAAAACTGAATATAGATATACCCCAAAGTATATAGCCAAGAGAAATAAACAGTTTTCTTTTGCCTATTTTATCGGATAATGCGCCCATAAAAACAGTAGTGAGCGTTGCCGTTATTGCCGATGCCGCCACCATATTGGAAATATCAGCAGGAGTAGCGTTAAACATCTTATATATAAATACGTTGAAATACATATTTTCAACTACCCAGGCAATCTGTCCCATAAGGCTGAATATGGTTATCGCCATCCAGAAACGCGGACCAAGTTTAGTTTTCATAAAATCATCTCCTTTTTTAGTATATCATAAATATTAAAAATAGTACAGTTTTTATTAAAACAAAAATGCTCGCTTTTTTATGCGAGCATTTTTTATGGCCTCAAAAATTCAAACCCCTCAAGATTTCTTAATATCCAAAAGGCAACACAAAGAACACACAATATTACGTATATTATTTTTTCCCAGAGTTTATCATCTGTGAATCCTTTTTTTACGTAAAGATAAGATTTATAAATGAAAATAAAAATTCCATATGGTAATAAACTGAACACAAGCAAATTATGTGATGCCGCCGCAGAAAAATCCAAGCGTGCTATATCCATAAACATTCGCGTAATGCCGCATCCGGGACAATATTTATCTGTTATCAGATGAAAAATGCAGGGAATGCTTATGCCCGTAATTAAAGCAAAAACAAGATATGCTAACCCTATGCCCACAATGATCGCGCATTCTTTTATTAAATGTTTTAATCTGCCTTTCTGAAAAGAATCCAGTTTATCAAACATATTAAGCCAACAAAAACTCCATAAATTATTTGTTTTATTCTATATTTTTTACGGTAATTTGTCAACGCTTTGTTTGTTCAGCCTTTTATTGGCTTATTTTTTTGTTTAGTTTCTTACTTACGGTTTTAACCGATATATAAACAATTCCCCAAATCATGAGATAAGTTACCATAAATATCAACGTAAATATCAGAATCACGTTAATATCAAAGGGTATCCAACTGTTTAAAAGATAGCAAAGAACATAAGCTGAATAAATTAACAAGCCATGGCAAAGAATGGTTTTTAAAACGCTCCATTCTTCTATCTGATTAAATACCGATACACCTGCCTGAATAAAGGCAAGCATGTAAACCGACACTATTGCAATAAGTAACTGCACACCGTCAAGGCTGAAATTTTCCACCGTCTTTTCAAGAACAGCATATATAATGCCGAGTATTATCGGTCCGAAGCCGCCAAACATAAGTCCTCTATGCAAAAATTCTTTTACTCTTTTATTCATATTCCTATTTTCTCCTTTATTGATTTTAACTGACGCCTTGAAACATAATCGGTATATCCGTTTTTCAGATAAACTTTTAACGTCCCTGAAATTGAAGCATCAAATTTTTTGATTCTATCAATATTCACTATACATGACTGATTTATTTTCGCAAAATTCTTCGGCAACTTTTCTTCTATTGTATAAAGTCTTTCTTTCAGTTGCAGTTTCTCCTTTTGTGTTATGGCATATACTTTATTATTTATAACCGAAAAACAGTAAACTTCAGAAAAATTTATTTTTACTATTTCTGCTCCGTTATAGCCGACTATGCTTTCGTTGTTTTCCACGAACTCTTTTATGCTTTTTATAAAATCATTGTTTTCCTTACTGTAAACCACTACCTTTTCTTCACAATTTTTGTCAATAACTATTTCACACTTCATACTTTTCCTCCTTTCAAAAAGGATAATATCACATTAAAAAACAGAAATCAATACCTTTTAATCATTCGGTCTTAATAGCGTATTAAACGGCAATCTTAATTATTTTTCTTGAACTGCCATAATTTATATGATATAATATATTCAAACTTTTAATAGGGGGCTTTCTTATGGCACATATTTTATACGGAGACGGAATTCACGATGATACCGCCGCCATTCAGGAACTTATTGATAACAACTGTGAAGTATCTTTGCCCGTTCCCAAAGCATTTTATCTTATATCCAAATCATTGGAGTTGCACTCAAATTTAAAGCTTGTACTTCCCCGTTTTGCGGAAATCCGTTTAGCAGATAATTCCAACTGCTATATGTTAAAAAACGTAACCGAAAACGATGCAAAAGAACGGATAACAAGTAAACTTTTTAATTACGTAAACAGATATTCTCCCGATACGCCGTGTCAAAATATCGAAATCTGCGGCGGAATATGGAATTACAACAACAAAAATCAGAATCCTAACCCCTTATCTTGCGGTCGCTATGAGCCTGAAGGCTATACGGGACTTTGCTTTTTGTTCTATAACGTAAAAAATCTTCGGATCTCTTCCCTTACAATTAAGGATCCTGCAAATTTTGCCGTTACACTTGATACTGTATCATATTTTAACGTTGACAATATTTCCTTTGATTTTAACGATGGAAATCTTTATCAAAGTAATATGGACGGAATTCATCTTTGCGGAAACTGTCATCACGGCAACATCGAAAATCTTTTTGGCACTTGCTATGATGATATAGTTGCTCTTAATGCCGAGGAAGGTTCCCGTGGTCCGATTTCAGATATAACGGTAAAAGGCATATATACCGAAAATTCATATAGTGCAGTAAGGCTTTTATCGGCAAGTCCTGAATGTGCAATACGAAACGTTCATATCTCCGATATTTTTGGCACGTTCTATCATTTTGGCATTTGCTTTATGCCTGTTTATAAGACGGGCAAGCGCGGACTTTACGAAAATATTACCATAAATAATATGTATGCAGGAAAATCAAGCCGTGATCTGGTAAAATTCTATCTTGTGCACAAATACAGAAAATATGCGATCATTGATATTGAAGGCGGAATTGACGTTAAAAATCTTTCAATTTCCGACGTTCACAGACGTGAATTTGTTGACGGCACAGTGCCAACGCTACAATTTGCCCAAAATGCCACTATCGAAAGTCTCTTTCTTGAAAATATTTCCGCAGAAAATTTCACCGAAGAAGATATGCCATTTGTAATAAATAATGCTGAAATAATAAATTGTAATGCCCCTGAGATGATTAAATAATAAAAAATCCCCACTAAGTGGGGATAATTTTTTAATTTCATGTCCTTGATTGCAGCCTACTGCGTACAAACGATAGAAATTATTCCTCTAACAGATTGATTGCTTTTAAATATTTTTCTTTTCTTTTCAACGCTTTTTCGTCAACGTTATCTAATCGTGTTAAATCGGAATTATGTTTTAAATCTGCAAGTTTTACCGCTTTAGCAATAGGATTGTTTTTTATTTCGCGAACATAGTCCATATATTCCACGTCGTCAGCATGTGTCATTAATGAAATTGTATCCGTAATACTCTTGTTAAATCCCAAACTCATCAAATCTTCTATTGTATAATCGGTATCTTCAACCAAATCGTGTAGCAATGCAACAACCGTTGCCTCTTCAGTTTGCATTTGTTCGGCTAAATGGAATGGATGAAATACATAGGGTATGCCACTTTTGTCTACTTGCTCTTTGTGAGCCTCAAAGCATAATTTTAATGCTTTTTTCGTGATAGGAGTATAAATCATTTTTCTCACCTCTTGAACATATTATATCATATCTTATATCGAATGAAAAGGACTTCGCAAAGTAAATCCCCACCGATTGCTCGGTGGGGATAAATTGCTTATTGGGATAAATTACTTAATTTCCTTTATAGCAGACTAGGCGTTTATCAGCAAAAGTGGGAAATTAACCTCTATATTGCAAATATGCCTGTAAAATTTCTTCCACATCGTTTTCGTTAATTTTATAATCTTCGCTTATCTCGTTACATATCCACGCATAATAATCGGTTATTGCTTCGATAAAGGAAGAAAGTATTTCCTCAATTGTACTACGTTCCGTTCGTACAGGAAGTCGTATTTGAGGAATGTCGTCAATTTTATTAAATGTGGGGTACGTAGAGAAATCTGCCCAATAAAACAAATATCCAACCCGTCTGCCGTCTCTTGAAATTAGATAATGATTATATTCAAAGTCAACCCACAATGTAATCGGGATGCGATAATTGTTTTCAATCCATTCTACAAAAGCACACAGTTCTTCTTCAATATCGTTTGGAATTCTTTTGTCAAAACCAATATCAAATTCAGGTAAGATATCTTCAGAAACTTGCAATTTTACGTTTTGTGCTTTTAACCATACGCTATTTTGATTCACAATCATCGCCTCTTTTTTGTATTATAACATTTTACATAGATTTTTGCAACAGATATAAAAATCCGCCCAATTTCTCGGGCGGATAGTTTTTGTTTTATAAAGTCAGCAATTACTTGCTTTCTTTGATAGCAGCCTGAGTTGCTATCCGCAAAAGAGGGAAAAACCATAATTATTCCAATTCTATTGTTGCAACATGCGGTCTATGGTCAGAAGAAATAATCTCAGGGATATCTGCGTATTCCACTTTTAAGTCTTTGCTAACAAATATGTAGTCAATTTTTACTTTGGGGGTATCCGAAGGGAAACTTAATTTATAAGTTGAAAAAACTTTCGCTGTATCTTGGAGACTTTGCATAATAGGATTAAGAATTTGGTTATCAGGCTCCATATTAAAGTCGCCCATAAGTACACAATGTTCCTTAGGTATATTGGAAACAACAGTTTCTACGGCATTTTCATGTTCATCAGGATTGAGTCCGAAATGGCTTACCAGAACATTGAGACCATTCCTTACATCTATTGTTGCCTTCAAAAGACAACGCGTTTCATAATATCCATCATATTTTTTGATTTCAGGGTCGGGAATCATTATGGTCTCGGCGGATATTATGGGATACCGAGAAATAATTGCATTTCCGTATGGATTTACACCTCCAAAACGAATAGCTTCAGCGAAATAGTAATAATGATAGCCAAGTTTTTCGGCAATTATTTTTGCTTGTGATTGATAGTCTGCATGTTGGCCTTCATCACGAATTTCCTGAAGTCCTATTATATCAGCTTCACACTTTTTAATCGTATCTGCAATTATATCAAAATCAATTTCCCTTGTTATGAAATTTAAGCAGTGCTGTGTGTTATAACTCATAAATTTAATTTTCATTATCATTTATCCCCAAAAAAATCATTTGCAAATAAAACATTGTTTTATTTTGTTAATTACATTGTATTATATTATTGCTTAAAAAGCAATGATTTTATAAAAATCCGCCCGAATTTCTTCGGGCGGATAAATTGTCTTATGAAATTTTAATTATTTCATATCCTTAATTGCAGCCTGTGCAGTATAGCATCAAGGGATGACTTTTTACCACACTTACCAACGGTTGTGATTATACCATTCTGATTTTCGTTTTTCAATAGGTTCGGGAAATATTGTTGTAATTCAGTCAAACCGATTACATCCCCGATAT
>JAZQII010000089.1:0-3994 GCA_045541035.1 Clostridia bacterium | reverse complement strand
TAAACTCAATACTTTAAACTGTTGATGCGGAGATAACGTCAATCAAGACTACACAGAGAGCCCGTGGTGCTGAGAGTCGGGTTAGAAACTGTTTGGCAAATGGACCGCTGAGGGCGCAGTCAAATGGGATGTTCCCAAAGTATTCTGCGACGCTGTAGGCAAGCGTACAAATGCCGGGGATATGTTGGTATCCTGCTAAGTGCATAGGGTCATTCCTATGAATCAAGGTGGCACCGCGGATAGTTCTAATTATTCGTCCTTGACGGAGATAGTATATTTCTGTCAAGGGCGTTTTTGTTTTATATGAAAGCTCCTTTGACAAGGAAGATAAGTCAAAGGAGCTTTTTCCTGTTTTAAGGGGGTAAACACAATGCTGACAAAACGTTGGTGGCGCCCCGAGCGCCGATATATAAAATTAAACAGAAAGTGAAAGCAAATCCCTAACCCAAACCAACTTAAAACTAAACTTATTAATGGAGGAAACCAAAATGAAATTTAACAATATTGATTTTGATACCTATTTTAAAAACTATCCTGATGCAAACGGTTACTTCGGTAAATATGGAGGCTCCTATATCCCGCCCGAATTGCAAACAGCGATGAATGAGATTAGTGATGCATATCAAACTATCTGCAAATCCCGAAAGTTTATTGATGAGCTTCGACGCATCCGCAAGGAATTCCAAGGCAGACCGACCCCTATTTCCCATCTTGCAAGACTGTCAGATAAGATCGGTACGGGCGTTCAGCTTTACGTTAAGCGCGAGGATCTAAATCACACTGGCGCACATAAACTTAATCATTGTATGGGCGAAGTATTGCTTGCAAAGTATATGGGCAAGAAAAAAGTTATTGCTGAAACAGGAGCCGGTCAGCACGGCGTTGCTCTTGCTACCGCCGCCGCATATTTTGGATTAGAGTGCGATATCTATATGGGTGCTGTTGATATTAAGAAACAGGCGCCTAACGTAGCAAGAATGAAGATTCTCGGCGCAAGAGTTGTTGAAGTGACAGATGGCTTGCAGACTCTCAAAGAAGCTGTCGATGCCGCTTTTGCCGCATACTGCAAGGAGTATAAAGATGCCATCTATTGTATCGGTTCGGTTGTAGGTCCTCATCCGTTCCCGATGATGGTTCGTGACTTTCAAAGCATTGTGGGTATTGAAGCGAGAGAGCAGTTCCTTGATATGACGGGTGAACTTCCCGATGCAGTTGTTGCCTGTGTCGGCGGTGGCTCAAACGCTATGGGCCTCTTCTCCGGCTTCCTAAACGACCCCGTCGATATCTATGGTGTTGAACCCCTTGGCAGAGGCATTAAGATGGGTGATCATGCTGCAAGCCTAACCTACGGCGAGGAAGGCATCATGCACGGTTTTAACAGTATTATGCTAAAAGATGAAAACGGTGATCCTGCTCCTGTATATTCCGTTGCAAGCGGTCTCGATTATCCGTCCTGTGGCCCGGAACATGCCTTCTTGCACGATCTTGGCAGAGTGAAATATGATGTTGTCACCGATGATGAGACCATCAATGCGTTCTTTGAACTTTCCAGAATGGAGGGTATCATACCTGCCATTGAAAGCTCCCATGCTGTTGCCTACGGCATGAAACTTGCCAAGTCTATGGGCAAAGGTTCCGTGCTAATTAACCTCTCTGGGAGAGGCGATAAGGATATGGATTATATCATCGAGAAATACGGTATTCGATAACAAGGAGGAAAAAATGCAAGAGCAACTCATAATACAAGCCAAAGCGGTTATCACAGAACTTACAGAAAAGGCAAAATTGAAAACAGGAGACATCGTTGTGATCGGATGCTCCACAAGCGAGATCATCGGTTCCAGGATCGGGACCAATTCCAGTCCGGATACTGCCAAAATGGTTTTTGAAGCCATATACGAGGTTACACAGGAAAAAGGTGTGTACCTTGCAGCTCAGTGCTGTGAGCATTTGAACCGTGCTATTATAATAGAGCGTCAGGCTGTCCCCTTTACCGAAACTGTGAACGCAATCCCCCAACCCAAGGCAGGCGGCTCCTTTGCAACACAGGCATATCAGCATTTCAAGGATCCTGTTGCGGTTGAGGAAATCAAGGCGGACGCCGGCTTAGACATTGGCTCGACACTTATCGGCATGCATCTGAAAAAGGTGGCAGTACCGCTTCGGCTTGAAAACAAAATGATCGGAGAGGCAATTGTCGTAGCTGCACGGACCCGACCTAAATTCATTGGCGGCGCTCGTGCCGTATATGACGATAAGCTTTTGTAAAGAAAAGAGGTAAATACAATGAGCAATTCAACACAAAATAACACCACGCAAAGGATTGTTATGGCAGCATTACTTGCAGCACTTACTTGCGTTGCAACGATGATAATAAAAATACCGTCCCCACTCAAAGGATATTTGAATCTTGGAGACTGCGTGGTTCTACTTGCCGGTTGGATGCTGTCACCGACCTATGGCTTTCTTGCGGCAGGCCTCGGTTCCGCACTTGCCGATACGTTCTCCGGCTACGTTACCTATGTACCGGCGACTTTTGTAATCAAGGGCTTGATGGCTCTGATCGCTTTCTATGGATTCAAACTTTTGCACAGTAAACTTGGTAATATTTCATCAAGAATCATCAGCGGTATCGTGGCGGAAGTTGTAATGGTTGCCGGATACTTTATCTTTGAAGGATTCCTGTATGGCTTTGGCCCCTCTCTAGTCAACATTCCCGCCAATGTTATTCAGGGTATTGCCGGGCTTATTATCGGTACGATTCTTGTAAAGGTATTTGAGAAAAGCAAGATTACATTTTAAGTGCCAACAAGCAGATGGATAATCTAAGTATAAACAGAAGGCGCCGCATTTTGATGCGACGCCTTCTGTTATGCTATTACTTTTTTCTGTTTAATCATAATTCAACTATGCGATTACAAGACTCTCATTTATAGTTCCAACTACTCGCTCGGCATAGATTATATCAACGTCCCTATCACCTGTACCGTGAACGATCATTATACAGTTTCTAGTTGTAATTTCCACATAATCAATCAGAAGTCATCTCCACACTTTTATTTACCAAATTTATCCACAAGAGTTATACCCTGGGATGCATAGAGTTCTGTTAGTGTCATATTATTATATCTTTCTTTTTGTTCTTCCAAGTCCTCGTGTATCAGATCCAAGAATGCTGCCTTTCCGGAAATTATTTTAACGAGTTGATATCGCTTCTGCGGAAAAGTCCAGGCATAAAAATCAATAGCTATATCCTCATGAGCGAAAGTGCCTCCCCCATTACCTTGCTTGGATAATATTCCAGTGGCGGCGGTTTCTTCTCTCCAAATTTTTGCAGTTAACGTAAAGGAAGGATTGGATAGCTTATTTACAATACCCTCGTAACCATCTTTTTTAAAACCAGGATTATTCTCTATCTCCCAAAGATAAAGAACGTCGAGTGTGTTACGGTCTCTAAGCCAAGATTGGATAACATAACTTGGGTTTTCAAAATTCTTCTGCCTTGCAATATGAGTTAGAGAAACATATTCCTTCTCTTCATCACGAATACCCTTCTTAACGTCCATCTCCATTTTGAGCAAGGCATACGCTTTATTAGAATCCAAGTCTTCCTCAATGCTTTCGCGAAGACTACGAATATGATCTTCTATCCCCTCCAGTGTATAAACCCCTCTATCTAACAAAGTCTTAAGAACTCTTCGTTGATACGCAATATACTCTTCTACAACACCTTTTGTATACTCTTCCATAACATTCCACCTCGCTTATATTCACATTATATCATATTTTATACGGTATTTAAATAGGTTTTCGCTCAAAGTTGCATATTTTTATGTTAAAAATAGCATTTCAGTTCTCAAACTTGTATATTTTTATGTTTCAAGGGCGTTTTTCAGTCAAACTCACTCATTTGGCATAAAAAAAGGCCGTTTTCGGCTAAAAAACGGCTTAAAAATGAAAAAAACGCCCAAAAAAATGGACGTTTTTTCTTCTG
>JAZQII010000088.1:0-7874 GCA_045541035.1 Clostridia bacterium | reverse complement strand
AACTGACGGATTTACATGGATCACAGAAGATGCAACTGCACTTGCAACTCCTAATGAATTATTTAAGTCAGTTACAAATACAGATGCAAATAACAAGGTAGCTTCCGCAACACTTAACATTTCAAGCACAGTTAAGGTTTTATATCGCGTTAAGCTTGCAAACAAGAACTTAACAGTTAAGGTAAACGGTGTTGAAGCAGAGCTTGTTGCAACTAATAATGCCGATGAATATTTAGTATATTCAGATGCAATAAAGGAAACTGATTACAATAAGGCTTACACTATTACAATTACTGACAGTTTAAATGAAATCAGCAAAGTAGTTTACAGCGTAAATGACTATATTGCTTATATTGCTGCTAAGGGTGAAACTTCATCATTGTATAATGTTGTAAAAGCATTAAATAACTATGGCATCAGTGCAGTAGCATTTAAAAATGCATAATGAGGTGATAATATGAAAAAATATGAAAAACCCGAAATTGAAGTAACTGAAATATTCAGAAATGACGTGTTCACTCAGAGCGGTGGCGACGGAGATTTCGATTTAGAAGAAGAACCTTTTAATTAAGGAGTGAAACCATTTTGAAAAAAATCTTATCTATAGCACTTGTGCTTGCGATAGTTATTTCTTGCGTAAGTATGATTACTTTCGGTCCGACAGGTAGCGCTAAAAGCGCTAACCTGTTGCCCGATGAGATTTCTGATTTTACTAACGGTGTAACAACCCACGAAAATCTTACTTACCTTAATGGAGGACACATCTATTCAAAAGCAATAAGTGCAGGCGCACTTACCGTAAACTATTACGGCTATGCATCAAACTACACAACACCAATGTGGCTTTTAGGCAAATATATTAAGGCCTATGCAGCTGAAAATTCTGCTGATAGCTATACTGTTGAAGTATCAATGGACGTTAAGGGAAGCTTAAATTCAGCAAACTTAGCTGTTCGCAGATTTGGTGAGGCTTCCGATAACAAGGTAAATAATTTGTCATCAGGCACGTTTAATGCTGACACCTTTACAACTGTTTCAGGAACTTTCACCCTTACAAAAGCAGAGGTTAATGCTTCGGATGATACTTGGTATGCTCTTTGTTTAGCAAATATTTCAAGGCCTGCAACCTTGGGCGGAGTAGTTTTTGATAACGTAACTTTAAAAATTACTGCAGTTGGCGCGGCAACACCGGTTCCGACACAAGCACCTACACCTACTGCAACTACTGCACCTGAAAAACCGATTGGTTTATTGCCCACAGAAATTTCTGTTTTCGGTGCAAACGGAGTAACAACTCACGAGCATATGGGCAACTCTGTTGATAAAAACCGTTTTAATGCACCTTCTATTGTTGACGGAGCAATTCGTTTTTCAAAACTTAATGCAGGCTGGGTTGAAACTGCGGCAGCACCTACTTGGATTTTAGCACCTTACATTAAGGCATATGCTACAGAAAATCCTGCAGAAAGCTATGATATTGTTGTTTCAATGGATGTTAAGGGTGCGTTAGGCACAACAAGCCTTATTTTCCGCAACTCAAACGTAGGCAACCAATGGGGACTTAAGTATTTTGAGTCAAAGGAATTTACCGCTGATAAGTTTACAACTGTTTCAGGTGCGGTAAATCTTACAAGCGCACAGATTTCAGAGGCAAGTGCCAACGGCTATGCCCTTTGCCTTGAAAACATTCCTCTTGGCGCAACGGTTTATTTTGATAACATTGTGTTAAAGGTAACGGCAGTTAACCCTGCAACACCAACACCTGTTGCAACCCAAACACCGGTTGCAACCCAAACACCAATAGCATCTCCTACGGCAACACCCGTAGCAACCCCAACAGCAACACCCTCACCGCAGAAGCCTCATGAAGGCTTGTTGCCTGAAGAAATTTCTGTTTTCGGTGCAAACGGAGTAACAACTCACGAGCATATGGGCAACTCTGTTGATAAAAACCGTTTTAACGCACCTACTATTGTTGACGGCGCAATTCGTTTTTCAAAACTTAATGCAGGCTGGGTAGAAACTGCGGCGGCACCTACTTGGATTTTAGCACCTTACATTAAGGCTTTTGCAACAGAATATCCTGCGGATAGTTATGATATAAAGGTATCAATGGATGTTAAGGGTGCAGTTGGCACAACAAGCCTTATTTTCCGCAACTCAAACGTAGGTAATAAGTGGGGACTTAAGTATTTTGAGTCAAAAGAATTTACCGCTGATAAGTTTACAACTGTTTCAGGCAATGTTTCTATGACTTATGATCAAATTTCAGAAGCATCTGAACACGGCTATGCACTTTGCCTTGAAAACATTCCTCTTGGTGCAACGGTTTATTTTGATAACATTGTTTTAACAATAGTACCTAAAACTGTTGAGCCTATCGGCTTATTGCCCAATGAAATCTCAATTTTCAATAGCGGCAACAAAGCACATCCTCACCTTGTATATAAGGAAACAGAGGGACATATTTATTCAAAGAATGTTCTTGACAGCGAAGAGTTAAGCGTTGCTTATAAGGCACCTGCTGATAAAAACAACACACCTATGTGGCTCTTAGGTTCATATATCAAAAACTTTGCAATTTTAAATGATGCAAAGGCATATAAGATTGAAATTGCAATGGACGTTAAGGGCGGTATCACAAGCGCTGATATGATTATCCGCAGATTCGGTAGTGAAGATGATAACAAAGTAAAAATCATTAAAGAGTCTGTTGACCTTAACGGTGAAACATATACCACTATTTCAGGCGTGTTCTATTTAAGCAAGGAGGATGCTCTGAAAGCAACTGAAACACAGTATGCCCTTGCAGTTGATAAGATTGCATTAAAAGATGCAAACAGCGGTTCTTGGGGCACACTTAACAGCGTTCAGTTTGATAATATCGTGTTAAAGGTTTATACTGCTGAAAAGGTTATTGAAATTCCTCTTGATGAAAAGAAGGTATATAACGGCGATGCTGAAGACGGCTTAAAGAATTGGTCAGTATTCTCATCACTTGGCGGCAAAATTGAGCTTTCAACTGATACAAAATCAGGTACGGGACATTCAGTTAAATATTCAAGCCCCTATAATGCTTACGGCTCGATCGGCTTTAATTTAGGCCCTGCCATAATTGAAGACGAGCTTATGGGCTATAAGGGCAGAGGCAACGGTACTTACGTGCTTTCTTTTGATGCTAAGGCAACAAGCAAAGCAACTGTAACACCTATTCTTAACTCACAAGCACATTCTGATTTAAGATATGCCGCAGCCAACACCAACATTGAACTTACAACAAAATGGAAATCTTATCAGGTTCGTGTTGAAATTACCGATAAGGTACTTGATGACATCAAGAAGGCATATAAAGCAGGACAGACAAATGCTTACGACATCATTTTAAGAATTGATGCTGCAAAGTCCCTTTATAAGTCAAACACCAATGGTGCTTACTGGATTGATAACGTTTCTATCAAATACGTTGAAGGTAGTGGTGCCGCACAGGACAGATATAACTGGCTTATGAAAAATGCCGACGGAGTTAAGTTCTCACTTAATAAGGACTTATGGGACGGTTGGATCGTAACAAGCGCAGGCATGCTTTCAAAAAGTGACGTTAAGGATGGCTATGCCGAAAAGTCAATTACCATCAAAAACACAAGTAATGAAGATATTTATATAAGAATGTTCCTTCAAACAACTCTTAAGCTTTCAAACGGCTCAACTACTTGGGCAGGTCCTGCAGGTGCTAACAGCGAACTTATCCAGATTCCTGCCGGTGAAAGCAAAGTGATAAGTGCAAAAGTACCCGTTAAAAACAACAAAGTTGAAGTTGAACATGGCGGAAAGACTTATAAATGCGACCTTTCAACCTTCTTCGTTCGCTTTAACTTTGAAAGAGGTATCTTTAAGGGCAACTCATTTATTATCGAATGTAAAAACAGCGACGTTCCGAGATTCCTTTCATTTATGGCAATAGATAAGCAAAATTGGACGGCAGTTGCTTTTGCATCACAATCAAAAACAGGCGATGAGGTTCTTTGGATTCCTGCTTGTCTGATTTTAATAACAATCCCCGCATTTACAGTTTTAACTGTAAAAAAGAGAAAAGAACAATAATTTTTAGGGGGATGTAAGTGTTACGTCCCCCTCTTTTTAAGGAGAAAAAATATGATATTATTTCCATATCCACAAAAAGTAAAATTTTTTGAAGAATTAAACGAAAACAAAACAGTAACTTACGTTACAGATACAACTCTTAATAAAGAAGAGTATAAAATAAATATTGAAAAAGACAAAATTTCTGTTTTTGCAAAGGATGCAGAAGGTTTCTTCCGTGCAAACACAACCTTAAAACAGATTTTTGATAACGATAAAATTCCTTGTATGGAAATCCACGATTGGCCTACAGTTGAAAACCGCGGAATGATGCTTGATATTTCAAGAAGTAAAATTCCTACCCTTGAAACACTTTTAAAATTAGTTGATTTTTTTGCTGATTTAAAAATCAATCAGCTTCAGTTATATATGGAAGGTTATCCTTTTGAATATAAAAGTTTTCCTGAAGTTTGCAAAAACACAACTCCCTTAACGCCTGAAGAAATTAAATTCCTTGATAAATACTGTAAGGAAAAATTTATCACCTTAATTCCCAACCAGAACTGCTTTGGACATATGTCGCCTTGGCTTGTAAGAGAGGAATTTAAGCACCTTGCAGAATGTCCTGACGGCTTTATTTATGCCAACGAGCAATGGCTTCCTCATAGCCTTAATCCGTTAAATGATGAGAGTTTTGAATTTGTAAAAACGCTGTTTAACGATTTGTTGCCTAACTTTACGGCAGACACGGTAAACATTAACTGTGATGAAACCTTAGAGCTTGGCTGGGGTAAATCAAAGGAAATCTGCGAAGAAAAAGGCAAGCACAGAGTATATTTTGATTATCTTTTAAAGGTTATCGAGTTTATTCAATCAAAGGGCAAGAAGGTAATGTTCTGGGGCGATATTATAAACGAAGCACCTGAACTTTTAAAGGAATTGCCTGAAAACGTTATTCCCATAAATTGGGGATATGCACCCTTCAATCCTTCTGAAAAGGCTTGTCAGGAATATGAAAAGTTAAATCTTAAATTCTATAATGCTCCCGGCTCACAAAGTTGGAACACAATGCTGGGAAATACCGAAACAATGCTTGTTAATGCTGAAAACGCAGTAAACCGCGTTGTTCAGTATGGCGGTATCGGCGTTCTTGATACTGACTGGGGCGATCTTAACCATCCGCAGTATATTTCAATAAGTTATCTTCCTTTTGCATATTTTAGTGCAATAAGTTGGAATAATACCGCTGAAAAGCAAAGAGAATTTATTTATGATTATCTTAACAAATACGTTTTCAAGGATGAAAGCAACCGTTTTGCACAGCTTATGGCTGATGCCGGCAGATACCACCAAAAATTTGATTTCTCAAAGACCAAGCGTGGCTTCGTAATCGGTATTTTATATTATCATCTTAACGAAATGTCGATGGCTGAAAACGGTGAAGTAAGTGAAGTTGATAAACTTGAAAAGTATCTTGACGAGATTGAAAACAGAGCCAATGAAATCACTCTGACGGGCGATGAGGGCAAACTTATTATGGATGAATTCTATAATTCAATCCGTATTATGCGTTTTACTTGTGAACTTGCAAGATATAAGCTTGATGTGGAAAACAGGGAAGAACATCTTAAAAATATAACCCAAATGGAAGAAGTAATTATCCCCGAACACAAGCGTTTATGGAGAACCCGCAATAAGGAAAGCGGACTTAAGGACAGCGTAAGAAGAATAATTAAAACGAGGGCAGATATATGAAAAAGCTTTTAGGCCCATTTCTTATAATTACAATGATGCTTTCACTTTTCAGCACAGTTACCTTTGCCGAAAACACAGAGGTTTCAACTGCTGCGGAAGAAGCGACAACGGTAGGTGCAATCCGTTGGGATGCGTGGTACGGTCATACAAATAAAGGGTGGGACGTTGTTTCGCAGGTTGAAAGAAGTTTATCTCCAAGTCAGTTCCATTTTCGTGCACCGTTCTTTGCAAAAGTAACGGACGATAATAAAATAGTTATTCCTGAATATACACAGGAGATTTTCGATAGGGAAATGGAATATGCCAAGTATGCAGGTATCAGTTATTTTGCATATATCTGGTATGATGATGGCGACGAAAACAACGCCCATAATGGCATGCAAAAGGCGAGAAAATTTCATCAGGAAAGTAAATACAGAAGCGACGTTAAAATGTGTGTCGTTGATCCGCCTATTCACGACGATGCACGCATTGAAATGTCAAAAATCCTTGTTTCTGACTATTATATGACGGTTTTAGACGGTCGTCCCTTAATGTATTATATTAATTCAAACGATAATTTAGCCTATATTGTTGAAAAAATTCAATATTATGAAGCTCTTTGCGATGAACTGAACGTTAAAAAGCCTTATGCGGTTATTATGAATCCCTCTGCAAGCACTGCAAAAAACAATTCCGCAGATGCAGTTTCAAAATATGCAATAGACGGTTATCAACTTTCCTATGATGAGCTTTCAAAAAAAGCGGAGGAAAGATGGAATACAAGTTACACACAGTGCAAAAGTTATTTTACACAGTTCCAATTTGTACCTACCGTAACTTACGGTTGGCATCCTGAACCACGATACATAAATCCCGTTTCATGGATGAGCGTTGATAACGATTATTGGTGTGATTACGCAACGGATGTTGAATTATTAAACCATCTTGCTTATGCCTTATCATATACGCAACACCCGTCAATTAAACCATATACCGAGGCAAATACAGTTATTGCATATGCTTGGAACGAACACGACGAAGGCGGTTGGATCTGTCCTACGTTAGAGGTTGATGCAAACGGAAGACAACTTTATAATGCAGACGGCACACCTAAAATCAACGAAAGACGTATTAACGCCACAAAAGCCGCCATTGATTTTATTAAAAGCGGAAAACGTGTAAATGTTACTGTTGGCGGTGTTTCCAACGGCTCAAATATTTCAAAAGCATCTGATGCTATTGAGAACGTAGAAAATGTTATCAATGAAAAGGTGTTTAACGGTATTGGCGAGTTTAAGGGCGCGACGGTCGATATTGGTGCAAGCCTTACGATGAATTTCTTTGTAAGCAATTCTGCTGATATTAACGAGTTATCTGTAAAATTTACGTCCTCAAGCGGTAGAACAGTAACTAAAAAGGGCGTAAAAGAAAACGATTATATTAAGTTCTCATACACGGACATCAACCCTCAATGTATGGCAGATACCATTACCGCAGAACTTATCTATAACGGAAGAGTAGTTGAAACTATTGAAGACTACAGCGTAAAAAAGTATTGCGATAATCTTTATAATAAAACCAATACTGAATTATCAACCATTCAATATAATGCCTTAAAACGTTTGTTGGCGGATATGCTTTATTACGGCAAAACGGCACAGATTTATAAGGGTTATAACGTTGAAAACTTAGCGGATAATTTATCTTGGGTTAATGAATACAGAAGTACCTTTACTTTACCCAAAGGCATAAAAACCGTTTCGGGCAATGCTGACGTAAATAACAGAGTAAGATCGGTTGGTCTTAATATGGCAAACGTTAATAGGATTTATTTCCGCCTTACTCTTGCCGATGACGTTATCATAAAACTTAACGGTCAGATAATTGATAAAGAATCACTAATAAAAGAAGGCGATAACGAATACTTGTTGTATTCCCGCGATATTTATGCAACCGAGTTCGATAAAATTTTTACACTTGAACTAATTAAAGGTGATGAAATAATTACTACGATTCAGTATAATATCAACGCCTATATTGAAAACAAATATTCTACC
>JAZQII010000087.1:0-39095 GCA_045541035.1 Clostridia bacterium | reverse complement strand
GTTGGGTTTAAAACCGTAAACATCGATGCTTTCAATGCTAACGATATTTGTTTCTGTGGCTTCAAATGAAAGAATTATTTCATCTTCCCCACATTCAACAGGAAGAATCACCTTTCTATCGGCAATAAATTTGCCCGTTTCCCCTGAATATTCACATAAAAGCGCTTTCTTTGTTTTGTTATATGCACGTATTCTGCTTGCTTCACAATCGTCACTCAGATTGAGCACAAGACTGTTTATCCAATATCCTCCGTCGAAGGATAAATGAACATCTATTCCGCGCATAGAGTGAACTTGCGTCCACCAAAGTTTAAGACGCTGGTTTTTTAGGGGGTTTCCATTCTCTAAAGGTTCGATTTTTGTTTGATTATCCAACCCCGTAACAGTAACGGAAGAGTTTATCAAATCATTAAGCCTACCTGCAATCATAATGTTAACCTTTCTTTAATAACTGTAAACGGCATCTCCGTTTACGACTGTAAGATAAGTTCTGTAACTTTTTTCGCCACTGACGGTAATTCCTTCGTTGTCGGTAATGGAATATTTTTTATCTGCAAGACCTAAAACTATAGCAGAGGTGCTGCCAATTTCGAGGGTGTCCCAATCGTTTTCTTTTCCTACCGCCTTGGCGGCATTTTTTGTAACGGACAAAAATATTTCTTCTTCCGGCATACCGAGAGTGCGCATAATGCTCATACAGTAATTCAGCCCGTATCTGCCAAACCGAATAAATGTGCTTGCTCTTGTTAAATCTGAGCTTATTGTGCCGGTTGAACCTAAAATTAAAGCTTTTTTGCGTGCTTTATTTATCTCCTTTAATAACTTCATTGATTGTTTTTTGCACAAGATATTCGTGCTCATAGGTAAAAGGATTTTCTTTTGCACCCACAATATACTGATAAAAATCATGTATCATTTCATCATATCGGCAATCCTTGGGGATATCCTTAATATCAGCCTTTACCTTCATATCTTCATAACAGTTAGGGCAATTATCTTTTAAAGCCTCATATACAACGATATCGTTTTCAATAGGCTTAATATCTATTGAACCCTTTGTGCCTGAAACAAAAAATTGCCTTCTGCCCCAACCGTTTACTTCAACGCTTGAAGCAAAAATACGCGCTATCGCCTTATCATATTCAAGAATTGCAAGGTTATTGTCCGCAAAATCAATACCGTCAAGTAATGAATGTTTTAAAAATGAGGTGATTTTTTTAGGCTCACCTAAGAAATATACTGCAAGGTCAATTAAATGACTGCCCAGAATATACATTATTCCACCTTTAAAAGTTGATAACCATTTTTTATATTCAGCGTTATGAAAGGTGCTCATCTCCGCATTTATCATTGTAATTTCGCCTAAGGCACCGCTTTTATAAAGTTCAATGGCACGTTTCACAGCGTTATTGTAGCGGTACATATAGCCAAGCTGAACAATACAGTTATTTTTCTGTGCTGTATCAAGCATTTTTTTATATTCTTCAGTATTTATGCTCCCCGGCTTATCAAGATGAATATGCTTGCCCTTTTCAACACATTTTTGTGCATATTTTGTCAGATTGGGAACCTCCGTTTCAATTAAAAGCACGTCGCATTTATCAACAAGCTCATCAGTATCCATTCTTTCAATGCCCTGATATGCCTGAAAATTACCTCGTTTTTTAAAAACTTCTTCGTTATCCTCAGAAAAACCGATAACCTGAAAAAACTCAGGGAATTTTCTGACCGCTTTCATTTTTGCTTCGCCGTGATTGTGACCGATGCCTATCTGACCTATTTTTAACATATTTTAACCTCAATTACTAAAAACTGCGTCACCGTTTACAACGGTTAAATTACAACGGTAACTTTTTGTATCTTTTACCGTGTTTGAAAATTTATCGGTAATTTCAAAAGGCGCATTGACGTAAGAAAGCACGCAAGCATCACTGCTGCCTATTTCCAATTCGCCCCAAATACCCTCTTTATTTAGCGCTTTTGCTGAATTTATCGTTGCCGCTTTGAAAATTTCTTCTTCAGGCATACCTAAGGTTTTTAAAATACTCATACAGTAATTCATACCGTATCTGCCACTACGGATAAATGCACTTGAACGTGTAATGTCCGTGCCGATTGTATCAGGATAAACCCCCATATCTATGGCTTTTTTAAGAACGGAAAAGTCAGTATGAACGTAGCCTGCAAAACCAACGTCAACAATTACGCCCTTTTCTTTTGCATATTTCAAACAATCGAAATTATCTTCTGATGAATTATTCTTTCCACCATGAAAGGAATGTGTCAAAATATCGCCTTTATTTAGAGTTTCTACAATCTCCATCATAGGTACGGGTGTTCCCGTTGAATGTACCATAACCTTTAGATTGTTATCGCGAGCAACCTTACAGATTTCCTTTAAAGGCGAGATATCCTTTATATCATAACTGTTTGTATCATAAAAAACCTTCAATCCGATTGCTTTCTTGCCGTATTTTTCAAAATCAAATTTATTAAGGCTGAAATGATTATTTTCATATTGCCCGCCTACAAAAACTACGTTTTTAATGGAGAACGTATTTAAAAATTCTTCATCACCATAGCAAGCAGAGCCTTCACAAGCACAAGTTACACCGTTGGGAAAGCATACCGCTGACGCATCAACGCCAAAAAGGTCAATGGTTACGTTTTTCATATGCATATGTGTGTCAATTAAGCCCGGTAAGACAAGCATATTTTCAGCATTGAAAATACGAATAGTATCTGCTTCAATGTTATCTTCAATTTTTGAAATCTGTTCACCTTCAAAAAGCACGTCTTTTTTTGAATAACCATTTTTTGACCAAACTGTGCCGTTTTTTATTAAAAGCTTTTCATTATGAATAGGTTGCTTAGTCATAATTTCTCCAATCAAATACTGTACCCATCGGGAAGTTTTTATCGTGAACAAGTTCATTATAAATTTCAGGTGCATCCTTGGGATCGCAGATGCGGGAAACCATTGATTTAACGTCAATACGCTTTGATTCAATTAAATTTAAAATTGCATTACATTCATCTGTCATCGTCCAATGATGAGGAAAGCTTTCCTGCTTGGGGCGAACAAAATTGTGGGCACCAATAAGCTTTACACCGGGAAAATGTACCTGGGTGTAATAATCAATTTGCATATCGGATACTCTTGTGCAACCCAGAAGTGAAATTTTGCCCATATAACTTACGTTTTCAAGGGCTTGTTCAAGTGCCCTTGAAACGCCGGTAACTTCAACGATATTTTTTACCTTTTTGCCTTTGGTAATTTCAAGAATTTTTTCATTAAAATCAGGTGATGCAGGGTCTAAAGCAAAATCAGCACCTAATTTTAAGGCAAGAGCACGTCTTTCGGGATTAAGGTCAGCAGCAATTAACGGATAAACACCGCTGTTACGCAAAAACTGAATGGAAAACATACCTAAAAGTCCTAAACCCATAACCATTGCCGATTCACCAAGCTCAGCCTCAAGCTTTCTTACACCGCCAAGTCCCATTGTTGCAATGATAACGAAGGCGGCTTCAATAGAATCAACGTTATTTTCAACAAGGAAAATTTCGTCGTCTCTGCGCACGTTATAGTTTGAGTGTACACCGTGATACACAAGAACTCTATCACCAATTTTGCACTTTGTAACTTCGGCACCTAAATCAATTACCGTACCCACACCGCAATAGCCTAACATACGAGGAAAGTCTTTACCTGATAAGCAGAAGGTTTTGCTGCCTAAAAGGTTTGCCCTTTCAGTTCCCCCTGAAATTACGGTATACTCCATTTTTACCATAACGTCACGGGGGTGTTCAATATTTATTTCAGTATCAAGAAATTCAGCCGTTTCAGGCTTTGTAAAGATAATTTGTTTTCTTTTCATTTTATTCTCTCCAATCAAGTTCTCTAATTGCAGTTGCAAAACTTCTTAAATCAAGTTGCTCATGGTGAGCATTTTCGCCAAAGCGTTCAATACAGAATGCCAGGTGTGCGCCAAGCATCGGATTAACGATTCTTGTAATTTTGCCTTTTTTACCTGAACAATGGAAATGTATTTTGCACTTAGTGATTTCTTTTCTTAACGTTATCATAGTTTTGAAATTTTCTGCCAATTCTTCATCAGTATTACAAGGTATAACAAGCTTGATAATATCAGGATTTCTTGTTTCAAGCAATTTGCAAAGAGAAACACATTCTTCGGTGTTAAGATTTACCTGAGTATGGCATGAAAGCAATACTTCCGTACCCTGTGCGTGCATTTTATCAATAAAATCCATCTGTTTTTTAACGGTTTCAGGATCTAATGCAACTTCCTTTGGCTTTTTATGGGCAAAAAGCATATCGCTTGTTGCATATTCCTCCTGAAAACGTGTTTTTATATCAAGATTAAAGGAATAACCTTGCATATCAACTGCCGATGCACCTGCTAAAGCACCCATTTCAAGTAAGGCTATGCGGTTTTCTTCGGTATCGGAATAACCAGAATAATCGTAATTATGGTTGTAGTTTAATGCAAGTATAGGCAATGCCGTGCTATCCATTATATACTTGATACTTTCAACGTTTTTAAATTCATCATTAAGGCAGGAAAGATGCAAATCAATGGCCCCTGCGCCTGCATAAAAACTGTTTTTTATTGCGCCAATAGCGTCTTTTACGGTTCTTTCCCTTACTACGCTTGCTGCAACCGGTGATGGTGCGTTTTTAAATGAAGCTCTCATATTTTAATTCCTTTCTTTTTTGAAAATATTTTATAACTTAAAGCAAAATCTGTAAATATCTCTTCTGATATTTTTATATAATATGATACAAAAAATTCTTTACTTTTATAAAATAATCCCATATAATAACGGAAAGAGGGTGTTTTTGTATGGAAAATAACTTATTTAATTTGATAATAACTGACGTAAGTGCTTGCAACCGCATCAATATAGCAGAAAAAACAACTGCCAAACGATATAACCGTGAGCGCACAGCCATAGCAATTAAGACGGAAGGCTCTACCGTGTACGTACACGATAATAAAGAATATCTTTCAGATAAAAACCATATATGTATCCTTCCAAAGAACAGTTCATATTCATATTTTTGTGAGAAAAAAGGCTTATGTTTGATGATTGAGCTTGAAACCATTGATAACGGAATACTGCCTTTTATGAGTATAAAAATAAATAATTCTGATGAAATTATAAGAGAATTTTATAAAATCGAGCATTCTCTTAACTTCAAAACATCAGGCTCACGCTTTTGTGCAATAAAAGGAATATATTCTATTTTAGAAAAACTTTCTGACCAACTCAATCAGGAATACATCTCACCTAAAACCAATGAAATTCTTGCCCCTGCAATAAAATATATTGAAGAAACTCTCCATTTAAGTGCACCAACAAACGATTTTCTCGCATCTTTATGCAATATAAGTTGCGTATATTTCCGCAAGATTTTTACAAAAAAATTTAATATGCCACCATCAAAATATATTACAATGCTTAAAATTCAGCGAGCAAAAGGTCTTATTATCGGTGATACCGTATCAATGGCAGATATTTCTTCCTCCTGCGGTTTTTCAAGCATTTATCATTTTTCAAAAGTTTTTAAAGATATTACCGGCTTAACACCGACACAGTTTAAACGTGAAAATAATCATCCACGTGCATAGCACGTGGTTAACACAAGAAATAATGCCCTGCAAAAAAACTGCAGGGCATTATGTTTGTCAGTGCTCTAAAGCGAGGTGAATTTTTACCTTGCTTTTATTTATCTGATATCATAAACGCTTCTAAGCTCAATAGTCTTTGGCGTTCCTTCAAGAATTTTTACGGTTTTAGTTCCTCTGTTCATATCAAAATAGTTGTCGCTTAATATGAAATCGCTGTCAGGGGAATATATCTCAACGTATTTTGCAAATGCATCGGCGTAAATTGTTATTGTGTCGCCATTAATTTCATATTTCAAGTTAGGATCAAGGAAATTAAAATGCTTAGGCACGGTAAATAAAACGGTGCCCTCGGAAACGGTAATACCGTCAACAGCAAAGCTGAAACTCAGATAATTGTTTTCAACATCGGTCTTGTTAAAATCCATATTTTCAAGCCAAACACTTGATAATTTAGGCACATTTACGGTTTCCTTTCCGCTTTCTAAAACTGTGCCGTCATTGGATCTTAAGCTCCAATTAACAATACCGCTAACGTCATTTAATGTTTCATTTGTAACGGAAAGTCTTGCCTCGGTGCTGTAATCGTAAATATCAGGTTGCATTACAACAAAAGGTCTTGTGTGGGTTTCGCCTATTTCCTGGCAAGAGATCATAACGGGCGCAAAAAATCTTTTGGCAACGTACTGCAAGGCTTTATATCTGCCGAAATAGTCAATACTTGCCCACGATGCAACGGGCCAGATATCATTTAACTGCCAATAAAGGGCGCCCATACATCTTCCGCGGTTTCTGCGCAGATGCTCAACACCATAGCGCATAGCTTCTGCCTGCAATAATTGTGAAGCATAAAGCAAAGTGCCAAAATTTTGGGGATATCTGAAGGTATCTGCAATATAAGTAAGAATTTTTTTGTTGGCACCTCTGCAACGCTGGTGCATTTCCATAATACGGCTGAAAATATTTCTATCCTCAGGCAAGGTAAAGGAGTTTACAGTCTTTTCGCAAGGGAAGGATTCAAATCCGAACTCACTTAAATATCTGAAATAATGATCACGGTATTCCACAAATGGCTTGTTGCCGTGCCATATTTCCCAATAATGAGAATCTCCGTAGTTTTCGTTGCGCGGTTCAATGAAACTTCCAAAGGAGCTGGGTGATGACGAAATGTATGGAATATACGGGCAGACTTCTTCAATGATCTTGGGGAACATACGCTCAAAAACTTTGATATACGTCTTTTTTCTATCCGCCTGCTTATCGTCTCTCCACCAATGTTCAATGGCTTCCTCTACCTCGTTATTGCCTGAAATTACCGCAAGCGAAGCGTGATGACGTATCCTGATGAGATTTTCTCTTACTTCCGCCTCAATATTATCAAATAATGCTTGATCGTTGGGCATCTCAGAGCAAGCGAACATAAGATCGTTAAATACAACAAGACCCATTTCATCGCAAGCATCAAAAAAGTCATCGTGAGGATAAATACCGCCACCCCACACACGGATAGCATTAAAATTACAATCTCGGCATTGTTTTATAAGGTTAAAAGTTCTATCTTTACTGTAACGGGACATTAAATTATCTTCGGGAATATAATCAGCGCCCATTGCAAAAAAGCGGATGCCGTTGATCTCGTGGCAAAAGCTTTCACCCCACTGATCCTTTTCGCGGATAAGCTTTAATTGACGCAACCCGATGCGCTTTGAAGCAGAATCAACAACCGCCGAATTTTCAATAAGTTCAATATTAAAGGTATATAAATTCTGCTCGCCAAAGCCGTTGGGCCACCAGAGCTTTGCATCAGAAATTTCACTTTCCGTGTTTGCAGGCAAAGTAAAAACGGTGTTATCGGGCGCAGTTACTTTTACAGAAATCTCTGCCGTTCCCTTTTCAGTTTTTACTGTTGGCGTTACAAAAATTTTGCCGTCACAATGGCGCTGTAAAATATGAACTTCACTTATTCTGTCGCTATCCACAGTAAGAATATAGATATCCTTCCATATACCTGCATCAGGTAATCTGGGACCCCAGTCCCAACCCATCATACAAGAGGCTTTTCTTAAATAAGGAAATCCCATCAGTGA
Source organism: Clostridia bacterium (assembly GCA_045541035.1). GTDB lineage: Bacteria > Bacillota > Clostridia > Christensenellales > QALW01 > UMGS1322. Next base: position 31,354 of record JAZQII010000087.1, on the reverse strand, counting down.
ATCACCGGAGCTTCTGACAGGTTGAGCTTTTTGCTTTTCTCTTAAAAATTTATTGGGCGAAGCAAAAGTGATCTTTATTTCGTTTTCCCCATCGTTAAGATTTTGAGAAATATCAAACTCGTAACTGCGGTGCATATTATCTGTGTGCGCTATATGCTGACCGTTTATGAAAATATCGCTTAAAGTGTCCAAGCCATCGCAATGTAAAAGCATGGGATTTTCGGTTTTTTCAATGGAAAACTTTCTTGAAAAGGTAAAATCATTTTCCATAAGCTTTAATGCTTCAAGCTCGTTATCCCTGAAATACGGATCAGGCATAAGATTATTATTAAGTAAAAAAGAATATACCGATCCCGGCACAGTATCTTCGCAATTATAGCCTGCGCCCTCCATTTGCCACATTCCGTTTAAGTTGAATTTTTTCATATGAAGTTCTCCCTTGTAATAAACTTTACACTTTTATTATATTATGATAAAATACAGATTACAATGGATTATATTACGATATATTTATACTATCTTACGAAATGCAGGTTGTTTTATGAAACTTAAATATCTTGGTGTTAGTTTTCCCCACAAGAAAGGGGAATTTTGCCAAAAAGCAAAATTCCCATACTACACTATTTGTTGCTTTTATACACCCTTCTTATATCTTGAAAACGGCAAAATGGTAGAAGGCGAACGAGGCGACATTATAATAAACACTCCTCAGCAAACGGTGTATCACGGCCCACGTTATGATAGTGAGGAAGGCTTTGTAAACGATTGGATGCACATTGATGGCGAGGAAATTAGTCTTTTATTGGAAAAATACCCTCTGCCTTTAAATAAAGCATTTCATATTGATGAGTGGACAAGCCTTCGCAAATATTATAATTCTCTGCTTTCTGAATATAATGAAAAAACGGCAGGCTCCCTTGATATGATCGATTGTATTATGACGCAAATGATAATCACAATGCACCGCGCCTATAAAAAACAAAGCGTTTTAACTAAAACGCTTGATCAAATTTCATTTGTCAGACAAGAAATTATTAAAAATCCCGCCAAAAAATGGACTTTAAAGGAATTGGCGGAAATGTCAGGCTATTCTGTCAGCCGCTTCAGCGAATTATATAGAAAAGCCTATAATATTTCCCCCGTAAATGACGTTATAGAACAAAGAATTTCCTCTGCCAAAAAGCTACTGCTTTCAGGGCAGGTATCCGTATCACAAGTTGCCGATATGTGCGGATTTAATTCTATCAACTATTTTTCAAAATTCTTTAAAGCCTCGACGGGCTACGCCCCCAGTGAATATATAAAATACTTTATGCAACAAGAATAGTTCAATCTACCCCTTTTAAGAGATTTGAACAAGCGAGGTGAATTTCACCTCGCTTTTGCTATGTAAATATTTGTTTTTTATGTTGGGTGGGTGAAACACCGGTAAATTGTTTGAAACGTCTTGAAAAATAAATGGAATCTTCAAAACCGCAAGCTTCTGCCACCTCTGAAACAGAGAGGTTATCTCCATATATTTCAAAGAGTTTTCGGGCATGTTCAACCCTCATTTTTGTAAGAAAATCAATAGGTGTCAGAGAGGTTGCTTTTTTAAATTCTGCTCTGATATAATCTTCTGCGTATCCACTTTGATTAAGCAATACCGTTATATCAAAACAGGGGTCTGTAAAGCTGGCACTCACTTGTTCAATAATATTTCGTATCGCCTGAATGATTCTTTTTTCCAGATTTGAATTATGTAATAGAAATTGCGCGTAAGTGCTGCAAAGTGCCGATAAATAATCGTTGTTTACGTAACGATTATCGTATATAAGCCGTGCTAACCGTTCCCCATTTCTATTCTCATTATCCATTTGAACCGATATATAGTCGAATAAAAGCAAGTGACTAAAATCGCCGCCGATTGAAATATTAACAAAACCGTTTTGTGATACTGAACCATGTGTCAAGCCTGGCGGAACAATGATAATACTTCCGGGTCTAAACGGAATATTTTCTTTTTGTGTGGCAAGATATCCCTCTCCGCTTAAATAATACATAATTTCCCACTTTGGGTGCTGATGAAGAGGATATTTTTTGGTCCCTGCTTTTGTTATTGATATAAAATAATCACTCATATAATCACCTAAATATATTATATATTAAATCTATCTTTTGTGCAAGTGTAAAAAGGTATTGTTGTTTTTAGATTACAAGTTAAGTGCTATAATACAAATGATAATGATTTTACACAAAGGAGAATATGTATGAAAAAATTTATAGGTTTTGAACATGGAATGGGCATAGGCGGTTGGCTCACAAATTATAAACGGTTTAATGTGTTGCCGCAAGATAGGCGTCTTTGCCTGACGATAGGTGATATGGAACATTTCGCCACCTATATTACAGAAGATGATGTCAAATATATTGCAAGTCTTGGAATGGATCACATTCGATTGGGTTTTGACCAGATTGTTTTAGAAGAAAAGCCTTATGTTTACCGTGAAGAAATTTTCGGTCACATTGATAATTTTATTGCTTGGTGCAAGAAATACGGTCTTAATGTGGTTCTTAATTTACACAAAGCGATTGGCAACTATTGTGATATAAAAGAAGACGTTGAGTTGCTGGATGATGAGGAACTGCAAAACCGGTTCATAGCTCTTTGGATAGCTTTCGAGAAAAGGTATAAAAATGATAATTCTATCGCATTTGAACTGCTTAATGAGGTGCGTGATGTCAACCCTGAAAAATGGAACGTTTTGGCAGATAAAACAATATCTTCTATTCGTGATCTTAATAAAGACAGAAAAATTATTTTGGGCTCTACCCGTTGGAACAGTCCTGATACACTCAAATATCTGAGAATTTACGATGACGAGAATATCATTTACACATTTCACACCTATGCACCGTCTGAATTCACTCATCAAAGAGGTGTATTACAGGCACTACCACTTTACTACAATCGTACAATGCCCTATCCTTGTGATATTGAAAGATATCGTGATTATCAGGCAGTGGCTTGCGACAATGAAAATGCATATAAAAACTATGAAAAAATGGATATAAATTATATTCGTAACTCTTTAAAATGTGCTGCGGATTTTGCAAAAGCGCATACCGATAAAATCCTTTGGTGCGGAGAGTTTGGCACAATTCGTCACGCTGATATAAAATGGCGCGAAAATTGGATGCGAGATGTGATAACCATTCTAAAAGAAAATGATATTCCCTACTGCGTTTGGAACTATTTAAGTACACCAAACGATGGTAACCGCTTTAGTTTAGTGGATGATGACAACCGCAAGATTTTAAGTGAAGAAATGGCAAGAATCATTAAGGGTGAGGTATGAATAAAGAAAATTTGTTGTTTTTAGTGTTATCGGTTGTATTATCCGCAGGCAGAAATATAACTTCTAAAAAAACGGCAAGATCAAACAATAAAAAAACTGATTTTTTCTTTTCACAAAGTCTTCTTTTTGGCACAGCTACACTTATACTGTTTTTGTTTGTTTTAAGCGATGCAACCAAAGTCTCAACTATAACATATATATACGGTATCATTTACGGCATCCTACTTATCCTTTCACAATGGATGTTTACGATTGCTCTAAAAACCGGAAATACGTCTGTGTGTAGTGTTGTATATTCCCTTGGATTTATCTTGCCAACCTTTTCAGGTTTTTTGTTTTGGGATGAAAGTTTTACGGTTTTGAACGGTATAGGTGTTGTTTTGGCAATATTTATAATTGTGTTTTCCGCCCAAACGAAAAGCGAAGAGAAAGAAGTGAAAAATTCATTTATTCCGTTTATAGTAATGGCAATGCTATCTTCGGGAGGTCTTGGCATAATGCAGAAGGTTCAGGGAATGTCTAATACGCACAATGAAAAAAGTGCATTTTTGCTTATTGGGTTTGTATTAGCTTTTGCGGTTTCTATGGCGGCGTATTTGTTCAGCGTCGAAAAAAGCAATCTTTCTTTAAAGAATTCCACCGCTCCAATGCTTACCGGTCTTTGTTTTGGAGGTGCAAACATTTTCAATACAACACTTGCAGGCGAAATGAATAGTTCTGTATTTTTTCCTCTTCAAAACATATCAACAAATTTATTAACTACGCTGTTCGGTTTGATTGTCTTTAAAGAAAAACTGAGTCCAAAAACAATAACGGTATTATTTTTAAGCATATTCGTTATCGTATTATTTAGCGTTTAGCAAGAATCAAGTATAAATCTCCTTGCTTTACAGATAATAGTATTACTATTACTAAAACAAGGAGATTGATTTATATATGAAGGCGCCCGAAGGAAGTGCCCTTGGGGTACAACAGGAATTGTCCGTAGAATAGACGATCTTGGTCGTGTGGTTATACCGATATAAAAACCCTCTGCAAAATTTTTAGCAGAGGGTTTATTTGTGTTATAAACTTATTTCATTAAATCAATCTTCTATTGCGGCTTTTCTTGAAAGTGCTTCGCGAATGGGAGTAACGTCAAATTTTTCCGTTCTGTCATAGAAATAGATGCCGTTCTGCTCCTGCTCAACGTTAGTTAATTGAGTGTAGCACACGCCGAAGATGTTGGGGTTATCAAGGAAAACGTCTGTTAATCCTTTAAAGCGAGCATAAAATTCTTCCTTTGTTTTGGGATGATTTTTGCCATATGCCCAGGCAGTTTCGTCCATAGCAAAGGCTGTTCCGCCATATTCGCTTGCAAAGGTAGCTTGTCCGCCATAAACTTGTCTGCCTGCAAAGTCAGGAAGAATTTCAGTAAGTCTTTCATGTAAAGGTCCGCTATTTTTAAAGGGTTCATAGTGTTCATATAACTTTTCGGGATCCTGATTATAATCATGGAAATCGTAAATATCCGTTACATAGTGAATACCACCGCTTGTATCAATACAAGGACGAGTTGAATCCATTGCCTTTGTAACGAAATAAATATTTTTAACGTTATCGGCAAAAGGCTTTTTATCACGAAGATCCCAAACCTCGTTTAAAGGACACCAGCCGATAATTGCCGGATGGTTGAAATCGCGGTCAACTGCCTCTATCCATTGGGGAAGAATGTGGTGAATTGCGTTAGGCTCGGTGTGGTCGATACCCCAATCGGCAAACTCGCCCCAAACGATATAGCCTAAACGGTCGGCGTGATATAAAAATCTTTCTTCAAAAACCTTTTCGTGGAGTCTTGCACCGTTAAAGCCTGCCTTTAAGGAAAGCTCAATATCCTTTACTAAATCCCCATCGGTAGGTGCGGTATAAATTCCGTCAGGATAGAAGCCCTGGTCAAGAACAAGACGCTGGAAAACCGATTTTTCGTTTATCAAAAATTTCTTTCCGTCAAGGCGCACTTGTCTTAAGCCGAAATAACTTTTAACTTTATCCTTGCCAAAGGTCATTTCAACGTCATAAAGATTGCCGTTGCCAACCTCCCAAAGATGCTTTTCCTTTAAAGGCACGTTAAATGTGATCTCACCTGCAACATTTTCTGCCTTGTACTCACCCATTTTCTCGCCCTTATAATAAGCGGTAAAGGTGAAATCGTCTTTTCCATTAAAATCAGCCTTTACGGTGATTGAGCCTGAAAAAATATCGGGATAATATTTTACTTTTTCAATATGATTTTGCTCTAAAAACTCAAGCCAAACGGTCTGCCAGATACCCGTTGTGCGGGTGTATAAGCAACCGTGAGAATAGTATCTGAAGCTCTGTTTTCCTCTTGGATGAACGTGGCAACGGATATCATCATCACATTGAACGCAGATCTCGTTTTCGCCATCGTTGATATAATCGGTAATATCCACAAAAAATGAAGTATATCCGCCAATATGAGTGCCTGCCTTAACTCCGTTTACGTACACGGTGGTTTCATAATCAGCCGCGCCGAAATGCAAACGAACAATTTTACCGTCCTTTTTAATATTTATCTTGCGCTTATACCATACACAATCGCAAAAATCTACGTTGCCAATGCCCGAAAGTTTACTTTCAGGACAGAAAGGCACGATAATTTCCTTTGAAAAATTTTCTTTTTCATAAAACTTCTGCTCCAAACCGTTTGATGCAGGATCGGCTTCAAACTGCCATGTGCCGTTTAAGTTTTGCCAACTTTCGCGCATAAATTGAGGCTTTGGATGTTCACTTCTGGGTATCATATGCAATTTCTCCTTGCTTTTTTCTTTAGTATATAGCAAAAATTCCCATAATTAAATGTAATTTCGTACTAAAAATTTGACATATCCTACTGACTTATATATAATATTATTGGTGATTATATGATTAAAATAACAAAGATTCGGCATGATTGCCCTGAAAAAGCAGGCTTTACTCTTGTGCGCCCCAACGGACACAAGGATTATACTTTTTTGCATTTTATTACTCCCGTTGATATGGTGGTAAAGGGTAAAAATATCAAGGTTAAGCCGGGTGGGTGCATTATTTTTTCCCCCGGCGAACCTCAATGGTTTAAAAGTACCAATGCCCTTTTGCACAATTGGTTTCACGCGGAAAAAAGTCTTAAAACAGTTCTTGATGAACTTGAACTTCCCGAAAACGAAGTTTTTTATCCTGCCGACACAAGCTTTATTTCGCCCCTCATTCAAAAGGCAGAAATGGAATTTTTCTCTCAGGATAAATTGAAAAATAAAATGATCTCATCATATATTACCGAAGTTTTGTGCTTGCTTTCACGGACACTTAATGCACCGCCTGCGCCTAAAGTACAAAGCGAAAATTTTGACAAAATGCGCGTATTAAGGCAAAATATTTTATTAAATCCCGAAAAACATTGGTCAATTAAAGAAATGGCTCAGTTTGCAAATATGAGTCCATCACGTTTTCACGGAGTGTATAAATCGGTTTTCGGCACCTCCCCTATAAAAGACAGTATTGATGCCCGAATAAGTTACGCAAAATCAATCCTTACAACGGAAAATATTCCCATTACTCTTGTTGCCGAAAAACTTGGGTATTCCGATCAATATCATTTTATTCGACAATTCAAAAAGGAAACGGGGAAAACTCCCACGGAATATAAGAAAGAAAACAACATTTAGTTGTAAAACAGCAAAAAGTGTGATAAAATATCTAAAAATGTAAATTTACGGAGGACATTATGTCTATTACAGTTGAAGAATATAAAAAGAACATTAAACGCGTTCTTATTTCCAAAGAGGAAATTGACGAAAAAATTAAAGAAGCCGGCAAGTATATTGACAGCATCTATGACGGCAGACCTATTTTGTTGGTAAGCGTGCTTAAAGGCTCCTTTGTTTTTATGGCTGATCTTTGCCGCGCAGTAACAGTTCCCTGCGAAATCGGGTTTATGTGCGCAAAAAGTTATTATGCAGGCACCGAATCCTCAGGCGTTGTTAAAATCACTATGGATCTTGACAGAGATATAAAAGACTATCACGTTGTTATTGTTGAAGATATTATCGACACCGGCAGAACGTTAAAGGATATCTATAACCTTTTAAAATCCCGTGAGCCTCTTTCATTAAAAGTTGTTACGCTTTTAGATAAGCCTTCAAGGCGCGTTGTTGATTTTAAAGCTGATTACACGCTTTTCACCATTCCCGATTATTTTGTTATCGGTTACGGTCTTGATTGCAATGAACTTTACAGAACGCTGCCTTACATAGCAGAATATGAAGAATAATATAACAATGTAATAATATAAGAAAATAACAGTCTTTCGACTGCGATTTTTTATTTACCATCTGCTACAATAGTGAGATATATATTTCCCTTTGCATCTGTAACTCTGAATTCATACTTTTCAAGTTCTTTAATATCTTTTTTCATATCTAAAAGCATATCTTCAAAATATGACTGATAAGTGTTGAACATTTCTTGTATCTGTGTTTTTTCTGATTCGGAAATCTCCTGGGCAGTATCATCTTTAAATGTAATAATAAAGCCTCTGCCCTGCACCTGAATTTCTGATTCTAATCCTGTAACACCAACGTTGTTTTCAAATATGGAAACAATTTTTTCTTTGTTGTTTTCAACGTACTCTTTTACTGCCCTATCCATATTCATTCCGTTTAAAAGGGATAAAGAAATAAGAAGTACCGCAAAAGCAACAACCAATATAACCTTTCTGGAAGTTTTCATTTTGTCGCTTGAGAAAAGGTTAAGAAGCAATACTGCAAGAATCAAAACACCGATAACGATAATGATACTTGCCATGCCAAGTCCCATAAAACTTAAACTATCAATAAATCCTTGAAAATTCATATTTTTCTACCCCCTTATCCAAAGAAGCTAAGGATGATTCCGCCTGCGATAACAGATGCTACCTGACCGGAAACGTTTACACCAATAGCCTGCATGAGAATAAAGTTATTGGGATCTTCCTTTAAAGCCATCTTATGAACAACACGGCCTGACATGGGGAATGCCGAAATACCTGCCGCACCGATCATAGGATTGATCTTTTTCTTTAAGAAGAGATTCAAGAACTTTGCAAAAAGGATACCGCCTGCCGTATCGAAAATAAATGCGATAAGACCAAGGCACATAATGAGAAGTGTATCCCATCTTAAGAAGTCAACGCCGTTCATTCTTGTTGCAATGGTGATACCCAAGAAGATCGTAACAAGGTTTGCAAGAACCTTTGAAGCAGTTTCGCCTAAAGAATCAAGAACACCGCATTCTCTTATAAGGTTACCGAACATCAAGAAACCAACAAGGGCAACTGAAGAAGGTGCAACAAGACCTGCAACAACCGTAACGATTATGGGGAAAAGGATTCTTGTTAATTTTGAAACGTCCTTTTGCTCATAACTCATTCTGATCATGCGCTCTTTTTTAGTTGTAAGACATTTGATAACGGGAGGCTGAATAATGGGAACAAGTGCCATATATGAATATGCCGCAACCATAATAGCCGCAAGATAATTACTTTTAAGTGTGTTTGCAACAACGATTGAGGTAGGACCGTCAGCCGCACCGATAATGGCGATTGAAGCGGCATCGTTAATTTCGAAACCGAAAAGTCTTGCCATTGAGAAAGTGAAGAAAATACCAAACTGTGCAGCAGCACCGAAGATCATAAGTTTGGGATTAGATAAAACGGGACCGAAATCGATCATTGCACCAATACCGATAAAAAGAATAAGTGGGAACATTTCGGCAAACTCATGATCAATACCAAGCCTGAAAAGCACGTCTAAAATACCGTTTGACACTTCACCGGTATTAGGATCGGTTTGTGTAATAACTCCTGAAAGAGGAAGGTTTACTAAAATCGCGCCAAAGCCCATGGGTAATAAAAGCGTAGGTTCCATTTCCTTTTTAATTGCAAGGAAAATAAGAAGTCCGCCGATAATCCACATGACTACCTGCTGCCACTGTAACATTTGCAGGCTTTCAATTAAGAATTCCATTTGTGTTTCTCCTTTATAATGTATAAAAAACATTAAAACATCTTTATAGCATTTTCAATACGTTTTAAAGTTTCTTCCTTACCTAAGATATCAGCAAGTTCAACTGCACCGCCCGGTGTAGAATCAAGACCGCAAAGTGCAACACGTGCAGGCCACATGATCATACCGTTTTTCTTGCCTTTTTCCTGAGCAAGTTCAATTAAAGCATCGTGAATTGTGGTTTCGTTCCAATCGGAAATTGCTTCATATTTTTCTTTAACTTCCAAAAGACTTTCCTTTGCGCCTTGCTCATCAAGTTTAAACTTCTTGTGGCAGTACATTTCCGTAGTATGTTCTGCAACTGTAGGCAAGAATTTAAGTTTTTCGGGAATTTCAGATAAAATTTCTGTTCTTGACTGGATAAGTTTTAATAATTTTTTACTATCATAAATTTTAAGGCTTTCTTCTCTTTCAAGCCATGGCAATGCAATATTATAGAAAGTTTCAAAATCCATTGCCTTAATATACTCGCTGTTCATCCAGCGAAGTTTATTGATATCAAAAATTGAGGGAGATTTGCTTATGCCCTCCAATGAGAAAGCATTGATAAGTTCTTCTCTTGTATAGATCTCCTTGTTTGAGCCGTCGTTCCAGCCTAAAAGAGTAATATAGTTTACAACGGCATCAGTTAAAAATCCGTCATCTAAAAGATCGTGGAAAGATTTATCCCCGTGACGCTTTGAAAGTTTGTGTTGAGCATCGCGCATGATCAAGGGAAGATGAACGTATAACGGAGGTTCCCAACCGAATGCTTCATATAAAAGATTATATTTAGGTGTTGATGAAAGATATTCACAGCCGCGCATAACGTGGGTAATTCCCATCAAATGATCGTCAACAACGTTTGCAAAGTTATATGTGGGAAGACCGTCACTCTTTAAAAGGATCATATCGTCAAGATCATCAGAATTAACGGTAACGTGGCCGAAAATTACGTCATCAAAAGAAACTTCTTTATTTGCAGGTGTGTTCTGACGGATAACGTATTGTTCGCCTGCAGAAATTCTCTTTTCAATTTCTTCCTTTGATAAGTTAAGGCATGTTTTGGGATATTTATAAGTTTCGCCCTTTTCTTCTGCTGCTTTTCTGTCATTTTCAAGTTGTTCATCGGTGCAGAAGCAATAGTATGCCGCGCCCTTTTCAATAAGTTCCAAAGCATACTTTTTATAAATTTCGCGTCTTTCTGACTGGAAATAAGGTCCGCAATTACCTTCTTTACCCGGTCCCTCATCATAATCAAGACCTGTCTGCTCTAAAGTTTTAAAAATAATTTCAGTTGCGCTTTCCTGAAGACGTGCCTGATCGGTATCTTCAATTCTTACAACGAAATCACCGCCCTCTTTTTTTGCAAAAAGATAACCGTAAAGTGCTGTGCGAAGGTTTCCGATGTGCATATTACCTGTGGGACTTGGCGCAAATCTTGTTCTAACTTTCATTTTATTCTCCTTTATCTAAATAATGAAGTTCTTTTTCCGTGAGTCTTAAATCGATACCCACTAAACTTTCATTTAATTGTTCTGTTTTTGAAAACCCGCCTATTACCGCCGAATTTATATCCTTTGATAAAACGTAGGATAATAAAAGTGCGGGAATGGGAATATTTTTTTCTTCCGATAATTTTTTTATTCTTTCAAAGCGCCTGAAATTTTCCTTTAAGGGAAGATATGATAATTTCCCTGACGGTTTTAATTCTTCCTTTGAAATTTGCTTTGAGAAAAATCCTTTTGCCTGAACTGAATAAGCAATTATTGGAAATTGTGTTTCTTTATACCACATATATTCAATATCGTTCATTGTTATATGGGTTATATCTCCCGTTAAAGCAGGAGTTGTTAAAGCATAAGAATAATTTATCTGACTGACGGTAAAGGGTTTTAGATTATTTTTTATTGCGTAATCGTTTGCCTGCTGAATTCTGCCTGCAGTCCAGTTGGAAGCACCTATCTCCCTTGTTTTTCCCTGCTTTATAAATTCATTTGCAGTTTCAATCAATTCTTCGGGAGTTTTTAAACAATCATCTCTATGTAAAAAATAAATATCAACGTAATCCGTATTCAGTGCTTTTAAAGAAGCATCAATATCCTTTTGAAGATCTTCTTTTGAAAGACGGGTTTTGTGCATTTCCTTTCTTGAAAGAGGAAATCCGCCCTTTGAAATCAAAATAACGTCTTCACGATTTTTATTTTTAAGATATTCGCCTAAAAATTCTTCACATAATCCGTTTTCGTAAGCACGGGCCACGTCCAGCGTATTATAACACAAATCTAAATATCTGTCCAAGATATTAAAACATTCTATTTTATATTTTGGATCGCCCAGCCTGCCTGCGCCTAAAACAAAATTATTTATATTTACCGAACCGACTTTTATTCTTTCCATACTTTTCCTTTTTCCACTTTAAAGAAATTTACGTTCATTTTATTAAAATATTCTACCGGTTGAGCAACGGTAATTAAAGTCTGCACGTCTTTTATTTTATCAAGAAGCATTTGTTGACGGCGTGTATCAAGTTCAGATAAAACGTCATCAAGTAAAAGAACGGGATATTCTCCTAAATCTTCTTTCATCATTTCAAGTTCAGTTAGTTTAAGAGCCAAAGTTGCCGTTCTTTGTTGACCTTGAGATCCAAAATATCTTAAATCGGTATCACCTAATTTAATAACAATATCATCTTTGTGAGGACCGACTGTTGTAAAACATCTTTTTAAATCATTTTCTCTGTTTTTTTCCAAAAGTTCCAAAATAGCATCTTCAATATCTTCTCTATTCTGAACAGAATCTTTATAGATACAAAAAAGTTCTTCTTTACCTGAAGAAAGATATTTATGATTTTCTCTTGCTTTTGGCGTAAGTCTTTGGCAAAAATCTCTGCGCGCTTTAATTATTGGAACGGCACGCTGTGCTAAAAGGGTATCCCACACTTCAAGATCATTTGGTCTAATATTTTCCTTTAATAATGAATTTCTCTGATCTAAAACTTTATTATACTCGTTTAGAGCATAAAAATAATTTTTTGAAACCTGAGAAAGTTCAATATCCATAAAACGGCGTCTCTTTTGAGGCCCTTCTTTTACTAAATCAAGATCCTCCGGCGAAAAAATTACACCTGAAAGCTGTCCTAAAATTTCGCTTATTCTTGAAATAGCAAGACCGTTTACCAAAATACGCTTTTTTTGCCCACGCGCCATAACCATATCAACGGTATGCCTGCCGTCTTTTTGAATATCTTCAGCGCGGACTCTAGTCCAAGGACGGTCATACATAATCATATCGTGTTCACGGTTAGTTCTGTGGCTTCTTCCCGTGCACAAAAGATATATAGCCTCAATAACGTTTGTTTTTCCCTGCCCGTTATCGCCGTATAAAATACTTATTCCTTTAGGAAAATTCAGCTCCAGATTTTCATAAGAGCGAAAATTCCAGAGCTGTAATTTATTCAAATACATATTATAATCTTACCGGAAGAATCAAATAGAGATATTTATCCCCATCAACGGGAGTTGTTACTGTGGGACTTGTAGGTGTCGTATATGAGAATTTAATAAATTCATCTTCAATATTTTTAAGACATTCAACGAAATACTTGGGATTAACGCCGATCTCAATGGGAGTGCCCGTTCCCTGGAAATCAACTTCTTCATAAGCATTACCTGTATCTGAACGGGAAGTAATAATAAGTTTATTTTCGGTAAACTTAAATAAAATATGATTATTTCTTACGTTTTCTCTTACGATAAGCCAAGCACGGTCAATAGCCTCTAAAAGATCGATACGATTCATAATAACAGAATTTGTCATATTTGTTGGAATAATAGGTCTGTACTTAACAAATTCACCTTCAATTAAGCGGGTAATGATCTTTGTTTCTTCAATTTCAACCATACAATAACTTCTTTGAATATAAAGTCTTGCAAGATCATCGCTATCGCTTATAATTTTTATAATTTCAGAAAGTGCACGTGCAGGAATAATTGCCTTAATAGGTTTATCAATATCCTGAACAAAGGAATTTCTTAATGAAAGACGGCAACCGTCAAGAGCAACAACGGTAATGTTTTCTTTTTCAACGTCAAACAAACAACCGGTTAGAATAGGTCTTGATTCATCAGTTGCAGTTGCAAAAATAGTCTGATTGATCATTTTCTTTAAATCGCCCTGAGGTAAAGTAAAGAAACTGTCTCTGTCAATAACGGGAAGTGAAGGATATTCATCAGGATCAAGTGCGGCAATATTTATCTTTGAAAAATTACCTGAAACTTCAATACCTGATCTGAAATCACCTTTTATTTTAATCATACCGTCAGGCATTTTACGGATAACTTCAGAAAAGAATTTACCGTTAATTACAACTTCGCCTTCTTCTTCAATATCAGCGGCAATTTTAGTTTGAATGGTTAAAGAAGAATCAGTTGTTGTTAAAACAACTTCGCTGTTCTTTGAATTAAACAAAATACCTTCGCAAACGGGGTTTACGCTTTTTGAAGGAAGTGCCTTTGATGCAATATTGATTCCGTTTAAAAGGGTTGCCTTGTCGCATGAAAAGATCATTTTTTTCTACCTCTTTTTTATAATAGTAATTAAAATTAAATAAATAATAATAGTAATATAAGGGTGTTTATATTGTGGATAACTTTTAAAAAGCCGATAAACAAAGGATTTTAGAAAAATATGGCTGTTGATACAGAGTTTTTACTTTGTTTAAGAATTGTGGATATGTTTTTTTTATTAAAAAACACCGATATATTTCCTTATATATTATACCTTTTTTTGGGTGTTTTTGCAATAGTTTTATATAAAAAAACCGAACTATTTTAATATATTTTTAATAAAGAAAAAAATAATACAAAAAGTGCTTAAAAAAGTGAGAAATATTGAATTTATATAATTTTTTCTATGTGAATTAAGTTTATAAACATTATGTGGATAAGTTGGATAAATATGAAAAACCGCGTAATTACAAGAAAAAACTATCCACATATATCGTGGATAGTTTTTATGTTAGTTAATTGCTTTTTTTACTGCATCAATTCTTGAAGTATTTATAATCGGATTTCCTTTTTTATCAAAAACTTGATTGCCGTTTTCATCAACGGTAATAGTAGGACAAAGCCAACCGCCTTCATCATGCTCATTCCATGCATAAATAATGCAGGTATTTGATTTTGTTGAATTAAAATTCTTTTCATCACTTAAAAATTCTTTTGCGGCTTTATAGTGATTAAAGATATCTTCATCAGTTGCATAATCAACAAGGCTGTTTTCAGGAACATTCATCCAAGTAACGGGAGTTTTAAATCTTGGATGAGGATGCCAGCCTGCAACCATGGGAAGAACGTTATCAATTCCGACTGCTTCGCCTTCTTTTGAATGACGTTCCCAAATAGAATAAACATCAGAAAGTAATTCTTTAAAAGGCTTATTATCATTACCTGAAACAGAATATCTTGAAATGGCATCTGCGCCCATTTCTTTTGCTTTTTCCGCGCCAACACCCATTATAACAAAATAAGGTGTGTTTATATTTTCTTTTTTGCAGGCTTCTTTATAAAAAGCAATGTCTTTTATTATCTTTTCTACAAGATGAGGTGCGCTGAAATAATAAACTAAAGGTCTTGAATCGATGGTAGTATAGTAATCTTCTTTAAAAAGCTGTAAAAGTTCTTCATGAGCATAATCATGCATGATAGCATTATTATCTAAACATGCGCACATAGTAACGTCATTTCTGTATTTACTTGTTTTATGAAAATCGCGAGCCTGCCTTAAGCCTGAATGTGAATACCATACATAAGAAAAGTAATTTATTTCTGCATATATTGCATATTCCATTTCTTTATCAAAAATTTCCTGATCAAATTTAGGAATAATAACTTCTTCATTTTCAATTTTTGCAAAGAAAGGTGCGCGCCAACGGTATTCAGGACGGCTTAAAGCCCGTAAACATTGATAACTTGTATCAGTTGCTTCTCTTTTTGGATACCAAGCATCCCAACGAAGAGCACCGTAAGTTGTTTTATCAATTCTCTTCATTTTTATCCCCTTTTTTCTTTTTAATAACGATTACAACTGCAACTGCACCAACAAGAACAACCGCAGCACCGATACCAACGAATAACCAAATATTACCGCCGTTATTGTTATTTGTAATACCGCCCGAAGGAGTTGCTTCAGCGTTCATATTTGAAACACCGTTTAAAATAACTTCAACACGTTTTCCGTTTTTAAAATCGTCAATAGCCTGACGAACGATTTTTATTCGGCTATCGTTAATTTTAGGTGTTCCGTCATCATTATAAAGTTGATTACCTTTTTCATCAACTGCTAATGTGGGACATAACCAAGAACCTTCATCATGTTCATTCCAAGCATAGAGAATAAGAGTATTTACTTTTGTGAAATCCTTTGCACCGGGATGATCCATATATGAAAGAGCATAAGAAATGTGATTATAAATTTCTTCATCGGTAGGATAAGGTACCCAACTGTTTTCAGTAGTTGTCATCCATGTAACGGGAGTTTTAAATCTTGGTTCTGCATGCCAACCGAAAGTAAGTGAAGGTACGTACTGTGCGGCAGTTTTCTGATAGCCTGCCCAACTTTCGTGAACTTTTGAGATAAAGTCATTAAAAGTCATATCGCTTGTGCCGGAGAAAGAATATCTTGAAACTGCGTCACCGTAAATTGAAGATATTTCCATTCCGTTTACGTTCATTATAACCGTATAAGGAGCAGGAATATTCTGTGATTCACAATATGCTCTGTAATATTTGATTTCTGATTCAACAAGAGCCATATTACCTTTTTTATCATTGGTGTTTACATAATAGTACATTAAAGGTCTGCCGTTTAAAACAGTCATATAATGATCTTGTTTTAAGAGTTCTTTAATTTCGTCTCGTGCAGTGCCTTTACCGATACCGTTACCGTCAAGACAGATTGCAAGTTTAACGTCATTTTTATATTTGCTTGTTGAGTGAAGTTTTCTTGCTGCACCCATACTTCCGTCATACCAAAGGTAAGCAAAATAACTTAAGCCTGCTTCCTTTGCATATTCCATTTCTTTATCAAAAACTTCCTGAGTATATTGAGGCATTTCAATTTTGCCTTCTTCGGTTATTTTTGCAAAGAAAGGTGCGCGGAAATGATATTCAGGTAATGAAAGAGTATTTTCAACCTGAGTAACGATACTTTCAGGTCTGCCGTCGTGAGAATACCATGCATCCCAACGGATAGCGCCGATAGTTGTTTCTTTTTCTCTTTCTTCAGAAAAAACGTTGATATTTTTCATTTCGTAATCGGCATATTCATCTTTTTCAATCTGATCAAGAGAGATTCCGTTTACGGGAGATAATTTTTTAAAGGTAAAATCATCAATAAGAATATCAGGCATTGATTCACTTTGCTGATAGATAAGTGCAACTTCAAAGCCTTTTTTAGGATCAAAATCAATAGTTCCCTTAAAAGCAAACTCCTGCCATTCGGAAGTAAGTTGTTTTTGTGCACTTCCGTAATATTTTTGAGCGCCGCTGTTTGGTTTAATATTGATAACAAGTTGACCTTTGCCTGAAGTTTTTGAATCTTCTGCAAGTTTCATCCATACGGAACCAAAATATTCACCGGGGCCGTTTACGGTCAAAATATCGGAAATATCCTGCGCCCAGGTTGCATATCTTCCGCCTCGTTCTGAAAGCATCATGCCATATTCACCGGTGCGTGCAAAATCTTCCGAAACTTCCATAACAGAACTTGCACCGTACTGAAAAAAGCCTGTTTCGTCGCCTTCTTCAAAACCGGGATTTTCAAGAAGTTCAACACCGCTGGGTGCAGTATTTTGAGTTGTGCTTGAAGTTCCGCCTTCTGGAACAACTACCTGATCTAACGGAACACCGTTAACTTCACCGTTTTTCTTTAATGAAAAATCGTCAAGATAAATATCGGGTGCGCCTTTACCGCCTTCACTCTGCTGATATAAAAGAGCAGTTTTAAAGCCAACAATAGGATCAAAATCAATGTTACCCTTAAAAGTAAACTGCTGCCATTCGGTGGTAAGAACTTTTCTTCCACTTGTGTGATAAGATGGTTTTTCCTGAGTGTTTGACTGTGTGATCATTGTAAGATGAACGGTGCAAGGTTCCTGCCCGTCCTGAAGTCTTATCCAAACAGAAGCGGTATATTCACCGGGGCCGTTTAAAGTAAGAATATTTGAAATATCCTGCGCCCAGGTAGCATAACCGTTGCTTCTTTCTGTTAAGGACATACCGTATCCGCCTTTTCTTGCGGCTTCTTCGGTAATTTCCATTGCGCATGCGCCGTAATTTCTGTATCCGGTTTCATCGCCTTCCTCAAAGCCGGGATTTGTAAGAAGTTCTTCTGTTAAAGCAAAGGCTGAAAAAGCAGGAAGAACTGCTAAAACCATTATTGCCACCAGAAAAAAAGAAATGATTTTTTTCATAAAAAAACCTCCATATATTTATATATATAATAAGTATATCATTTTATAAAGGAAAACTCAATAAGTATAATCAATTATAAAAAAAGATTTTTACACAATATTTCAAGATTTTTAATGTTAATTAGTGAAAAAAAGTGCTATGTTTTCTCATAGCACTTCCTTTTTAACCTTTTATTGCTTTTTTTACAGCGTTTATACGTTCATCATTTATTTCGGAAAAAATTTGATTTCCGTTTTCATCAACCTTAATTGTAGGACATATCCAACCGCCTTCATCATGTTCATTCCAAGCATAGATGATTGCTGAATTTATTGGAATATTTTTATTATTTAAAAAGTCCTTTGCAGATATAACTTCCTTATAAACGTCATCAGCAGTTGCATATTGAACGTAAGATTTTGAAAGATCACCTTTTATCCATGAAACGGGATTTTCATGGCGTGTTTCATTATTCCAGCCACTTGTGATGGTGGGAATATATTGAAGTCCGTTTTCTTCACATTGTTTATATTCGTTTTCCCATCTTTCAAGATTTCTTAAGTGCATTGCTTCAAAGGGTTCACCGTTACCGCCCCATGCACAGTAGTGGGAAATAGCATCGCCTTTAACGTATAAGCATTGTTCAACGGTAGCATCCATAATGGCAAAAAACGGTTTTTTAATATTTTCTTTTTCACAAACTTCGGTAAAAAATTCAATATCCTTTTTTATTTCGTCAAATTTATTGCAAAGACCGAAATAATATACAAGCGGTCTGCCATCAAAAACTTTTTTATAAAAATCTTCTTTAAAAAGTTTAGGAACTTCTTCTTTTACGTAATCTTTGTTAATGCCGTTACTGTCAAAGCAGGCACACATTTTAACATCGTTTCTGTATTTGCTTTTTGTGTGAAGTTTTCTTGCTAAACTTAAACCGTCCTGACCGGGATTGCCGTACCATACATAAGCAAAATAATCGATGCCTGCATCAATGGCGTATTCCATTTCTCTATCAAAAATTTCCTGATCATATTTGGGAATAAATATCTTTTCGTTTTTTACTTCCGCAAAAAAGGGTGCGCGGAAATGAAATCTTTTTGGCGAAAGAGATCTTTGTACTTGAAATGACGGATCATTTTCATTTTCTGATTTAAACCAAGCGTCCCAACGGATAGCACCGATTGTTAATTTTTCCATATTACTTTTTTCTCCTTTTTATGAAAACTATAGCAAATCCACCGGTAATAACAATAATTGCAACGGGAATTATCCACCAGAAATTAAATTTTTTGGGAGTTATTTCATCATTGGGTTTTTCTGTTTCTACGGGAGGTGTTACTGCCGTACTTTCAGATGAAATACCGTTTATTTCAACTGAAACAAATTTTTTGTTTTTATAATTATCAACTGCAATTCTTGTTGCTTTAACACGTTCATCGTTGATTTTAGGAGTTCCGTCATCATTATAGATCTGATTTCCGTTTTCATCAACCGCTATTGTAGGACAGATCCAACCGCCTTCGTCATGTTCATTCCATGCATAGGCGATCATGGTATTTGCTTTTGTAAAATCTTTTACCATTGAGTGTTGCATGTATGAATAAGCATATGTAAGATGTTCGGTAATATTTTCAGGTGTTGCATAATCTGCCCAACTGTCAGGCGAAACGGTTGTCCATGAAACGGGATTATGGAATCTGGGCTCAGGATTCCAACCGTAAGAAACGGTGGGAACATACTGCATACCTGTAGATTGAAAAGATTTCCACTCATTAACGGCATTTTGCATAACGGTTTCAAAAGGATCGTTATTTTTGCCATAGATTGCATAAGATGAAACTGCATCGCCGTAGGCAGATAATGCCGATTGAGGTGAAACGTTCATAATTACTGCATAAGGTTCAGGAATGCCAAGAGCCTTTGTAAGCGAACGATAATATGCAATATCTTCGGAAATGGCGGAAAGATTATTACTGTTACCGAAGTAGTACATTAACGGTCTGCCGCCAAGTACGGTCATATAATAATCTTCTTTAAACAACGTTTCCATTTCTTTACGTGCATACTCTTTGTTTATGGCGTTTCCGTCAAAGCATACGCACATTTTTACGTCGTTTTTATATTTTGACTGTGTGTGAAATATTCTTGAAGCCTTCATATCGGAATCATACCAAACGTAAGCAAAGTAATCAATGCCCGCTTCAATAGCATATTCCATTTCTTTATCAAAAATTTCCTGAGTATATTCGGGAATTATAATATTGCCCTCATTTGTAACTTCTGCATAAAAAGGTGCGCGGAAATGAAATTCCTTTTTGGAAAGGGAACGTTCAACCTGAGAAATAACGCTGTCCTTTTTACCGTCATGTGAGTACCATGCATCCCAACGGATAGCGCCGAAAGTTGTTTTTTCTTCGCGTTCATATTTGGAAGGTGAAATATGCTCAAGTTTAACCTTTTGCATATCTAATTTTTCTTCAGGCAAAAGCCCGTTTATTTCGGTGGTTTTGATAAATGACATATCGTCAACCATAACGCTTGGCGCATTGTCGTTTTCATCAAAACTTTGCTGATATAAATAGGCAATAACAATGGGATCGTTAGCGTCATATTCGACTTTTTTGTGGAAAGAAATTTCTTGCCATTGGTTTGTAAGGGCGACCATGTCAGTTGAAATATATTTTGTTGTATTGCCCTTTTTTGTCTTAAAATTAAGGACAAGTTGCACTCTGCCCTGATATTCTGAATCTTCCATAAGTTTGATCCACATGGAAGCCTTATATTTTCCGGGACCTGCTTCTGATAAAATCTCGGTTACGTCGTAAGCAACGGTATCGTATTTATGACCGCGGTTATAAATTGCCATACCTGCTCCCGTTCTTCCGTAATCTTCTGAAACTTCAAATTCTCCGCCGGAACCGTATTTTTTATAGCCTTCAGCATCGTCTTCCATATTTCCGTTTTCAAGAAGTTCCTCGTTCATTTTAAGGGAATATTCTTTTAAATTTCCGGCAAATACATTTATACTTGCCAGAGAAAAAATAAAACATACCGACAATAAAATGGATAAAAATCTTTTCATAGTAAACCCTCCTGTTTTTATTGTATTATAATATAGCGCGGATTTTAAAAACAATGTATTTTTCTACTGAAAAATTGTTATATTCTACTGACCATATTGTAACATATACGAAAGGTAAATATAATATTGGAATAAGAAAACTTTTTATTTGATCAGGGTATTTGTAAATTCAAGATTTTTTTTAAAATTTTCGTACTTTGCAAAGGAAGGATGAAGCATTTTCTCATATTCTTTTGCATTGGGTAAAAATTTTATTATATACTTGTGAAAATCAGCCGAATGATCATGATGTTTTATGTGCGCAAGTTCATGAACTACCACGTAGGTTATTGCTTCTATGGGATATAACATGAGAATGTAAGAAAAACAGATTCCGTCTTTTGTTGAACAACTTCCGAATCTTTTTTTAGCAGAGGTAATTTTTATATTTTTGGGATATACACCCATAATGGGCGCGTATTTTTCCACTAAAAAAGAACAAAGCATTTTTGCGCCTTTTTTCGCAAGAATAATATCGTTATCGGATAATGACGAAACTTCTTTATCTTTTTCGAGAATTGACGGTAAATGCTTTAAAATCCATTTTTCATTTTTAATTATAAAGTCCCGTGCTTCTTTTTCGGTGTATTTTTTAGGCGCACGGACTATAAGCGTACCGTCGGGAGATATTTCCAACGCTACGCTTTTTCTGTCTGATTTTTTTAAAATAAATTCCATTATTTAACCTGCTTGAAGAACTCAATCTGTTCTCCGTCAGGACCTTTAACAAAGGCAATATAAATAGACATTTTGTAGGGTTCTGATTCAAGAGGCACGATTTTAGGTGCGATCATTGAAGTTGCCCCTGCTTTTAATGCAATCTCATAGGCTTCTTTTGGATCTTCAACTTCAACGGCAAAGTGTACCCATTTGCCGTTTTCGCTGTACTCGTCTCCGCCGTCTGAAAAAAGTTCGATCTTTCCGCCGTCACCAAGATCAAACATCTTGATGGTTTTAACGGGATCTGACCAACCGACAACTTCCTTTAAGCCTAATGCTTTGTAAAATGCGCAGGACTTTTCAAAATCTTTTGCTTTAAGACCGATATGATGAAAACCCATGCCCTTAATAATTTCGTTAGCCATAAAAATTCTCCTTTTTTTGATTTTTACTTTATTGTTTCACGTGAAACATTCTTATGCTTTAGCGAATTTTTGAAGTTTACACGTGTCTGCGTGCCATTTGTGAAACAAATTATTTAAAAACTACACCGCTTCTTGCAGGTAATAACAGATAATATCCGTTTTCTCTTTCCTGAAACTGCATTCCGCCGCCGGTATCGCAGATTATTTCGGGGGTTGATCTGAAATAAGAAATATCTAAAAGTGTTTCAATTTCTTCGTCGGTGGGATTTATAAGAACGTACCGCCAAGAGCCTTCATAACTTCTGCGGATACTTAAAAGACTTCCTGCAGTATCAAGATATAATTTTCCGTATCTGAAAACGTCATCGCGCAATGCGGTTACCGTTTTATACCAATTAAGAAGTTCTTCGTCTTCCCTGCCCCAAGGATAAGTTTTTCTGTTAAAAGGATCTTTAAATCCCGTAAGACCTGCTTCATCACCGTAATAAATTGTAGGCATACCGGGCAAAGAAAAGATCATAAGCGCCGCAAGTTTAGAAAGAGCCGTTGCTTCTAAAATCTGCCACGTTTCGGGAACAAACTCTGCTTGTTCTTCACGGGACATTCCCTCTGCCGAAGTTATAAGCCTTGTCAAAATTCTTTCACTATCGTGAGTTGAAAGAAAGTTCATCAGGCATTCAAAAGTTTCTTTAGGATAGTTTTCGCGCAAAGAAAATACTTTATCGCAAAATTCCTTACCTGATATGTTTTGTGTAAGGTAATCAACAACGGCATTTTTTAAGGGATAATTCATAACCGTATCAAGTTCTTCGCCCCAAAGAAATTCGCGTTGGGTGTTGTAACTTACTTTATTACTTGCATCTTCCCAAACTTCGCCTAAGATAAGAGTATCTTCATCTGCTTTTTTTACAGAATCCCGTAAAATGCGCAAAAATTCATCGGGAAGTTCGTCAGCAACGTCAAGGCGCCAGCCTGAAATACCTGCTTTTATCCATCTTTTAACAATGCTGTTTTCATCGGTGAGAATATATTTTATATAAGAAGGCGTCAATTCCTTAACACAAGGCAATGACCATACTCCCCACCAACAGTCGTATTTATCGGGGAAGTTTTCAAAATTGTACCACTCATAATAGGGAGATTCTTCCGATTGATATGCACCAAGTTCGTTATATTTGTTTTCTCGGTTAAAATAACGGCTGTTACTGCCCGTGTGGGAAAATACACCGTCAAGAATTATTCTGATTCCCTTTTCTTTTGCTTTTTTACACAAAGAAATAAAATCTTCGTTTGTGCCTAAAACGGGATCAACGGTTTCATAATCACCCGTATCGTAACGATGATTTGAATATGACTTAAAAATAGGATTAAGATATAAAACGTTAACGTTCAATGATTTTAAATAATCAAGTTTTTCTTCAATTCCTTTAAAATTTCCGCCAAAGAAATCGTCGGCAGGATAATATCCTTTTTCGGGATCAATTTTATAGTCGGGTAAATCGTTCCAATTATCATGAAAATTTCGACCTGAAATATCACCTGAGTTTTCTTTTCGATAAAATCTATCGGGGAAAATCTGGTACATTACAGCACCCTTTGCCCAATCAGGAGTTTTAAAGTCTTCTTTTATAACGGTTATCTGGAAACTTCTTGTAAGATCCTGATATTCTGAAATTTCGCCAACACCGCCCAACATAGAAGAATTGTTAAGGCAATATAAGGGTTTTACCGAAGTATTTATTATAAATTGATACCAAGTAAGCCCCAATGTTTCACATGAAACATTTATAGAATATTCCTCTAAAAAATCCCCGTAAGGAGTGTGTTCAAAGGTATTTGTGTGGCGCATTGTAAGAAATTTTTCTTGCTCATTTTCCCAAAGACGGAGAGTTACGCCGTAAGCAGAAAGTGCTTTAGAAACAAAAATGCGCAGAGTAATACTGTGCCCCAGGGGTATTGCACCTTGGGGACAGCGGAATTGTTCATCATGGGAATTAAATATTACACTTTGGAAAGTTTCCATATGTTTTTATTATACTCCTCAATGCTTCGGTCACTTGAGAAGAAGTGCGACCTTGCAGTATTTATAACTGCCTTTTCACTCCAGGCAGATTTGTCAAGATAGAGCGTTTCTAATTTTTCGTATGCCTCAATATAAGAAGCAAAATCGGCAAGGCACAGATAGGGATCTGCATTTCCGCCGTCGCCGTCTAAAAGATAATTCTTTATGCTCTGAACGTCGCCACGCAAAGTGCCGTCAGCCAAAGAATCAACAACACGGCGGAGCATTGCGTTCTGATTATAGTAATCCATGGGTTTATATACACCGGGAATTGAAAGTGCTTCTGTTTCATTAGCACGAAGACCGAAAATATAAATGTTTTCGTCACCTAAAATATCGTGCATTTCAACGTTTGCGCCGTCTAACGTGCCTAACGTAAGGGCGCCGTTCATCATAAACTTCATATTGCCCGTACCTGATGCTTCTTTACCTGCCATTGAGATCTGCTCGGAAATATCACAAGCAGGCATCAATAACTGTGCATTTGAAACGGAATAATTTTCAATAAACACTACCTTTAAGATCTTGTTTACGTCAGGATCATTATTTACAAGGTCGGCAACGGAGTTAATAAGAGTAATGATCTGTTTTGCGCGAACGTATCCGGGGGAAGCCTTTGCACCGAAAATAAACGTTGCGGGAGTGTGTGTGTTGTGATTTTCCTTAATATCAAAATACAGATATAAAATCTTCAATACGTTAAGCATCTGACGCTTATATTCGTGTAAACGCTTTACCTGAATATCGAAAATTGAATCGGGATCAACGTCGATATTATTGTGCTTTTTGATATATTTTGCCAATCTTACCTTGTTTTCGCGCTTTATCGCCATGAATTTTTCGGCAAATTTTTGGTCTTTTGCCTTTTCTTCAAGGGCGGCAACAAGTTTCATATCTGTGGGCCAACTGTCGGTTTTAAGCGTTTTCGTTATAAGTTCGCTTAATAAGGGGTTAGCCTGAAGAAGCCAACGGCGAGGTGTTACGCCGTTTGTAACGTTCATAAGTTGTTGAGGATTTAACGGCTGATGATCTTTAAACAGACTGTTTCTTAAAATTTCCGTGTGCAAGCCTGCAACGCCGTTTACCTTGTGGCAGCATGATAAGCAAAGGTTTGCCATGTTGATCTGAGAATATGCCAAAGGCGCAATGGAATTAACCTTGTTATCGTCCCAAGGATAGATCTTATAGGCTTTTTCGCGGAAACGCTTATCGATTTCACAGATGATCTGATAAATTCTGGGCAAAAGATTTTCCATTAAGTAAGCAGGCCATTTTTCAAGAGCCTCCCACATAATGGTGTGGTTTGTGTATGAGAAAACTTTTTGGCAGATTTCCCATGCATCGTCCCAACCAAAGCCTTCATTATCAACTAAAAGGCGCATAAGTTCTGCAATACCTATGGCAGGGTGAGTATCGTTTATCTGAACAGCAACGTACTCGTGAAGTTTTTCAACGGGTAAGCCAAGACGTTTATGACGTGCAAGCATATATTGAAGTGTTGCAGAAGTAAAGAAATACTGCTGTTTTAATCTTAAACTTTTTCCGTTATTATGGGAATCGTTGGGATAAAGAACACGCGAGATTGTTTCGGCAAGTTCTTTTTCCTGAGAAGCGCGGATATAATCACCCTGACCGAAATATGACATATCAAAATAAACGGGAGAACGTGCTGACCAGATTTTTAATGTGTTTACGATGCCGTTTTTGCCGCCGCAGATGGGAATATCAAAAGGTACGGCAAGAACTTTGTTGCAGTTTTCGGTTTTATGCCACATTTTGCCCGATTCATCAAAATATTCAACGACGTTACCGTTAAAACAGATCTCGTATTGTTCCTCGTTGTGGGGAATTTCCCATGCGCAACCGTCGGCAAGCCAGTTATCGGGCATCTCGATCTGCATACCGTCAACGATTTTCTGGCGGAACAGACCGTAATCGTAGCGGATACCGCAACCGATAGCAGGCAAGGAAAGCGAAGACAAAGAATCTAAAAAGCAAGCGGCAAGTCGGCCAAGACCGCCGTTGCCAAGTCCTGCATCCTGCTCGATATCCTCTAAATCTTCAAGTTCTACATTGATTTTTTTCAATGCTTTTTTAAAGTTAGAATATTCGCCTAAAGCAATAAGGTTTGCACCTAAAAATTTACCCATCAAAAATTCAAGGGAAAGATAATAAACAACTTTATTTTTGTTTTTCTCCATCTTCTTGTTTGTTTCGATCCATTGTTCCATGATCTGATCGCGGGCAAGGCTTGAAACGGCTTTATAAAGTTGTAACTTGGAAGCGTTATCAACGCTAACACCGAAATTGCCTTTTAATTTTCGGGATATACCCTCTAAAATTTGTTTTTCGTCCATCATAGACCTCCATATATAATATAAACAAGTATATAGTTATAAATAATCAGTATTATTTTACCACAAAAAGGTGTAAAAGTAAAACAAAACTTCTTCCATTTTATTCTTTGCTGTGATATAATAACCATATATTACTTTAAAGGATATGAAAAAATGTTAGCAAAAATCAAAAGTTTGGGAATTTACGGTATAGAAGGCTTTTCTGTTACGGTGGAATGTGATGTTTCGCAAGGGCTTCCTTCCTTTGAAATAGTAGGTCTTCCCGATACTGCCGTCAAAGAGTCAAAGGAGCGTGTTCGGTCTGCCATAAAAAATTCGGGACTTGTGTTTCCCATGGGCAGAATTACCGTAAACCTTGCTCCTGCCGATATAAAAAAAGAAGGCCCCGTTTACGATCTTCCCATTGCGGTGGGAATATTGGCGGCAACAAAGCAGATACCCACAGTTTCCATGAGCAAAGCGGCATTTTTAGGCGAACTTTCTTTAAGCGGTGAAATTAAAGGTGTCCGCGGTGTAACGCCTATGCTTATTTCCGCTTTGCAAGAAGGCACAACGGAGTTTTTTATCTCCCGTGAAAATGGCGAAGAAGCAAGTTATATTGAAGGAATTGAAGCCTTTGTTCCTAAAAATTTGCAAGCACTTGTTGCTCATTTCAGAGACGGTGCGGTAGTTGACAAAGTTGAGCATAAATCTTTTGATAAGTTTGGCGAAGAACGCTTTTCAGGCGCAGATTTTAAGTATATAAAAGGGCAGACGACGGCAAAACTTGCTTCTGAAATTGCTGCCGCAGGAGGGCATAATTTAATTCTTATCGGCCCGCCCGGATCGGGAAAAACCATGATTGCCCGCGCAATTCCCTCAATTTTACCTGAACTTACTTTTGAAGAAGCACTTGAAGTAACAAAAATTCATTCCGTTTCGGGAACCCTTGAAAACGGAATAGTTTCAAAACGACCTTTCCGCGCACCCCATCACACCGCATCTATGGCGGCGCTTTCAGGCGGCGGACAAAAGGCAAAACCGGGGGAAGTATCTCTTGCCCATAACGGCGTTTTGTTTTTAGATGAACTTCCCGAATATAACAGAAATGCTCTTGAAGCGTTACGTCAGCCTCTTGAAGACGGCAAAATAACCGTTTCCCGTGTGCAGACAACGGCAGAATATCCTGCAAACTTCATGCTCGTTGCAAGTATGAACCCCTGCCCTTGCGGAAATTACGGCTCAAAGGTCAACAGGTGCACCTGCACACCCGGCGCAATACAAAAGTATCTTTCGAAAATATCAGGACCTCTTTTAGACAGAATTGATCTTCAGGTTGAAGTTGATGCGGTAAGTTATGAAGAACTTTCAGGCGATGATCTTGCCGAACCGTCTGAAGATATCCGTAAGCGCGTGCAAAAAGCACGTGAAATTCAGGAAAAGCGCTTTTTAGGCACGGGCATACATTGTAACGCACAGATGACTTCCGATATGATAAACAAATATTGCCCACTTGATGCTGCATCTCAGGCACTTATAAGTCAGGCATTTAAAAATCTTAATATGTCGGCTCGCGGATATAACAGAATCTTGAAAGTTGCCCGTACTATTGCGGATCTTAAGGAATCCGAAAACATTAACGCCAAGCATCTTGCCCTTGCAATAAGCTTCAGAAATCTTGATAGAAAGTATTGGGAACATTAGCAATTTTTACATATTTGATAGCAAAAAATACCATTGTATTGTGTATATAACAAGAGTATAATATTCCCGATAAAAGGAGGGTTTTTATGAAACGCGATTATGATGAGCTTTTAAAAAAGCACAGAGCAATTATTGAATCTTTGAATATTTCAGAAGATGAACAGCAAGACATATATTCTGTTATTTCCATTGTCCATTTAATGAACGATAAAAGCGTTGATGAAGCAATGGAGCATATTAAAAGAACGGCACTTTATATGGATCTTCCCCATCCTTTTGATCGTGACGTTCGCGGGGAAAACGATTTTGCGGCAATCCGTCTTTGTGTTGCCCTTTATGAAGTGTATGATAAATTAACGGAAGAAACAAAAACTCTTGTAAAAAGATTTTTCCTTGAACGTGATTTTACAAGTATGTACGGAAGTGAAAATCACGTATTTATGATGCGTGCCGCACGATATCTTGCCGCACAGTTTTATAAGGAAGACTTTAAACAGTTTGATATGACTGCCGAAGAGGTGCTTAAAACTGATAAAAAGTATATATCAGAGTTCATTCAGTTCCGCGCCAAGTACGGTGTAGGCGAATTTACATCTGCATATTTATATGAAGATATGTTTATGTGTGCCATGCTTCAGCACTACGTTCAGGATAAAGAACTTAAAAACATGGCGCAGATGGGATTGGATCTTCTTTTAATAGAAGCGCTAAATAATCTGGATAAAAACGGATACTTTGCAGGCGGTGCAGGAAGAACGTATTCCTTTAACGCTGTCGGGTGCCACTCAACAGAAGGCATTAAAAAGATTTTTGTTGATATGGTGCCGAGAAACCATGCTATTTTAGCACTTGTAAAGCATGCACCTGATGAATTTATTGTTGATGCATACGTTAATCGCAAATATCCTTGTGAAGTTTTTGAACAAAAGCATCTTCATTCAATGTATGCCTGGCGCACAGATACTCCTGATTGGGCTCATATAGAGAAACTGCTTAATGCAGGAAGTATTTCCAAATATACATATTTATCTGATGATTACAGTTTAGGAGCAATCAATCATCAGGATGATTATCCCGTAGATGAAACGGAAGATTACGTTTATGCCCATCATCAGCAGGTAGAGTGGTCATTGACTATTCCCGGCGCAGATGAAAATGATTCAACAAAGATTTTTTCCCATCATCCGGGATTGACCGATCAGCACCGCCATTGGACGGGCGACCTTGACTGTTGCTGTTCAAAGGCTTATGCCAATAAAAATACGCTTCTTACAATTTACGATATTGAAAAAGAAGATAAACTTGAATATACACATATGTTCCTTGAACTTGAAAAGTTTGATAGAGTGGAAAAAATGGAAAACGATCTGTTTTTAAGGAAAGGCAATGTGAACGTGTACGTACACGTAGTCAATCCCTACACCATTGACATCAAAGAAAGCGAACTTATTTCACAAGGAAGAAAGAATGCTTATGTGTGCCGCGTTGAAGTTGGCGAAGATTTTGATGAATTTATTCAAAAATATAGAAATATGCCAAAAATCTTCGATAAAGATAAAATGTATCTTGAATTTGACGGGTTGTTTATTGATAAAAACAGCAACGGGTACGTACACGCTCCCGAAAAATACCCATATACCCATGTTCATAATTCGGATTGGATTCAGGCAAAATGGGGCGAGGGCGTAATTTATGTTAAAAACAGTGATAAAACTCTCGTTATGGATTTTAATGAAAATAGGAAGTATATAAAATGATTTTGGTTTTACTTGTAGGTGTTGGCGGATACGGCGGACTTATAGCGGGCGAAGTTCTTGAAAATGCAGAAAAACATAATGCCAAGGTGGTTGGAATAGTTGAACCGTTTTTTGAGAACAGTCCCGTAAAAGATACTGTTTTAAGTAAAAATATCCCCGTATTTACGGATATTTCTGATTTTTACAAGGAAAATAAGGCAGATATTGCAGTAATTTCAACGCCCATTCATTTGCATAAAGAACAATGTATCTGCGCAATGGAAAACGGTAGTGACGTTTTATGTGAAAAACCTATTGCGCCCACGCTTCAAGATGCACAGAAAATGAAAGAATGTGCTCAAAAAACGGGTAAAAATTTACATATAGGCTTTCAGCTTTCCCATGCCCCTGCAATTTTAGATTTAAAAAAAGATATTTTATCAGGAAAATTCGGTAATCTTGAAAGCGCATATACAACCGTTTCCTGGCCCAGAAACAGTCAGTATTTTGCACGTCCTTGGGCGGCGAAAGCAAAAATTGACGAAAATTGGGTTTTAGACAGTATTGCCATGAATGCTTGTGCCCATTATCTTCATAATATGTTCTTTCTTGCAGGAGATTCTTTGGAAAAATCTGCTGAGCCTGAATTTTTAGGGGCAAGTGTGTACCGCGCAAATGATATCGAAACTTATGATACTGCCTTCATTGAAGTAAAAATAAAAAACGACGTTTCTTTAAAATTTACAGCAAGCCATGCGACGGAAGAAAATATCAATCCGTTAATTGTTTTTAACTTTGAAGAGGCAAAAATATATATTTCAGAAGACGACGGGGATAATTCTGTTTATGCTCTTATGTCTGACGGAACTAAAATTGAGTACGGCGCAACCTATAAGGATCGGTTTAAGAAAATATGGTACGCTCTTGATGTTTTTTCAGGTTTAAAAAAGCCCGTATGCACCGTTGATACGGCACTTCCCCATTTAAAATGTATAAATGCGATAAGTCAATTTTATAGGGTTCAAAAATTTGACAACGTTATAGTAAAAGATGACGTAAAATGTGTTGAAAACCTTTCAAAAATGCTCGTTGAAGCCTTTGAAAGTAACGTAATGCCGTCATTATATAAGCCTGAAAAAATAATTGATATGAAAAATTATTCTATATTTGAGGGATTAAGATGAAAATAGCCATTATAGGTGCTTCGGGACATTGGGCGTATGCCCTTAACGAACTAAAAAATCATACTGTTGTGGGAATTTGTCCCGGATTTCAGGGTGAAAACGTTGAAATTGTTAAGGAAACTCTTGAGAAAAACGGTATTTTCGGAGAGATTTATAATGACTTTGACGAAATTTTAAAAAAAGAGCCTGAAATAGCTATTATCAACACAAGATTTGATCTTAATGCTAAGTTCACCAAACGTTGCCTTGAAAAAAATATTTACGTTTTTTCGGAAAAAC
>JAZQII010000086.1:0-32798 GCA_045541035.1 Clostridia bacterium | reverse complement strand
AAGATTCAGTCAGGTACTCTTACCCTTGACCTTGAATTACTTGATAAGGCTACCGGCGCTTGGAATTCAATCAAGGAAGATAAGACGGCTCTTTTCAACTACTCAAATTGGGAACCCGGTTACACCGAAGTTAAGGTTCTTAAGGTTGAAAACGAAGGCTCACTTGCTCTTAAGTGGGTTGCAAAGATCGTAACTTCACAAGAACTTTCGATCCTTGCTGACGTTATTGACGTTTACGTTCTTCCCTACGGTGTTTTATCCGATGCTGAAGCTGCAAATACAGTTAAGTATCCCACACGTGCTCTTGAAAACTACAGGAAAGTAGGCACGCTTAAGAGCTTCGTAAACACCATCGAAGAAACAACTTTCGGCACTCTTTTAGAAGATGAATCTGCTTACCTCGGTATCGCTCTTAAGATGCAGGAATCAGCAGGCAACGACTATCAGGGCAAGGATCTTGGCGGTCTTTTCGATATTCAGATCTTCGCAACACAGCTTAACTCTGAAGAAGATTCTTTCGATAAAGACTACGATATCTTCGCAGATTATGACGGTGAGATCAGCACAGAAGCTTCACTTATCGCTGCTCTTGCTAACGGCGGTACTTATAAGGTAATGAATGATATCGCTCTTACTTCCGCCCTTACAATCCCTGCAAATATAACTGTTGCTCTTGATATGAACGGTAAAGATATTACTGCTGCAACAGCAAAAGATGCAGGTGCCATGATAGTAAATAACGGTACTCTTACAATCGTTGGTGATGACGATACTTTAATTACTAACACCGAAACAAACGGTGGTGCTCTTATTACCAACAACGGTACTTTAACACTTGATGGCGGTAACTACGTAGGTGCTCCCATTGGTACTACAGGTTATCCTGATTATGCAATCTACTCCACCGGAAAACTTATTATTGAAGACGGTACTTCTATCACAAGTGACCGCGGTGTATTAAACGTTTCAGGCGAAACCATTATCAATGGCGGTAACTTAACAGTAACCGATGCGCTTGGTACTCGTGTTCTTACTGCTCACGTTATTTACGGTAAAACTAATGCTGCTATTACCATTAACGACGGTAACTTTGCCCTTGATTATGCAGCAGGCAAAGATACCGGTGCAAGCGTAATTTGTCCCGCAGGTGCAAATATTGCTATTTACGGCGGTAACTTTAGTTATGCCGGAGAAGTTGGACAGAGTGGTATTTTCCAGAACTATATGGGTTATAGCAAAGATCTTGTTAACGTTTATGGCGGTACATATACCGACACCACAGTTAACGGCAACCACATGCAGCATCCCCTTGCTGACGGCTATACCGTAGTTGAAAATGCTGACGGTACTTACACCGTTATTAAGGGTGTGAAAGTTAACAATAAAGCAGAATTATCAGCACTTTTAAACAGCGCTGAAACAGAAGTAACTGCTGTTTTGGCTGACGGAAATTACGATAACGTTCTTACCTCTTCCAACAAGAAGATCCATCTTATCGGCAGCAAGGATGCTGTTATCAGCATTACAAATGCTTTAAGTTCTTCACACGATCATATGGGCTTAACCAACTGTGACGTTACATTGGAAAACGTAACAGTTACCTTTGAAGATGGCGCTTATTATGCGGCATATATCAATAATCCTACAATGACCTACATCGGCTGCACGATCATTGGTCAGCAATACATTTACGGTAATACTACTTTTATAAAGTGTGTATTTGATAATGATGACGATGCTGCTAAATCAGCTATGCGTTACACCTACATTTATGACGGTGACGTTGTAGTTGATGACTGCGATTTCTATACACAAGGTCACGCTTTGATTATGTATAGCGACTACGGTGGTAGCGGAGATCAAACTCTTACCGTAAAGAATAGCCGTTTCCACGGCGGTGATGGCAGAACTGCTTGGGCAGTTGCAGGTCAGAACACTGCTGCAATTGAAATCGACGGTGCATGCGGTGCAAATTACACCTTAAAACTTGAAGGCACCAATACTTTTGACGGTGGCTTCAGCGGTCTTTGGAGAATCAAGGATATGAAGGCAGGCGTTACAACTACCGTTAACGGAGTTGAATACACCGGCACTGCAAGCGATGTTTATCTTGACGGCGCTCATTATATAAAAGCTGCCGACAGAACCGTTACCCTTGCAAACTAATTACTGATAAACAAAAATCCGTTCCGCTTCTTTTTTAGGAAGCGGGCGGTAATCAAAGGGTATAAAAATTTTATGCCTTTTGATTACCGCATGGTAAAAATAACAAAGGAGGTCATAAGAATATGACACAGAAAAAAGGCACTAAACGTGCATTGCTTTTAAGCGTTTTGGCACTTGTTATGTGTTGCTCAATGCTTATTGGCTCAACTTATGCCTGGTTTACTGATTCCGTTACTTCAACGGGTAATATCATTAAATCCGGTACTTTGAAGATCGCGCTTAAGTATGCCGACGGTGATCTTGATCCCAATTCAACTTCCACCGTTTGGAATGATGCAAGCAACGTTGCAATCTTCAACTATGACAAATGGGAACCCGGTTACATTGATGCTAAACACCTTAAGGTGGAAAATATTGGTTCACTTGCATTCAAATATCAGATGCAGATCCTTTCCAACGGCATCGTTACTGAACTTGCTGACGTTATTGACGTTTACTTCTTTGATTCAGCCGTTCAGGTTACCCGCGCAAGTTTTACCCCTGCCAACAGAATCGGTACTTTAGCAGAAGTAATTAACAACAACTTTGGCGAAGGTGCTTCTCAGGGCGTAAACTCATTTATCTCAAAGACTTACGGTGAACTTGAAGCAGGCAATTCAAAGATGATAACCGTTGCTTTCAAGATGCAGGAGTCAGCAGGCAACGAGTATCAGGGTCTTGAAATCGGAACAGATTTCTCAATCCGTCTCTTTGCAACACAGTTGGAATCCGAAAGTGATACCTTTGATAACACTTATGATGACGATTCCTTGTTCCCCGCTCAGGAAACACCTAACGCTATCGTTAAGAGAATTGCTCCCAAAAATCTTAGTATTAAAGTAGAAGGCATGGGCGATTATACTCTTGACACAGG
Organism: Clostridia bacterium; assembly: GCA_045541035.1. Classification (GTDB taxonomy): domain Bacteria; phylum Bacillota; class Clostridia; order Christensenellales; family QALW01; genus UMGS1322. The sequence continues at coordinate 29,719 of JAZQII010000086.1, read as the reverse complement.
CTATCAGTTCCTTCCCACCGAAGACTATGATACCATTGACGGCAACTCACCTTATCAGTATTGGCACGCAGATTACGTTGTTTCCGCTGATAGAGACGTTCCCGCAAACAGCATGATGCTTGCAGGATACTATAAGTTATATGATCAAATTGTAGGTCTTGACGGTGCATGGATCGGCTTCACTTCAGGCAGTGAAGTTGTTAAAGCAGGCACACAGATCCGTCTTGTTGAACTTCTTTTAGGCGAATCAGTTAACTATGACGAAATCTGCTCATTAGGTAATGACGGCACAGGCTTCCTTTGCGGTGCTAAAGACCTTACCGGTGAAAATGCAGGCACAACTCTTACCGTTACACTCCGTCTCTTTGAAACTGAAGCACCTTCCGAATCAAACGGCAATTCACACAACGTAGAGACCGGCAGATACATAGATATCGGAACGTTCACCTACCTTTTCGGCGGTAAATATGAAACCGACGAAGCAGGCGCAGTTTACTTCTATAATGATAACGGTGATATAACTCTTACCGATGCAAGTGATGTTACTGCAGAAGAATACACCGTTAAAGAAGGCACAACTGCTCTTGGCAACTATGCTTTCTCATATGCAAACGTTAAAACTGTTGTTCTTCCCGAAACCGTAGAATCACTTGGTCGTGCATTCGATACCTCAACAACCGTTGAGAAAGTTGTTCTTAACGAAGGTCTTGAAAAGATCGACAGCCGTGCTTTCAGAGATGCAAGAGCTCTTAAAGAAGTTGTAATTCCTTCAACCGTTAAGGTTATCGAGGATAACGCTTTCCAAAAAGCTTATATTAAAGAGATCACTATTCCTGCAAACGTTGAAACTATCGGTGAAACCGCTTTCGGTGCTTCCAAGATTGAAACAGTAATTATTGAAGGTAACACTTCAATTCAGGGTTATGCTTTCCGCGGATGCCCAAATCTTAGAACTGTTTACCTTAACGGTGACGACGTAACTTTCATTCCTTCCACACTTAATGGCAGAAATTCAACTTGGTTCTGCAACAACGAATCAAACAATCCCAACGTAAGTAACATTACCTTCTACGTAAAAAATGATGACGTTGCTACAAGAGTATTTACCGCAATGGGTGCTGAATACGGCAATACCCCCGTTTATATCAACGGTGTGCGCGTTTATGGTGAAAAAGCATCTTCTATTTCCACTTTAAACAATGCTCTTACAGATCCCGTTGATAATACACTTATCTTCTTTACTTCCAATATTTCAGGCGAAGCCATTGTAAACCAACCCGGTGATGCAGATAATAACATTATCATTAACGGCAACGGTTATACCTATGACGGTCAACTTAAACTCAAGGGCAACTCTGATAATGACGGTGCTGATGATGATAGTCTTTTAATCAAGAACATCAACTTTAAAACAAGCACAAAAGACAATGCATTTATCTGGTCAGCAGATTCTTCAAATGGTTCTTTCTGGCGTTATGCACATAATGTAACAATCGAAAACTGCACCTTCACCGCATCAGGCGAAGCAGTTAATACTGCAGTTAGTATCACAGTTCAGCAGGCTTACAACATTACGGTTAAGAATTGTACTGCAACCAATATGCATTCACTTCTTCTTGCCGAAAGCTGTGGCTCAACGGTTGCAGTTTACGATTCAAAAGTTATCAACGGCAAGAACGGTATTTCACTTAACAATACCATGAATGCTATTGTTGAAGGTTGTGAAGTTGAATCAGTTGTTGACGGTGGCTACGGTATCCGTCATAAGGGCGCAGTAAATAATTACGCTCTTACAGTTAAGGATTGCACAGTAAATGCTTTCGTTCCCGTGCTTATCCGCAACATGACCGCATCCGGTTACACCGCAACTTTTGAAGGCACAAATTCCTTTACCGCAACCAATGATTTCGGCTATGAAGTTGTTGTTTCTGCAGGTGATTGGGATAACGATGCAAATCAGCCTCCCGCACCTACAGGTTCCTACACTCTTATCGGTGCTGACAGCTTCAATAAAAACGTTTAATTTAATCAGCCGACCGAAACTTTTCGGTCGGCAAGCAAAGGATATAAAATGTTTTATGTCTTTTGCTTGCCGAAAGGCACAAACAAAATAAAGGAGGTCATAAGAATATGACACAGAAAAAAGGTACTAAACGTGCATTGCTTTTAAGCATTCTGGCTCTTGTTATGTGTTGTTCAATGCTTATTGGCTCAACTTACGCCTGGTTCACTGATTCCGTTACTTCAACGGGCAACGTCATTACATCAGGTACGTTGAATGTAACTTTTGAATGGGCAGACGGTAAAGAAGACGTTGCCTCTGCAAATTGGAAAGATGCTTCTGAAGGAGCAATCTTCGACTATGCAAATTGGGAACCCGGTTACGTTGCAGTCCGCCACATAAAGATTGCAAACGATGGCACTCTTGCTCTTAAATATCAGTTGAGCATTGAGGCTACAGGCACCGTTTCCGACCTTAGCGACGTTATCGACGTTTATTACATCGATCCCGCACAGCAGGTTGAAGACCGCGCAGATTTATCCAATCTTACAAAACTCGGCACATTAACTCAGGTTCTTGCAGGTTTTGAGCAGTCAGGCGCAGGCACTCTTGAAGAAGGTCAGGCAGACATTGTTACTCTTGCTCTTAAGATGCAGGAAAGCGCAGGTAATGATTATCAGGATAAAGAAATCGGTTCTTCCTTTAAGATCAAACTTTTTGCAACACAGCTCGATTTTGAAGAAGATACTTTTGATAATTCCTACGATGAAGGCGCTGAATATCCCCTTGTAACCGCAGAGAAAAAGGATAATTCCGAAACTTCTCTTACCGTTGGAAAATATACCGTTGAAATTCCTGAAGAAGCAGAGGACGGTCAGTATTCAGTTGAAGTAACCAACGAAAAGTTCTTAACCAACGCGGAAAACGAAACAGAACTTTCCTTTGACGTTGCTCTTATGCTTGACGGTGATGAAGTTGAGCCCGAAGCAGGCGTTCTCTATGACGTTTACGTTGAAGTAGGAACTCTTCTCAACATCACAGAAGTAACCCACAACGGTTCACCCATTACTTTTGATTACTCAAACGGCATCGTTCACTTTGTAACAGATTCTTTCAGTCCCTTCGCTATCACCTATAAAAACTACAAAGACGTAAGCGAAGATGCAGTTGTTGAAAGCAACAAGATCGTAGGCGGAATTTTTACCGAAAACCCTACAAAGTTTGACGAAACTCTTGACGACGAAGACTCTGAATATATCGCAATCAACTACGTTCAGGACGGCAAAACCAAGTATATCGTTGCAGAAAGAGCAACCACTCTTATCGTTGACGATGGCAACGGTTACGTAGCAGAAAATAATAACTATACTGTTAAGGAAAATGTAAGCGGTAACTTGTATAAAGCAACCATTGCCGATACAGATTCACGTTGCCTTATGCCCGGTGCAAAAACGTTATTTATTTTACCCGGTACTTATAACGAAGCAACAACCATAACCGTTCCAAAGAGCATGGATATTATCGGTCTTGGCGATAAGGAAGATATAGAAATAGTAAGAGAATCCGGATCTGCACAGCATCTTTTTAACTGCAACGGTTCAGGCGAAGAATACATAGAAGTAACAATTCAAAACCTTTATCTTAATGTAAAAGTTGGCGCAACAACAAAGAACAAAGACGTTGGTGCTGTTCAATCCATTCGCCGTTCAAAAGTAAAATGTTCTGATTTAATAGTTTATAAAAACACAGGTGCAGGCTTTAACAATGCAGCATTTTACGTAAATGCCAATAATGAGGTAATAACCGGTTCAGGCATTTACTGCAATGCTTATTTATATGTTGAAAACACTGTTATTAACGGGGCAGCACAAGTTGTATCAACTTCATATCACACTACTACTCCAAAAACAAAATATTATTTCAATCACAATAATTTAACATATAGTAACGGCACAAAAACTTATACAAACAACAGTGGTTATATTAAAAACACCACAATGGCTCCCGACGATTGGGATTGGGAAAACTAAAAAAATTAACCGCGCTATTCTTTAAGAATAGCACGGTAATCAAAGGATATGAAACGTTTTATGTCCTTTGATTACCGAGAGAATAATAAAAGGAGGTAACGAATGTTTAATAAAGTAAAAATTAAAATGGCAGTAATTTCCATGGTCGCCATATTATTGACGCTAATTACACAAGGTACCCTTGCTTACTATTCAACAGTAGGCAAAGCAACCAACGTTGTAACCTCCGGCAATTTGCGACTTATTATTCATGAAACAACCGATAGCGGAGAAGAATTTCCCGAAAACGGTGTTTATATCGTTCCCGGTGATATAGTAAGCAAAGAAGTAACCGTCGAAAATGACTGCGAACATCCATTCTACTTAAGGGTTAAAATAATTGACGGAATCAATTCCCTTGCCCTTTCTTCCGATGATTGCTTCAAGCTTAATATAAATGAAGAGTTCTGGCAGTTTCATGATGGCTGGTACTACTATAAAGATGTAGTTGAGCCTGAAAAAACTACCGAATACGTATTTTCACAAGTTGAAATTGTAGGCAAAAACGTGGATAACCGATATATCGGCAAAGTTCTTACGCTGACCGTTGTTGCCCAGGCAGTTCAAAGTGAAAATAATCCTATCACAGCAGGCAACACCTTCACAGCCATTGGCTGGCCGCAGGAATAAGGGGGAATTATTTATGAAAAAAACAATTTCCCTTATCTTTACCTTTATCTTTATCTCTATCTTTTTCCTTTCACCTGCGGCCAAGGTGTTGGCCGACAATAGTTCGGTCATATATAACGGTAATTCTAAAGAATTTATATTCTTAAAAGGCAGTAATTATTCGCCCACCGACCTTTTTGATAATTTTAAAGGCGTGATGCCCGGTGATTCACTTACTCAGCCTATTACCGTAAGAAACGAAAAATCAAACAAAGTAAAAGTTAAGATCTATATGCGCTCGTTGGGCGCCCATGAAAATTCAAAAGAATTTCTTTCTCAACTTAACCTTAAGGTTGAGAAAAGCGCCGATAACAAAATGGCTTATATGTTCGATGCCGCCGCCAGCGAACCTGCCCAACTCTCCGATTGGGTTCTTTTAGGCACGCTTTATTCAGGCGGTGAAGTGAATCTTAACGTTATTCTTGACGTTCCAAAAGAACTTGACAACAAGTATCAGAACGAGATCGGATATCTTGATTGGGAATTTAAGATAGAGGAACTTCCCATTGATTCAAGCGATCCCAAACCCACAGGAGATTTTGCGCAATCTTATCTGTGGTGGATAATATCATTTTCTGTTTGCTTATTGTTATTGATCGTCATTTATAAAAGAAACCTCACAAAAATAATATCAAGGAGACTTCAGGTGTGTCAACCCCCAAAAAGATAAATTACAAAAAAATTGCCCTTGTGCTAAGTCTATGCGCCATATTCCTATGGTCAGTTTTAGGCGCAGGCACTTCTCTTGCGTGGTTTGCCGATACAGACGAAGAGGTAATAAACATCTTCCACTTTGGCGAATTTGATCTTTCAGTTTCCCAAAAACAGCCTGACGGAAGTTATAAGGAAATTGAAACGAATACGAAAATTTTCGATGAAAAGGCTCTTTATGAGCCCGGTTACGTTCAGATCGTATATTTGAAAATAGAAAATAAGGGAACCGTTCCCTTTGACTTTAAAACGGCAGTAAGCGTTAGAAATTATGTTCCCGGTACCAACGTTTTCGGCGGAACTTTCTATTTGCAGGAACATCTTATGTTCGGTATCGTAACTGCAAATTCTTCTGATGAATTGGAAGAAATGCTCAAAACCCATGAAAAAGCCAAGAACTTTGCGCAAATGCCACTTAACAATTATACCACCGATTCTGCCCCCCTTAATGCAGGTGATTCGGTTTATATGGCGATCATAGTCCGTATGCCTGAAGAAGTAGGCAACGTAGCCAACTATCGCGATAATCAGCCTTACGTTGAACTTGGCGTCATCATAAAGGCAGATCAGCAAAAGAAATAATTATTCCCTGTTCCGAAAGGAGGATTCCTTTGAAAAATTTATATAACGAATTTTTCCACGTGCCAAAAAACGGAAAAGTTCGGGAAAAAGTTTTGTTCGCACATATTACTGTTACGGTAATATCCATTATAGTATGTCTTGTTGCAATGAGTATTACCGCATATGCATATTTCTCTTCGACAGTTGCTTCAACTCTCAATCGGGTAAAAACCGCAAATTACACCTTGGCGGTTTCCGCTGTTGACGGTTCAAGTCAACCCGTAACATTTTCCGTTGATAATAACTGTTATTCCGCTGCCCTCAATGCAGGAACTTATTCATTTACGCTTACTCCTACCGGAACCGCCCAGCACGGTTTCAGCGTAGTTGAAATAAACGGTGAAACTTATCACACCGTTCAGATAGAAAATCCATTTACCTTTAGTATTACCTTTGAAAAATATTCAGTAATAGAATTTATCCCCCATTGGGGCACTTCAAGCCACTACGAAGCATACAGAAACGGTCAGACTGATGCTTACTATATTCAGGGAAATATTACCGTAACGACCATTGCAGATTCCGCCCCCATGGCAGAACCTACACCTACGTTAACGCCTGAAATTACCCCTGAAATAACGACAGAACCTACTTTGACGCCTGATTTAACACCTACTCCCACTATTTCAGGCGCGACCGCTACACCGACGGTTACCCCTGAAATCACCCCTGAAACTACGCCCACGTTAACCCCCGCTCCCACCGCTACGGCAGAGCCTACGTTAACGCCTTCCGCGGAACCTACTATGACTCCTGATTTAACGCCCACCGCAGAAGCAACTGCCACTCCCGATGGGGAAGATCCGATAGTTTAATAATTTAAAGACAGAAAATTTTTCTGTCTTTTTTTACCTTTTTATGGTATTATAATCTCAAGAAGGTGAAAAAATGAAAACGGATTACAAAAAGTTATATAAAAAAGTTTTTAAAATAATGGGTGATCTTACTCCCCTTTACGTTGATTGCGGTCAACTTTGCAACTGCGCCTGCTGTAAAGGCGATAAAAATACGGGAATGAGACTTTTTCCTTTTGAAGAAAGTTCTTTAGAAAAGAAAGATAATAACCTTGTTGTTTGCGACGGCACCTGCGACCGTTCAACGCGCCCTTTAGCCTGCAGAATTTTCCCGTTTTTCCCAACAATCGACGAAAAGGGAAAAATCTACGTTGAGTTTGATTTGCGCGGTGCACGCCTTTGCCCAATGCTTGAGTTTTATGACGATCTGGAGTTTAACCCGAAGTTTTTAAAAGCCGTAAAAAAGGTTGGCAAACTCCTTAAAAAAGACGAAGCAATAAGAAAGTTTCTTATTGATACAACCGAAGAAATTGATACATACAAAGTTTTTTTAGAAAAATAAAAAGACCGAATTCGGTCTTTTATTTTTTCAATATCTCATCATACTGTGCCTTATCTTTATTTCTTCTGTAAAGCACAAAACGCGTGCCGATTATCTGCACGCTTTCACTGTTGGTATCTTCTGCCAATCTGAATGCGGCTTCCCTTGCAGTTAAAGGCGAATTTTCAAGAACACGCATTTTTATAAGTTCGCGGGCAGAAAGAGCATCATCAACCTGCTGAACAAGGTTATAATTTATTCCATCTTTACCAACCTGCAAAATGGTATCCATTTTATTGGCGCATCCGCGCAATTTAGCACGTTGTTTACTTGTAAGCATATTTTCATTTCCTTTTTCATTTTTTAATAATTTTACACTTTTTTACCGATTTGGTCAACATAATTATTGCAAAAATTCATTTATTACAAAAATATTACATTGACATTCGTCTTTTGATGTTATATAATGTATATATACAAAAGTTATACAAATTTTTAAGGAGGTTATACCATGAAAAACTTTTTTAACAACATAATTACTGATCCGATTTTTTCCGCCCTGCTTACAGTTCTTGCAGGTGTGCTCATAACGATTTTTCATTCAGTTGCCATTGAAATAGTATGTATTGCCTTAGGTTTGGTTGCAACAATACTTGGTCTTATAAATATTATCAAGTATTTCCGCACCCCCGAAGATTCCAAATATAATTTGCTTACGGGCCTTATTTTCGGTGCATTGGGTTTAAGCATTATCTTTACCCCCAATATGGTTACCGATCTTGTTGCAGTTGCATTTGGTATTATAATTCTTTATCACGGTATCGTTAATTTCCAAAACACTTTGGTTATTAAGAAATCAGGTTACAATTTGTGGTACATATCACTTATTTTTGCACTTTTAACTATCGTTGCAGGCTTGCTTCTTATCATTCTTAAGAACGTGTTTATCAACTACATTGCAACTATCATCGGCATTACGCTTATTATTGAAGGCGCACTTAATACTTGGACTGCAATAAAGGTAAAAAAAGCAAATGAATAAATTTATAAAAATTCTTGCCTGTATTGCCTGCTTTGCACTTTTTACCTGCGCAGGCTGTAAGGAAAACGATCCTGATTATCCTTCAATCGCAGATGGCTCCATGAGCAGGCTTGCTTTGATAACGGGCACCACCGAACTTGAAGTTGACTTTGATTACGCTTCTATCTGGGAAGGCGTTGTAAACTGCAGTGAATCAAATAATCTTAATTACAGTTACTACCGTCCCGCCGAGATGACCGATGAAGCAATCGTTCAACAGTTTCAGTATGCCATTGAGGACGGGGCAACCGTTGTTATCTGCATGGGAGACGTTTTCGTTCATGCAATAAAAACAATGCAGGAATCTCACCCCGATGTTAAATTTGTTATCCTTGACGTTTCTGAAGAAAGTATCGGCGCACTTAAACCCAACACTCATACCGTAATGTTCCGTCAGGAGCAGGGCGGATATCTTGCAGGTTTCGGCGCAGTAAAAGACGGTTTTACAAAATTGGGCTTTATGGGCGATCATCCTGCCGAAGCATATAATAATTACCTGAACGGCTTTGTTGCAGGCGCCAATGATGCGGCAAAAGTTCTTAACGCTTCCATTGAGATAAATATTGCTTATAAAACCGACTACGAAAGCGAAGAAATTGCCTTAAATGCAGTTGATGCCTGGTATAAAGAAGGCACCGAACTTATTATGGTTTCTTCAAGCGATGAATTTACCGCAGGCTGTGCAGAAAAAGCCGTTGAAAATATGGGCTATATTATCGGCACAGATAACGACCAATCCCATTTAGGTGCAAACCTTGATTACAATCCTTTCCTTACAAGTTCAATGAAGGGCGTAAGAGAAGCCGTTGACGCTACTCTTGAAATGATGCTTGCAGGCTCTTGGGACGAGGAAATGGGCGGCAAAACTCTTTATTTCGGATTGCAGAACGGCAACTATATCTATCTGCCCGAATACGAAGCCACATGGCTCTTTAAAGGCTTCTCCCTTGATGAATACAATGCCTTAAAATCAAAGATCTCACATGGCGAGGTCATGATCGACGGGCAGAATCTTCCGAAAGTCGACGAAAACCTTGTAAAACTTAAAATAATTAGCGAATAAAGAAATCCTGCATTAGTGCAGGATTTCTTTTTATTCTTTTGTTCTTGCAAAATAGTTTTCCGTATCAAAAAATTCAGGAAAAAGGCAAGCGAACATTGTAAGTGCCGTGTCTATCTGCAAGCGGTGGTTGTCAGGATCGGGAATAAGCGCATAACGTGTGCCCTCACCGGTCATATGTTTCCCACGAACTTTTACACAACGGAATAAATATTACAAATTCAAACAAACGAAGCCGACTTCTGCCCCCGTATCACAAGTTCCTTTAGTTATTCGTTAATTTCATTTCTAAAGGTGTTCTGCTTATGTTTCCTTGACTTTTTATATAAAAAAGTTTATAATATCCCATATGAATTTTTTATTGGAGTTTTATTATGGAAATTGTACTTATCGTATTATTAGTTATTGGTTTGGTGAAGTTATTTTCTTCAAAAAAAGAAAAGACTCCCGAAGAAAAAAAGGCAGACCAGCAACAACTTTTGCAAAAAAGATATAACGCTCTTGATAAGCATCCTAATCCTAATCAAGAGGAGCTTATCGCCACAGTATTTTCAATAGCGGAAAAAAACGGTGGTTTATGGCACGTATGTTTTAATTCCACAAGTGTTACTATCGACTATAAAGACCGCACAAGTAAACTTTTTTCATTATCACAACTTGGCTACAGCGACTTAAATCTTCATAAATATTTAGAAGGAGAGACGTTTCTTGAATTTCCCTTCCGCTTAAAAAGAGCAGCGGAACGCCGTGGCTACTTATATTGGACTCATTACCGTCAAGGCTATGCAAAAGGCAGTACCTACACTTCCTATGACGGTGGCAATTCTTTTTCAAGGGATGATTCTACAGGAACATTTCTTTCATCCGTTTGTGTATGCTCAAAGGAATACTATCAGTTATATCACCCTTATGATGATCCCGATACCCCAAAACAGCCACCAAAAAAATTATAAGAAAAAAACTCCTTGCCGATTATCCGGCATAAGGAGTTTTTCTTTTATAACGTAACAAATTTTATTCCTTTTTCTTTAGCAAAACTTTCAGCATAACTTCCTTGTTGTGCATAGATTACAAGTTTATCACAAAACTCAAAAGCACCGTCAGCAATTTCAGTAACGCTTGCAGGAATGACTATCATATTAAGATTTTGGCAATCAATAAAAGCATCTGCTTCTATATTTAAAACACCATCTTCTAAAAAAACTTGTTTAAGGTTAGTGCAATTACCAAAGGTTCCCTCTTTAACTGTTTTTACACTTCCGGGAACATTTACCGTCGCAATGCTTTCACAAGATGCAAATGCACCATTGCCGATTTCAGTTACCGTTTCAGGAATGATTACTGCGTTTAATTTTTCACAATAAGCAAAAGCGAAATCCTCAATCCTCGTTACTCCATTTGAAATAGAAACAGAACTAAGGTTTTCACAATATTCAAAAGCAAATTCTCCTATACTTTTAACACTTGCAGGAATAATTATCGTTTCAATCCCATTACAGCTTTGAAAGGCGCGTGCCCCGATAACAGTTACACCATTGGGAATCATCACCGCTTTGATGTTTTTATATCCGCTGAAAACGCCTTCGCCAATAGCTATCGTTCCGTTTGGTATATTAACACAAGCCTCTTTTTCAGAAGAAATTTCATGGTCAACGAGAACACCGTTTTCAATTATAAGTTCATTTATTGTCATACATATCACCCATATTATATTTTTAGTAATTGTATCATATTTTTTTCACATCGTCAACATCTGCCATTTTTATTGAATATAAATATCAAAAAAAACAAGACACCGATTTACCACACACCAACAGAGTGCGACAAAATTCGAAATTCAAGGCGTGGGGAGGTAAAAGCGAATGCGCTTACATAAGCGTAAGTAATTGAGCTTTTATCCTCCGCACAACACAGAACAAGCCACCGATTTCTCGGTGGCTTGTTTAATATTAAACAAATCAGAGCAGTGCAAAAAAACTTGAAAATCAGGTGAACAAGTGATTAAAGCCGAGGGAGTTTACAAAAACGTAAATGACCGAGGCTTTATATCGCTTATGAACCGCAGTTTCAAGATTTTTTTGTGCTGCGATTATTTTACGATATAGCCTTCCTTAACACCATAAGCCGCATTAGATTCATCAGTATCAATATGCATTGCTAAAGCGAATTTTTCGCTAACGCGAACAACAACGTCCTCAAAAATGCAGGAGCGTTCTGCTGATTCTGCTTTAACAGCAACGATTTCTTTATCTTTAACGCCAAGCTTTTCAGCATCGGCAGGAGTCATATGTATATGACGCTTTGCAACGATAACGCCTTCGGAAATCTCAACTTCACCGCAGGGGCCAACAAGTTTGCAACCGGGTGTGCCGGCAACATCGCCTGATTCCTTAATAGCAATACCAACGCCGATTGAACGTGCATCAGTTGCGGAAAGTTCAACCTGAGTTGCAGGACGAACGGGACCTAAAATGCTTACGCCTGCAAGTTCTTTCTTTGTGCCTACAACGGTAACGCGCTCTTCGCAAGCGAACTGACCGGGCTGTGAAAGATCTTTTTTAGGTGTGAGAGTATAGCCTGCACCGAAAAGTGTTTCAAGAGCTTCCTGAGATACGTGCACGTGGCGTGCGCTTGTTTCAATAATAAACTTATCCATTTAAAATACTTCCTTTCAAGTTGTTGATTATATTCTACAACATATACCATTTTTTTGCAAACGTTATTTAGTAATATTTACAAATTTGATTGATGATATCTGCTGATCTTTTATAGGTCTATCGCCTGCGCTTGTTGAAGTTTTTGCAATTTTATCGACGGTATCCATTCCTGCTATGACTTTACCGAACCCTGCATATCTTCCGTCAAGAGATTCTCTGCAATCGCCGTGGCAGATGAAGAACTGACTTGACGCTGAATCATAAGCCTCGCTGCGCGCCATGGAAATAACACCGGGAACGTGGCTTAAATTGTTGGAAAAGCCGTTAATGCCAAATTCGCCTTTAATGGTTTCATCACTTCCGTGATAACCCGTTCCCGTAGGATCGCCTGCCTGAATAACGAAATTTTCAATTACTCTGTGGAAAATAAGTCCGTCATAGAAATTTTTCGAAACAAGTTTTTTAAAGTTCTCAACGGTAATGGGCGCAACGTCAGGATAAAGTTCAATTAAAATTATGCCCCCGTCCATCATTTCGATCTTTACAAAGTTGGTGGGATTTTCCGTTTCTTCAAACTGAACGCTTTCCAAATCCCCTTTTAAAGTGTCTTCATGAGTATCAAGAGTTTTCTCCTGACAGCCTGCAAAAAGAAATATGCACACAAGAGCAAGTGAACATATTTTAGTCAAGTTCCTTAATTCCCGTGTAAAGTTCATAGTATCTTCCTTTCATGTTTAAAAGTTCTTCGTGAGTACCGCGCTCGATGATTTCGCCTTGCTCAAGCACCATAATGGCGTTTGCATTACGTACAGTTGAAAGACGGTGCGCAATAACAAAAGTAGTACGGTTCTTCATCAAGCGTTCCATGCCGTGTTCAATGTGGCGTTCAGTTCTGGTATCAACGGAACTTGTTGCCTCGTCAAGAACAAGTATAGGCGCCTTTGAAAGTGCCGCACGGGCAATATTAAGCAATTGGCGCTGACCTTGGGAAAGGTTTGCACCGTCGCCTGTGAGCATGGTGTTATAGCCATCGGAAAGGCGCATGATAAAGGAATGTGCCGATGCAGTTTTTGCGGCGGCAATTACTTCTTCGTCAGTTGCATCAAGTCTGCCGTAACGGATGTTTTCCATAACCGTTCCCGTAAAAAGATGAGTATCCTGCAAAACCATTGCAATATTTTGGCGCAAAACGTCGCGCTTGATATCCATAATGTCAATACCGTCAATGGTAATTTTACCTTCTTCAATATCGTAGAAGCGGTTGAGAAGATTTGTAACGGTAGTTTTGCCTGCGCCCGTTGAGCCAACAAAGGCTATCTTCTGCCCCGGTTTTGCATAAAGAGAAATGTTTTTAAGAATGATCTTATCGGGCACGTAACCGAAAGTAACGTTTTCAAGAATAACGTGTCCTTCAATTTCAGGCACGAGAGCATCTTCTTTATCTGCTGTTTCAGGATCGGCATCCATAACGGCAAATACGCGTTCAGCACCTGCAAGCGCCGAGAAAATTGTGCTCATCTGCATTGATATCTGATTTATTGGCATTGAAAAGTTTTTCGAAAGGCCGCAGAAAACCGTAACACCGCCTATATCGGCAATACCTGCAAGGCATAAAAGGCCGCCTACACCTGCGGTAAGACCGTAACAGATCATACTGAAATTGTGCATGATAGGGCCCATAATACCGCCAAAGAACTGCGCTTTAAAAAGTTTTTCGCGCATATCACCGTTTAAAAGGTCAAATTCTTCGTTGCACACTTCTTCATGGTTAAACACTTTAACCACCTTTGAGCCGTTTACCGTTTCCTCAATATAGCCGTTCATTGCGCCAAGAGCCGCCTGCTGTGCCGAATAGTATTTGCTTGAATGTTTAGCAATCAGTCCGCCGCCCAAAGTAAATATGGGTACGAACAGAACGGTAATAAGCGTAAGCCAGATATTTGTCGTAAGCATTAAAACGAAAGTTGCAATAAGTTGAACGATACCTGAAAAAGTGCTTGTTAAGGTCTGATTTATCATCATGTCAACGTTATCAATATCGTTAGTGAATCTGCTCATTACTTCGCCCGTAGGATTTTGGTCAAAATACCTTGTAGGCAACGTCTGCAACTTTTGGAAAAGATCGTTTCTTAATTTTTCAATGGAGTTCTGTGATATCTTCAGCATCAGTTTTGCCTGAAGATAGGTTGAACCGATACTTATAAGATAAATTCCGCCAAGAAGAACAAGTGTTTGAGTAAGATACGCTATGCGCTCTAAAGCAGTTTTACCTTCGGCAACAAGTTCGTTTACAATCGGTCTCATAAGTCCCGTAGCGATAACACTTGTAATACTTGTTACAAGTATCAACAAAAACACGCCTACAAGTTGAACTTTATATTTTGCAACGTAGGAAAGGAGTCTTTTTATCGTTGCGCCCATGTTCTTGGGTTTACCCGTTGCTCTTGGACCGCCGCGCCTGCCGGGGCCGCCCATCTGGCGGTGATTCAAATTTTTGTTTCCGCCTTTGTTATATTGTTTTTGGAGGTCTTCTAACGTTCTTCTCATGTTGCCTCCTTATCCATCTGGGAATAATAAATTTCCTGATATTCAACATTATTTTTAAGCAATTCTTCGTGAGTGCCAAAGCCTGTAATCTTGCCTTCATCCATAACGATTATCATATCAGCATCCATAACGGAAGTGATTCTCTGGGCAATGATGATCTTAGTTGAATCTTTAAGTTCGTTATTAAAGGTTCTTCTTATCTGCGCTTCCGTTGCCGTATCTACGGCGCTTGTGGAGTCATCAAGAATAATTATCTTTGGTTTTTTAAGAAGTGCGCGGGCAATACAAAGTCTTTGCTTCTGACCGCCTGAAACGTTTGTTCCGCCCTGATCAAGATCGGTCTGATAACCGTCTTTAAAAGTTTTAATAAACTTATCAGCCTGAGCATTTTCGGAAGCCTTTACTATTTCTTCCATGGAAGCATTTTCATTGCCCCAACGAAGATTATCTTCAATACTTCCCGAAAAGAGAACGTTTTTCTGCAAAACCATGGAAACTGCATCGCGAAGATTATAAAGAGTGTAATCTTTAACGCTTCTGCCGTCAATAAGCACGTCGCCTTCATCAACGTCGTAAAGACGTGGAATCATCGAAACAAGAGTAGTTTTTCCGCAGCCCGTTGAGCCGATAATGCCTACCGTTGATTTGGCGGGAATAAACACGTTTATATTATCAAGTACCTTTCCTTCGCTGTTTTTATAATAGCGGAACGATACGTTTTTAAACTCAACAGAACCGTCTGTAACGGCAAGTTCTTCATTTGCAGTTTCATCGGAAATATCAATCTTTTCATCAAGAACTTCCCCGATACGCTTACCTGATGCCAGCGCACGGGACATATTCATAAACATCATCGTAACCATCATTAAAGAAGAAAGAATCTGCATTATGTAGGTTATAAAGGCTGAAAGATCGCCGATGCTCATACTGCCTTCAACAACCATATTTCCGCCAAACCAATAAACGGCAATGGTGGTGATGTTCATAAAGAAACTCATTAAAGGCGAAAGAAGGATCATTATGTTCATTGCTTCATAACCTGCTTTTTTAAGGTTGCCGTTGGCTGAAGCGAATTTTTCTTCTTCAAAATCCTGACGAACGAAACTTTTTACCACGCGAACATTGGTAATATTCTCCTGAACCGTTGAGTTTAAAGCATCAATTTTCGTCTGCATACCTGAAAACTTGGGGTAACTTTTTCTTATAATAAGGAAAATTCCCGTGAGCATTAAAGGCATAACTACTGCAAGAACAAGAGTAAGTTTAGCATTAAGAATAATTGCCATTATAAGTGCGCCAATAAGCATACCGGGCGAGCGAAGCGCCATTCTTAAAAGCATATTTACAAAATTTTGTATCTGAGTTATATCGTTGGTAAGCCTTGTTACCAATGAGCCCGTCTGAAACTTATCAATATTGGCAAAAGAAAATTTCTGCACTTTTTTATATACGTCAGCACGAAGATCGGATGCAAAATATACCGACGCTTTTGCGCCGAAATATGCTCCGCCTACGCCGCCTATCATCATAAGTATTGCCGAGAGAATCATGCCCGTCATAGCGGCAACGACGAAGCCGTTATCTGTGCCGAAAACAGTATAAAGCCAAGAAACAAAAGGCGAAACTTCTTCACCTTTAACACAGTCAACAATACTTCCCATAAGTTTGGGCATAATGGCTTCGCCCACAACTTCCACCAGCATGCATAAAGGGCCAAGTATGAATGCGGGCAGATAGGGTTTTATATATTTAAACCATCTTTTCATTATTATTATCCTTTCTTTCAAATTCGCTTAAATTGTTTTGTATTTTCTCAAGACAGTTATAGAAAATCTCAAGTTCATTATCCGAAAAGTTTTTAAACATAAATGAATCCACTTTATCAACAAGCGCCTTTGTTTCAAGAAGCGTTTTTTCGCCCTTTTCCGTTACGGTTACGCGGTTAAAGCGCATATCGTTTTTTTCAGCAACACGCCTGATATATCCCGAAGATTCAAGTTTTTTAAGCATTACCGCAACAGCCGCGGAACTTATCTCAAAAACTTTTGCGATCTGTTTTTGGGTAGGCGCTTCTTTACATTTATAAATGTATAAAAGTATTCTGTGCTGACTTCTGTGAAGCGTTCCCTTTGAAACCTGCTTTTCCAACAAGGTATGATGCTGACGGTCAGTACATATAAACTTGTTTAAAACGGTATTAAGATCAAGTTTAGCCACATAATCACCCCTTAATAATTAACACGTTAACTATTATATTCTTTTTCACATTTCCCGTCAACAGAAATATATTGAACAATATGTGAAAAAACACCTGCCTTTTCAGACAGGTGTTATTCGTTATGCTTTAGGTGTTGTGGGTGGTTTAGGTGAAGCCGTTATGATTCCGCCTTCCGCATTATCAAGAATAGGTTCATCAGGATTCGGTGTTCCCGGATTATAAGGCGTAGGCGTGGGATAAGGCGTTGCACCTGCGGGAGTTTCGCTTGGCATGGGAGTAAGGTCAGGTAAAGGTGATGGGAATTCCGTTCCCGTTCTGCTTGCCTGAACAATCTCATAAAAACCGGGTTCTGCATCAAAAGTATCGTTTACCCATGCTCCCGTATCTGAAAGCCTTTGCTTTTTCATTGCATAGATATTCATTCGTGTAAGACGGTATCCCCCTGCGGCAGGACCGTAATAATAGAGCCAGCCGCCCTGGAAAGTAAGTTCCGAGCACATAATATCGTTTGAAAGTTTTACAAATTCCTCTTTACCTTCAAACTTGATATAAAGACTGTTTGCATCGTTTTCGTTGGTGAACACAAAGGACTTATATCCGGGGCAAACCTGATTATATGCGGTGGGAATAAGTACCGCCGCCTTGCTTTCATCATAAACACCTATGGGAACCGTAAGGCAGTTTTTATCACTGTAAAATCTTCTGTAGCAAAGTTGACCTTTATATACAAAAGGTCTGTCAAGCCTAACGTTGGGGAAAAGAACTTGAGTTTTTAACGTTGCAAGATCAAGTCTGTATATACGGTCGCGCTTTGTGCTTGCATCCTGAGTATAATAAATACTTCCGCTATCATAGAAAATGTTGGTAATATTTCTTGAAAGGATAACTTGAGCACCGGTGCCGTCATGACGAACCCTGTAAATTGCATTTTTATTGGTAGCGTTTGCAAAATAGATCCACTCATCAAGCACGTGCACAAAGGCCGCCGAGTTTGCCGCCGCAACGGGCACGGTTTGCGAGCCGTCAACGGAAGTCTTCATAAGATATCCGCCATTTAAAAGATCGCTGTAATAGAGCCAGCCGTCATAGTAGTTAAGGTTTGCGCATACGCTGGGAACAAGTTTTATAACTTCGCTTCCGTCAGGACGTGCTTTATATAATGCGCTTCCGTTTACCTTATCAATATAATAGAGCCAATTGCCCACAAGAACCACAGAAGAATTGTTCTGCGAATCAAAACTGCTTGTGCGGACTTTACTGAAAGGTTCAAAAGCATCTGCCTGAAGCACCTGAAGGTCGAAAAACTCGCTTAACAAAAGGGGATCATAGTTGGTCATTCTTGTATAAACAATGTCTTTTGAAAAACTCTTATATCTTTCAGCCTTACCCATGCGCACTTCAATATGAATGTGCTTTTCGCCTACGGGATTGCCTTTTCCGCCGCCAACGCCAAGTTTATCACCGACTTTTACTTCGCCTGAACCCATGAAAATTTCCGTTGCAGGAGAAATATCATTGCCGTGGAGAATTATTACAGAAATATCAAACTCTTCGTTATAGATGATTATCATGTTATAATCATCTTCCTGAGTTGCATAAGTTATTATTCCGTTTACGGGCGAATAGAACGACTGCCCGTCCATAATGGCGAAATCGGTGCCCGTATGATAATAATCTTCAAGCATACCGCCCGTAATTGAATATTTTGACAAGAATCCCTGAATAATGCAACCGTATTCGCTGTTGTAATAGGAAGTTTTACTGCTTTTAAATAAGTTTGAAGCAAGTTTTACCGCACGCTCATCTTCCAAAGCAGGATTTTCTTTGTTATAGAGATTTAAGTCGTCATACTGACCGGGATTACTATGACCGTAAATAACGCCGGGAATATAATCAAAGTTTGCATATTCTTTTACGATACCGTCTTCATCTGTTGAAACAACGGTAATGTTTCTGCAATCGGTGCCTGATATAATACCGTCATTGCCGATAACAGACCAATTTGATGCATCAAAACCGTCTTCAAGAGTTTCAGGTTCAACGTCATTAGGATAATCTTTATAACGGTAAATTCCCTTTGTCTGGCTGAAAAAAAGAAGATCTCCCTGATTATAAGGCGCTTTGCTTCCGCCGCAAAGAAGCATTCCCGAATTATACTGAATATCGTAAACTGCTTTTTCTTCTTCGATAATATTAGATGCAGGCTTCTTAAATCTGTCATGAGGCACCAAAATAGCGGTAACTACCACCACTAAAACAAGAACTCCCGCAGTTATTACAGTAGGCAAATATTTTTTAAGCATATAAAAAACTCCTAAAAAAATTACATATATGTTTATTATATATCATTTCACAAATTTTTACAATCACAAAATAAAAAAACGGCAGGAAGTCTTCTGCCGTTTACAGTCTGCTGACAAAGTCAGCAGGCTGCCAGAGTTCGAGAAACCCTTGCAAGCCAAGGCGCGCGTGTTTAATTGCGAAGGCGCTTACACAAGCGTAAGTAACTGAGCAATTATAGCTCGCGCAACACAGGAAATAATGCCCTGCAAAAAATTGCAGGGCATTATGTTTGCAGGGGTTTGTCAGTGCTCTGAACGCCTTGAAAGGCGTTTTTTATTATTTCATTACTCCAAGACCTTTGGCAATGATCGTTATAAAATCCTGAACGTTGGTAACGATGCCTACGGCGCTTAAACTTCCACGATCGGATAATTTATTAACCATAAATTCATCGGCATCTACGCAATATAAAAATACGGGGCGCACGGTATCATCTTCAGTTACGGTAAAAGAAGGAGTCATGTTGCCCGTTGCAATGGTATGAAGCATCGTTGCAAGGCAAATTACCGTTGTTGCTTTCTCGGTAAATGAGCGCATTTTTTTCTGTCCAACATATGCATCGCCTATTACTTCAGGCAAAGGTCCGTCATCACGGATAGAGCCCGTTAAAACGAAAGGCACGTTATTTTTAACAAGGCTGTGCATAATGCCGTTATCAATATTATGATCCTTTATAAACTGCGGAATTGAACCGCTTTTTCTGACCTTATTTATAACGTCAAGATGATTATAATGTCCGTTTTTGTGAGGTCTTTGAGTATAGATATCCTGACCTAACGCCGTGTTTAAAAGGGCACCTTCAAGATCGTGTGTTGCAAGGGCGTTACCTGCCATAAGTCCGTGAGCATAGCCGTTATCAATAAGTGAAGCCATAGCGTTTCTTGCATCGTAATCAAAGGAAAATGCAGGCCCCATTACCCATAAAATATTGCCGTGCTCTTTTTCGTATTTGAGCAACTCCATAAGTTTGTCATAATCCTTTGCAAAGGCGGTCTCTCTGCTTCTGCCCTGCCTGAACACAAAGTTTTCCTGCTCTTCATCTATCTTTTCTTCAAAGCCTTTTGAGTGAACGTAAATACCGTCTTCACAGTTTTCAGTTCTGCCTAAAATAACTTTATCGCCCTTTTTAAGATTTCTGTTTTCGACAACTTTTAATTCATCACCGATCACAACAGAAGAATCCATTCGGCTCTTTTTGGCTAAAACCCATTGCCCCGAAATCTTAAAATATTCGGGGAACATTGACGTACTGTGATAATTATCAGGCGCAACGCCGTCAATTTCAACCTCCTGAAATATTACGTCAGGAGCATTTTTAAATTTTTCTTCATTAAAATCAGGTGCATTGTATTGGGGAATAATGTTTTTCATAGTTTTTTACCTTTAGAAATAATTTTATACTATTGTATCACCTAAAGATTGTTTAGTCAATGATAGGCTTCCCTTATCATTATAACCTTTATTATATTGTTTTCTAAAAATATGTCGTCATTATTGCGTCATTATTATTTTTGACGCAATAATAATGCTATAATTATGTCATAATAACATCACAAGGGGTGCTTTTTATGGACGATAAACTTTTAAGATATACGTTGAGAGTTGATAGAAATTTATTTGAGAAATTCAAATATATTGCCGAAGCAAACGGCAGATCTGCCAACAAAGAAATAGAGCAATTTATAAAAAGACACGTTGCCCAATATGAAGAGAAAAACGGCAAAATTGAATTAGACTAAAAAAACGGCTGATTGATTCAGCCGTTTTCTTATATCTCAATTTTTATCAATCCGTCTTTTGCAACGTAATGAGTTTTTACTCCTAAAATATCCATCCATTTTCTTGTAATTAAAGTTCCGTACATACCGCATCTGCCCTGCTTTAAGAGTTTTTCGGTATCTCTTAAATAAAAGGGAATGGCTTCTTCGTTGTAAAGCGCCTCATTACAGCACCACAAGCAGGCTTCAGGCTGAATTTCGGCATAGACTTCCATTGAAACGTTCATATGTCCGTGATGTGCCATCTGCACAATATCGGCTTTCAGCAAATCCTTTGATTCTGCCATTAAAACGTCGCCGCCCTGAGGTCCCAAATCGCCTAAAAAAAGTACCGTTTTTTTAGGTGTTGTAACTTTAAAAACAAGGGAGGCATCATTCATAAGATTGTCTGTAAGTTCCTTATGATAGGAATAAATAAAGTCAATTTTAACTTCATCTATCTGAACAGTATCACCTTTTTTAACTTTCAGCGCCTTATCCTTAATTAAAGGCTCTATTTTATTAAATCTGGGCAGAATCTCATTTAATTCCTTTTGATAATATTCGTAATCTTTAACGTTTTTGTTATTTATAATTTCATAAGACGGAAAATTATAAACGATTTTCTCAATATCAAAATCTCTTAATCCGTTTTCTTCCGCTTCTGTTACAAAACCGTTTATATGGTCATTATGAGGATGAGTTAATATCCACAACTTGATTTTTCTACCTGATAAAATTTCCTTTAATAAAGGCATATCCTCAGGTCTGCCGCCGTCAATTACAATAGCGTTATCTTCCTTTGTTATGATAACGTAACTCATCATAAATTTTACCGCTTCAGGCAGTTGATATAATAAGGTTTTCATATTTATACCTCTGCAATAGGGAAGCAGGTAATTCTCAAATTAGTACAACCAAAGGGCACAAGTGTTACTTCCTTTTCAAAGCTGACAGGTGCCTTTTTGCCGTAAAGCTCGTGGGTTCTTGGCGTATAATGGTTAAATAAATACGGTGCGTGCCAGCCTTTTACCGTAATTTCAATGGAAGGCTTTTCCCACACATAGCCCGAAAACTCAATCTCCTTAACTTTTATGCTTTTTTCAAGCACTTCTTTTGTTGTGGCAAAATTCCAATAGTGGTCATTAAGGCGCGTAATGGAAGAATTAAGCCTCTGTCCCTTTACGTCTTTATCGGCCTCAAACCAGCACCACCCTTCAGGCAAAGGCTTATTTGCGTATCCGTTGCCCTTATCCTTCCACACGGTGTTTATTGGCAACGCAAAGCAAAGGGGACCATAAACAACTGAAATAGGATATTTCCCCGAAGCATCAGTATCGTCAGTTTCAACCACTTTCGCAGTCATTTCAGTATATATTTCGATTTTTTCTTCAAGCTTAACCTTTATAAAGCCTTTTTCATCAGCATCGTATTCCCTGCCGTTTATAAGCATTTTTTCACACCAACAAGGTTTTTTGAGATGTAAATCAAAGCCTCCGTCGCCGCTTATCAAAAGGGAAATATTCTGTCTGAACGGATATTTTGTATCAATAGTAATTTTTGTGTTTTTGTGTTCAATCACCGCAGGACCATAGCAAAGCAGATACAAATCATCTTTTTCATCTGTCATTGCCATATTTTTAATAAATTCAGGAACAATTACCACCGAGTTTACGGGGCAGCACGCCGTTCGATGTACGGGCGCATACATTCCGTGTGGATCGTGCACGTGGCTTGAGTGGTCAGTTGCGCAAAGCTGATTAGGTGCAACAAAATACGCTATCGCCCTTTCATCCTTCTTTCGTGCGCCCTCAGCAACGTTAAACAATGTGTCTTCAATAAAATCGCCCCACTTGGCTTCTCCGGTAGCAGAAGCCATAATGGCATATGATGAATTTATAAAGGTTGAGGTACAGTATTCCGTTTCCGCCGTAGCACACTTGGGGCTTAACCACTCGGTATTGCCGGCAAGACCACCATTTACAAGCAAGCACTTATCACGGATTTTTTCAATGCCTTTTATCGAAGCATTAAGCTTTCTTTCATCACCATCACAAAGATATACTGCAGCAGGTCTTGAAACAAGGTTAGCATAACCTGCGGTATGATTTTGATTATAATATAATTTATCATCACTTAATGCGCTGATGCCCATCCTGAACGTATCATTTTCTTCTTTGTCAAGGAAATCCTCATAGTCCTGGCAGAATTTCTTTAATTCTTCATCATCAGTACGGATTGCACAATATGACATAAGCCTTAAAATATAGCCCCCTGCATAAGAGGTAAACGACCATTCATCCGTATGCACAAACCATTTAAGTGCTTTTACAACGGCATCAAAAACATCTTTTCTGCCCGTTGCCTCATAAAAAAGCAACAAAGCACGAAATCCGCAAGCATTGCCCCATGCGTTGTAATCTTCACTTCTGTCATCACTTTTGCTGTAAGTGCCAAGATATCCGTCCTCCTCTTGGGTTTTAAGAACGCCATCTACCCATTTTTCAGCTTTCTGCTTTAATTCATCATCATTAAGCGTATACGCCAAACCAATAAGGCCAAACCAATAGTTGCCTGAAATTTCAGCACCCCAGCCTGCCGCTTCCTGATTCCACGCAGAAATTGATGATTTTTTTATATATGGATTCCACATCATATCAGGCTCAAGAAAATCAAGATTACCACCCATACCTTCCTTTGAGCGCTGAAGCTGTTCTTTAAGCCAGCCTAATGCAGTTATTTTGCCAAGTTCAAGATATTTAAGTTTGCCGTAAAACATTTTTTTCTCCTTAAAACAAAACCTCTGTTTTTTTCTACAGAAGTTTATATTATTACATCTTTTCAGGTGCTTCAATGCCAAGAAGAGCCAATGCAGTTTTTAAGCAATCGCGTGTGCATTTAGTAACCACAAGACGTGCCTGCATAACGCCTTCTTCTTCGCCTAAGATTCTGTTTTCAAAATAGAAGCGGTTATAACTTTGCGCAAGGTTTGCGGCAAAGCGGGTAATAATTGAAGGCTCATACTTTTCAGCAGCATCAAGAACTACCTGAGGGAATGCTTCAAGTTTCTGAATAAGATCTAAAGAAGCCTCATCGTTAAGGCATTTAAAATCAGCCTTTTCAATGTTTATTTCAGGTGCTTTCTTGATAACTGAACAGCAACGTGTGTGTGCATACTGTACGTAAGGGCCTGTTTCTCCCTCAAAGTTAAGGGCGCGATCCCACCAGAAGTCAACATCCTTGATCTTATTTGAGAAAAGATCATAGAACACAACTGCGCCGATACCGACCTGCTTTGCAACCTCTTCCTTATTTTCAAGATCGGGGTTCTTTTCGTTTACGATTTCATAAGCCTTATCAATGGCGCGGTGAAGAACTTCATCAAGATAAACAACGTGTCCCTTTCTTGTGGAAAGAGTTTGTCCCTCATAACTAACCATGCCGAAAGGAACGTGAACAAGTCTGTCCGCCCAATCGTAACCCATCATTTCAACAACCTTAAATACCTGCTGGAAATGAAGATTCTGCTGATATGCAACAACGTAAAGACATTTATCGAAATCGTAAGTTTTCTTTCGATAGAAGATTGCCGCAAGATCGCGTGTTGCGTAAATTGTTGCGCCGTCAGATTTAAGAAGAATGCAAGGAGGCATATCGTACTCATCAAGTTTAACAACGTATGCGCCCTCGGAAAGTTCAAGCATATTCTTGTCTTTTAATTCCTGAACAACTGCGCCGCACTTATCCTTATAGAAACTTTCGCCTGCATAGGAATCAAATTTGATGCCTAATAAATCGTAAATTTCCGCAACGTCTTTTAAGGTGATATCCTTGAACCACGTGAAAAGTTCCATTGCTTCAGGATCATCATCCTCAATTTTCTTAAACCATGCGCGTGCTTCTTCCTGCATATCGTCGTCAGCCTCTTTATCGAAGCGCACGTAAAGTTCAATTAAAGCATTAACGCCCTTTTCTTCAACGTCAGCACGGTTTCCCCAATGCTTAAAGGCGCAGAGCATTTTACCAAACTGTGTTCCCCAATCGCCCAAGTGGTTAATGGAAACAACTTCATAACCTAAAAATCTGTGGATTTTGGCTAAAGAATTACCTAAAACGGTGGTCGTAAGATGACCGATATGGCAACGCTTTGCAATGTTTATTGATGAATAGTCGATACAAACTGTCTTGCCCTTACCCATCTGAGATGCGCCGTAATTTTCGCCTTGTGCAAAAGCGCTTTTAAGAACGGATTCTGCACGTTTTTCGGTATCAATAAAGAAATTAAGATATCCGCCTTCAACGCGAGTCTCTTTAATAAATTCAGGTAAAACCAAAGTATCCTTTAACTCGTTTGCTATCATAGGCGGAGCCTTGCGCATAACACGGGCAAGTTTAAAGCAGGGAAATGCAAAATCGCCCATTTCCTTTTTTGGGGGAATTTCAATGTAGGTTACACATTCCTCTTTGGAAATGCCTGCCTTTTCAGCAATAAGCGATGCGATTTCAAATTTAAAATCCATAAAAATCTCTCCAAATGTTTTGTCTGTATATTATACTATTTAAAGTTGAAGCCGTCAAATCAAAAAAGTGCTTTACAGATATATAGGATTCGTATATGCCTTATTCCCTGAAGAATCACGTAATTCAATATGCAAAAAGAACCCCTGATAGGTTTTTAATGTGCACGGTATCATCATTCCTTTCGTTAAAACAAATGCATTCAAACTAAAACAACGATAATACAAATGTTATCAAGGGCGCAACAAATATGGCAGGAAGGAAGTTTGCAACTTTGATTTTAGTTACGCCAAGCATATTAAGACCAAGTGCCATAATAACAAGTGAGCCCGTTGCAATCAAATGAAGATTCATAATTGGCGTTAAGAACGCTGAACCTACAAAGTACGTAATAAGAGCAATTCCGCCTTGATAGATAAACACCGCTGCTGCCGAGAAAATAACACCGATGCCCATATTTGCGGCAAACACGATTGAATTTATACCGTCAAGCACAGATTTTGCAATTAAGGTGCTGTGATTATTTTCAAGTGCCGATTCCATTGAACCGGTTATTGCCATTGCGCCAACACAAAATAAAAGTGTGGAATTAACAAAGCCTTTGGCAAAATCCCCTTGACCGCTTGAAAACTTTTTTTCAAGTTTTTCGCCTAAAGAATTAAGGCGGTCGTCAATTTTCAGAAGTTCGCCGATAACGATGCCGAGGATCATTGCAACAATCAGTATCAAAGGGTTTGCGCTTTCCGTTTGACCGCTTATTTCTTCGGTGCGCAATGATCCAGAAATTCCGATAAACACAACACACAATCCGATTGCGGTAGTTATTGCCTTTGCGTATTTTTCAGGGATTCCCTTTTTGAACACAAGTCCTAAAAGGCTTCCCACGATTATGGCGCCTACATTTATTAAAACGCCTGCTAATGCTGAAAACATTTTTTACTCCTAAAGATTTAAAAGAACGATTGAAATCAAGCCTAAACCGTAGCCAACGTACTGAATAGGCGTATATCTCTCCTTTTTAATGAAGAAAGACCAGATAAACACAAGCAACATACTTCCGCCCGACATTACGGGGAATACTATTGAAGCAGGAAGTTTTCCGCTTAAAACAAGGGAGAAGAAGTTTGTAATTCCGTTGGCGGCACCGCAAAGAATGGCAAGCAACCAACCTTTTTTAAGAGTATCCCCTGCTTCAAGCCGCATTTCTTTTTTTGATAAGCTTGCTATAAACAGTACAACGCTTACCATTAAAAATGCAACGATCATAAATACGTTATTGCATTCAGTTCCGTACATTTCCTGCTTAACCACCTGAACAACAGAACTTACGCCGTTACTTAAAAAGCACAAGAATGCGTATATTACCCATTTAAGAGTAGGCTTTTTATCGTCTTTTTCGTTGTTCACAAGAAACAGTGATACCATTACAAGAATAAGTCCGATAATAAGTGTTACAGAAAAAGCATCTTTATCCCCATCAATGACGCCCTGCTTGATTACCCCGTAAAGGCTGGGGATTATTAACGAGCAGGCAGAAACCAAAGACGTTTTTGCAACAGGGCCGTAGAGAAGCGCCAGAAGCGACGTAACAACCGCCGTGCCGTAAGACAAAGCAAAAATTGATGAGAAGATAAGATATTTTATATCATAAGTCCAATCAGTATTGGTTACGGCAAAAACAAACATCGCCGTAAAAGCAGTTATAGCAGAAAACAAAAGTGTGTTTTTTGCGCCTTTTTCATTGAATTTCTGCCTGAAAACGTGCTGGATCATAATCGTAAATGCAGAAGCAAACAACGCAATATACTCGAACATAACATTACCTCACAAAATATATAATTATTATACTATATTTTCAGAATTTGACAACATCGTTTTACAATATATCACATTGTGTTTTTTAATAAAATTGCATTTTTAAATATATTCATTGCATTTTCAACTTTGTTGTAGTATCATTAAAGTATCGGAGGCGAACATTTATGTATAAAATATCCGTTCCTTTAATGAATCATCTTGTTACAGAAAAAACAAGAGATAAATATCTTCAACTGTTAAAAAATTCTGAGGTTCAGAGAGTTTTCCTTATAGTTGACAACGACCTTGAACTTTTAAGAAAAAACCGCATATTTTTTGAAGAAAATCATATTGAAGTTGCCGCATGGATAGGCTCCACCATTGGTCACGGATCGGCATTTCCCGGTCTTGAGGGCGACGGTGAAACGGGACAAACGTTAATTGATCTTAACGGCAACGCTATTTTTGATACCCATTGTCCCTTTGATGAAGAGTTTTCTCTAAAAACGGGAAAATATATTGGAGAAGTTGCAAAACACAGCGGAATAAAACTTATTTTTTTAGATGACGATTACCGTCTTTCCCAGCACGGTGAAGAATTCTGTTGTGCTTGTCCCCTTCACATGAAAAGAATACGTGAAGTTTTAGGCGAAGATATTTCAAGAGAACAGTTAAAAAGTCTTGCCTTTAAAGACAAACCCAATAAATATAGGCACGCGTGGCTTTCTGTGCAAAAAGAATCTCTTGAAAAACTTGCCCGCACTATCCGCGCCGAAGTTGATAAAGTTGATGAAAACGTTACCGTTGCCCTTTGTGCCGCCCACAGTATTTGGGGTGTTGACGGTTCTTCCGCAACGGAAATAGCAAAAATTCTTGCAGGAAAAAATAAGGCGGTGGCAAGGCTTCACCCTGCCCCCTATTGGGCGGCGCATTGTTCTATGCCCCTGCCGGTAGTTTGCGAAATTTCACGTATGTTTGCCCATTTTGCAAAAGACGATAACGTTGAAATTCTTGCAGAGGGCGATTCATGGCCCCGTCCCAGATATTCAACTCCTGCATCTTTTGTTGAAATTTTTGACGGTGCAATGCGCGCTGACGGCAACTATAACGGCATTTTAAAATATATGTCCGATTATTTTTCTTCCGTTGATTACGAGTCAGGATATTTTGAGCATCACATAAATAACCTGCCTTTATTAAATAAAATAAGCGAAATTTTTGAAAACAAAATTTCTGCAGGCGTTTATACTCCCGTTGACAAAAAAGTTTTTGAGAAAGCCGATTTTTCCTTTGCAAGCGCTTATAGAAACAACTACCCGCTTCCTTTTGCATCAAGGCTTTTATCAATGCTCTCCATTCCAACTACTTTTGAAGATAACGGTATAGTAACGGCACTTTTCGGTCAGGAAGCGCAGGATTTTAATGTTTCGGGAAATCTGTTGCTTGACGGTATTTCCGCATATATTCTTTCAAAAGGCGGTATTGACGTAGGTATTGATTCTGTCATTGATTTTTTAGAAAAAGATATATCTGTAATAAATTCCGAAAAAGACAGACATCTTATCTGTCTAAACAGACAACGATCACGCTTTTTAACTGCAAAGCTTAACAAAAACGTTTCGGTAAAACTTTCAACAGATGATAATGTTCCTTTGGCTTATACTTACGAAAACCCATCAGGTCAAAAATTTGCAGTAATACTTTTTGATACAACTTATTTAGCCAACAATTCAGCATTTTTCCAAGGCTATTTCATGCAGAAGTTCTTTATGGATGCAATAGAATGGATCTCCCATAAAAAACTTCCCGTTACAATAAAAAACAGTCCTGATCTTTACGTTATAGCGAAAAAATCAAAAGACGGCAAAAAAATGGCGGTAGCGCTTTTTAACTGTCATGCCGACAGTATCTTAAAGCCGATTATAACTCTTGATAAAAAATATTCTGAAATTGAGTTTGTAAACTGTTTTGGCAAACTCGAAAACGACGTTATAACATTATCAACACCAATAAATGCTTTTAGTTACGTAGCGTTTGAAGTTACAACATAAAACAAAGCGGAAAGAAATTAAGTTTCTTTCCGCTTTGTTATTTTATCGACACTTTAAATGTTCAAGCTTCGAATCCCCTTGGGGAATTTTAGATAAAAAAATACTGCACCGTTTCGTGCAGTCTTTCTTCGTGGCACCCCCAAGGGGCGGTGCTTTGCACCTTTTCTTGCTCGGCGACCGTTCCGCCTGCTTCGCAGTGCTCACAGTACCCGCCTCAAACAACTCGCCTAAAAACGATTATCAATCGTTTTTTTACGGCTCGTTCCCACTCTGGCTTCGAATC
>JAZQII010000085.1:0-3626 GCA_045541035.1 Clostridia bacterium | reverse complement strand
CCACCACCGGCACCAAGAGAAAAAGCAGGTCATTGACCTGCTTTTTCTCTTGGTGCCGGTGGTGGGACTCGAACACCGAGCAGTTAAGGCGCGGCGCAACTGTATAGGCGCGCTATGACTACTTCTTATTTATAAAATTACTACTTAATGAGTATTGACATTAAGGTAGCGGAATGATAAAATATTTTATATCAAAAAGAAAGGATATGTTGCTATGAAATACGTACTTGATCAAAAGAATTTTGAACGCTTTGGTGAGCGCAAATACGAAAAGGCACGTGAGTTTGGGCTTGACGGCGTTGCCTTTGCAATGTGCTACACCAAGCAGTTTATTTATACGGGGCCCGTGGATGATTCTGACGAAATTCTGTATAAAGAGCGCAGACGTGCCGAAAAGGACGGATTCAAGTTCCTTAACTGTCACGGTCCTTGGGGCAATCCTTGGCCTGATATAACGCCGGAAGGCTTACGCGAAAAGGTGGAATTCACCAAGCGTGCGATCCATAACACCCGTGTGCTTGGCGCAGAATACTGCGTAGTACATCCTTTCCTTCCCAATGATTATGATCTTGACGATCCTGAAAAGATAGAGGATACCTACAAGCAAAACAAGGCTATTCTTAAAGAATTGTTGGAAACTGCACATAAGGAAGACGTTATCATTTGCTTTGAAAATATGCCTATGCATAAGTTTTCCCTTGCAAAACCGCAGGATATTATGCGCATATGCGATGATATAAACGATGATCACCTTATGGTAACTTTTGATTCAGGTCACGCGAACATCTATCCCGATATCAAGATGGATGAATGTCTCAGAACTCTTGCTCCGAGAGTACGTGTGCTTCACGTGCACGATAACTTCTATAACGTTGATATGCACCTTCTGCCCTTCTGCGGAAACACCGATTGGAAGGCGTTCTCAAAAGGACTTAAGGAAATTGATTATCAGCACATCTTTGAAATGGAATTTTCCGTAAGCAATAATCTTAATAACGAGCTTGCGGAGGACGTTTTGAGAATACTTAAAAAGACCTATGATCACATCAGGTCATTGGCGGATTAAGGGGGAAAGAATTATGAAAATTAAATTAGCAAACGCTTACAATGGCTATCCCGGCTGCTATGACCGCTACGGTGACGATCGGTTTAAAATGTTCAAAAAACACGGGTATAACTATGCCACATATTCACAGTGGAACACTGACCTTTGGAACTACACCCTTCCTGAAGAGGTGGTGGAT
Source organism: Clostridia bacterium (assembly GCA_045541035.1). Lineage (GTDB taxonomy): Bacteria > Bacillota > Clostridia > Christensenellales > QALW01 > UMGS1322. The sequence continues at coordinate 2,382 of JAZQII010000085.1, read as the reverse complement.
GAGCGACTTTTAAATGAAAAGAAATTAGCCGAAGATGCAGGCATTATTATTTCAAACTCACACGGTCCTTGGCGCGTGCCGTGGCGTGATGCCACCGAGGAGGACAGAGCAGAGCGTATGGAAAAAATGAAGCGCTCCATTCATAACTCCCGTGTGATCGGCGCAAAATATTGGGTTGTGCATCCCATTATGCCCTGCGGCATCGATGAGGATAACCTTCCCGAAGCCAAGACCACCTGGGAGCTTAATAAGCGCTTTATGAGTGAATTAACTGAGTATGCAGTTAAGGAAGACGTTATTATCTGCTTTGAAAATATGCCTATGTTAAGTTTTTCAATGGGCAGACCTGAGGATATTGCAAAATTCATTGAAGAAATGAATTGCCCTCACTTCCAAGGCTGTCTTGATACAGGTCACGCTCATATCTTTAACGATATTACCATCGGTGATGCGGTGCGTGTTATGGGCGATCATATCAAGGTGATCCACGCACACGATAACTTCTATAACCGCGATCTGCACTTGTATCCCCTTGTTCACGGAACTACAAATTGGGTTGAACTTGGTCAGGCACTTAAGGAAGTCAAGTTTGACGGTATATTTGAACTTGAGGTTAATCCGCCTACCACACTTAATGATGAGCTTTTTGAGGATCACGCATACCTTATCAATAAAATTGGTAAAGAGCTTATCAGAATGATGGATATGGAAGCGGAATAAATTACAACACAATCTCATTAGTTCTATTATACACTATGCTTACATTGATTTTTAAAAGGAAGTTACTTTATGAGCGAAAATACTTATGAAAGATTTTTGAGCGAAGCCTCACGTGTTGTACCAACAAAAAGGCAGTTGAATTGGTTTGAGGTGGAGCAGTATGCATTTATACATTTCGGTGTCAATACCTTTACTGATAAGGAATGGGGTGATGGCACAGAAAGTGAAGAAATATTCAATCCCCAAAAACTTGATTGCGACCAATGGGTAGATGCTATAAAAAGCGCAGGACTTAAGGGTATGATTCTGACTGCCAAGCATCATGACGGCTTCTGTTTATGGCCATCAAAATACACCGAACACAGTGTAAAAAACAGCCCCTGCAAAAAGGATATTGTTAAAGAAGCATCCGATGCTTGCCGCCGCGGAGGAATTAAGTTCGGCTTTTATCTTTCACCCTGGGATAGAAATTGCGAGCTTTACGGTACACCTGAATATAATGATTACTTCTGCAATCAGTTGACCGAGCTTTTAACGGGCTACGGTGAGATATTTCACGTGTGGTTTGACGGCGCTTGCGGAGAGGGTCCCAACGGAAAAAAGCAAGTTTACGATTACAAAAGATATTTTGAGCTTATAAGAAAATATCAGCCCAATGCAACTATCTTCAACGATAACGGTCCCGATGTGCGCTGGTGCGGTAACGAAGCCGGAAAATCCCGTGAATCCGAATGGGCTGTTGTGCCCACCGACCTTTGCAAGTACGGCGAGATACAAACAGGAAGCGGACCTTTATCAGGCGAAGCGGATCTTAGTTATATGTATAACTCATACTATAGAATCGGCGATATGAATCAGATTCTTTATGCTAAAGGACTTGCCTTTGTGCCTTCAGAAATAGATACATCTATAAGAACCGGTTGGTTCTGGCATAAGAATGAGGAGCCAAAGTCCCTTCAGGAATTAGTTAATATCTACTTAAACAGTGTAGGTAATAACGCCTGCCTTAACCTGAATATCCCGCCCACAACTGACGGCTTGATTGATGAGCGTGACGTGCAAAGACTAAAGGAATACGGTGAATTTATTAAAGAAAACTTTTCAAAGCCTGTAAATTACAGTATTTTAGAAAGCGATGAAAAGAATCCCCGTTTGCCTCAATACATACTGAAACTTGATAAACCCATCAGTAAAATACGCTACGTTTCACTTAGTGAGGATTTTTCTTTGGGACAGCAGGTGGAATCATTCCTTATATATGGAAACAACAAAAACTCCATCCATCCAAACTCGTGGTTCCCACTTTATCAGGGATATTGCATCGGCAACAAAAAAATATGCTGTCTTGTTGATCCCTTTGCCATTCAGAATCCCTTGCTTGCAGATCGCAGCGGAACTGATGAATTAGTTATAAAGATCACCTCCGCAAGAGGTAAGGTAACCTTAAAGGATATTAAGATTTTTTAGTATAATCGCATTGAAAACCCCTGCAATTTTGCAGGGTTCAGTCTGCTGACTTTGTCAGCAGACTGCCAGAGTTCGAGAAACCCTTGCAAGCCAAGGCGCTGAACTTGCAAAAAAGGGAGTTTACACAGACGTAAATGACCGCATTTTGCAAGTGAAATGCAACGATGGAAACAAACCCCTGCAAAAATTTTGCAG
>JAZQII010000084.1:0-13957 GCA_045541035.1 Clostridia bacterium | reverse complement strand
GGTATTCCTTCGCTTCGCGAGCCGTTTTCTATCACAAAATCAGTTCCTTTGGGTTCGCAGAAGTATAAAATAGCAATTTTTTTTCATGTCAAGGCACTTGCGCAGGGACATACAGGACGTATTTCCCTGTGTAAGTAACGCAGAGATGGGCAAAAATGGCATTTTAAACCGTTGTGGGTTCGGCTCCCTTCGGCTATAATACAACCAACCGATAAATAAGAAGTTATTTATCGGTTACACACCTCTTAAATATTTGCATCTGAGAATACCCGTTGCAAAGATTCTTTGCGTGACATATTTCTCCTGTTCTGCTATACTCAAAGTAGGAGGCGATAGATATGCGAGATATTGGAAAGAACATAAAATCTCTCCGCGAGGAGAAAAAACTCTCTCAGAACCAATTGGCAGAGAGGTTATTTGTTACCAGGCAAACCGTATCAAATTATGAAACCGGTCGTTCTCGACCGGATGTGGAAATGCTTGCGAGGATTGCCGACGCATTAGATGTTGATGCTAATACAGTTATTTACGGTATAGAACCATCACCGGAACAACGCAAAGAAAGAAAAAAACTAGCTATTGCTTTTCTTATAACTTTAGTGCTAGGGTTAATATGGTTTATATTCACCCCATTAGCAAAAGCGTATACACACATGTATTATGCTACTTTTCCGCAACTTCTGCTTCAATTTATTGTTCTACCGAGCTTGTTATTGGTGCTTGGATGGACCGTGATGCAGAGTTTTCATGTCTTTTTTTGCGCTAAACGATTGAATGGTAAGCATGTTCGTTTATTGAGAGGCATCCTTTTGATAACTTTGTTGCTATGGGTTTTATTGATATTACCGCCATTAGCTGATACGTTGCGACTGGAGATTACTCGCTGGCAGTGGCTACAAACTCATAACTATTACTCAAGTGAAGATTTTACATTACCAGGTATCTGGCAAAACATAGTGTGGAATCCTCTTTCTTCGCATTTATTACTCTACATTCTAAAATATTGCGGCATCTTTTTTATTGTGGGTATTGTGCTTTGGTTAACCGTTTTTCCTAACAAAGAAACGAAAGATAATATGGAATTTTTAGAATAGATAATACTTGTTTGGAAAAGAGTTTTAGGTTCTCTTTGCAATGGGATAATGTATACATTTCCTAAAAACAAAATAAAAAGCTGTGCAGAAATTTTTCTGCACAGCTTTTCTGTTGTTCTTAAGAATATACCCCTTATAGGTTCAACTTTTTATACGTTTTCTTTATACCACTTGATCATATTTACGACTAAAAGATTCCAGCTCTGAAAGCCTTTATTGTGTACGCCTTTACCTGTTTCAGGATCGTAATATTCGTGCATTTCACCGTTTTCTTCAATGTCCTTACCAAACATTTCTATGGTCTTTTCGCATAATTCTTTAGCAAGTTCGGTGTAACCGTAATTTAAAAGTCCGATGAAAGTCATATAGTTTGCAATTCCCCAGATAGGGCCAAGCCAGCATGATGGGTTACCTGAAACTTTAACAGCGTACATTTTTTCAAGTTTTGATAAACTTCTTATGCCATAAGGCGCATAGAAAGTTCTTTCGTCGGTGTATTTTTTTACAATACGTTCAGCCTGCTCTTTCGTTGCAATGCCGTTCCACAAGGTCATCATGCCTGTCCATACGTCGATTCTCTGAATAAGGCAATTCCAATGTCTTGGTGCACCTGAGTGAATGAATTTCGTTGTATCAATGGGGTAGAGGTTAATATCTACGTTATAATAAAAACCGTCACGCTCATCATAGCAATGTTCTCTTATTGCATTTTTTAATGCATCGGCTTTCTCTTTGTATTTTTCTCCGCTTTTGCCTGCATATTCAAAAATAAATGCAATATCCAAAAGTTCCTTATACATGAGAGAATTAAGATAAATCGGCGCCGTACTCGCAAAAGGGCGATAAAAAACGCAAGGATCGTTATCTACTCCGATGGCGGTATCATCAAGGAAATAATATAGACCGGTATCTTTATGATAACAGTTTTCAAAATAGAAGTTTATATATTTTTCAAGATTATCAAACTGCGGTTCAAGCCAGGTTACGTCGCCTGTTTTTTCAATTATAAAACGTGCGTGTTGAGCAAGGCAGGGTTTATGGGGGTTAGGAGTGTGCCCTTCAATAATATCTCTTTCATCAAAGGGAGGCATCATTTTATCGGGCATTATAACAACGGGAGTCCAACCGTCAGGCTGAACGTTCTCAAGAAAGTTAAGAACACAGCCTTTTTCATAATCAGAAATATCTTCTTCAGCGATTTCTCTTAATGCGATATCTGTCAGCCAACTATCCCAATCCCAAAGTTCCTGATTGTAACAAGGACCGGGTACAATAAAGTTATGGTTAAGATTTCCGCCTTTATTGCGGAACATTTTTTTATAACTTGATTTAGCATAATCAATAATTATTTTACTGTATTTTTTTAATTCAATATCGGTCATATAAAAACTCCTTAATTTATTTTATTACATTATATATCAATCTTAATATTTTTTCAATAAAAAAAACCCGAAAAAATCGGGTTTTTATTTTTCTTTTAAAAAATTTTCTTTCATCGTGGCAATGCATTCTTTGCAAACGAATTTTCCGTTAAAAGTAACAACGTTTTCCTTGGTTGAGCAAAAAAGACAAGTGGGTTCTATTTTCTTCATAATGATTTCTTTGTTATCGTTTACGTAAAACCCAATAACATCGTTAATTTCTATTTTTAAATCGTTTCGTATCTCTTTAGGTATAACGATACGGCCTGCCGTATCAATACTGCGCTTAGAAAGCGATTGATCCTTTTCGGTCATAAACTGCAACTCTTTCTATTATTATTTGACATTATTCTACACTATTTGACATTTTTTGTCAATAAAGAAAGAACTTGAGATAAAAAAATCAGGCATCATTTTCAGATGCCTGATTTTTAAAAGCAAATCATTAAGCCATTTTATTTACGGCAGTTGCAAGTTGTGACTTCTTGTGTGCAGCAGCGTTCTTATGAAGAATGCCTTTAGCAGCAGCCTTATCAACAACAGCTGTCATAGCGGGTAACATTGCAGCAGCAGCTGCCTTATCACCGGACTCAACAACAGCATAGAATTTTTTAAGATTTGTTTTCATAGCGGACTTAACGCTACGGTTGCGTAATGCTTTTTTAGCAGTAACCTTAATTCTCTTTTTTGCTGATTTTATATTTGCCATGGACTTTCCCTCCCAACAACATAATACATATTAACGGACATATTCTAACACGAACTGCATTTTTTGGCAAGGCTTTTTTTCAAATTAACCCCATGAATAAAAAAATATTTTAAGAACATACTTGTTTTTAGGAAAAGAGGTAATAAAAATGATATTTAGAACAGACCTTGCCAAAGAAACTGCAGAAATTCACAGCCACAAAAAGGGTATCAGCAATAAAGAAATGGAATTGTTCGGTGTAAAAGGAAATTTTGTAGAGATAAGCGATGAATCATTATGGGAAAGTATCGGGAAAAAGGCAGGAAAATATATATCCTTTGAAACAAATGCCGTGTTGACACGTGATGTTCAGAAGTACGAAAATCTTTCAAAAGCAATTGCTCACGTGCTAAAAGAATTGCTTAATAAAAATAAAGGCACAGTTCTTGTTGTCGGATTGGGAAATGAAAGTATGACGCCTGACTCAATAGGTCCCAAGGTAGTAAAAAAGACATTCGTAACACGTCATATATTTGAGTTTATGCCTGAAGAAAAAGATCCGAGAATGGAATCCGTTTGTGCCGTTGCACCGGGTGTTCTTGGAGTAACGGGGATAGAAAGTGCAGATATAATTAAAGGTATTATAAAAAACACATCAATTAGTGCAGTTATTGTAATTGATGCTCTTGCGGCGCGCAGAAGCGAGAGAATGTTCTCAACTTTTCAACTTACCGATACGGGCATTGAACCGGGTGCAGGAGTAGGAAATAAGAGAAGTTCAATTTCAAAAGAATTTTTAGGCGTACCCGTTATTGCCATTGGTGTACCTACGGTCGTTTACGCTTCATCACTTGTTTATGATGCGGCAGTTGATATGTTATCGGGCATAACGGGGCAGAGCGAAGAAAAGGTTGAACAAGCGGCAAAAAAACTTGCATCGTTTTCTGCAGGAGAACTTGTTGTAACACCAAAAGAAATAGACGTTATTTCTGAAGATTGCGCTAAAATAATTGCAGACGGTATAAATCTTGCATTGCACAATGATATGCCGCTTAATGAAATAAACGCATATATGTTCTAAAACTGTTTTAAGGATAATAAAATGTATTGTCAGGAGTGATTTTTTTGAAGAACTGGACGTGCCTTTTATTATCTTTTGTTTTGCTTTTTACATCAGCGTTTTCCGAACATGATGCGTTAAAGAAAACAACGTCGTTTTTTCTAAAAATATTTATGGGCATTGAAGCTCAAAGCGCGGAAAAGGAAATAGTTATCGATTTCAGTCAGGATATTTTAACTGATGATATGCAGATTGAAATTGAAAATATTAAAGCAGAGATTTGCCTTGAAGAAAAACTTCCTTTAAAAGAAAAACGCCCGCGGATATTGATATATCATACTCATACTGATGAAGCCTATCTTAAGGGAGATCAGGATTACGTTGAAACTTCAACGGGCAGAACGAAAAATCAGGATTACAGTGTCGTTGCAGTAGGCAATACTCTGAAAAAATCGCTGGAAAACTATGATTTTACCGTTATTCACGATAAAACCGATAACGTTTCAAAAGGATTTAATCAGGCGTATCAGACAAGTTATGAAACCATTGAACCCTATATCGGAAGCGTTGACGTTTTTATAGATCTTCATCGGGATGCTTATATGGGACAGAAAACCAATACCGTGGAAAAAGATAACGTAAAATATGCTCATATCTGTTTTGTTGTTGCAAAGGGCGAAAATTATACATATAAGCCTAAATGGCAGGAAAATTACAAACTCGCTCAAAAACTTACCGATAAATTAAACGAGATATGCCCGGGAATCTGTAAAGACATTATTTTCAAAAACACACGCTTTAATCAGCACGTTTCCGACTCTTGTATTTTAATTGAAATGGGTAATGAAGAGAACACTCTTGATGAGGTGAAAGCAAGCGCAGAAGTTGTGGCACAAGCATTTAATATACTTTTTTAATAAAATGCTATTGAATTTTATTGTAAAAAGTTGTATAATAGTTTTATAAAAATCATCGGTGGTGCAACAATGAAAAAAGTAATAACAATATTTTTAATTGTTTTTATGATGTGTAGCATGATTTCGGTTCAGGCGGCGGTGCCGGAAGAATCATATCAGTGCACGGTATTTGAATCTGATCTGTCAGGCACTAATTACCAGATATTTTTATCAGGGTGCTGGGGGCATTTTTATGATGATTCAGTTACCGTATATTTAACAAATACAAGTAAAAAAGCCATAAGTTTTCAGGTGTCCGTAGGTTATTCGGGAAGTGAAGAAAGGCCAACTTCCGTTGATTCGGGATATGTTGAACTTGAACCGGGCGTTACGGGGAAATTCGTTCTTGCTAATTTAAGCAGTTTTCCTGAAAAAGCCAATAATGATTTAGGTTATGTTCCCAATTCTAAGTTAAGCCGATCAAGCGTTGTAAGAATTCAGGCAAGGAACATTAGTGCAGGGGATACCTTTAATATCTCTGGTATTCCTGTTTTCGCTTACGCAAGGGACACGTCTTTTAAAGAACTTGAACCTAATTCTCTTATGAATGCTTTTACGGATTACAATGCTATTAACGAGGCAAAACTTGTCATAAAAAAAGAAACTGAAGAAGATGATTCCTCGGAATTAAAATATACACTTGTTCAACCTGATGTTGAAACAGTAAATAAATTCATTATATTTGTTGTTTCGTCGGCGATAGTTTGCGCAGGCGGAATTATCATATATACATATACATTTATAACAAAGCGGAGGAAAAATGATGACAGAACTTGAAAAATATAATTATTGGCTTGAACAGAAAAATCTTGATGATGAAGTTTTAGAACAACTTCATTTAATGGAAGGAAACGATAACGAAATTTTCGAAAGTTTTTATAAGGATCTTGAGTTTGGCACCGCAGGATTAAGAGGAATTCTCGGCGCAGGAACAAACCGCATGAATATTTATACTGTAGGTAAGGCTTCAGAAGGTTTTGCAAAATATTTAAAAGAAAATTTTGAAGATCCTTCCATTGCCATTGCTTATGATTCAAGAATAAATTCCGAACTTTTTGCTTGGGTAAGCGCCCGTATTATGGCAAAGAACGGAATAAAAGTATATATTTACAACGAACTTATGCCAACTCCTATGCTTTCGTACGCTGTAAGATATTATAAGTGCGATGGCGGTATTGTGGTAACGGCAAGCCATAATCCTGCAAAATATAACGGATATAAGGTTTACGGACCTGACGGTTGTCAGGCAGGGCCCGAAATGGCTGATGCAATTCTTTCTTATATCAATAAGACTGATATGTTCGAGGTTGAACTTGCAGAGAAAGATGATAAAAACATCAATATTATTCCTGATGAAGTTATTGAAAGTTTTATTGATACAATTTTTAAAAAGCGCGTATATGAAAATGCTGATGCAGTAAAGGATCTTCGCGTTATCTATACGCCCCTTAACGGCACGGGAAGAATGCCCGTAAAAAGAGTTATGGATAAAATGGGAATAACCAACGTTCAGGTAGTTAAAGAACAAGAAATGCCAGATGGAAATTTCCCAACCTGCTCATATCCTAACCCTGAATACCGTGAGGCTCTTGAAAAAGGCCTTGAACTTGCCGAAAAAGTTGAAAGCGATATTTTGATTGCTACCGATCCCGATGCTGACCGCGTTGGTGTTGCAGTTAATCATAAGGGTGAATATAGGCTCATTACCGGAAATGAAATGGGCGTATTGATGCTCGATTATATTTGCAGAGCAAAAACCCTTAACGGTACCATGCCTAAAAATCCCGTCGCAGTTAAAACTATAGTTACAACGGCAATGGTTGATGCAGTATGCCAAAAGTATAATGTTAAACTTGAAAGTGTATTAACGGGATTTAAGTTTATCGGCGGAGTTATTGCCGATCTTGAAGAGGCAAATAGAGTAGATGACTATCTTTTAGGTTTTGAAGAAAGTTACGGTTACCTTTTAGGTGAGCACGTTCGCGATAAAGATGCAGTAAGCGCAGTTATGCTCATTTGTGATATGACCGCATATTATAAAGCACACGGTAAAACTCTTGTGGACGTTTTAGAAGATATGTTTAAAGAGTTTGGATATTATGAGAATAAGACCATTACCTTTGCTTTTGAAGGCGCATCAGGGCTTGAGAAGATGGCGGGACTTATGGAAAAACTTCGTAATGATCCGCCCAAAGCCGTTGCAGGAGCAGAGATCATTGAAATAAGCGATTATAAACTTTCGGTTACAAAGAATAAAAATGGCGAAACACCGATAACTCTTCCCAAATCAAACGTTCTTGCATATAAATTAAGTGACGGTTGTTCCTTTGTTGTTCGTCCTTCGGGAACTGAACCTAAACTGAAAATTTATATGTTTGTTAAGTCTGATTCGCTTGAAAATGCTAAAAAACGTGTTGATGAACTTCATAATGCACTTGACGATATAGCAAAATAATGAGGCTGATTACAGCCTCTTTTTTATAGGTGAACTTTTGTGAGAAAAATAAATAGCGATTTTTTTGAAGAATTTAAAAGTTTTGAAAAACTTCTAAATGACATGTATGGTGATATTCACGGTGTCAAACTTTACATAGAAGATATGAAAGAAAAAGACGGAAAAAAGAGGAGTAAAGAGTTAAAAGAACTTATACGCTTAAATCGCTTAAGAAATCATCTTGCCCATGATGAAGGTGCCTTTGATGAAGATTGCGTTACAAAAAATGATATTCTTTGGCTTAAAAATTTTCATAATGATATTTTAAAGGGAGAAGATCCTTTGAATTTTTGTAAAAAAGAAAAATATAACGATTCTGAAACAAAAGATTGGAAAAGCGTTATTTATTGCCTTATACTTATCGTTGCTATCGTTTTAGGCGTGATAATTTTGTTTAATTTATTAAATAATTAAGATGTATTGCAATAAAAACTGTTTTTTTTAATATATTTCACTTTTTCTATGGACTTTAAAAGGCTAATTTGATATAATCAAATACATCAGGAGGTTATTCATATGGATTTAATTAAAAATTTTGATAAACAAAAAGAACATATTTTTGGCGAAGGCAATGCAGAACTTATAAAGGAAAATGACTATATTCGCGTTACAAACCGTGAAGAAAGATATTCCTCTTTGGCAGTTCATGCAAACACTTTATTAGGCGCAAAGCAGGCATATAAGAGCCGTTATCTTTTAAAACTCGATGAAGGAAGAGAACCTATAAAAGTTAAGTTATATCATAAAATTTATATGGATTATCTTGACGTTAAAGAAACAAGTTATTCTTTTTCCAATGACGTAATAGTAACGGGAGAAGATTGGGCGGAGGTTACCTTTTCAACAACTGTGCCCTTTGGAAGCACCATTCTTGATTTTATCGTGTATTTTATTCAGTCAACCGGTGAACGCGTTGATATTCTTGTAAAAGAGTTTTCGGTAGAAGAAACTGAACCTGAAGCAATAGAAGAGCGTTTAAGGGAACTTCCACCGGTTTCAAAACAAAAAAAGCGCCTTGTAGGCACTATCCGCTGGGACGCATTTACGGAAAGTACACCTGACGGAGAAAAACCCTGCGATCAGGTTTCAAGAGTTCTTTCCCATAAAGAATATCACAATCAGGCACCATTCTTCTCATTTGTTGACGGCGAAAAGGTATCATTCCCCGAATATACTATGGAAACTTGGGAAAAAGAAGCAGATTTCGCAATTAAAGGCGGTCTTGATTACTTTGCATATCTTTGGTATGAGACAACCGATGATATGAGCCAATGCCGTAAAATGCACCTTAAAAGCCCTAATAAGGATAAAATTCTTATGTGCGGTATCCTTGAAAGAGTTCGCAAAGAAAAAACTATGCAGGAATTATATGATGCAATGAAGGATTCCTGCTATCTGCGCCTTGATACGCGTCCCGTAGTTTTCCTTTACGGTGTTGACCGCTGGTCAAGAGAAGATGTTAAAGCGGTTTGCGATGGTGCAGAAAAGGCGGGCATTAAAGAGCCTTTGTATATAGTCGGAATGTCTATGGAAACAAAGCCCTTCCCATTTATGGTCAATCTTTCAAAGGGCATTGATGCCATTTCTTGGTATAGTGTTGGCGCTTTGGAAACTGCAATGCCTTATCAGAAACTTGCAGATCTAAATGAAGACGTTATGATAAAAGCAGGTGAACTTTGCAGAAAGAATAATATTGATATTATTCCGTCCTTTACAACGGGCAGAGATACACGTGCAAGAATCCGCACGGGCGTTTCCTGGTGTGCAGGCGATCCTAATGCAATTGAAGATAAGGACAAGCCATATTGGAACAGATATGCACTTCAACCTACAGATGAAGAACTTGAAAAGCACATTTATAACACGTTAAAATATGTTAATGAAAACCGCGACAAAACAAGACCGTATATGATATGTTCTTACGGCTGGAATGAACACGAAGAGGGCGGTTGGCTTTGCCCCACACTTAAGGTTGATGAAAACAATATCGTTGTCCGTGATGAAAGTGGAAATATTCTTCCCGATACAACGCGCCTTGATATTTTGAAAAAAGTAGTTGAGAAATTATAAAAATGGCAAAACAATATTTTATCGATAAAAATTCATTTTTGCGGTGGCTATATGCGAAGAGAATTTGTTGAAGATTTTGTGATTGAAAACGAAAATGAAACGGTTGTTGTGCTTATAAATGGAGAAGAAGCAAAAAAACAAGTACAAGTTAATATTAACGGAACGTTATATTATATTGAACTTGCACCTGATTCGTTATCAAAAGTAATTATATAAGAAAAAATGCACTCTTTCGAGTGCATTTTTTTACATCAAATTTTCGGGGTTAAGACCTTTAAGTTCATCAATAACGAATAAACCGTCTTTTCTTATTAAAACGTCATCGAACCAGATCTCACCGCCACCATATTCGGGGGTTTGGATTAAAACGAGATCCCAATGTACTGCTGAATGGTTGCCGTTAGGTGCATCGTCATAGCAAGAGCCGGGCGTAAAGTGAATGCTTCCTGCAATCTTTTCATCGAAAAGTGTATCAAGCATTGCATTGTTGATATAGGGGTTTACACCTATTGCAAATTCACCAACGTATCTTGCACCGTCGTCGGTATCAAGAACTTTATTGATGCGCTCTGTATCGTTTGCAGTTGCCTTAATGATTTTTCCGTCTTTAAATTCAAAACAGATTTTTTCGTAAGTGAATCCGTCTTCAACAGAAGCGGTATTGTAGGTGATCTTACCGTTTACGCTGTTTTTAACGGGTGCGGTATAAACTTCACCGTCTGGAATATTACAGAAGCCGTCGCACTTAATTGCGGGAATATCCTTTATTGAGAAGGTAAGATCAGTATCCTTTGCAACAAGGCGAACCTTATCGGTCTTGTTCATAAGTTCAACTAAAGGATCCATTGCCTTTGACATTCTTTCATAATCAAGATTGCAAACGTCAAAATAGAAGTTTTCAAAGGCTTCTGTTGACATTTTTGCAAGCTGACTCATACCAAAGTTGGGATATCTTAAAATAACCCACTTTGTTTTTGCAACGCGAATTGCACCGTGAACGGGTTCCCAATAAAGTTTGTTGTATGCTTCCATATTTTCCTGAGGAACGTCACTCATTTCAAAACTGTTTTCAGGACCGCGAACACCGATATATGCCTGCATTTTGCTCATTAAAGCGGCATCGTTCTCTGCGCGGAGTTTTAACTGATCTTCAGTTGCTTCCAATAAAAGTGAACGGTTAAGTCTGTTTGAGCGAACCCATAAAAAAGGATTTCCGCCCGCCTTGTTTACTGCCTTAACAAGTTCCATGCCAAATTCTTCGTCGGCACCGATAAGTTCTATAAGGCAATTTTCGCCTTTTTTAAGACGGCATGAATAATTAACAAGTTTGTCTGCAAGAATTTTTACTCTTTCATCAACCATTTTTATTTCTCCTTAAAAATAAAGGGCGAAAAAATCGCCCGTAATATTATGTGAAACACTCTTTCAATGCTTCAAGCGCCTGATCCTTATATTCTTTGGGAATACAGCAGGTAATTTTTGTTTCAGATGTGGTAATAAGTAAAACGGGGATATTCTTTTCCTGAAGAGAACCGAAAATATCGCCTGAAACACCTGCATGATGCTCCATACCGCTACCCTCAATGGTAACCTTTGCAATGTGATCGAGAACTTCAATTGTTTCATCGGTCATAAGGGGGCTGATAAGCCCAACTGATTTTTCAACCAAAGGCTTGGAAACAGAGAAGGAAAGGGTATAAATACCGTTTACGGGAACAGTCTGAGTAATGATATCAACCATAATATCATTTTCTTTTAAAGCGCTGAATATATCGCTTACAAGTTTAGCGTTTTTGATATTGCTTATTGATATTATTGCATCGCTTTCAGAAGAATATGCGTTTGTAACGATATTCTGTTGTGTAAGAAGACTGCCCATATTATAAAGTCCGCAGGGGAGAGTTACAATAAATTTTGCTGCGCGGAGAGCACCGTGAGCAAAAATGCTTCTTGAATATGCTTTGTGTGTAAGTTCAATTACTTCATCACTGCCTGCAAAAACTACGGTATGTTCGCCTGTAATTGTACCTCCGCGTAATGCATGCATACCAAGTTCGCGTTTTTTTCTTGCAGTGCGGTTTTCATGACGGTCATAAACATATTCAAGATCTCCGCCTGCTGCCTGATTGATTGCATCTGCAAGCATCATGGCGGTTCCTGAAGGTGCATCTACTTTCTGGTTATGATGTCTTTCTTCAATCTCAATATCAAAATTATTATGAAGAATGTTCGTTGCCGATTTTGAAAGTTCCATCAAAAGGTTCACGCCGAGAGACATATTTGAAGAACGCATGATCGCAACGTTTTCTGAAGCGTATTCAACGGCGCGAACGTCGTTTGAATTGTAACCCGTTGAACAAAGCACCATAGGAATATGCTTTTTCTGTCCGTAACGTAAAAGTTGGGGTAAAGCTTCGGGACGTGAAAAGTCAATAATAACGTCTGCTTCTTCTTTGCATTTTTCTATATCGCTGTAAACGGGAAAATCAAAATCTACGGCATTGGCAGCCATAAGATCAACACCGGCAACAACTTTAAAATCATCGCCTTTTTGTGTTTCGTTTATTATTACTCTGCCCATTTTGCCCATACAGCCGGAAAGAATTACTTTTAACATATATATCCTCCCACAAAATTAAAATTGAATACCAAAAGTTTTCATTTCCTTTTTAAGATATTCAAGATTTTTCTCGCTCATATCGCAAAGCGGTAAGCGAAGATTGCATTCACCGTAACCCATAAGGGATGCGGCAGTTTTAACGGGAATAGGATTAACTTCACAGAAAAGTGCTTTAACCAAAGGATATAACTTCAACTGCATATCAGTTGCTTCTTTAATATTACCGTCAAAGAAGTTTTTGCACATTTCATGAACTTCTTTAGGAAGTATGTTTGATGCAACGGAGATAACGCCTTTGCCGCCAACTGAAAGTACGGGAACGGTTATGCCGTCATCACCTGAATAAACGTCAAGTTTATCCTTAACACGTGCGCAGATATCGGTGATCTGATCCATGCTTCCGCTTGCTTCCTTAATAGCGGTCATTGTATCAAGTTCCGCTAAACGCTCTAAAGTATCAGGAGTGATATTTACGCCCGTTCTGCCGGGAACGCTATAACAGATAACGGGAAGGGGAGTAGCCTCGCAAACTGCCTTAAAATGGCGGTATAAACCTTCCTGAGTGCATTTGTTATAGTAGGGAGTAACGACCAATAAAGCATCAGCACCTGCTTCGTAAGCAACTTTTGAGTTGTTTACTGCAATGTGAGTTGCATTTGAGCCGGTACCAACGATAACGGGAACACGCTTGTTGATATAATCAATAGCGAATTTCACTACTTCCGCGCGCTCATCATAAGTCATGGTTGCGGGCTCACCTGTAGTTCCGCAAACAAGGAGAGCATCTGTTCCGTTTTCAATCTGGAAGTCAATAAGACGCTTAAAAGCTTCAAAATCAACGCCGTCTTTTGTAAAAGGTGTGATAAGTGCAGTAGCACTACCTGTAAAAATAGTATTTTTTCTCATAATTCTCACTTCTCAATAAAGCCTTGTGCAACAAGTAATTCAGCCATAAGAACTGCACCGCCTGCGGCACCGCGTAATGTGTTGTGTGACATACAAACGAACTTGTAATCGTACTGTTTATCTTCTCTTAATCTGCCGATTGAAACAGCCATACCGCCTTCTAAATCACGGCATGTTTTGATCTGAGGCTGATTATCTTCCTCAAAATAGTTAAGGAACTGCTTGGGTGCAGAGGGAAGATTGAAAATCTGGGGATCGCCTTTGAAGTTTTTCCAGATTTCAAGAATTTCTTCTTTTGAAGGTTTGTTTTCAAAACTTACAAAAACTGCTGCAGTATGACCGTTTGAAACGGGAACACGGAAGCATTGAGTTGTGATGTTGGGAGTTTCTGAAGGAACGATAACACCGTTTTCAACGTGGCCCCAGATCTTTAAAGGCTCGTTCTCACTCTTTTCTTCTTCGCCGCCGATAAAGGGGATCAGGTTATCAACCATTTCAGGCCAACGTTCAAAAGTTTTACCTGCACCTGAAATTGCCTGATAAGTGCAAGCAAGAGCCTTTTTGATACCGAACTTTGAAAGAGGGAAGAGTGCAGGCACGTAACTTTGGAGTGAGCAGTTTGATTTAACTGCAATAAAGCCTTTCTTT
>JAZQII010000083.1:0-15782 GCA_045541035.1 Clostridia bacterium | reverse complement strand
TACGTCTGTGTAAACTCCCTTTTTTGCAAGTTCAGCGCCTTGGCTTGCAAGGGTTTCTCGAACTCTGACAGTCTGCTGACTTTGTCAGCAGACTGAGCACGCTTTTTAAGCGTGCCTTTTCTTTTCCAAAACTAAAAAAACAGTTATAAAAAAAAGCACCCGCAGGAGTTTTAACTCCCAAAGGGTGCAAATTGTAACATTGTCTTTGTCTGTCCATATAAGATAAAATATTCATTATTATATAATATAATGTGTGTTAACAAACGCTTACTTAAAAATTACAAAAGTTTACGGATATTTTTAGGTTCGGGAATATCCTTAAAGGGAAATTCGATGCCTAAATTATCGTATTTCACCTGACAGATTTTTTTAAAAGGAAGCAGTTCAACTTTATCAACACAAGGAAAGTTTTCTTTGATTTCTTTAAGTTTAATATAGTTTTCTTCAAAATCGTTTTTGGTGGGAATGACCACTTGCCTTAAAGTTGTGGGAATGCTTTTTTCATTTAAAATTTCCAAAAATTCTAAAACCGAATCCAGCGTGCACCCTGCATACTTTAAATAATCTTCGTTATTTGTGTACTTAATATCAAGAAGCACCCTATCGGTTTCATCAAGCAGTTGAAGCACCAAATCATTTATGACGCTTCCCGACGTATCAAGGCAAGTATTGATATTATTCTCATGTGCGCATATGAACACTTCTTTTGAAAATTCGGCTTGCAACAGAGGTTCGCCCCCCGAAAGAGTTATTCCGCCTTTTTCGCCGAAATACTCTTTAAATCTAACCGCCCTTGAAATAATTTCTTGGGCGGTAAATTCTTTTGAATCATCAAAAGTCCACGTATCGGGGTTATGGCAGCAAGCGCAGCGAAGATTACAGCCTTTTAAAAACACCACGAATCTGACGCCGGGCCCGTCAACGGTGCCAAGGCTTTGAATTGAATGAACTTTACCTATCATAAAGCCTCGTGGAAAGTACGTGAAATAACTTCGCGCTGTTGCTCGCGGGAAAGTTTGTTGAAGTTAACCGCATAACCTGAAACGCGGATAGTAAGGTTAGGATATTTTTCGGGATTTTCGTAAGCATCCATCAGCGTTTCGCGGTTTAATACGTTAACGTTGATATGGTGTGCCTTTTTCATGAAATATCCGTCAAGAATGTTAACAAGGTTTGAAACTTGCTCGTCATCAGTTTTGCCAAGAGCCTCAGGAGTAATTGAGAAAGTATTGGAAACACCGTCACGGCAATCGTCATAACTGATCTTTGCCACCGAGTTAAGTGAAGCAAGAGCGCCGTTTTCCTCGCGGTTATGCATGGGGTTAGCACCGGGTGCAAAGGGTTCGGAAGCCTTTCTTCCGTCAGGCGTTGCGGCGGTGTTCTTGCCGTACATAACGTTTGAAGTAATGGTTAAAACGGACAAAGTGTGAATTGCATCGCGGTAAGTAGGTGTTTTTCTTAATTCGGTGATAAATTTATGAGTCATATCCTTTGCGATCATGTCAACACGGTCATCATCGTTGCCGAATTTGGGGAAATCGCCAACGGTGTTATATTCAATAATGTAGCCTTTCCCATCGCGAACGGGAGAAACGGAAGCATACTTGATTGCGCTTAATGAGTCAGCAACAACTGAAAGACCTGCAATACCGAAAGCCATTAAACGTTCAACGTCAGTATCGTGAAGAGCCATCTGCAACTTTTCGTAGCAGTACTTATCATGCATATAATGGATAACGTTCATGGTATTAACGTAAAGTTTTGAAAGCCATTGAATATAGATATCGTAACGTTCCGAAACTTCATTAAAATCAAGTTTATCACCCTTTAAAGGCTCCATCTGGGGGCCGATATGCATTCCGCTTGAAACGTCATAACCGCCGTTAATGGCAATTAAGAGAAGTTTTGCCAAGTTACATCTTGCACCGAAGAACTGCATCTGCTTGCCTATCTTCATTGCGGAAACACAGCAAGCAATGGCGTAATCGTCGCCGTATTCAGGGCGCATAATATCGTCGTTTTCGTACTGAATGGAGTCAGTATCCTTGGAAACCTTTGCGCAGAATTTCTTGAAATTTTCAGGCAAAGAGTTGGACCATAAAACGGTAAGGTTAGGTTCAGGTGAAGAACCGAGAGTATATAAAGTGTTTAAAATTCTGAAACTTGACTTTGTAACAAGAGTTCTGTTATCCTCGCCCATACCGCCAACGGCTTCAGTTATCCACATGGGATCTCCGCCGAAAAGTTCGTTATATTCGGGGGTGCGAAGATGACGGGCAATGCGCAGTTTAATAACGAAATCGTCAAAGATCTCCTGAACTTCAGATTCAGTTAAAACTCCGTTCTTCAGATCGCGCTCAACGTAAATATCAAAGAAAGTGGCAACTCTTCCTAAACTCATGGCGGCGCCGTTCTGCTCCTTGATTGCGCCAAGGTAGGCAAAATATGTCCATTGAACGGCTTCACGGGTGTTCTTTGCAGGCTGTGAAATATCAAAGCCGTACATTTCAGCCATTTCCTTTAACTTGTTCAAGAAAGAGATCTGCTTGTAAAGTTCCTCGTCAAGACGAATGGTCTTTGTGTCAAAAGCGCGCTCTGACAGAGCATTTTTATCCTTTTTCTTTTCTTCGATAAGGCGGTCAACACCGTAAAGAGCAACTCTGCGGTAGTCGCCTATAATTCTGCCTCTGCCGTAAGCATCGGGAAGACCTGTTATAACGTGGCACTTTCTTGCGGCGCGCATTTCGTCGGTATAAGCGCGGAAAACACCGTCGTTATGGGTGGTCTTATAGCGGAATTCTTCTTCAACCTTTTCTGAAAGTTTATATCCGTAAGCCTCGCAAGCCTGACGTGCCATACGGATTCCGCCGAAAGGATTCACCGCACGTTTAAGCGGACGGTTAGTTTGCATACCAACGATAATTTCATTTGATTTATCAATGTATCCGGGCGAAAAACTTGTTAAGGAAGCAACGGTGGAAGTATCAATATCCAACACTCCCCCATACTGCCTTTCAAGTTTAAAAAGTTCCTGAACCTTTTTCATTAAATTGTCCGTACGTTCAGTTGCCTTTTCCAGGAACTTATCGTCACCCTCGTAAGGCGTATAGTTTTTCTGTATAAAATCGCGGACGTCAATATTATCCTGCCAAGTGCCTAAATTAAATCCGTTCCAATTTTCGTGTTTCATTAAAATCTCTCCTTAAAATAAAAAATGGACAAAACACAGCTTTTACTGCGTTTTGCCCAGACGGTCGGCTAGAAAAAATACCAAAATGATCAGTTTTTACATTCCACTTGCGTTAATTCGCAAAAATCCGTCAGTCATGTAAAAGCTTTATTATATTATACATACAACATATCAATCTGTCAACAGTAATTAACTACAAAATATGGTATATTTTGTGAATATTTTTAATCATTGTTGAAATTATAATATGGGAGCAAGTTCTATCCAGGTGATTTCCGAATATTCGTTGGGAGTATTGATTATTGCAATAGTTTTGTTTTTATCAGCAATAAAGGCTTTAAGAGAATTGCCTGCGCTTCCCAAAGCAAAATAGTCTTTATAGATAGAATCGTTTTGAATCTTCTGCCAAGCGGAATCTTTAGTTAAACCTAAAGCGGAAACGTACTCATCAAAAGTCAATATCTTGTTGTTTACAGAATCATAGAAGAAAGTTTCATAAGTTCCGTACCACTCTGAAAACATAACGCCCACGTTGCAGTTTATGTTGATGCCGAAAATGCCGTTATGTTCGGTGTAATGATATAAATAGTTTACAAGCATATCGTCTTCGGTGTTATTTTGAAGCATGGAAAGGGTTTCCTTGCAAAGAGCGTACATCTTATCGTTTAAGATCTTCACTTCCGTTCCGTCATCAACGATTTCGGGAATAACTATTGAGTGGGGATTATATGTAACGTGATCCATATCTTTATATTTTTGGGGAATAATAACTTCTTTTTTATAAGTGAAGCCGTCTTTAACAAAAGCAAGAGTAGGCGTAGGCTCAGGCGTAGGTTCAATTGTAGCCAAAGGATAACTCGTTGGCTTAACCGTAGCCATTTCAGGCTCTAAAGGAACCTTTTTGTCAATCTGTATCTCATAAAGTCTCTCAATAATTCCGCATCCCGTAAAAGAAAAGAGCATAACAACAATAAGTAAAACTGCAATTTTTTTCATATCTTTCACCTCAAAATATTTTATATATTTATCGCACCGCGAGCAATTATAATTACTTTTCCACTTTCTCGAATTGTGAACAAAATGTGTTTGCAACTCCCCACAATCCGTTCTTATAATTACTTTTCCACTTTATCGAACTGTGAATAAAATGTGTTGTTTGCTTTTTACCGCACCTCATCCACCGCTATCGCGGTCCCCCTTCTCCCGCTGGAGAAGGCTTTTGGGACATCTGCATATAAAGTTCGTGCCAAAGGCACACCACAACATTTTTCCCAAGGAAAAATATATCGCATTCCGTCAGGAATATATCGCATTTGCGAAGCAAATATATCGCGCCCATTGGGGCATATCGCTTGCGAGCAACGCGAGCAATTATATCTGCTGTTCGATTTCTCGAACCGACATATAAAGTTGCGCCAAGGGCGCATACCACAATCAATGCAAAACGAAGTGAAGCATTGCATATCATCAAGACGAAGTCTTGCATATCATCAATTTCGCAGAAATTGCATATCATCAACGCGTAAGCGTTGCATATTTCGCACCGCAAGGCGGTATACCACTTGCAAAGCAAACGCCCTGAGCGAAGCGAGGAAGTGCCCTTGGGGTATACCACTTATAAAACGGGTAGGCTCAATAAAACACTTCATCCATCGTTAAGCCTTTTGCATCGGCGGTCATGCCTGCTTCCTGACGTGCTTTGCCCTCAATAATATCTTTAACGGTTTCGGGTGATTTTTTGCCTTTGCCCACTTCAATGAGCGTGCCTGCAATAATGCGCACCATATTATATAAAAATCCGTTGCCTTCAACGATGATCTCAATAATCTCGTCATTTTTTTCAATATCAAGACGGCTGACCGTTCTCACGGTAGTTTTCACGCTGCTGCCCTGAGCGCAGAACGCTTTAAAATCGTGAGTTCCCTTAATAAATTCGGCGGCTTTTCGCATTTTCTCCAAATCAAGTTTTTCGGGAACGTGCATAGTAAATCTACCCAAAAGTGCCGAAGCGTGGGGAGACGCAAAAATTCTGTAAATATACCTTTTGCCCTTGGCGGAAAAACGGCAATGGAACCCTTCTTCTGCCTGCCAAGTGCGCCTGATGCGAATATCATCAGGCAACCTTGAATTTAAAATAAAAGCAAATTTTTCGGCAGGAATGTTGGTGTCAATATCAAAATGACCGCACTGACCCCGTGCATGAACGCCTGAATCTGTTCTGCCTGCGCCGAAAACCGTAATTCTGCCCTTACCCAAAGGCAAAAGAGCCTCTTCAATTTTTTCCTGAACGGTAACGTCATTTTTCTGGATCTGCCAGCCTGCATAGTTCGTTCCGTCATACTCAACAATAAAAGCGACGCGCATATTAACCTACCAAGAACGGGAAGATATTTTTAAAAAGAATCATATCTGAAATAACGATTGCAACAAGGGCGAAAACTACTGTAAACGCCCAAAAATCCGCCTTTTTCATCTTAAGAACTTTAAGGCGCGTTCTGCCTTCGCCCCCGTGATAGCACCGAGCCTCCATAGCAGAAGAAAGTTCGATTGCCCTATGAAAAGCGCTTGCCAAAAGGGGAATCAACAGAGCAATAATTGCCTTTGCCCTTTTAAAAAGACTGCCTTCATCAAAGACCGCACCGCGTGCCGACTGCGCCTTCATAATTTTATCGGTTTCTTCCGTTAAAATGGGAATAAATCTTAACGCGATAGACATCATCATTGCGATTTCGTGAGCAGGGAACCCGATTTTCTTAAGGGGCGACATAAGCCTTTCTAACCCGTCGGTAAGTTCGATGGGCGAAGTGGTAAGAGTCATAAGTCCTGCGCCCACGATTAAAAGCATAAGTCTGATAGCCATAAACAAGGCGCGGATAATTCCGCCGTAAGTGAGGGTAATAAATTTCCAGGAAAAAATTACTTCACCCTCTTTAAAGAAAAACATATTCAGTAAAAAGGTGAATATAAGGATAAAATATACCGCCTTTAAACTTGCAAACAGTTTTTTAAAGGGAATTTTAGCAAGAATTGCAACGCCTAAAATAAACAAGGCGCAGATAAGAAGACCTAAAAAAGTCTTTGAAAGAAAAGTTGCAACGATAAAAATGACAGTTAAAAGTATCTTCGTTCTCGGATCAAGGGAATGAACAACGCTGTTTACGGGATAGTACTGACCAATGGTAATTTCTCTCATTCCTTACCTCCCGAAAGATATTCAACGAACTTATCTATCTTACAGATGTTTGTCGGAATATTTTTTCCGCGCTCATTCATTTCATGGACAAGGCGTGAAACCGTGGGCAACTCAAGTCCAAGTTCAAGAATTTTATCTTTATTTTCAAAAACGTTTTCAGGAATATCGTCAAGACATTTTCTGCCCTTATTCATAACCACAACGCGGTCGGAAATTTCGGCAATATCGTCCATATTATGTGAGATCATAATAATGGTAGCGTTATAATTTTTGTGATAATCTTCTATAACGGAAAGAATTTCCGCCTTGCCTAAAGGATCAAGACCTGCAATAGGCTCGTCAAGGACAAGAACTTTAGGGCGCATGGACAAAACACCTGCAATGGCGGCGCGCCTTTTCTGTCCCCCCGAAAGTTCAAAGGGCGACATTTCCCTTAAATTTTCAGGTAATTTCACAAGTTCCATAGCCTCTTTAACGCGAAATTCAATTTCTTTTTGCGAAAAACCCATATTTTTAGGGCCAAAGCCGATATCAAGAGCAACGGTTTCGGCAAAAAGTTGGTATTCAGGATACTGAAAAACCATACCAACACGCTGTCTTAAAGTTTTATAGTCAGGCTTTTTCACCAAAAGATCGATGTTCTCAATAATCATTTTATCGGCGCTTGTTGCCTTCAAAATGCCGTTTAAGTGCTGAACGAGTGTAGATTTTCCCGAACCGGTATGCCCGATCACCGAAACGAACTCACCGTCGGAAACTGAAAAATCAACGTTTTCAAGAGCCGCCACAAAAAAAGGCGAATCGGGATCGTATATATGATTCAGATTTTTAATTTCTATTGACATAATTCTTCAACTAACTCCTCAAAGGTAAGAACGTTACGGGAAATTTCTATTCCCCTATCGTTTAATTTACGGGCAATTTCAGTTACGGGCGGAACTTCAAGGGTAAGTTTTTTTATTTCTTCTTCACGCTTAAAAATCTCTTGGGGCGTTCCTTCCATCTTCACAACGCCATCACCCATAACGACGATTCTATCGGCATTTACCGTTTCTTCCATAAAATGAGTAATAAACACAACGGTAATATTTTTTTCCTTGTTCAGGCGAAAAACAGTATCTAAAACCTCGCGCCTGCCTTTAGGATCAAGCATGGAAGTTGACTCATCCATAATGATGATTTCAGGCTCCATTGCAATAACCCCTGCAATGGCGATTCTCTGTTTCTGTCCGCCTGAAAGCCTATGGGGTGCGCTGTCCTTAAAGGAAAGCATATTAACTTCTCTTAAAGCATCGTCAACGCGCTTTTGGAGTTCTTCCTGCGGTACGCCTAAATTTTCGGGGCCGAAAGCAACGTCTTCCTCAACGAGAGTAGCCACCATCTGGTTATCGGGATTCTGAAATACCATGCCTGCCGACGACCTGATCTTTAAAATATCGTCTTCGTTTTTGGTGTTCATGTTTTTAACGAAAACGTCGCCATGTGTTGGCAGAATAAGTCCGTTAATAAGTTTTGCCAAGGTACTTTTTCCGCAGCCGTTATGACCTAACACGCAAAGGAACTCGCCCTTTTTAATATTTAGGGAAACTTTGTGCAAAACTTCTTCCGATTCATCATCATAAGAAAAAGACGCGTCTTTAATTTCAACTATGTTTTCCATTTTTCTCCTCTCCCTGATCCGAGGGAATATAATACTTTTTGCCCAAAAGTTCCGTGGGCATATACTGTTGTTCAACAAAATGGTTGGGGTAATCGTGGGGATAGAGATAGCCTATTCCCCTGCCTAATTTTTCGTGGCCTGAATAATGAGAATCACAGAGATGTTCAGGCACCGTAACGTTTACTCTTGCATCACTTGCCGCAGAATCAAGAGCCATAACAACCGAATTACTTTTTGGCGCACGGCAGATGTAGATAATTGCCTGAGTTAAAGCAAGCCTACATTCAGGATACCCTAATTTTTCAACGGCGTTAAGGGCGCAGGTAGCCTGCACAAGAGCCATCGGATCGGCAAGACCAACGTCTTCTGAAGAATGAGCAATCATACGCCTTGCAATAATTCTTGGATCTGCACCGCCTTCTATCATCTTCATTGCCCAGAAAACTGCCGCGTCAGGATCAGATCCGCGCAAAGATTTGCAGAAAGCCGAAAGCATATCGTAAAAAAGACTTTCGTCCATATGAATGACCGGTTTTTGAATTGATTCTTCCGCAACGGAAATATCAATTTTCACCTTACCCATGTTATCAGGCTTTGTAGTTAAAACGGCAAGTTCAAGGGCGTTTAAAGCGCATCTTACATCGCCCGAAGCCGTTACGACAAGATGATTTAAGGCATCATCATCAATTTCAATATCCATGTTCTTAAATCCGCGTGGATCTTTTATTGCAAGAAGCAGAGCCTTTTTAATATCTTCATTTGTTAAATGCTTGAACTCAAAAATTCTGCACCTTGAAACAAGAGCGCGGGTTAAAGAAATGTAAGGGTTTTCCGTAGTAGAGCCGATCATGCGGATAGTTCCGTTTTCTAAAGCAGGCAACAGCGCATCTGACTGTGCCTTTGACCATCTGTGGCACTCATCAAGAAGCAAGAAAGTGCTTTTTCCGTAAAACTTCTGCCTTTCTTCGGCATTTTTTATAATTTCTCTCACTTCGGGCACGCCTGCGGTAACGGCGTTTAACTTTTCAAAGTGAGCAGAGCACATATTTGCAACAATAGATGCAAGGCTCGTCTTTCCCACACCGGGAGGGCCGTAGAAAATACAACTTGAAAGCCTGTCCGCCTCAATGGCGCGGCGCAGAAGTTTTCCCTTTCCAACAATATGTTCCTGCCCGAAAAACTCGTCAAAGTTAGTGGGGCGCATACGCTCGGCAAGAGGTTTATTATTGTTTTCTTCCGTCAATGAAAAAAGATCGTACATTATTTTCTCCAAACAAAAGCGGTCCATTCACCTAAGGAACGGCGCTGTAATTTCGTGAAACCAACAGAAGTAATTTTTTCTTCAACTTCGTCTGCACGCTCGTTAATGATGCCCGAAGTTATGTAAATTCCCCCGTCGTTTAAGTGATTTTTTGCACTTTCTGCCAAAACCATAACTGCGTCGGCAATGATGTTTGCAACGATTATATCGCGCTTGCCAAAGAAGTTTTCTAAAAGATTTCCGCAAAAAACGTCAATATCAAAGTTTTGGTCGGAAACGTTCTTTTGTGCAACCTTAACGGCTTCTTCGTCAATATCTATTGCCTGAACGTCTTTTGCGCCAAGAAGGTATGCGCACATGGCTAAAATACCCGTTCCGCAGCCAACGTCCATAACGGTCTTACCCTCTTTAACGTACTCTTCCAAGAACCCAATGCACATTTTTGTGGTTTCATGGCTTCCCGTACCGAATGCCGCACCGGGATCAAGTTCAAGAACAATGTCGCCCTCTTCTTTTTCGTATTCTTCCCATGACGGCTTAATAACTATTTTATTGGCAGGCTTAAAAGGCTTATAAAATTTCTTCCACGTTTCGCCCCAATTTTCGTCTTTAATAAATTCAGAAAATATCTCCAAACTGCCCCAATTAAAATCAGGCGCATTTTCCTTTAAATTCTTGATACTTTCCCGAACAAAATTTTCAGCCTCCGTGTCCGTTTCCTCAGCAAAACCACGAACCAACACCTCGTCGCCGTAAGCATCCATCAACTCCTCGTCAATATAGTCCCATTGTTCCTTTGGACGGTCGTAATTTTTAAGATCTTCCTTATCTTCAATTATAACTCCCCCTGCGGAAACTTCACTTAAAACCTCGGAAATAACATCCGACCCTTCGGTCGTTGTTTTGACTGTAATTCTTAACCAATTCATAATTATTACCTCTTAAAATACTGCCATCAGCGAAATAAAATAAACTCGTTTCTTTTCTTTCGCATATAGGTTTTTTGTTATTTTATATAATATTGCGCCGTAAGGCGCACACCGCAATCAATGCGAAACGAAGTGAAGCATTGTATATCATCAATTTCGCAGAAATTGCATATCATCAACGCGCAAGCGTTGCATATTCCACACCGCAAGGACTTCGTCAAAATCCCCCGTCAACCCCAATAACTTGTCCCGTAATGTAGTCGCCTTTTTCCGCTAAAAAGAGGCAAAGTTCAGCAACTTCTTTAGGTGTGCCGAAGCGTTTTAAGGGAATCTCCTCTAAAAGTTCTTCTCTGTCTTTTTCAGATAGATGCTCGTTCATTTTTGATTCAATAACGCCGGGGCAGATGCAGTTTACGTTGATATTTGAATATTCTTTTGATAAAGCTTTTGTAAAACCGATAAGTCCTGCCTTTGAAGCGGAGTACACCGCCTCGCAAGACGCGCCCTTTTCGCCCCAGATACTTGAAATATTTATAATTTTGCCCCCTGAATACATCATGTCGGAAAGGGCATATTTTGTTGTTAAAAATGCGCCCGTCAAGTTAGTATCAATAACTTCTCTCCATTCTTCTAAAGAAGTATCGGCAACCATTTTTATCAGTTGAACGCCTGCATTGTTAATTAAAACGTCAACTTTTCCGAAAGCATTTTTCGCTTGAAGAAACATATTTTTCACTTGTTCTTCGTCTTTTATATCCGCCTGAACTTTAATGCCCGAAACCTCTTTTAAAAGTTCATCGGCACTTTTCTCATTTTTATTATAATGAATGACAATGTTCCAGCCTTTAAACTCTTTGGCTATGGCTTTACCTATATCGCCCGTTGCCCCCGTAATCAAGACGGTTTTCATTTGATCAACTCCCTTATAACGTAAGATGCCATTAAAAGACCTGCCGTCGATGGCACAAAGGAAATGCTTGCAGGACTACCCTCACACTTTTTTGCTTCTTCCTTTGAATAGACACAAGGCAAGTCAAATATCCCCTCTTTTTTTAAAAGGGTTCTGACTTTTCGCGCCAAAGGACAGTACGACGTATTTTTAATATCCGAAATTTCAAGCATTTCAGGGCATATCTTGTTACCCGTACCCAATGCCGAAATGATTTTAACGCCTGCTCCTTTAGCGGTTTTTATTAAGTGAATTTTTGAATTAACCGAGTCAATACAGTCAACTACAAAATCAAAATTTTTTAAGTCAATATGAGAGTTTTCGTCATAGAAAATCGGTAAAACTTCAATATTAAGGCTTGGGTTGATATCAAGCATTCGCTCTTTTATTACGTCAGTCTTTAATCTTCCCACCGTTGAGTGAAGGGCAATCAACTGTCGGTTTATGTTAGAAACGGAAACGCTGTCGTTATCAACCACCGTAATTGTTCCGATGCCTGAACGCACCAATGCTTCGCATGCATAAGAACCTACGCCCCCTGCCCCGAACACAATGACTTTTGCATTTTTAAGTTTTTGAACGTTCTCCGTTCCGATCAATTTTTCAGTTCGCGAAAACACAACATTACCCCAAAATAAATTATTATGTTATTATACCATACTTTATATGAAAATTAAAGTATTTTTTATATTTTCATCTAATATTCATATAAAAATTACCAATGCTGTGATATAATAACTGCCGTAACTTTATATGAAAGGTGATTAAAAATGCTTTTTCTTAAAAACATAAACAAAAGATACGTTTCAGGCGATACGAAAGTTTCCGCCCTTGATGACGTAACGTTGGCATTTCGCGAAAACGAATTTGTTGCCATTTTAGGCCCGTCGGGAAGCGGAAAAACCACACTTTTGAACATTGTCGGCGGTCTTGATCAGTACACTTCAGGCGATCTCGTTATTAACGGCAAGTCCACCAAGAAGTTTAAAGATGCCGATTGGGATACTTACCGCAACCATTCTGTAGGTTTCGTGTTCCAGAGTTACAACCTTATCCCCCATCAGAGCGTACTTTCAAACGTTGAACTTGCCTTGACTCTTTCGGGCATTTCAAAAAAAGTCCGCCGTGAAAGAGCAAGGGAAGCCTTAATAAAAGTAGGTCTTGGCGATCAGTTACACAAAAAGCCTAACCAGATGTCAGGCGGTCAGATGCAGAGAGTTGCTATTGCCCGTGCTTTAGTAAATAACCCCGATATTCTTCTTGCCGATGAACCTACGGGCGCTTTAGATTCAGTAACAAGCGTTCAGATCATGGAACTTTTAAAGGAAGTTTCCAATGACCGTCTTGTTATCATGGTAACACACAACCCCGAACTTGCCGATACTTATGCAAACCGCATCGTAAACTTAAAGGACGGCAAGATAGTTTCTGACACCAATCCCTTTGACGGCGAAACAGAAGAAGACAAAAAAGAGAAAATCAAGAAACCGTCAATGAGTCTTTTCACCGCCCTCACGCTTTCTTTAAATAACCTGATGACCAAGAAAGCAAGAACTTTCTTAACAAGTTTTGCAGGCTCCATCGGTATTATCGGCATTGCCCTTATTTTGGCGCTTTCAAGCGGTGTAAACGCGTATATAAATCAGGTGCAGGAAGAAACTCTTACTTCTTATCCCATTCAGATTCAGGCAGAACAGATGGATATGTCAAGCCTTATTTCGGGCATACTGGGTTCTGAATTAAAGAGCCACGATCATCCCAAAGATAAAGTTTATGCAAGTTCCGTTATGTATGACCTTGCCAACTCCATGAACAATACCACCGTTATTGAAAATGATCTTGGCAAACTCAAATCCCACTTTGAAAGCGGAAAAACAGACATTAAAGAGCACGTGCGCACCATTCAGTATCTCTATTCCGTACCTATGAACGTCTATGCAAAAATGCCTGACGGAAAGTATCAGAAGTCCGATATTATGGAAGTTTTCTCGTCATTAGCAGGGGACAGTATGAATCAGATGTCCACAACCAGCATGATGGGGCAGATGTCCATGGGCTTCTCAAGTTACAATACCTGGTCAGAAATTCTTCCGGGCATGAACGGCGAACTTATTTCCGATATTTTCACAAGCCAATATACGCCCGTTTTCGGCTCTTGGCCCACCGATAAATCAGGTCTTGTTCTCGTTTTAGATAAAAATTATGAGATCACCGATATAACACTTCACGCTTTAGGTCTTGTTTCCACCGATAAACTTTTATCCGATACCATTGCCGCACAGCGCGGTGATGAAGTTGAGCAGGAAACAAAAAGTTATTCCTTTGAAGAAATTTCAAAAATCAACTTTAAACTTATAGGTGCAACTGACTATTTTGCCGATACCGATTCTGACGGCATCTGGGAAGACCTTTCCGAAAAGGAAGATTCAATGGACGTTATCGTTTCCAAAGGTCTTGACCTTAAGATCGCCTGCATCGTTGCCCCCAATGAAGACGCCAACGTAACAAGCGGCGGACCTTCCCTTTATTACACCCGTGCATTAACGGAGTATCTTATTGATTACACCAACGCTTCGGATATCAAAAAGGCGCAGGATAAAACTCCCGAAATCGATATTTTTACGGGACTTCCCTTTACTCTTAAAGAGGAAACCGAACCTACCGTAACAGTTCAGGCGCAGGAAATGCGCGACTATTTCGCTTCCCTTACCCTTGATAAGAAAGCAGAAATGTATGAAAAGATTCTTTCCGTTCCCGATAAAACAAAAACGGAAGAAACTGTAAAACAGTATATGGCACAGTACCCCGACCGCGCTTCTTTAGAAAAAATGATTTTTGAGCAGTATTCCGCCGCCGCAGGTGTTGACGAGGAATCAATCAAAACCTTCATTGCCGATTATTCCGATGAAGAATTAAGAAAAATGGTTGAAGATTCTATCCGTGCAATGCTTAAAGAACAGCAGAAACAAACTGCCGAAAAACTTGCGCTTCAGGTTGCAAGCACTCCAACAGAAGAAGAACTTAAACCGTTCATGGCACAGATCTTAGCGAAACTTCCCGATAAGCAAACAAAAATGGGATATATCGTAAGCGAATACACAAAAACAACTGCCATGAGTCAGCAAAGTGTAATGCAGTTCTTATTGACGAAGTCCGATAAAGAGATCGATGCAATGGTAAACACTCTTGCAACGAATCAGGCAAAAGAACTTTACGCTCCCTATGCAGGTAAAGACGTTAAATCTTCAGCCTTAAAACTTGCCACCGCCTTTGACGGATACTATATGTCATTAACCGACGAAAAGCTGGTTGAAGCCTACGAAACTTGTATGCCGCCAAAAACTTCATCGTCATCTTTAAAGGATAACCTGAAAAAGTTAGGCGCGGCAGACCTTACAAGTCCCTCAAGCATAAATATTTACGTTTCAACCTTTGCCGATAAGGACGTTGTTAAGGATATTATTTCTTCCTATAACGATTCCGTTCCCGAAGAAGAAAAGATCACTTACACCGATTACGTTGCAATAATCATGTCGTCGATCACGACTATCATCAACGCCATCACCTACGTTTTAATTGCATTCGTATCAATTTCATTGGTCGTTTCATCTATAATGATCGGAATTATAACTTATATTTCAGTTCTTGAGCGCACCAAGGAAATCGGCATTCTCCGCGCAATCGGCGCATCGAAAAAAGACGTTTCCCGCGTGTTCAATGCCGAAACGCTTATTATAGGATTTATTTCAGGCGCAATGGGAATCTTGTTTACAGTTCTT
This sequence comes from Clostridia bacterium, assembly GCA_045541035.1. Classification (GTDB taxonomy): domain Bacteria; phylum Bacillota; class Clostridia; order Christensenellales; family QALW01; genus UMGS1322. Next base: position 821 of record JAZQII010000083.1, on the reverse strand, counting down.
ATCTGTATCCCCGCTAACGCCATAATCCGCGCAGTAACAAATATTCCCACACTTACGGCTTATCTTCCCTGGCAAGGCGCAGTCATACTGTTATTGATAAGTATCTTGCTTACCATGATCGCAGGCCTCTTCCCCGCAAAACTCGCCGCCAAGAAAGATCCCGTAGTTGCATTAAGAAGCGAATAAAAAGAGCCTTTGAGCCAATGACCATTACGGTTGTTGGCTCTTTTTTATTGGAGCGCAACTTCACCACCATAAAATTTCTTATAAATTACTTTTCCGGTTTATCGAACTTGTGAACAAAATCGCCCTACACACAATCCGTTCTTATAATTACTTTTCCACTTTCTCGAACTATGAACAAAATTTGTTGCTGTTCGATTTCTCGAACCGAGGGCGTAGCCGTTATCGCACCGCAAAGCGGTATATCGCATTCCGTCAGGAATATATCGCATTACGTTAGTAATATATCGCGCCCGTCAGGGCATATCGCTTGTGAGCCTTGCGAGCAATTATAATTACTTTTCCACTTTATCGAATTGTGAATGAATTTTGTCCAAAAGCTTCCCCTGTGTAAGGGGAAGTGGCTTTCGCAAGGCGAAAGACGAAAGGGTTGTAAACTCTCCATATTTCGTTTTTTTAATTACTTTTCCACTTTCTCGAATTGTGAATAAAATATATTGTTTGTGCTTAATTACAACCCCTCCACCACCTTACGGCGGTCCCCCTCTTGCCCTTTTGTGGTACCCAAAAATTTCTGCGGTCGTTCCACTCTTGCCCTTGAAATTTTTGACCACTGCAACGCAACATTCTCGCTTCAT
>JAZQII010000082.1:0-1621 GCA_045541035.1 Clostridia bacterium | reverse complement strand
ACCTGCTGAGCCTGAAGATAACATTACTGATGAGGAATATGGTGTTATCGGCACACGTTGCCTTGATATTTCAAGGGAAACAATTACCCGTAACGGTAGTGGAAAAATTCACGGTGCACTTGATATTTTCCCAAGAAGATGCATTACGTTAGGTATGAAACAGCTTCTTAAAGCAGAAGTTTTCAAAGTATATCTTTATCTTGATTGGCAGTGGGGCATTATGCGCAAGGCTGCTTTGGGCGACGTTTCAAGATTTGCACCTGTAACTTATCTCCAAAAACACAAAAACGCTGAAATCGTTGTAAGCAAAGATGTATTTGATCTTGAATTAAAGTGAGGAACATTATGAAACAAGTATTTAAAAATGCCCGAATCAATGGCGAAATAACAGATATTGTTGTTGAAAACGGTAAATTTTCAAAAATCGAAAAAGTCGATGAAAACGGCGTCGATTTAGGCGGTTTGGAAGTTATTCCCGGCTTAATTGATATTCATATTCACGGTAGTATGAATCACGATACCATGGATGGCGATGGCATAAATGAAATATCCATGTATCTTGCAAAACAAGGCGTTACCGCTTTTTTGCCAACAACAATGACTGTTGATATTGAAGATATTAAAACAGTTGTTAACGGTGAGATTCCCAAAACTGACGGTGCTGAAATAATAGGTTATCATCTTGAAGGACCTTATATTGCAGATTCCCGTCGCGGTGCACAGAACCCTGCTCACATAAGAAAGCCTGATATCAAGGAATTTGAGCAGTTTGAAAACGTTAAAATGATAACTGTTGCCCCTGAAGTTGAAGGCGGTATGGAATTTATTAAAAACTGTAAAACTGCAGTTGTTTCTTTAGGTCATAGTGATGCTGATTATGAAACGAGCCTTGAAGCAATAAAGAACGGTGCAAATTGCCTTACTCATACCTGCAATGCTATGACGCCTTTGCATCACCGTTTCCCGGGTCTTGTAGGCGCGGCTATAACGGGCAATGCCTATGCTCAGGTAATTTGCGACGGTGTGCATATTCATCCCTCAATGGTTATGATGATGTACCGTACCTTTGGCAAAGAAAGAATGGTGCTTATTTCCGACGCAGTTAAAGCGGCAGGAATGCCTGACGGCATTTATGATTTAGGTGGACTACCCATAAAAGTTGTAAATTCTTTGGCAACGCTTCTTGACAGTGATACTGTTGCAGGAAGCACCTCAAATCTTTTATTAGGTGTTAAAAATGCCATCAAATTCGGTATACCTAAAGAAGATGCGATTTATATGGCAACCAAAACACCTGCAACGCTTATTAACGTAAATAAAGGTGAGATTTCTGTTGGCTACGATGCTGATTTTGCAGTAGTTGACGAAGAACTTAACGTTAAGATGACCGTTGTAGGCGGAAGAGTAGTAGAGTTTTAAGCGGAGAAAAATCTCCGCTCAGAGCACTGACAAACCCCTGCAAACACAAACCCCTGCAAAATTTTTGCAGGGGTTTGTTTCCGTCGTTGCATTTCACTTGCAAAATGCGGTCATTTACGTCTATGTAAACTCCCCTTTTTGCAAGTTCGGCGCCTTGGCTTGCAAGGGTTTCTCGAACTCTGGCAGTCTGCTGACTTTGTCA
>JAZQII010000081.1:0-6161 GCA_045541035.1 Clostridia bacterium | reverse complement strand
TCCGCCGCTAAGTCATCTCAAAAAGCAAGCTTTCCAAGATGCTTCGCTCGACTTGCATGTGTTAGGCACGCCGCCAGCGTTCGTCCTGAGCCAGGATCAAACTCTTTTGTTTAATCTTGACTCGTAATTTCTTACTTGTTTTCGTTATCCTTTTTGGAATTAACTTTGTGGTTCAAAACATTACATCATACTGTCTTGTTTTGACCTCTCGTTCTTCTCATTACTATGTACTTTTCAAGGAGCTTTCTTTACTTCCTTTGGCGCCCTGCCAAAGTCAGCCTACTAATAATACCAAACTTAAGAATTTTTGTCAACCACTTTTTTTGCTTTTTTTAAAGTTTTTTTCGTGATCTCTTTTCTTCTCAAATCTGCCCCCTCTCCCTTGAAGGCTTGCTTATTATATTACCTTCACCAAATTTTGTCTACTACTTTTTTGTGAACTTTTTGTAAACTTCGCAAAGGTTTCTAAATATGCTAAAAATGTTGTTTTTGCACACAAGATGTTGTTTTACTTATTATTATATATAAGAAAAAATTTTTGCTTTTTTTGAAAAAATCAAAAATTTGGTAGTTAAATTTTTAAATTAGTATATATTTTTTACATGTTTAATATTTGAGTTCAAATTAAAAAACATCATAATCTCATTGGCTACTGATCCTAGTTCAAAAGTTGCTTATACTAAAATTTTTTTGATTATGATGCAGATTTGACAAAAAAATACAGGCAGTTGAAAGTAGGAGTAACCAATCTCCATTCAGTCAACAGTCTGTATTTAATGATATTGTAACAGAAAATTCTGGAAAGTCAATAATATACTCGATGAGTAATACCCATACTTCAACATTTATTCCTATATGATTTGATATTAAGTTGTCTGCTAATAATTAAAAATTATATATCGTTATTGATAAAAATCATATAAAAAAGTGGATATCAATGACGCACAGGTCCCACAAAAAATGGACACTGATACCTCTACTTCCACTTTCAAAGCAAATATATCAAAAATATTTTCTTTTTTCAATAATAAGAATTTGAACTCTCACATAAATCACGGTGAAAGCCGTGTATATCATCAATTCTGCAGGAATTGCATATCATCAAAACGAAGTTTTGTATATCATCATTGCGAAAGCACTTTTTGATACACGCTGATGCGTGATGATATACAGTCCTGACGGACTGATGAGATACAACAATGGCTCTGCCATTGTTGATGATATACCATTGCTTTCGCAATGGATAAAAAATCGACAGGTCAAAACCTGTCGATTTTTGGCGGAGACAGAGAGATTTTCCTCTTCTCCGCTTCGCTTCGCAAACTTCGGCTTTGCCTATCACGCTTCGTCTTTTAGACTTGCGTTCTCGGAGCCTCAGCTTCGCACCTCCGGTGCTCGCGTTCGAATTCTATTCTTCATGAAACAAAAAGAACACTGCTTTGCAGTGCTCTTTTTGTTTGGCGGAGACAGAGAGATTTGAACTCTCGCACCGGTATCCCCGATCTACTCCCTTAGCAGGGGAGCCCCTTCGGCCAACTTGGGTATGTCTCCATAAAAAAATGGCGGAGAGAATAGGATTCGAACCTACGGTACCTTTCGGTATCACTGGTTTTCAAGACCAGCTCCATAAACCACTCGGACATCTCTCCGTTTCTTAAATTGACAAAAGGATTATAACAAAAATTTTTTATAATGTCAACAAGAAAATAAATATTAACTTAAAAAATTTAAATTCGGAAAATTTTATCGCATCATGACACATTATATTATATAATAACGATTATCCGAAAAATTCTTTCAGCGCAGTTAAATAGCGTTCAGGCGCTATGGGATAGGATAAGCCGTGCCCTGCATCAGGTACGGTAATAAGCATTTTCCTTGAAGCGCAAGCGTCAAAATTTATTTTGCTCATTTTGCAAGGTACGTAATCGTCATTTTCGCCATAAAAGAAGATTACGGGAACGGTGCAGTTTTTAAGTGCTTCCTGCGGTGAAGTTTCTTCAAGATCAAAGTGTCCAAAAATCCGTGCGCCAAGTTTTACAAAAAAATATCCCAGATTTACGGGAATACCCATTTCTTTTATAACCTTTTTAATAATATCTTTAGGGCTGTTATATCCGCAATCAGCAAGCACACCCACAACGTTATTTGGCAAAAAGTTTCCTGAAGCCATTAAAACGGTTGATGCGCCCATAGAAATTCCCGTAAGAATTATTTTAACGTCAGAGCCGAAATGTTCAACCATAAAATCGATCCATTTAAGACAATCTTTATGTTCGTTGATTCCGAAAGATATAATATTGCCCTCGCTTTTTTCGCTTGCACGCTGGTCAACGATAAAAGAGTTGTGTCCAAGTTTAAAGCAACGTTGAACACCGCCCGAAAGATCCCGTTGTGCCGTTCCCCGATAGCCGTGGAACATCAGTTCTATAGGCGCGCCTTTTTTACATTCATAATATTTACCGTAAAGTTTTAAGCCGTCAAAGGAAGTTATTGAAAATTCTTCGTGAGTCATTTCTTTTGTTTCCTTTGCCCATGCTTCCATTTGCTCTCTGAAAGGCTCGTATATTTCGCCCTCAGGAACACAATCTGCTCCGTATTTTTCAGGATCGCGGTCAGGCGAATAAAATGCCATACGAAAACAAATGAAAGAAATTATTAAAACTATAACAGCGAGAACTGCAACAATTCCAAGAAATATCCATAAATATAGCATAGTATCATCTCCTTATACATTATATCATCAAAAAGCCCTTAATTACAAGTTGTTTATTAAATATTTTTGTTGCAATATTGATTCTTTTCGTTTAAAATTATAAAAAGAACTTTAGACGGGTGATATGATGATTACAGTAAACGAAACTTTTAAAAAGAAAGCAGATGATTTTAAACGTCCGCTGATTGAAAGAGATGTTTTTCCCGTTAATATAGTTGAGATCGTCAAAGATTCCTATTCTTTCCAGGGACTTAAAACGGCAAAAATTCACGATTTTAAATTGCCGATCAAATTCAACAGCGGTGATAAGATTCTTATAGATTTCGGCGAACATTGCGTAGGCTATCTTAATTTTTCGCTGAACAAAGCAACTGACAGCCTTATTATTGATTCGCCTGCAAAATTCAAGTTCTCTTTCGGTGAATTTCCCCTTGAAATAGTTAAAGACGATTACAAGGGCACGCTTGGCAACGGTTGGCTCCAGCGTGAAGAAAAAAGTATTGTTTTTATGCCTTACAATGGTTCTTTAGAAAGAAGATACTCTTTCAGATATCTTCTTATTGAACGCACAGACAATGCAAGATACTCAATAGAAATAAACGAACTTTTTGCAAAATGTGTTTCTGCTGTAGAAATAAAGGATACCTTTAAGACGGACGACAAATTATTAGACGATATTTATGATATTTCCATAAAAACTCTGCGCGACTGTGAGCAGGACGTTTTTGAAGACGGACCTAAACGGGATCGCAGATTGTGGATCGGTGATCTGCGCTTGCAGGCGTTAACGGATTATTGCACTTTCAAAAATATTGATTTAGTAAAAAGATGCTTATATCTTTTTGCCGCATACCGTCCCGATAACAAGGTTGCACCATGTGTTTTTCCCGATTCACCACCTTACGTCGATTCGTGGAATTTTGCAGATTATTCGCTGTTTTTCATTTCGTGCTTATATGATTACATGAAAAACCGCGACGATATTTCTTTTATTAAAGAACTTTACCCCATTGCTCTTGAGCAATTCAAAATAACGTCGTCTCTTATAAACGGCAGAAAAATTGAAGCCTTTCCTTTTATTGATTGGTGTCCCGATCTTGATAAAAGCGTAAGTCTTTGGGGCGTATACATCTATACTTTAAAGCAATTAAAAGAAATTGCCTTAAAGATCAACGAGTCCGTTTTGGAGATAAATTCCGAAATCAAAAAGGCTACAGAGATACTTTTAAGTTTTAAAAATGACGACGGCTTATTTGAAACAGATGACGGACAGATCTCATACCACTCGCAAATTTGGGCGGTATTAAGCGGAGTTTTATCTGAAAAAGAAAATATCGATCTTCTTGAAAAAATCAAAAACACCCATACTGAATTCACCATGCGCACACCCTATATGATACACTATTATATAGAGGCACTTGATTCTTGCGGACTAAAAGATGAAGCCATTTCTCAAATAAAAGATTATTGGGGTAAAATAATAGAAAAAGGCTTTGACTGTTGCCCTGAAATTTTCAATCCTGAAAACGAATTTGAGTCGCCTTATTCTGCACCGGAAATAAACAGCGCCTGCCATGCATGGAGTTGTACTCCCGCATATTGGATACGTAAGTTTTATAAATAAGGAGTTAATTTTATGAAAGTTTGCATTATTCAGCCGTCATATTCGGTGGACTATTCAAAAATCGAAGATTATTTTAACGCTCAACTTGAAATTTTAAATCAATGCGATAGTTCAATGGATCTTATAGTATTGCCCGAAATGGCCGATATTCCCTGCCTTGCACAAACAAAGGAGCAAAGCGAAGAAGCGGCAGAGCGTTTTAACAAAAAACTGTTAACGGAAGTTTCTAAAACTGCTAAAAATTGCAACGCGATAGTTTTCGTAAATGCGCGTTCCTATAAAGAAACAGGTATCCGCAACACCACTTACGCTTTTAACAGAAACGGAGAAATTGTCGGCGAATATTATAAACAACACCTTACTCCCGGTGAAGTAAGCAAAATGAAACTTGACAGCGATTATTCTTTTGAGTTTTCCGAGCCTACCGTAATCGAAATAGAAGGCTTGCGTTTTGGTTTCTTAACATGCTACGATTTTTATTTTTACGAAGCCTTTGCTAACATGGCACGGCAGAATCTTGATTTTATTATCGGTTGTTCACATCAGCGCAGTGATACTCACTCCGCCCTTGAGATAATGAGCAGATTCCTTGCCTATAATACCAATGCTTACGTTATTCGTTCTTCCGTTTCAATGGACGAAAACTCCGATATCGGCGGCGGCTCAATGATCGTTAGCCCAAACGGCGACGTAATCGTGAACATGAAAAGCAGCGTCGGTCTTGCAACTGCCCAAATAGATCCACGTAAAAAATATTATAAGCCTGCCGGCTTTGGCAATCCCGATTCTGCCCATTATGAATATATTGAAAAAGGCAGACGCCCCTGGAAATACAGACCTGCAGGAAGCGCCATAGTCCGCCATGACGATATTATGCCCTACCCAAGAGTATGCGCACACCGCGGTTTTAATACAATCGCCCCTGAAAACAGCATGCCTGCCTTCGGTGCGGCCGTTGCAATGGGCGCAGACGAAATAGAATTTGACTTATGGTTCACAAAAGACGGTGAAGTGGTTTCCCTTCACGATCCCACTTTAGACCGCGTTTCAGACGGAGAGGGTTTCGTTTGGGAATATACGTTGGAAGAACTTTTAAAGTTTGATTTCGGTTGCAAACACTCCGATGAATTTAAAGGTTTAAAAATTCCCACTTTTGAAGATATACTAAAAAAATTCGCCTGCCATACGATTATGAATATTCACCTTAAAACGGAAGGCGAAAAGCCCGAATATCTTGACAAAGTTGTGAAGCTTATCAAAAAATACGATTGTGAAAAATACGTTTACTTTATGTCGGGATCAGATGAACTTCTCGAAAGGCTTCAAAAGGAATATCCTGAAATTACCCGTTGTTGCGGTGCCGGCGAAGGCGCGTGGCAGATCGTTGAGCGTGCAATTAAATTCGGTTGTAAAAAGTTACAGTTTATGAAAGGCAAATTTGATCAGTCCATGGTAGATAAGGCAAGAGAAAATAACATTATCACCAACGTCTTCTGGTCTGACGATCCAACAGAAACACAAAAATTCCTTGATATGGGTATCGACGTTATTTTAACCAACGATTATAACCGCATTGCTCAAGTAGTTAAAAAATAAAATCGGTCGAAAGACCGATTTTAGTCTGCTGACAAAATCAGCAGACTGTCAGAGTTCGAGAAACCCTTGCAAGGCAAGGCGCAAAACTTGCAAAAAAGGGAGTTTACACAGACGTAAATGACCGCATTTTGCTATATACTATAGTGCGCGCAAAGGAGTCCGATTTTAAAGGATAAATTTCCGTGTCTGCTTTGTTGAAATACTCGGCAATACTACACTCGTATT
>JAZQII010000080.1:0-14466 GCA_045541035.1 Clostridia bacterium | reverse complement strand
ATATCTTGAATTAGCACATCAAGGAGCGACCCTGCAAAAATAAAACTAAAAGCCCGTAAACGCCCTAACGGTCGGCATTGCCGTCCGTCCTGATCGGAGCAACCCCAAACAATAGGGGTTGCTCCTTTCTCCTGCTTTTTTTCGCACATGCGAAATCTCTGCTTTAACCCCTACAACAGAAAAGAAAAAAGCATTGTTTTATGCCGCATCCTCACATCCAACATCTCAATTCATTCGGCTTTAACATTGCTATATATCTTTTATCTTCTGTTGTAGATATTAGTTTAGTTCTATGGGTTTAGTTAATGATAAGAAGTTCTCACACCACACCCATACGTTTTTGAGGCTACTCAAAAAGTCGAGTGACGTAATATAAATTACTTCGTTTGCTGCCATCGGTCCGCTTGCGATGAACCTTTTTTACGAGACCGCGGTTTTCAAGATTCTTCATAGCTGCATCCACCGTCTTTTTATCAATCCCACATTCCTTTGCGATAAGTTTTCGTGATGGAAAGCAGGAATGATCATCATTATCACAGTGACGTACAAGGCAACAGTACACAGTGAAATCTTTTGGCTTCAAATCAAATTCAAATATTCGATTTGACACCATAAAAAAGTTCTTGCGTTTTACCAGCTCCTTTGCTAAAGATTTTTGATTAATTGCATTCATTTTTAACACTCCTTTCAGTTATGTAGATTACTCTCTCTACTAAGTGTCCGAAAACAATGTTTTCCACCAGTACTTTTACGTAAAATTTATACCCCTCTATATAGCGTCCGAAAAACGAGGTTTTGAAAGGTGGTTTTTGAAAATAATTCACAATTTGTTTACAGATTTACTCCTTGCACATATAAAACAACTTTTTCAGCCCCTCTACCTATCGTCCAAGAATTACTGTTTTGTAGCCCCCATTTTTACGAAAAAAATTTACCCCTTCATATAACGTCCAGAAAGTAGCGTTTTGTAGACCGTTTTTCGCAAAAAAATATCGCAAGTTTTAAAAACTTGCGATAGAAGTTATTTATATGTTTCATTTGAGAGTGTTGTTAAAAAGGATAAGTCTGTGGCGATTGGTGGCGTTTTATTGCCCTGTGTGGCGCTTGAAAAGAAAGGGCGAGTGTTTACTCGTCTGAACACACACCCGCCATAAATCGCCTTATATTTGCTTTACCCGCCGTAGTTTTCGTCGCTCATTAGTATGCAAACATACCATTTATCGTTGGCTTTGGTTACTCCTACGGCTATGTAGGGATATTCGGAACTGCCTACATATGACCAATGCTTTTTGCTATGATAGAATCCGTCTGCTATGCGGTCGGATATGCTTTCCGCTGTACCTAACCAGTCGCCCATACCGATGGCTTCTCGGCTGTAGCCTTTGTAGTAACTATCATCGGGTACACCGTAAGGGGCGAGGTCAATGTATTGACCGTATTTAAGTTCGGTGCTGACGTGCTGTTCCGCACGATGTTCAAAGTTTGATGTAAGTTCCTTTGCTCTGTATCGTGCCACCTCAGTCAGTCCGGGAAGCATTGTAGCTGCCATATCGCCTTGTGCTATGCGGTGAGCATTAACCTTTTCTATAACAAGTCTTTCGATGTCCGCAGGATCAACCTCCGGCAATTGAATTCCCACATATATTTTTTCTTGGGGTTCTTCAGTTTTCGGCGGTGTTCCTTTCTTAGATTCCGTAATTTCCGCCGCCGATGGCTCGGTCGATTTTATTGGTACCTTTGGCTTGGTTTCTTCCTTTGGTTTTGCCGTTGTTGTAGGCTCTGTGGCGGCCACAGTTGGCTCAGTTGCATGATTCTTGTTCTCGGTCGGTGTAGGCTCTTTTTCTTTCTCTGTCGGTTCTACCGCCGTTACAGGCGGTATTATTTCGGTAGTTGTTTCTGTTATTACCGTTTCCGATACCGTTGTAGGTGGACTTTCCGTAGGCAGCGGTGCGGTGTTGCCACCGCATCCCACCATACTCATAAGCACCCCACAGCAGAGAAGAAGGATTATGATTTTCTTCATATATCCTCGACCTCCTCCAATCCTTGCATCACTTCCACCATTATGCGAGTGGCAAGGATGAATCCCGAACTGAACGCCTCGCGTTCGGTGATACAAGACAGTTCGCTTGTGCAGTCCTTGAACTTTTCAAAGAGCTCTTTTTGTTTCTCTGTGAGTCCGGCGTTGAGTTCTTCCTCGTTTTTGCATATCAGCTTGACGAGCTTATCCACTCTCGTCCCTCGCTTGATGTACCTTTCGTGCGGACTAATGTTGCCATAATATAAATCTTCTAGTGTTGTCATGTGCGTTGCACCTCCTTTTGCAACACAAACACATACCACAACACTCCCAACAAGTCCAGCAAAACAACCGAGAATTAGCAAATAAAACACAAAACCGGCAGAAGGATTTCCCCCTCTGCTGGAAACCTAAAATATTACTTCGGTTTACTCAGTTATCAACACTATTTTTATCCAAGATCGAAGCCGCGCCCAATCCTACAAAACGAGAAAGAAACAATTCATCTATTATTGCTTCCGCAGTATACTCTACACCCCACGATTCCATCTGGCGCTTGTCTATGGTGTATAACCCCGTTTTAGGTATACGATCATCCGTGACAACGGTGTCGTTTCCCATAGTTGATCGGTAATTGCGGGCAGAAGCAAGCATTCTTTCATTATCTGCTTGCCATTCTGGATGCGCTTCAAGAATAGCGTCATCATAAAATACCGTCGGATTAAACTGCCTTCGCACAGTTAAAGCTTCGTACTTTTTGGCATATACCATTTTGCTAGGAAATAGGCACCCCATAATATGAGTATAGGCTTCTTTAAACAAATTCAAAACAGTTCCCGCATATACCATATTCACGCTCGAATCATTTTGATTGTTGTTTATCAGTAATATTCTCATTCTTGCGCTGCCATCAGCCATGATTTCGAGAAAATTATTGGTATGCGCCGGCAGCTGACCTTGAGGAGTTGATAAACCGCCTGGAGTATATACAATGGAGTTTCCAATACGCGATAGATTGAAAGAATTCATTTTGCCAGATATTTTCTTTGCAACCTCTTTCAAATCTACGCTATCAAAAGCGTTGCAAGCCTCCTGAACATCGGATAATACCAACGCAAAACCAGTATCAATATACCCGTAGATGTTGCTGGTATTTTCTGCAACTGCCGGTATGGATATTTTGCGCTCCAGCTTTGAGAGCAGCTGCTCTCGTTTGTTATATATTTGCGAGAGGCGAACGGAATCCTTTATTGTGAATGACCCGGACGAAAGCCGTTCGTATATTTTCCCGCTATTTGTTATGTATGGAGGCTCTGCTCCTTCATCAATTCTAATAACATACACAGTTGCAGCGTTGCACGTAAACTTTTTTACGTCAAAAGAAGGCGTGGGTGTAATGGAATCATGAAGCGTCGTATGAATCCTTTGCTCATTCCAGTTTGAACACCCCTCAATCTTCTTGTCGTCAGAAATGCCAATAAAAATATAGCCACCGAAGGTGTTTGCAAATGCAGACACTTCCTCCATGAGCTTTTTTGTGGTTACTTTGTCATCCTTGAATTCGAAATAGAAGGATTCATCAAAATCCTGCTCTGATAAAACCGCTTGGATGTCTGCCGATTCAAGAAGCGCCCACTCTTTTCCGTTTATATTCACCATTGTCCCACCACCGTTTCTCTTTTGCGTAAATGCATTCTATACTGCCAGCCTATGGCGGATTGTATTCAGCCACTCACCCTTATATTTGAAATACTTAGGACCTGCTATGGCACTTTTTACGCCGGTCAAGTGTTTCGCCAGTGCGGTAAGCGACCATGTTTCGCCATTAAAACTGACGTGTTTATCGTCGACCACTTCGCACGATTCACCACTGTGTTCATTACCATTGCAGCAGAATTCGATCTGCTCACCAATAGCAATACCGACTTTGGAGAAGGTGAACGGAGCCATACGTTCCTGATGTTGTTCATTGATTTCTTGAGCCAGAGCTTCTTCACGCTGCTCAGTAGCGGTAGCCTTCCACTTTTTTAGCCGGTGACGGTAATCGTTGATTTCCGCGATAGCTTCCAGAATAGAATACGCATCTTCTGGTGTCATGGCATAAAACTCTCTGATGCGGCGTTTTCCGTCCACTTCCTCAGTGGAGCGTAGTTCCGGATTCAGCTTATCCAGGATTGAATGGAGCTTCTTGTCTGAAAGTGCGGAGTCGACTTCGTAAGTAGCGTACACACGGAAAGCGAACGGTACCGCAGTACTACGATTCAGTTCATCCAGCCGTTGCTTCACATCCGTTGCATAGCCAATTTTCACGTACTGCGGAAACGATGGATTCGTAAGTATATAAATTACACCTTTTTTATCAGCCATAGTCAGACCTCATTGTTCTTTTATTGTTCTCGAAGTTCAGGGCGATTTAAATATATTCTTTTAAGTAATTCATTGACTTCATCCAACGATAGACTACCCTGAATTCGATTTCCGTTCTCTGAAATCCAGCTAATATTATCTGCGGTATGTCCGTAAAAACCGTCTGTATCTGATGATTTCAGAGGATTAAGGTGCCCAACCTGAAACGCGGATTTTCCGTGTGTAGGATGTAACGCATCATTTGCAAATTCTGAATACTGGATATTGTCGCCAGTAATGGGGCATTTAACAAACGAAAAAGAAACAGGCAAAAGTTCAGCTTCTTGCATGCTGGCAACGAGTCCTTGATCGCAACCTTCAAACATGGCAATCTGGAGCAGTAATTTTGTTTCAATACGCATACAATCACGGCGCAGCGCATATTGGACGGAATTCGGATGTGCCTCCCAGCGCTTTTCTCTGTTTGTCTTATAATCACCTGTCAAAGCTCTGTCGGTCAAATAAGTTTTAACTTTGATTTTGTCAGACAGGATGGTTTGAAAAACGTTAGCTGCTGGGTTTCTTCGTGTATCACGGATAAATTTGCGAAGTTCTGTACATGTGCGTACTATGTCGTTCAAAAACAGATCGACGTTTTCTACCGTGTGTATAGGTGTAGCATAGCGGTCAATGTAATCAATCGGCATTTCATACGCAACTACAGTGTTTTCTAAAAATTCTTTAATTACAGAAAAATCTGTATCGGACAAACTTGCAATTTTCTGAAGAAGGTTTTCGAAAATAGCGTAACAAGTATCGTATGTAGCAAAACGAACATCTCCCGCCAGATGATCGCTCCACCTAACTTCTACTTTAGTGGATGTAACCTGATCGTTAACGGGCTCGATCAAAAAAGTGTTGCGAACAATGCTCCGACGAAAGGCTTTCAATTGCCGAACATCCAATTTAGCTTTTATTGCATTATAAAAAGGCTTTGCTCTTACGGAAAGATGCTCATCAATAGAAATACAGTCATCTATTCTAAATCGTGCCCTCGTTACAGCGGTATCTAAAATTTCTTTAAATCCCATATTGTTGCGCCTCCTACATATTATATGAATAAGTATAGCACGTTTTACCATAAAATGCAACAACTTGCGACAATTTCAGAAAATGTTTCACAAAGACTTGAAACATAATCTGTTTTAGTGTATAATGATTTCATAATCTGAAAGGCGGTGCCTATATGGAAAAATTTTCTGCAAAACAAGTATTTGAAGATATAAGAAACTATTTAGCAGGACGCTTTGTCGGAGCAACACGTGACGAATTCCTGCTTGAAGAAGTTGTAAAATTAATATTTTGCAAATTCCACCTTGCCGAAAATGATACAGCTAAAATAGACGAAATTGAGCTTTCTGGTTTGTATCGACGTGCTTTTAAACAGGTGCTCCAGCAATACTCTGAAATATACAGCGATCCCGATGCTGCTATTGAATTAGATCCTATTAGTATCAAATTTGTTGATAGCCGATTAAGTACTCTTGATCTTGATAATATTGAACGTGATATTATCGGGGATGCCTATGAGATTTTCATGGGTGACGCTGTTAAGGGGCAATCTGGTCAATTTTTCACGCCGCAAAATGCAGCTACAGCTCTTGTTCAGATGGTATCGCCCAAGCCTGATGATAAAGTGCTCGATCTCGCTTGTGGCGCCGGCGGATTCCTTGTTGCTACATATAAATATTGGAAGCGTCTTTATAGCGACGTTGTCTCGGAGAACGCTCGCAATCTATATGGTGTCGATAAAGATGAATATTTGACACGTCTGTCTAAAATTCATCTGGCGTGCCTTGCAAGAACAACCTCCAACATTTTCTGCGCTGATAGCCTTGTTTGGGATGAAACGATTCTTGGAACGAGCGAAAATGCATTTGATGTAATACTGACTAATCCGCCGTTTGGTTCCAACATTCAATCTGGCACACTTGAAACACTCAGAAAATATCTACTTGCTTACAAATACAAAAAAGGTAAAGACAATACTTTTGCACAGTCGTGTGATCTTAACGAGGCCGTTCCTCCGCAAGTAGTGTTTATGGAACAGTGTGTCCGTCTCGTTCGTCCCGGAGGGTTAATTGGTATTGTTGTTCCTGAAAGCATGATTTCTAGCAAAAAATACTCATTCGTTGTGGATTACATTATGCACCACTGTCGTGTTCGCGCTGTGATCGGTATGCCGGATGACTTGTTCAAAACATCTGGCAAGGGAGGTACTCATACCAAGACGTGCTTGCTCGTTCTTGAAAAATACATCTCCACACAAACGGAACCGTATGATATTTTTATGGCTGAGGCAAAATGGTGTGGTCATGATTCCAGAGGCAGAGAAATTCCCAAGGATGATATTCCGTCAATTGTTAATTACTACAAGGAATACGCTAATAGTGGTTCAGTTCCCAACACTCAACTGGGTTTCGTTATTTCCAGTATAGATATTGAGAATTATGTTCTGGCACCTCGCGCATATACATACAAAGTAATGGGCGAAAGCCAATTCGATCCAAACGCACATATTCTCAAAAGAATCGGAGAATTGATAGAGGAAGGCGTTATTCAGGTATCGACTGGCGACGAGGTAGGAAAGCTTGCTTACGGTACCGGCACTATCCCATTTGTCAGAACATCTGATATTTCCAATTGGGAGATTAAGTCTGATCCGAAACATCTTCTGAGTGATGCTATTTATGAACAGCTTGCCGGCAAACAAGATGTTCGTGAAGGCGATATTTTGATGGTAAAGGATGGCTCATACCTTATCGGAACATGCGCGATGATTTCCAAGTATGATACTCGAATTGTATACCAGAGTCATTTGTATAAAATTAGAGTTATGAAGAACGAGTACGGAATTGATAACTATTTCCTGTTAGCTGCGCTTTCTTCTGAATATCTAAAAAAACAAATTATGTCTAAAACCTTCTCTCAGGATATTATTAACTCACTTGGCGATCGTTTGAAAGACCTTATTATTCCTGTTCCTACAGACAGAACACATATAATGAAAATCTCTAGCATGGTAAAACGTTCGATCGACGACAGTATCGAAGCCAGAGAGCTTGCTAAACTTGTCAGATCCGAAGTGTTTGTATAATATTTGACATTGCTTTAAACTACAAAACAAGACCGATTAGTATGATACTAATCGGTCTTGTTTGCACTCGTCAATCGGCTTGTTTCATCGGATATTCAAGATATCCTTATGACAACCTGCCTTTAGCCGAGGAATTTTTTTATATCTTTGTAAAGCGCTTTTGCATGACGCCGTTATAAATAACGTAATCTTCCCACATATGCTTTGGGCGGGACCAGATTTTACCGTCATCACTTTTATAGATAACAACGTCTTCAAGAGTTTCGGAATCTTTACCCGTTCCCAAAACTTCATAAACGTTACCTTTATAGTGCTTGTATTTTCCCGAAACCTGAAATTCGGGATATAAATAAAATTCATCCCACTCATAAGGTCTGTAGCCGTGGTTTCCGCTTTGGAGAAACCTTGTTTTTTTAGGCGCGGAAATATTATTATAAAGGCTCATTATTGTGTTTGCCTGGCAGGTCTCATCGCCTAAGCAGGCCATAATATTCACGGGGCAGGTAACTCTTCTGCCTTGCATAACAGTGTCAAAATATTCAAGGCCCTCCTGGGCAATAGGTCGCCAACCCTTTAAATATCCGTTGTTTTCGGCGTTAAGATTGCAGAACCAGGGAATAAAAATATCAAGATAGGTTACGTCCTTATCGTGTGCCGCAACGGTGGTTGCCTGAAAAGCACCTTGTGATCCGCCAAAGGAAATAAGATTTGTTTTATCCCATTTTTCCAAAGTCTTTGCCCACTTAACTGCGCAAAGATCGCGGATCATCATATTGTGCCAGAAAGAGGTTTCGGGCTTTTTATTTTCTTCGGTGTTAAAACCGTAGCCTTGCAGTTCAGGATATTTTGATGCTAAAGCCTCATTGCTAAAGCCGTTTTCAATGCCCAAAGCATTAACGTTGAAGTAGATTCTATCTTTTTTAAAGTCTGCTATTGAGCCGGTTATAGCGTATCCTCTAAATTCAACCTCAAGAGGATATAATCCGTCTTTTTTAGGAATTGAAAGATAGCCTGAAGCAACGCACCCTACGGGAGTTGAAATTTTAACGTCATAGCAATCACACCAATCAGGCACGTCAGCATAATAAGGAACTTTTTCAACGATTTCAGGGGTGAAATCTGAAATCATTTTTTCTATTTTACCCCAATATTGGTCAAAATCTTCAGGAATATTGCCGTGATAACCGATCTTTTCAACGTCAGCACCTGCGCCTGCATGGATAATATCAATGCTGTTATCTACGGTGTTATCAGGATTAAGCGCGGTTAAGGAGAGATGCACAAAGCCGGGACGGGAAAGACTTGTTTTTATAAAAACGTGTTTTTTACCCATAAGAACGGAATCTTCACCTGAAAGAGTTTTTCCGTCATCCTGCTGAATTTCCCACTTAAATCTTCGGCATTCGTTAAAGCCTTCTTTATGGCTTCTCACCGTAATATCAAAAATAATTTCTTCGCCTACAGTATATGCTATAGCCGAAGGGAATCGAACCCATAACGCCCAATAGGACTGCTTTTGCGCATAAAACGACTCTTGTCGCTTGAAATACGCCCGGTATTCCTTCACTTCGCGAGCCGTTTTCTATCACAAAATCAGTTCCTTTGGGTTCGCAGAAGTTTAAAATAGCAATTTTTGTTCATATCAAGGCACTTGCACAGGGACATACAGGACGTATTTCCCTGTGTAAGTAACGCAGAGATGGGCAAAAATGGCATTTTAAACCGTTGCGGGTTCGGCTCCCTTCGGCTATAGGTGATTTGTTGGTGGAAACCTTAAAGTAAGTTGCCATATTTTAGTTCTCCTTGAAAATCGTTATCTTTTCAATACCTGCAACAAGGCGAGTTTCATCGTTAATATAAGCAGGCTCGGACACGAAAATAATTCTGATGTTTCTGAACTTGCCTTCAAGTTTTTCAATATTTTTCTTCTTTTTTGCTCTTTCCTTGTAGCGGTCGCAAAGAACGTAAACGCGGTCATCCTTTAAGCCGTCGATTCTATAGGAATATTCGCCCGTCTTATTTTTCTCAAACAACAGTTCGATAGAGGAAAGCTCAACCTCTTCACCAAGATCGATATTTATCGTGTTGCTTGCGTGTGCCGCAAAGGGACGCCAGAGCTTGCCTTCCTGAATATTGTCAACCTCTGTTGTGTTGTCGGTTGATACGGTAAATGCGGTAAAATCAACGGGAACGCCCACAGCCTTTTTAAGGGCAACGGACTTATAGAATTCACCTTCATAAGGAATATTAAGTTCCTTGCTTGTGATAACCAATGCCCAGTCGTTTTTATCGGGGCGGGCAGGTAAGGGATATGTTGTAACGCCGGTAAATTCGTCGATCTTAATATAAGCACCGGTGCGCACGTCGTACCAATATGCCTTATAAGTAGCCTTATTATCAAGTTTCTTTATTTTGCCGGTAAATTCATCGTTGCCGTACATATATATAGCGTAAAGTTCATTGCCTTGGGTAGCCATAACTACGCGCTCTTTATCGGAGAACTCACCGTAGGTAGTATCATAGAATGTGGGAACAAGCTTTGTAAAATCAATGTTTTTAAAGAAAGCCGCCAAGTATTTTAATTCGTTGGCAAAAGGCTTTTCAATTCCCATAAACCAAGGCTCGGAATTGTAGCCTGCACTCCAACCGCCGTCTTTAGGATTCTTGCTCCAACGCATACCCCAAACACCGTGTGCACCGTAAGTATAGCCTGCACAACCGCAAAGATTGCTCATCCAAGCGGAACTACGGCTTAATTCGTAGCCCGTTGAACGGCTTTGGTCCTTCGTTCCGTCAACTTCTGTGCGAAGATCCTCATAGAATGCCTCTGTTTCCATACAGGTCTTTTGTGAATTTTCCCAATATCCCTGATATTTGCTCTTGGGACGAAGTGTAGGATTGGTCCAATCTCTTCTATGACCTGCCTGAAGCGCCCACCACTGATGCCAGGGAGCCTTTTCATATTCAGGTGAGCAGGAACGCTCTGCAAAGAAATCGCGTGAATAAAGGTGAGTGCCTAAAGGACGGTTATAGCCATCATATTTCGCGATGGTTTCTGCACAACGAAGCCAAGTTTCGTGGAAATCCTCCTCCTTGCGAAGATAGGGGATATCGATTTCCTGACCGGTTATCCAAATAACGGGATAGGAAGCGTATCTTGCAACCATATATTTTGTGAAATTAACAAGAGCCTCAGTGCCCATTACGGGAGTTGCTGAGTGCACGCCCATACCTAATGCAACGGTAAAACCGTTTTCAAGAAGATAATCCATTTTAACGTCAAAGTTATTGTTAAATGCTTCAGGGTCGATAAGACTATATTTTTCTTTCCACCAGAAATATATTTTTCCGCCACCGCCATCGTTATCAGCGGCAGAGGGATATGTCTGGAAGCCGTTAAAACCCTGAGATTTTCTCTTGTTTACAAGATGCCTGAACATACTTCCGCAATTACAGCCGGGGTAGTTGCACTCGGTAAGTCTGTGAATATCAGGCGCTTGCCAGTTAGTATCACCTATCCAATAGAATGGTGTGCCGTCAGCATATTCAAAATATCTGCCTTTATCAGAAAGACGGACAAATCCGCGGCGGTCGATCTCGGTCTCGCCGTTATTTTTGCAAGCGGTAAGTGAGCCTGCGGTTTTAAGGGAATCGTCATTACTTTCAATAATATAGTTCCATCTGCCGAGCTTTGTAGGTGCAAAACGGGCACACCAAACGTTTTCGCCTTTCCAAAAGCCGGGAATCACGATCTTTTCGCCCGTTTCCTCGTGAACAAAGGATGCAGTTACGTCAACGTCAAGAAAAGGATTCTCGTGATAGTATGTTGATTTAATGTCAATGTCATAAGGTCTATATAATTTCGGCATAGTTTTATCCTCCTGTTATCTTATTTTGTCAAAATAGTTGATGATGCTTTCCCAGTCAAACATAGTTTGGCTGTGATCGCCCTCTTTAACGTGGAAAGCAACGGTACCTTCCTGATAAACCTTGTTTAAAAGGGGAGTTTCGTCTTCCATAACAAGACCTTTTTTACCGTAAAGTTCCCAAACGGGGGAAGCAAGTTTGCAGGCTAAAAGTTCTGCATCGGGGTCTGCCCATTCGTCAAGAACGGAATCGCAAACGTATAGGTGTCTGGGTGCAACAAGAGATAATACAAAGTGCTGATCCAAGGGTAAAAATTCCTCACATTCGCTGTATTCCCTGAACTTGGGACAAAGCCAATCTGAGTTTTTTGCAATATTCTTTACGTGCTCGCCTTTTTTACCTCTGAAGATCGCCGCACCGCAGCAGCCTGAGTTGTTGGGAATGCCAAGGAAAATTCTTTCGTCCGTTGCGGCCGCCCATAATGCCGCCTTACCGCTTCTTGAATGCCCCGTTACCGCAACGCGGGTTGCGTTGACCGCAGGCTCCCATTCAAGATAGTCAAGCACTCTGCTTACGCCCCATGCCCAAGCGGATATTGATGCCCAGGAATATTTCGTTCTTTGTGCTTTCACTTCTCTGAAAACACCTACCTTGTAGTTTGAAAAGGCAGTCCACTCTCTGTATATCTCACGGGTGGGCATAACTGCAATGGCATAGCCTCTGTCTGTTACGTATTTTAAGGGAAGATCGTTGTCCTCTGATTCCCAGCGCATATTGCCGTCTTCTTTAAAGACCATATTTTTTTCAACGTTCTCGTGAGCAACGTATATAATTGCAGGTAACGGGCCTTTTGCGTTTTTAGGAAGATATAATTTAAATGGGAACTTAAAATTACCAAAGCCTCCTGTTACTTCCTTGCACATCATTCCGTAGGTCTCGTAAACTCTTTCAATGCTGAAATATAAGTCATCAGGCTTTTCGATATCGCGGATGCCGTACTCAAAGCGCTCACAAAGGCTTTTTACCTCATCTCTGCGGAAATTTTCCCATGTCTCTTTATCGGTAACTTCAATACCGCTTAACGTGGTCAATAATTCAGGAATTTTGCTCATTTATTAAATCCTCCTTTTGCTTATATCTTAATTATATCAAACTAAAACGGCAAAATAAATTGCATATTCTAACCTGAACATTGCATTTTTAACTTCGTTTTTTAAAAATGAGCTTGATCTATGATATTATACTATTTATCGATAATCATTTCAACCCCATAAAACAAAAAAATAGTGGACAAATAAATAAAATTTGATATAATAAATAGGAAGTTGCTACCTTGGCTCAGTCGGTAGAGCGGTTCACTCGTAATGAACAGGTCGCCGGTTCGATTCCGGCAGGTAGCTCCAAAAAAGAACGAAGCAATCGCTTCGTTCTTTTTTTATCCAAGCCGACAGGCTTGGTATATCATCACGCTTTAGCGTGTATATCATCAAATGCGGTGAGCCGCATTTGTATCTCATCACACCGTAGGAGTGTATCAAAAAAACTGTCGGCTTGATGATATACAACTTCTTTCGAAGTTGATGATATGCAATTCCTGCGGAATTGATGATATACAATGCTTCGCATTGATTTATTGTTGCCTTTGTGCTATACTACATTTAAAGGCGGTGATGGTATGAAAATAGTTCGAATATTTTTATGGATTATAATTTGTATGATTTTTGCTTTAGGACTTTTGTACTTATTTACAGGTTCGTTGGAATGGTTTCCAACTCCTGAACAACAGGAAAAAGCACATATAACTGCTATTGTCATGATGGTAATACCTGCTATCAGCGGCATTATACTGTTCTTGACAAGGAAAAAGTAAAAATCCTCAGTTTTCAGGCGCATTTTATTTGTGTTATTAAGTTTAAATTACCGAGAAAGACAAGTCGAAAGGCTTGTCTTTTTTTACTAAATTTATAAAATAAATATATTATTTATCCTTGCCCCTTTATGCCTTTTATGCTATAATACACTTTGCAATTTCGAGGTGTCCAAAATGAAAAAAACGTATATTTATGCCGCTGTTTCCATATTTTTTTGGTCAACGGTTTCCGTTGTTGCAAAATTGCTGTTAGGCGCGCGCAATAATTTTCAGGTATTGTGGGTTAGTTCGCTTTTTGCAGCAGTTTTTCTGCTTGTTATAAATCTTATAACGGGAAACATTAAAAGACTTAAAGAATATAAATTAAAAGATTATATTACTTCGGTGTTGATAGGTCTGCCCGGCGGATTTTTCTATTACGTTTTCTTTTATGCGGGAACAAAACGAATGTTGGCATCTCAGGCGTTTATCGTAAATTATCTCTGGCCCATTATGAGCGTTATTTTAGCCTGTGTTATTTTAAAAGAAAAACTTACTCCGCGAAAAATAATCGCTATTATTTTATCTTTTTTGGGCGTAGTTGTGGTTATGGGTAATGAACTTCTCAATTTTAACCAAAATACGGCTATAGGCGCAGGTTTGTGCATTCTTGGCGCAATATCTTACGGTACTTTTACTGCTCTTAATCAGAAGTATCATTACGATAAGCGCATCTCGTTGATGATAAACTATTTTGTTACATTTATTCTTACAACTGTTATAAACGGAGTAAGCGGAAATCTTTACATTGCGACCTTAACCGAAACACTTGGCTTTGCCTGGAACGGCATTTTTACTGTTGCCATTGCAAATACTCTTTGGGTAACGGCTCTTGAATCGGGTAAGACTGCGAAAATCTCAAATCTTGCATATATTACGCCTTTTGTCTCACTTATATGGACTTCATTGATATTAAAAGAACAGTTGCATATAAATTTTGTTATCGGTCTTATAATAATAGTTTTGGGAATTTTTATACAACTTAAAGATAAACGGGAAAAGGCATAAAAAAGGTATTGCCGAAAAAATATTTTTGTGATATAATGTGATTCGTAAAATAAAATATCCGCCGGTGTGTTGGAACTGGCAGACGAGACGGACTCAAAATCCGTTGTCAGCGATGGCGTGTGGGTTCGAGTCCCACCACCGGCACCAAGAGAAAAAGCA
>JAZQII010000079.1:0-29670 GCA_045541035.1 Clostridia bacterium | reverse complement strand
ACAAAAGCGTAAGTAACTGAGCGTTTGGTTGCCACAACACAGGAAATAAAATCCTGCAAAATATTGCAGGATTTTATGTTTGCAAGATTTTATCGATACTCTGAAAATTATTCTTCAGTAGCTTCTTCAACTGCTTCTTCTACTGCTTCTTCAACTTCTTCCTCTTCAATAAGAGCTTTAATTGAAAGGCTGATGCGCTTTTCTTCAGGATCAACGCTTAATACAAGTGCTTCGATTTCCTGACCAACCTTAACTGCTTCGTCAACTTTCTGAACGAACTTGTTGGAAACTTCGGAAATATGTACTAAACCGTCAATACCGGGTTCAAGAGCAACGAATGCACCGAAAGATGTGATGCGAACAACTGTGCCCTTAACAACTGACTCAACTGCATATTTTTCAACTGCAGTATCCCAAGGCTTGGGCTGAAGCTGCTTATAACCAAGAGAAATTCTCTCATTTTCTCTGTCAAGTGAAAGAATAGTAACTTCAACTTCCTGATTAACCTTAAGAACGTCTTCAGGCTTATTGATGCGATACCAAGCGATATCACCGATATGAATAAGACCGTCAACACCGCCAAGATCAACGAAAGCACCAAAATCGGTAAGTCTTCTTACGACACCTGTAACGGTTGCGCCTTCTTCAAGTTTTGACCATGCTGCTTCAAGTGCTGCTTCTCTTTCTTCCTTAACGATTGCGCCGTGTGTAGCAACAACTTTGCGATGCTTTGCATCGATATCGATTGCGCGAACGCGAAGTGTCTGACCAACGTAACGGTCAACGTCTTTAGCAAAGCCGTTTGCACGGATCTGTGATCTGGGGATAAATACGCGGATACCGTCATAATCAGCGGTAAGACCGCCCTTAACTGCTTCCTTAACTGTTACCTCAAAGATTTCGCCGTTTGAGATAGTCTGCAAAGTTTTGTCAGCCTCAAGACGAGCAATAACTTTTTTTCTTGAGAGAATAACATTACCGTTGCCATCATTAACCTTGACTACCTCTACTTCGATTTCGTCGCCCTCTTTAAAGAGTGCTTTAGGATCTTCGGCACCGGAGGCTGTTAATTCCTCTTTGGTAATCAAGCCATCAGCTTTATACCCGATATCTACGCTTACTTCATCTTCTTTAGCATAGATAACCTTACCCGTAATAATCTGTCCGGGACGGATTTTTACCAGAGTTTTGTCCATTTCTTCTTCAAAGCTCAGGTTTTCTGCAAAAATTTCATTTTCGCTCATTTTCTCCACAACCTCCTTTATTAACCAATCCGGGGTGGAAGCACCGGCGGTTATACCTATGGTATCGTTTTTATATGTTTTTATGGTCGAAACATCATTAAGCGTTTCAACCGCATAGGTCCTTACACAAAATTCACTGCATATTTTATACAGTTTGGCGGTATTAGAACTTTGCTTACCGCCGATAACAACCATAACGTCAGCCTTTTTGGCAATATCCATAGCCTCACTCTGCCGTTGAGCCGTAGCATCGCAGATAGTATCAAAAACGTTGATGGTATTTGAATATTTTTCTTTTATTGCTTTTACAATATCCTCATAAAGTTGACGGCGGGCGGTGGTTTGCACCACAACGCACAGATCCTTTTCGGTATCGGGAAGATTTTTAACTTCATCAACGGTGTTTATAACGAAGCCTTTATTATCACAATGACCGTTTATACCGATAACTTCGGGATGTTCTTTCTCGCCTATTATAACAACAAATTGATTATTTAGCAAAGCTTTTTCAACAATTTTTTGGATTCTTCTTACAAAAGGACAAGTTGCATCAATAATTTTTATATTTTTTTCGCTAAAAGAATCAATTTCTGCCTTTGGCGCGCCATGGCTTCGGATAATAACCGCGCCTTTTTCAACTTCATCAGCGCTGTTTACGGGAAAAACGCCGTTATCCTTAAAACCTTTTACAACCTGAGGATTATGAATGATCTCACCTAAAGTATAGAGTTTTTCATATTTGCCCATACTGTTTTCAACAGTTTCAACGGCTTTTTTAACTCCGAAACAGAAGCCTGCACTTTTTGCAATTATAAACTTCATTGTTCTGCCTCAAGCAAAGCATTCAGCGCATCACACGCTTTTTTTGTGAACTCACTTAATACCTGAGAGTTTGCTTTTTTGCCTTCAAACTCGCTTAAATCCATTGCTTTTCCGATATATAACGTGTTTTTCTTAAAAAATTTAGGTTTTTTGGTAAACATCATGGGAATAACGGTACTTTGATTTTTAAGAGCGAACATTCCTACGCCTGAATGCATTTCTTCAAGTTTAATCTTTGGATTATCCGTTCTTGTTCCCTGAGGAAAAATCATTAAGTTTTTACCGTCTTTAAGTAAATTGCAGGCGTGTTTTATAGCCTTAAGATCTGCCGTTTCTCTGTCAACGGGAAATACGCGTACTTCTTTTAAAACCCATGCAAAAAATTTGTTTTTGAAAATCTCTTTTTTTGCAATAAAGTGAGTGTTTCCGGGTAAATGCGCAAGCAAGATTACCATATCGGTAATACTTTGATGATTGCACATATAAACAGTATTTTGTTTTCTTATATTTTCTTTGCCGTAAACCTTGCAGGGTACAACAAGCCTTAAAATAGTAGCAATAATGCTTACAAGCCATCTGAGCATTTATTTACCTTCTTTGATAATGTTGATTATATAATTCTGAACTTCTTCAATTCCCATAAAAGTGCTGTCAACAAGAATTGCATCTTCAGCCTGCCTTAAAGGTGAAAATTCACGGTGGGAATCGTTATAATCTCTCTGTTCAATTTCTTCCTGAATCTTTTTAACGTCAACAATCTGACCTTTTTCTTCAAGTTCCTTTGCTCTGCGGCGTGCTCTTTCAGAAGAATCTGCCGTTAAATAGAACTTAAAATCAGCATCGGGAAGTACACAAGTGCCGATATCTCTTCCGTCTAAAATACAATCGTTCTTTTTCGCAGTTTCCTGCTGCATTTTTACTAAAAATACTCTTACCGGTTGAAGTGCAGAAAAATCCGACGCCGCCTTTGAAACTGCATTTTCACGGATTCTTAAAGAAACATCCTTGCCTTTAAGATACATTTTCTGCATACCGTCTTCATATTTAACAACAAGATCAATGTTTTTAAGCGCTTCTTCTACTTTATCAAGTTCAGAAACTTCAATTCCGTTATCAAGCATATGAAGCGCCACCGCACGGTACATTGCGCCCGTATCAAGATACATTATGTTAAGTTTTTTGCTTATAGCCTTTGCAACTGTGCTTTTACCTGCGCCTGCAGGACCGTCAAGTGCAATTTTCATAAAAACTCTCCTAATAAGATATGCCTGCCAAATAACCCGTTGATAAGGCAAGCTGAATATTGAATCCGCCGGTTACAGCATCAATATCGATCATTTCGCCTGCAAAATAAAGATTTTTTATAATCTTACTTTCCATAGTGGAAGGATCGATTTCTTTTGTGTTTACACCGCCACGAGTAATTATAGCCTCATTTATCGGTCGTAAACCATTAACGGGAATTTCAAGATTTTTAAGGGTGCTGACAAGGCGCTGTCTTTCCTCTTGCTTAAGTTGATTTACCGCCTGATCTTCCTTTAACCCTGCATTTAATAATACTGCGGAAATTAAGCGTGAAGGCAGTAATTTTACACAAGCATTTTTAAGCGTTTTATTACCTGCTTCCTTAAAATCCCTTAAAATTCGGGCATCTAATTGTTCATAAGAAAGTCCCGGTTTAAGATCTACGCTGACTTTCAATTTAGAGAAATCATATTTTTGTAATTTGGAACTTAACGTTAGAACCAAAGGTCCCGAAATGCCGAAATGGGTAAAAAGCATTTCGCCAAGTTCCTCGTAAAGTTTTCTGCCGTTATACTGTGCTTTAAGGGTAACGTTTTTTAGGGAAAGTCCCATAAGATCGTGCACCCATTTTTCTTCTGACGTTAAGGGAATAAGCGAAGGTATAAAATCTTCAACTTTATGCCCAAGTTTTTCGATCTTTTCTTTCCATGCACCGTCAGAACCGGTGGAAACGTATGAAGCGCCGCCTAAGGCGAGAATAACTTTATCGCAAGAATATACTCTGCCGTTATACTTAACACCGCTGACTTTTCCATCAGCAACGATGATATCTTCTAACTTTGTGTTCAAAAGAACTTTTGCACCTGAATTTTTCAGATATTTTTCAAAAGCCTTAATAATATCACTTGATTTATCACTTTCAGGAAAAACGCGATTACCTCTTTCAACTTTTAAAGGCGTTCCGTTTTCTTCAATAAGCGCCATAACCTGATCAGGCATAAAAGTATAAATTGAAGAATAACAAAAACTTGAGTTTCTTGATATATTTTGAAAAAAATCTTCAATATCACAAGCATTTGTAACGTTGCATCTGCCCTTACCGGTTATAAACATCTTTTTGAAAAGTTTTTCGTTTTTTTCAATAAGGGTAACATCTGCCCCACTTAAAGATGCCTGCGCCGCCGCAATAACGCCTGCGGGCCCGCCGCCTATAACGTAAATCTTACTTTTTTCCTGCATAAAAATTATTTTTACTTCTGAGCATTTCCATCTCTGTTAAATTGCCCGAAAGTTCTTCCTTTTTCTCCTGACTTATTGCCGCTAAAAGCGCATTCACCACACTTAAAGGCGCAACAAGAGAATCCACAAAAGATACTGTGTTGCAGTGAACTTCCATTTTTATATGTGAATATTCACTTAACGGTGAAAATGCACTGTCGGTTATGCCTATACACTTTGCACCGCGCGCCTTTGCATAGCACATGGCATCAACGGTACGTTTTGAATATCTCGGAAAACTTATTCCGATAAAAACGTCATCAGAACCAAGGTGTATAAGTTGTTCTATATTATCACTTGAAGCATCGGTAACTGTGCGCACGTTATCAAGTATAAAATCAAGGTAATAACCTAAAATATAGGCTATGGTGTGGGCAGAACGAACGCCCATAACGTAAACACGTTTTGCGCTTGCAATGGTTTTTACCGCTTCTTCAAATGCCTGAGTATCAATTTCATTTAAAGTTAATCTTAAATTGTCAACATCGGTTTTTAAAACCTTTTCAAAAAGTTTCGTGTTGGGAAGTTGCCCCGTAAGTTCCATTCGCTGTGTGCCCGTAAGGCGCGAACGAAGCATCTCCTGCAATTCTTTTTGCAGTTCGGGATACCCTGAATAGCCAAGTGAGTTGGCGAAGCGAACCACCGTTGATTCGCTTACGCCTACTTTATTACCCAGCTTTCCTGCCGTCATAAAAGCGGCAGAATCAAAATTTTCCATAATGTAAGAAGCAATTTTCTTATGCCCCTTACTCATTTTTTTATATGCAAGATCTATTTTTTCAGTAAAATCTGCACTCATCAGTAAAAAATCCTTTTAAATAATTTCGCTGACAGAAACGTTGATATCAAGTTCCTTTTTGCCTTCCTTAGCCTCTTTACGTGCTTTGAAGAAATTCATGGCAACCTGAGGGAAAAGTGCGTATGAAAGAACGTCTTCCTCCTGCTCCATATAATCCTTGATCTCTTCTTTAAGGCTTTCATATTCAGGCTTTAATGCATCTGCGGGACGGCCTGTAATAACGGGTGTATCGCCAATGCACTTTTTGCGGATCTCTTCATTAACGGGTGCGGGAAGCTGACCGTATTCACCTGCTAAAAGACCCTTTGATTCCTTGGTAACCATCTTGTATCTTTCGCCAGTAAGCACGTTAAGAACTGCCTGAGTTCCAACGATCTGGCTGGTAGGTGTAACAAGAGGAGGATAACCGAAGTCCTTTCTTACGTTGGGAACTTCTGCCAAGCAATCCTGAAGTTTATCTTCTTTACCTGCTTCTTTAAGCTGTGAAAGAAGGTTTGAGAACATTCCGCCGGGAACCTGATATAAAAGAGTATTGATATTAACAGCCAATACTTTAGGATCAAGGATCTTATCGTTTGTTAAGCGCTGTGCAACTTTCTTAAAGTGTGCAGATGCTTCAACAAGTTTATCAAGTTCAAGACCTGTATCATACTCTGTGCCCTTAAGTGTAGCAACAAGAGATTCTGTTGTGGGCTGGCTTGTTCCGTTTGCAAGGGGAGAAAGTGCAGTATCAACAATATCAACACCTGCTTCGATAGCCTTTAAGATAGTCATATCACCGGTACCTGAAGTGTTGTGTGTATGAAGATGAATGGGGCACTTAACTGCTGCCTTAAGTTTTGAAACAAGTTCATAAGCATCATAAGGAAGAAGAAGGTTTGCCATATCTTTGATACAGATAATGTCAGCACCCATCTGTTCCATCTGCTTTGCAAGTTCAACAAAATAGTTTGTATCATGAACGGGGCTTGTAGTATAGCTCATTGCAAGTTCGGCAATACCGCCGTACTTCTTTGTGCTTTTTGCAGCCTGCTCCATGTTTCTTAAATCGTTAAGAGCATCGAAAATACGGATAATTTCGATACCGTTTTCAACTGACTTCTGAACGAACTTATCAACAACGTCATCAGCATAGTGACGGTAGCCTAAAATGTTCTGTCCGCGAAGAAGCATCTGTAATTTTGTGTTGGGAAGGGCTTTCTTTAATTTGCGAAGTCTGTCCCAGGGATCTTCATTTAAGAAGCGAAGGCAGGAGTCAAAGGTTGCTCCGCCCCATGCTTCAAGTGAATGGTATCCAATGCTGTCAAGAACTTCACAAGCAGGAAGCATTTCTTCAAGTTTCATACGTGTTGCCGCCTGAGATTGGTGAGCATCACGCAAAATTGTATCTGTAATTAAAACTTTTGCCATAATATACCTCCATTAACCAAAGATTGCAAGCAACACGCCTGCTGCAACTGCAGAGCCGATAACACCTGCTACGTTGGGACCCATTGCATGCATTAAAAGGAAGTTCTTGGGGTTGGCCTTTTGACCTTCCTTCTGTGAAACACGCGCCGCCATGGGAACTGCAGAAACACCTGCTGAACCGATCAAAGGATTGATCTTGCCCTTTGTAAGCCAGCACATAAGTTTACCTAAAAGCACACCGCCTGCAGTACCTGTTGCAAAAGCAAGCAATCCAATAATGATTATAAGGAAAGTTTCTCCGCTAAGGAAAGATGATCCTACTGCCGTTGCGCCAACTGTAGTTCCAAGGAAGATCGTAACGATGTTACAAAGTTCGTTCTGAACAGTTTTGCTCAAACGTTCAGTTACACCGCAAACTCTTAAAAGGTTACCAAACATCAATGAACCGATAAGAGGTGCAGTTGAGGGCAAAATAAGAATAATAACTGTTGCCGTTGCAATAGGGAAAATAATAAGTTCACGCTTTGAAACAGGTCTTAACTGCGTCATAACTATCTCGCGTTCTTTTTTTGTTGTAAGAGCGCGCATGATAGGAGGCTGAATCAAAGGAACAAGTGCCATATAAGAATATGCCGCAATGGCTATTGCCGCAAGGCGGTTAGGTGCAAGGATACTTGCAACGAGAATAGCGGTAGGTCCGTCAGCACCGCCCATACTTGAAATTGCCGCAGCTTCATTTGCAGGGAAGAAGAAACTTGCCGCAAAGAAAGTTCCGAAAATACCAAGCTGTGCCGCTGCGCCTAAAAGAAGGCTCTTGGGGTTTGCAATTAACGGTGAGAAATCTGTCATTGCGCCTACGCCTATGAAAATAAGGCAAGGATAAATGCCGAGTTTAACGCCTAAATAAAGATAGTCAAAAAGACCTGCTTTTATCAGTTCTCCGTTAACTTCTGCGCCATGGCCGCTAAAAGCCGCCCAATTAACGTGTCCGTTTTCAAAACATTGGGGGTTAAATATTTCACCGCCGCCAACGTTAGCTAAAAGCATACCGGTAGCAATGGGAACAAGTAATAAAGGCTCATACTGTTTGCCTATTGCAAGATATAAAAGGAAGCAGGCAAGAATAATCATTACAAGAGTCTGCCAACCGCCACCTGTAAAATCAGTAAATATACTGCAAATTCCACTCTCTGACCAAAGTGTCTTAAGAGTTTCTAAAATATCAATAGAACTTGCAGACTGTAATGCCACAAAGTTCATATTAAGCCTCCGTAATTATTCAAGGCCAACAAGAACATCGCCGGTATTTACAGTGGTACCCTTTGTTACGATTGACTTAACTGTTCCGTCCTGAGGAGCAAGAATTTCGTTTTCCATTTTCATTGCCTCAAGAATGCAAAGAACGTCGCCTGCTTTAACTGCTGCGCCAACCTGAACCTTAACATCAAGAATGGTGCCGGGCATGGGAGCTTCAACGTTTACTGCGCCGCCTGCAACGGGTGCAGGTGCAGGTGCTGCCTGAGGTGCAGGTGCAGGTGCTGCCTGAGTTACGGGTGCTGCTGCACCTGTTTCTTCGATCTCAACAACATATATTTTTCCGTTTACATTTACATTAAATTTACGCATTTTATTTTTCCTCCTAAATAATTAACCTTTTTTAATTGATTTGATTTTGAAATCCGAATTACCGGTAACGCAAGTAATAGCGGCAGATATTGCGGCAATGAAATCGCCGTCTTTTTCTGCATCTGTTGCTTCGGGTACCTCAGCCATAACACCTGCTGAAATACGCTTTTCGGGTTCTTTTGCCTGAATTGTTTCTTGCTTAACATCCGTTTTTTTTCTTTCTTTAAAAGCGGCGTGTAATGCTTCGATCAAAACAATAATGATTGCAAGCACTGCAAAAACAACCAGAAGGCCTATACCGGTAACCTTTAACGAATCCAAAACGTTAAGTTTATCAGTAACAACCAGCATCTGAAACGTTGAAACCATTTTTTTCACCTCACTGTATCTTAAGTGTTTAACACTTTAATTTTTAAAATAAAAAGCACAACAGAGCGCTTCTATACATATGCGCTTAAGTTGTGCTTATTAAGACAAAGAATGACAGTATAAAGGTCTTTAACCTTTACCTTAAAAAAGTTATGCAATAAAAAAACAAAATCTAAATTGCCCATCTACGGCCCTTTCGTCGTATGCATTTTTGGCTTGCATTACACCAAAAAGCATAACATTAGTTCAAAAATTGTCGCACTTTATAATAACACATAAACATCGTTTTTGGCAAGCGGTTTTTGGCAATTATTTGATATTTTCAAGGTATTCTATTTCTTTATCTGTAAGATGGCGCCACTGACCTAGCTTTAATCCCGAAAGCATAAGTTCGCCGTGGCGAACACGTGTAAGATGAATAACCTTTTTATTTATGGCTTCAAACATTTTTCTTACTTGTCTGTTTCTGCCCTCGTGAATAATAACAGAAAGACTTGTTGTGTGATCGGTTATTTCCGTTACGCGAACCTTTGCTTCCGCGGTCTTTTCACCGTCAATAACAACGCCTGCCTGAAGTTTTAAAACTTCTTCCCTTGAGATCTCACCTTGGATAACTGCAATATATTCCTTTTCGATCTCAAATTTGGGATGTGTAAGATGATATGCCGCATCACCGTCATTTACAAGAAGAATAAGTCCCTCGGTGTGATAGTCAAGTCTGCCAACGGGATAAAGGCGCACTTTTTCATCAACTAAATCAAGAACCGTCGTTCGTCCTTCGGGATCGGAAGCGGTGCTCATAACCTTATCAGGCTTATAAAGCATTATGTACACTTTTTTCTTTTGAGGGGTAATGGTTACACCGTCAAACTGAACCTTATCCCCCTCTTCAACTTTCGTGCCAAGTTCCGTAACGGTCATGCCGTTTACGGTTACTCTGCCTTCTAAAATAAGCTGTTCTGAAGCGCGCCTTGAAGCAACACCGCAATCAGCCATATATTTTTGCAATCTCATATTTATCCTCCTATATCCTCATTGAAAAGGCAAGGTACTGTTATAACTAACTTATCCTCAAGAAAGAAATCGATCTTGCCTGCGCTGTCGCCTTTTTTAACAGGTGCATCTTTTTCAAGAGAAAGTTCATATTTTGCCTTAAGCATTTCGCCTTTTTTCAACGGGTAGAAAATATCTTCTTTTGTTATTATATCACACTTTTTCAAAAATTCGTCAAAAATATTTGCAGAAGTTATAATTTCACCTTTTTTCGATATCTGCACACATGAATACTCGTCAAAAGCCTTATTTATAAGCGTTTTGGAATCATTAAACCAATTATAATCGTTAAGCACCACACAAATTACCTGCATATTTCCCCTTGTTGCCGATGAGCATAAACATCTGCCTGCCCTTTGAGTATAGCCCGTTTTAATTCCGTCACCACCCTCAACTTCGCCTAAAATACGGTTTTTATTATAAAGATGACGAACTTCTCCTTCTTTATACCCGCGGATCTGATAAGTTTGGGTAGATACCACTTTTTTAAAAATCTCGTTATCCATAGCATAGGCGCAAAGGCGGGCAAGATCGTTACTTGTTGTATAGTGATCTTCCGATTTCAGTCCGCAAGGATCGGCAAAATGCGTGTTTTCTAAACCTAACTGCCTTGCTTTTTCGTTCATCATTTTTATAAATGACTGGCTATCCCCTGCCGTAATAATTGCAAGAGCATAAGCGGCATCGTTACCTGAAGCCATCATAAGTCCGTACAAAAGTTCTTCGCCTGTCAGTTTTTCACCTTTTTTAAGATAGATTGACGAGCCTTCTATCCCAACCGCTTCATCGGGAATATCATACTCTTTCATTAAATTAAGATTTTCTATTACTAAAATTGCAGTCATAACTTTTGTGGTACTTGCCATTGGCATTTTTTGATCGCCGTTTGCCTGATAAAGTATTCTGCCCGACGACTGCTCAATAACCGTATATGCAGAAGCCGAAACTGCTTCGGTTTTTATATTCAATATGGCAATAAAAATAAAAATCATCATTGCCGAAATTATTTTTTTCATAAAAAACTCCTTAAAAAAACAAAATAGAATCTTCTGATTCTATTTTGTGCAAATTCATTATTCAAATTCCGATTCATTTTTGGAAATTTTCTTAATTTGTTCCATTACTTGCGGTACAAGGTCAATAAGTTTATCATAACTTGTATTTTTTTGAATTGGCAAAAATCTTATATTATCGCCTGAAATTATCAAAAAACCGCTGGGTTTTACCGAAACGCCTGCGCCCGATGCGCCGAGAAAGGGAAAATCTTCATTTTTTGTTTGGGAAAATTCATATTCCCCGCCACCTGAAACGAATCCAAAAGCGATCTGTGAAACGGGAATTACCGTTGCGCCGTCAGGAGATATTACCGCATTGCCGATAACTTTATCAACGTCGATCATGTTATTGAGATTTTCCATTGTAGATGCCATTATGTTTTCTATCGGATGTTTTTCCATTTTATATTCCCCCCATAAATTTTTAATACTCCAATCAAAACGTGAAAAATATTGGTTTTAAACACTATTTTTCCGAAAAATTCAAAAATCTGATATTCAAATACAGGCAAAACGTCAATACTGTAATTATTTTTCGTATTAAAAGGTGCTACCAATCCTAAAACTCCGCCGCTTATCATAGCCGTTGACGCCGCATCACCCGTACCGATTCTTGATTTTACAAAAAGACTTTTTACCTTAGAATGTTTTTTTACGATATTGAAGATCTGTGCTCTATTACCCCTTTTCTTTTTGCGCGAAAATATCGAAGCAATAACTTTTTTTACAGTTACGTTTACCGAATATAACTTTATCTTTAACTTAAACGGCAACATAAGGTCTGCCCGTATTTTTAGTGCCTCATTTTCTGTGTTTGCCGAAAACCTTACATAAACAGGTATCAGAAAAACAGCAAAAAGAAAAAAATAAAGCACAGATCTTCACCTCAATAAAGATTCTGTGCTTATTTTTTAAAAATATACCTTAAAAAGAAATTTTTTCGCCCTTTTTAACTTTTTTCTCAATTATGCCGTTATCATAAAGTAATAACGTACCGTCATCAAGTGCTTCAACAGTATTTTTTGTTACCTTTACCGTTGCAGGCATCATGTACTTTTCTTTTAAGCCGATAACTGCCTTATTGTTCTTAATGGGTATAAGTAAGAAAAGTCTGAAATCATCGTAGTTTTCAAGAGTAAGCTCGATTTTTTCACCGCTTGAAACAACTTGATAATCACCGCTAAACCAATTATAAAGGAGATATTCGCCCTTCTTGATTCCGTAAATATCGTCAGGCGAAACTGTGCCTGAAACGGGTTTTTCATCCTTATCAAGGTTAAATGCGGCTAAAATTCCTGCGCCGTTGTGAGTATTGAATACCTTAAAGATCTTGCCGTTATTTTCAGCATCCTCAAACATGCAATCTTCCGTTGGCAAGCAATGATCTTTAAGCCTTATAATTCTGCCGTCAGAGAATGTTGTGGGCATAATAACTTCCTTGATACTCCTGTTAAGCTCATCTGACATATAGATAGGTCCGCCGCTCATTGCGCGAAGAACGGAGTTCTTCTTTGCCTGCTCATCATCGGACCACCACATATCCCAGTCACCCGTGTATACCGTACCTTGCGTTAAGGAATTGTAGCTGCATTGCAGAAGATGCTGAACAAACCACTTTCTGTCTTCAGGCCTGAAGTCACCGCTGAAGCGGTTGATATTACTATCTTTACCTCTGTTCCAGAAATTTTCAATGGGCATACCCATACAGTTGATCAGGTTGTTGTCATAATATTTTTTCGCAGCCTTTTCGATGGCAACATGCAGATTGGTTACGGTGGTATTTACGTCACCCTTACGGTATGCAAAGCCCTCCGTTGAGCCCTGATTGTCAACCTTTGTAAAATCTGCACCGCAATCCTTATAGAATTTGTGCTGAAGATCGTAATACCTTTCAATCTTCTTTTTATCAAAGGAATGCATATATATTGGTGTATCACGCCACATTTTGGCACCGTAGGTATATTCAAGCAATTCTCCGTGTTTTTTTGCAAGAGCACCGTTGGGATTGATGCCTGACCAATATCCGCTTGTGGGATGCCACATACCAATCCAAAGACCGTATTTATCCTTAAGATCTGTTATTGCACCCTTTAAGCCTTTGGGGAAACGAATGGGGTCTGCCTCCCAGTCGTTAAGCTCTCTCTGATGCATAGTAGGTCTGTCAATGCAGGAAACGTCACCCCACATATCGTCGATTATCGCCCAACGCACGGGAATCTCCTTATCCTTAAATTCCTGTGCCTTTTTAACGAGGTCGTCGTGGGTAACGTCCATATGGAATGCATCCCATGAACACCAGCCGAGATATTCAAATATTTCAGGGTATTTTTTATTCTTACGGAGTCTGCCTTTTTTATCCATTGCTTCAAGACCGAATGCAGTTACCTTTTCAGGAAGAGTATACTCATCCTTACCGATTCCGCCTAAAAGCACACACTCGTCGATTTCATCAAGAACCGTATTTGAATGGGCTATTACCGACATAATTTTACCATAAGCAAACATTTCTGTCTTATACGCCTTATGGCAGGTAGCAAGAAGATATAATTTATCTTGTCCCCTGTCAACAAGCAATGCCTGCGTTCGATTCTTTAAGTCCTTTAACTTTTTACCGATAAAGGGTCTTTGCCAGAAGGCGCAATTCATAAAGGCATCAACGTATTTTTTTGTTTTAGGAATATCAAAATCAAGGCCTATTCCATTTTCATCCACAAGATGACTTCCGTGCTTTGCGGTAACAGGCTTATATTCACCCGTAAGAACAAGTGCAAAGTTTCCGCCTTCTTCCTTAACGGTAAGAGTAAGTCTTGCAACCTTATCCTGATCCTCGAAGAAAGCGGATTTTTCTGAAACGCTTACGTTCTGAAGCCTGATAACGTCTCCGCCCCTCAGATTGCTTTTTACCCAAGGTGAAAGTCCCGTTAATACGGTTTTGCCGTCAAATAACAGATTTACTCCGTTATCAAAATTAAATGAATACATTTTTTTCTCCTTAAACAGTATATATCTGATTCTTTTCTACTGCGATTTCTTTTATAAAATTATTTTCATAAACCAGCAAGGTACCTGCATCAAGCGCTTGTATTCCGCTCTTAACCTTTTTATACGTTGCAGGGGACATATATTTTTCCTTTAAGCCGATAACCGCTTTGTTATTCTTAATGGGAATAAGCAAGAAAAGTCTGAAATCATCATAGTTTTCAAGGGTAAGATCGATTTTTTCACCGTTTGAAATAACCTGATATTCGCCGCTAAACCAATTATAAAGGAGATATTCGCCCTTCTTGATTCCGTAAATATCGTCAGGCGAAACTGTGCCTGAAACGGGTTTTTCATCCTTATCAAGATTAAATGCGGCTAAAATACCTGCGCCGTTATGAGTGTTGAATACCTTAAATATCTTGCCGTTATTTTCGGCATCTTCAAACATACAGTCTTCCGTTGGCAAGCAATGATCTTTAAGTCTTATAATTCTGCCATCAGAGAAGGTGGTGGGCATAATAACTTCCTTAATGCTTCTGTCAAGCTTATCTGAAACATAGATAGGTCCGCCACTCATTGCTCGAAGCACGGAGTTTTTCTTTGCCTGAGCATCATCTGACCACCACATATCCCAGTCACCGGTATTGATCATACCTTGAGAATATGTGTTATAACTGCACTGCAATAAATGCTGAATAAACCATTTTCTGTCTTCGGGCATAAAGTCACCGCTGAAACGGTTTACATTTGAATAAGTTCTGTTCCATAAATTTTCAACGGGCATACCCATACAGTTGATAAGCGCACCGTCATAATACTTCTTTGCCGCCTTTTCGATGGCGTTGTGTAAATTTGAAAGGCACTGACCTATTCCGCCCTTAAAATAACAATGGCGTTGTGTTGCACCCTGATTATCGACCTTTGTGAAATCAATTCCGCAATCCTTATAGAACTTGTGCTGAATATCATAATACTTTTCGATCTTCTTTTTATCAAAGGAGTGCATAAGCCTCGGTCCATCGGGATAGAAACCGGGAATGGTATATTCCAAAAGTTCAGGAATGCGTTTTGCTAAAGGTCCGTTAGGATTGATGCCATACCAATATCCGCTTGTGGGATGCCATATACCGACTTTAAGATCGTACTGTGCTTTAACATCCTGAACACACTTCTTTAAGCCTTCAGGGAAACGTTCAGGTGCGGCTTCCCAATCGTTAAGCTCGCGGGTGGGCTTAGTTTCGTTATCAATGCTTGTAACGTCATTCCAGGTATCATCAAGAATTATCCATTTTACCGGAATATCCTTATCCTTAAACTCCTTGCACTTTGCTAAAACCTTATCGGGAGTTATGTGATGTTGGAATGCATCCCATGAGCACCAGCCTAAATATTCAAATATTTCGGGATATTTTTTATCCTTTTTAAGTTTGCCCTCTTTGTTCATTACCTTTAAGCCAAAGCCTGCCGCTTGTTCAGGTAAAGCGTAGTGATCACTACCATATGCACCAATGAGCACACATTCATTTATGTCATCGCAAAGGGTATTTGAATGAGCAATTAAAGAAATGCGGTTATTTTTGCAGGGGAAAAGTTCAGTCTTGAACATTTTATCGCAAACAGATGAAAGATAAACTTTATCCTCTTTCATTTTATACAAAAGCATCTGTGTACGTTCTTTAAGATCCTTTAATTTTGAACCCACAAAAGGCTTCTGCCAGAAAAGATACTGCATATAACCTGAAGCATAATTACCCGTGTGGGTAATATTAAAATCAAGACCTATTCCGCAAAGTGAGTTAAGGTGATGACCGTGGCCCATAAGGCCGTATGTATCATATCCGCCCTCAAGGAAAAGTGCAAAACTGTTATCATGCTCTTTAACGGTTAAGGTAAGTTTTGCCTGACCGCCGTCACTTTCATAATGAACGCTTTTTTCATCAGATGATACGTAATTAAGATAAATAAGATCCTTGTAATTATTATCCCATGGCTGAATTTTAGTATTTACCCAAGGAATAATGTTTTTAAACAGAAGTTTGTTTCCGCAATAAAGGGAGTTTTCTTTAAAATAATACATACTCAATATACCTTTACTTTTATGCCTTTCTTTGTAAAAAAATCAGTATTTTTGTTTAAGACAGCGTTCTCATCAAAATCGGGGTTATATGTTCTGCCGAGATTTTTATATTTCGCGCCCGTCATCTTGTTGTATGGTATAAGTTCAACAACAAGATTGTTTTTATATGGCTCTAAAAATTCGGCAATACCCGAAAAATTTTCATCTGTATCTGTAACAGTAGGAATAAGCGGAATCCTTATGGTAACAAACCGCTTTTTTAAAATCTCGCTTGCATTTTTCAAGATAAGCTTATTGCTTACCCCCGTATATTTTATGTGTTTATCTTCATCAATCAACTTGATATCCATAAAAATATCGTCAATTTTATCCGTTACACTTAAAAACTTTTCAGTTTCAACGTAGCCGCAGGTTTCAACTGCCGTTTTTATGTTTTTAAGTTCTTTTATTGTTTCAAGAATAAAGTCATCGTGGCATAAAGGCTCACCGCCTGAAAAGGTTACACCGCCTTTTTCAAGAAAGCTTTTGTTTTTTAAAAGTTTTTCCGCTAATTTTTGCGGTGAATATTCTTCCCCCACTTTTTTAACGTTGTTGTTGGGGCATATTTTTACACACACGCCTAAATCTTTACATTCTTCGTGAGTGCACTCTCTTTTACACAATCCGCAAGAAGTGCATTTTAACGGATTTTTTGTAACTTCCTTAAAAAAACTTTGTCCTTCAGGATTATGGCACCAGGTGCATTTTAAGGGACAGCCTTTAAAAAACACCGTGGTGCGCATGCCATTACCATCATGAAGACCGAATTCTTTAATATCAAATATAAGACTATTCATTGAATTCCTGCCTTGCAATAAGGTGATCCTGATATTCCTTATCAAGTTCAACAAAATATGCACTCCAACCCCAGATACGAACTATGAGGTTTGAATAATTTTCAGGGTGTTTTTGGGCATCAAGAAGTCTTTCGCGGTTAATGGAGTTAAGTTGAAGTTGATGTCCGCCCATATCAATATACTGTTTAACCAACGTTGCAACCTGCTCTATTCCCTCATCGGTATTAAATACCGTTGAATGGAATTCCATAGTAAGAGGACCGCCGTTGATAGCCTTCTTTAAGGGAGGCTTTGTAAAGGACTGAATTACTGAGAACGGTCCTTTTGAGCGAACGTAAAGGCTGGGTGAATAGTTTGTGCCAAAGGGTTCGCCCTTTCTTCTGCCATCAGCAGAAGCATTCATTTCGTCGGCGTGCCACAAATAAAACATTGCCGAACCCGTTCCTGCCCTGAAAATACCGCCGCGGCAATTTTTCTTGCCTTTTAAGGAATCACCGAACCAACCCATAAGAGTTGATGCAATGTTATCAACCGAATCAATATTATCGCCCATCTTGGCATCCTCATAACGGCAGGCGTGAAGAAGTTCTTCGTAGCCTTCAAAGTCATTTTTAGTTGCTTTTATCATATCAGATGCAGTAACATCCTTTTTATCAAAAACATGATTGCGAATAGCCTCTAAAGCATCGGCCGCAGTTGCAATTCCTGTGCCGTGGAAGCCAAAGTTGTTGTACTTTCCGCCCATTGAAATATCACGTGCGTTTTTAACGGTATTTGGCATTAAGATTGAATAGAAAGGTGCAGGAACATTATAAAGATCCTTTACGCTTAAGCACATTCTTGCAGTTTCAGCATATATCTCCGTTTTTACGTTTTCCATAAATTCATCGAAATCTGCAACCGTTTCAAGGGATTCATACATAACCTTCTCAACTATCTTGGGATAGCAAAGAGCGTTTATGTTGGCAATATCCGCTTCACCGGGAATAATAAATTCCCAGCAAGCTGCAACGGAATAATTACGCGCATCTTCTAAAGAATAGCCTAAATCAACTAAACCGGGAATAACAACGTCATCATTTGAATATTGGGGAAAGCCAAGTCCTGCCTTTGTAAGGTGTGTTCCCTCAACGTAGCGCTCATAAGGGGTATCCTTTGAAACGCGCAAGTTGATCTTAGGATCAATAAGTTTAAGTTCACAACTTGCTCTCAAGCACATTTCCGAAAGAATGTTATATGCATCATTGCCAAATTCATCACAACCGCCAAGCATCATTGCCTGACCGTTATCACCAAGCTGAACGCCGATATACTTATCATTATCCCAGTTAAAGGAAATGAAGAATTCTTCCAATAATTTTTCAGCTTCTTCCCTTGTCATACCCTTTTCCATATCACTTTTAAGATAAGGATAAATAAACTGATCGAATCTACCGATAGTATTGTGATATTCGCCTTCTGCCCAAAGGGTATAGTGAAGAATTCTGAAAAACTGCAATGCTTCGCGGAAAGTCTTTGCGCCTTTTCTCGGCACGTTATTTAAAACTTCAACAATATCTTCTCTTCCCTGCTTTTTGGCTTCTTCTTTATATTTGTCAACGAGACAATAAACCGTTTCAATTTGTTTTAAGGCAGATTCAAGGAACAAAATACCTTCATTATCGTTTTCTTCCTTTGCCTTTTTAAGTCTGTCTTCTATTTCTTCTTTGCGAGCATCAAGACCTGCTTCTATAGTAGGGCCATAGCAAGGGCAAAGATTTGAAAGATAACCAAGTTCGTGAATTGAATGATTTTCCTTTATTTCATTCCACTCATCTTCTTCAAAAATACTTGGAACGTCAGTAACCGTGCGGATAAACACAATATTCTGTCCGTCTAAGATTACGGGAGTTTCCTGCATAAAAAGATCTTTTAAGCGCATAGTCATTCTTATTGACGGTTCAATTTCACGGTTGGTGAAATCCGATGCACTTGTTTTATCAAAAGGCTTTCTGAAAGCGTGATGCTTTTTATTTAATACCTGCTCATAAAGTTTTATGTTATACATAAATTACTCCTCCATCATTTTAATTACTCTAAACACTTGCTCGCAAGTGTCAGTTATATTTTTTGTTGCATTGTTTATATCCATTGCACTTTCAAGAGTACAAGGTTTTTTAACTATCGGGAAAAAAGCATCTATTCCATAGTCATTTAAAATATATGCATCTTCAGTAACTCCGCCTGCAAAGGCAATGACTTTTTTATTATATTTTTTTGCAATGTTCGCGACACCTACGGGAGTTTTACCCATAATGCTTTGCCCATCAAGCCTGCCTTCGCCCGTAATTACAATATCGGCATTTTTAATTTTTTCTTCTAATTTAGTTTCTTTTATAACAATATCAATACCTGATTTAAGTTCAGCATTAAGATAGGAAAGAAAAGCAAAACCCATACCGCCTGCCGCGCCTGCACCGGGATAATCTTTATCGGCATTTACGTTTATACTTTTTGTTAATACAGCATAATTTTTAAGCCAAAGATCCATATCTTTTATGATCTCTTCCGTTGCGCCCTTTTGTGGTCCGTAAATTCTTGAACAGCCGTTATCACCGCAAAGTGGATTTTTAACGTCGCAAGCAACGGTAAAATTACACTCTTTAAGTTCTTTTAATACATTATCGCTTTTTATCGTTTTAATATCCTTTAAGCCTTTACCGCTTTTTGATATTTCAACACCGTTTTCATCTAAAAACTGAAAGCCTAATGCGGAAAGCATACCCGTACCTCCATCATTGGTGGCACTTCCGCCTATGCCGATTACGAAATTGCGGCAACCTTTTTTTATGGCATCCTTTATCATTTCGCCTGTGCCGAAAGTTGTGGTATTTAAAGGATTTCTTTCCTTATCGCTTACAAGGGTTATACCTGAAGCCTCAGACATTTCAATTATTGCCGTTTTATCGCAAATACCGTATTTAGCCTGAACCTTACGCATTAAAGGGTCAGAAACTTCGCAAGAAACAAATTCGCCGTTATTTGATAAAACAATGGCTTCAACAGTACCCTCACCGCCATCAGCCATTGGGCATATATCAACTTTTGCTTCGGGATAAACTTTTATTACACCCTTTTTTAAGGCTTCTCCCGCCTGAAGGCTTGTCATACTTCCCTTAAAGGAATCAATCGCAATTACTACGTTCATTTTTTTATACCGTATGGTTAGCCTCAAATTGGCTTTCCAACTTATCAAATTTAATATTAAATTTATTTAATATGTGCCTTTTTGCAGGAACATCAGAATCAATTAAAACCCTTGCGTGATCTCTGCCTTTACAAAGGGTAAAGGTTATATTAAAACCTTTTTCCTTCATTTTTTCATAAAAACGTTTGCTGTTTGCAGTATAGTTAACCGCCTCATCATTATCACCGTGGAATAAGTGATATTCGGCATTTTTAGGTAATTCATCAATAATATGTATTGGCGAATATTTTGGTAAAATGTCTAAAATATCACCATCCTCATAAGCATAGGCGCTGTAAAGTGTACGGGGATTATTGTGCTTTGTTAAATAGCCATACACCGCATCGCAGTTAGGACAGTTTGCTATGCAGATTTCAGGTGTGCGTTTGGCGCGCGCCATATAAACTATTGCGCCCTGACCGCCCATACTTCCGCCCGTTGATGCAATAGGCACGTTAGTTAAATTGTATTTTTCAAATATAACATCTAAAATCTCATCAGTTAATTCAACTGCGTATTTATTCATCCATGACCATGGGTTATAGTATGGAATTATAAATATTACGCCATACTCTGCATAGAACTTGCCAAGGTGCGTATCAGTATCATACATGGTATAAACGCTACACCCTGAAAAATTAAGCACAATGCCTTTTATTTCGCCTTTTATCAGTTTGTCGTTAGAATAGGCAAACTGTCTTAAATTATCGTAATTTATAATTCTATTCATAGCCTTCACTCCCTCAATATAATAATATCAAATCGAAAATCAAAAGTCAATATATCAATCAAAAGGTGCTTTAACAAAACAAACTTTGCCACTAAAAGAAACAATCTGTGCATATTTTGTACACAGATTGTTAATAATTTAATATTCAATAACAACAACGTTATGGCAATGAATTTTGTCAATAACAAATGCTATGCCGTTATCATTTTCAGTAAATGCATATTCAGTATTTTCAACAGGTGAATATACACGCTTTATCTTTTCTTTTATATTCACTTTAACGGGAATATTATAGATGGGCACAATATCATCAATAATTTCAGCGCAACCACGTTTAACGGGCGAAGCATAAGTCATATTAAGCACATAAGAATCTTCTTTTTTGCTCATTGTAATTCTTCCCTGCGCACCAAGATCAATTTCAAAGGCAAGTTCAGGTGTAATAAGATTCAAAGCGTACATAAAAATACGTTTATGCATAACAGCACCGATTTTTGCGTAGTTTGAGCACAAAGGACTTGCAACATATACAATATTTCCCTTTTTAACTATTGCATCATACTTCTTACCGTCTTTATTTTGAGGCGTATTTTTATGCCCGAAGAAATGACCGTAAGTTCTTGAAAAATAGGGATCAAGGATTTTTGCATAGGATGTTCCGTCAGTTGCTTCAACGTGATGGGATGCAATGTTGCAAAGTATAAATGCATCTGCAATATCTTCTTGCTTTTCATTAAGCTTGATATAATCGCAATCATAGTTGCTGTGCTCAATATACTTTGCGCCGCAATCA
Organism: Clostridia bacterium; assembly: GCA_045541035.1. Taxonomy (GTDB): domain Bacteria; phylum Bacillota; class Clostridia; order Christensenellales; family QALW01; genus UMGS1322. Next base: position 8,125 of record JAZQII010000079.1, on the reverse strand, counting down.
ACGATAAACTCATTATCTTTCACAAGGCTATCGCCCATAAACAAGAGCTTGCCGTCATTTTGAAGATATTTTTTAAGTGCAATTTCACCATCTGAATCAAATTCACATCCCGATGGCAAAATTACCGTTTTAAAATCTTCAAAATTGTTATTTAAAATAATATCGTAATCAATTTGATTTTCATTTAAAATATTCGAGAGGCCTTGGTTTTCCTCTGTGTCTTTACTAAGATAGATGCCTACTTTTGCGGTAGACTTACCTCCGAAAACGTAGGGTGTAATTTTTTCAAGATAGTTATATGCATAGCCGATATTTTCATATGTAGCCATTTCCATAAAACCATCAGGATGGGCGTGGTCGCCAATGGAAGCACCTGCACCGTAAAGGGACATTGATGCAATTTCATATTTTAACGCTTCCTTTGTTTTATATCCGCCGAACTCGCCCCAGGCAAGGTGGAATTTTCCCGTCATACCGATAAAATCCTTACCTGTTTTTGAGAAGAATTTTGCACGAAGAGGCATTTTATCATAGCCTCCCCAAGCAGTGGGCAGATCCTCCAGTTCATAATGAGATTCATATTTTAAGCGCCAAGGGCGTGTGTGATCCGCACCGCCTGAATTATAAAAAACCGTTGCTTCAGGATGATATTTATGAAGAATTTCGTTACACTTATTCATAAAATCACCGTGGCGGTCTTCAAAATACTTTATCTGGTCCTGCTCATTTTGGGGGTCCAAACCAAGCTTTTTCATGCCCGCAACACAATGAGAGCAAGTGCATTTACCACCAATAAATACTATATCATAAAAAAGACCGTCAATTTTTTTATAGCGTTTGCAGATTTCCTCGGTAAGTTCATAAATGTGCTGACAGTATCCGCCATCATTAAGGCACAAATTTATCCATCCAACCTCAGGCTTTGCACATTCTTCACCTGCTGAAAAATCAAAAGTTGTTGCATATTTGCCATTTAACTGAGCACGCCATTCAGGATGCTCAATAGCATCCTTGTGGGACCAGCCTGCAGTAATATATATCGGTGCCTTTACACCGATTTCGTGAGCGGCGTCAATCTGTGCACCTAATAAATCGAAATCAAGACCGGGATGCATTTGACCAACCTCAGTAGGATAATAACAATAGCCGTGGTGGCACTTTGCAAATACCGTTATACTTTCAAGGTTGCCTGCCTTTAAAGCCGCCTGGAAATTCTCCTTAGAAAAATTTTCACCAACCTTCACAAGTGGCGAAGTGTGAAAATCAAGATGTACGCATCGTTTTGGAAAAGCCATAAAATAACACTCCTTTCAGTACATAAAATTATACTATCTGCATCTTGTTTTGTAAATAACTATTTTCCAAAAAATTCACAGTGCAAGACGCGGCGTTCTGAATGTGAGAGCGCTTACAAGACGGTAAGTGATTGAGCTTTTATCCCTTGTGCAACCCGCAGTTGTGAAGATTTCTCGTGCTTTGATTATTTATTGTAGAAAACCTTCATAGTCTCCAAAACGTTTTCTTTCATTGCCTTTTGTGCAGTAAGGGCAAGATTATGATAGAAATCGGCATCAGTTTCCGAAGCCATTTTCTTGGCGGCGGCAAAGCCTGCATGGGACATATATGAATAATAATTGATCTTGCCGATTCCCGCTTTTATAACTGCACGGTAATCCTCATGGGAAATTCCGCTACCGCCGTGCATAACAAGAGGAATATCTGTTTTTTCTCTTGTGCGCTTAATGATATCAACGTTAAGAACGGGTTTTTCCTTATAAATACCGTGTGCCGTACCAAAGGCAATGGCAAGAACGTCAACACCCGTTGCCTTTACAAATTCGGGCACCATTTCGGGATCTGTATAAAGTGCTTCTTTATTTTCTGTTACTACTTGACCGCTGCCGTCTTCGCGGGCAGGCATTTTGCCAAGTTCTGCCTCAACCATAACACCGCGGGCATGAGCATATTCTACCATTTCTCTTGTTCCTTTTACGTTATCCTCATAACTTAAAGCAGAAAAATCCATCATTACCGATGTAAAACCAAGTTCGATGGCGCGCTTACAATACTCTACGCTTTCGCAATGGTCAAGATGAACACAAACTTTTACTTTTGCTCTTTTTGCAAGTTCTATCATTACCGGTCCGATCTTATCTAAAGGAGAAACCGACTCATGAAGTTCAACGTGTGCAATAATAAGGGGAACGTTAAGTTCTTCTGCGGCTTCAATGGCGGCTAAAACACATTCAAGGTTAGGTGTGTTGACGCTTGGTGCCGCACCACCTATCTTTTTTGCTTCTTCAATTACTTCTGTTAATGATGCTAACATATTTTATTTCTCCTCAATATCAATGATTTCGTAACCTAAGTAGGTTGAAAATGCTTCCTTTAAGATATCAGCCATATGCCCGATACCAACTGTTGTATGGTGCTTAAATCCACCCTTTGCAAGTTTAATAAGTTTGTTCTGTAAATCAGGAATTTCAGCAACACCGCCGCAACCGAAGAAACTCTCTTCAATAGGCTCGCCCGTAAACTTTCCTTCTGCCGCATAAACTTTAAATTTGCCGTCTTCGGTAAAGCCGTTTGAATAAGTCATTGGGAATGCCTTAATTCTGCCTTCGTTTGTACCCCAACCGCTTCCCGGATCGCCTTTAGCAAACATCTTATGCTCGGTAACTGTGCCGATACCATCCATAAGGCTTTGAGCAACGGGACCGCAGTGGAAAAGAATAACTTTATTTTCATCATCACCGTAGTTATTGTTCCAATCAAGGCAAGCGGTGGGTTTTTCCGATGCAAGAGCCATTGCACGCATGGTGATTGCACTTGTTAAATCAATTTCACATGAGCAAACTATACCGCGATCGTTAAGTTCTGAAATAAGCACACAGGGGCAAACTCGTAAAATAGTTTCCATCTCATTCCAGCAACGAAGTGTTAAAGCATCAAGATGATATTCTTCAATATACTCATCAATTACAACCGAGATCTTTGCTAAAGTAAGCATATTTTTATCAGGAACAAGTGAGAAATTTGAATATTCCTTAAGTCTTTTTATTTTTGCTAAAACGAACTCATCGTCATCTTTTTTATTATTTACCTTAAAGATAAGTTCGGAAAGATCAAAACTTTCAACATTGATACCGTAACGTTGCAAAGCAACCTCATCAAAGCGAACGGTTTTAAATGCGGTGGTTCTTGCACCGATACAACCTAAATTAAATCGCTTCATTCCTTTAACCACACGGCAGATGGCGGCAAAGTCAGACAAATTCTTTTTAAAAGCATCGCTTAAGGGATGAACAACGTGAGGCTTCATAACGGTAAAAGGAATTTTATACTGATAGAAGACATCAGTTACAGAGAACTTACCGCAATAAGCATCTCTGCGATGTTTAAAATCCATTTTACCGATCTCATCGGGATATGCCTGCATTAAAATAGGAACTCCTGCATCCTGAAGTGCTTGAACTGCACCGTTTTCATCAATAAAAATAGGCATACAAAGAATAACACCGTCATACTCCCCTTTATGGGATTCAAGCCAATCGTGATAAAGTTTACCTTCATCACGTGTTTCAACTGCACCGTAGCGTGTAAGCGAAGCATCCATAACAAGTGCCTCGTGTCCTGCATCAGTTACAGCCTTTATCATATCTTCTCTTGCGCCTGCAATAAGTTCAGCAGGCATAAAACCGCGGTTACCAAAAAATAATGCAAATTTCATGTTTTTTTACTCCTTTATTTTCTTTAATTCAATAGATTTACCGGTATAATCACCGAATAATAAGTCAATTTCTATTCCCTTTTCATCAAGTTCTTCATAAACCGTATCTTCTGTTTTATATTTACCCTTACAATGAGGATATGCGGTATAAGAATTCTGAATCTCACGTTTTGCAAAAAGGGAAAGTTTTGTTTCATCATCGGTTGAATATTCAAGGCAAATAAGGTGCTCAGTATCTGAAAGAATATAAGTTTTTTCTTTTTGCCAAAAAGCTCTTTCTTCCTTGTATTTCGATATCTGCTCTTTTAAAAATTCAAGATGTTCAGGTATGATTTTCGTTAAATCACAGCTTATACCGATAGGACCACCCTTCATAAATTCCTTTAAAGTATTGTCCTTTACACCTTCGGTAAAGCCCCAACCCGCATCACCGGAAGCAACGATAGTTTTCCTATTATTAAAAATACCATCAAGACTGCCAACAGTTACCCATTTTTCCATACAAGATGCAGGAAGCCTTAAAAGCGTGTTTTTATAAATTTCAATCTGCGCGTTAACGCTATGGTTATCACTTATCCAAAAACTGTCAAAATCGCGTAAAGACGACAAACTCATTCTCATACCGCCTGAAGAACAGTTTTCAAGATATATTTGCGGAAATTCACGTCTGATATTTTTAATAAATTGGCGATAGCCTTTAAAATAGTCAATGAAGGCTCTGTTTGTTTTATCGTTTGTAAGAGAAGCGTTAAAATCAAACTTTATAAACTCAATATTATACTTTCTTATATTCTCACTTACAACACCGAAAATATAATCACGCGCTTCTTTATCAGCAAAATTAACAAAGGCTTGTCCGTTTTCGATAATGTAATATTCAAGATGTTTTTTTACCGTTTCGCTTGAAAGTGAAGCACGCTCAATTTCAAACCACAAACCGAATTTAAGTCCGTTTTTCCGTACCGTATCGGCAAAATCTTTCATTTTACCGCACATTTGGAAATTTTCTGCCTCTTTCCAATCACCAACGGAATTAAACCATTTATATTTTTCACCAAACCAGCCTGCATCGATAACGAAATATTCGCACCCGATATATTTTGCTTTTTCAAGCTGAGGCATAAGAATATCGGTGCTGATATTATCAAACACGCCCATCCAGGTGTTATATATAACCGGCAAACGCGCATTGTGCCTTTTATTTACAAAGTTATGTAATTTATATGCGTCAAGGTCAATTTTATTTTTGAAATCATAGTACAAAATCACGGGAAGCTCTAAAGTTTCACCAGGTTGTAAATCGTAAGCAAAATTGTCATATCCTGCTTCAACTACAACTATGCGATGATGAGGTCCCTGAATAAAATCACGGTAAATAGCATACTGCCACAAACCGTCGGCTATAATATGAAATGCTTTTCCGCGCTGATTCTGTAAATTATATAGTGCAAAAAACGGATTTGAGCCAACGTTATTTCTTGTTTCGTGGTTTCTGTAAAAAATTCCGGAATTAAGTTCGTCCCATTTTCCTACAGATTCCATACACCATTGACTGTACTGGGTATAAACCTCGTATTCGCCACCGTTAAACTTAAAACGCGAAAGAACTTCATAAAGAGTTATAGGCTCAGCGCCCGTATTTTTAACAGTATCTTTACGAATATATATTTCATCTTCTTTTTTCTCATTTACCGTAAAAAGAAGATCTCCGCACTTAAAACCGTCATCTGTAAAGACTGCTTCACCGCTAAAATTGCCGTACTGTGTTTTTACGCTAAAATACTCTTCAAATTTCATTAAAACAACTCCTTTACAGTAAGATATAACTTCTTATATTTTTCGTATTGCGCCTGATATTTTTTATGATCTTTAGGCACAAATTCATCTTTATATTGAACAAAGATTTCTTTTGCTTCAAAAAGATCCTTTACTGCGCCCATTGCCACCGCCTGAAACATGGCACAACCGCAAAGTCCGCCCTCGCCTGAGCGAAGCGCCTTTATGGGAATATTCTGTATATCCGCTTTTATTTGAAGCCATTTTTTTGAGTTAGCACCGCCGCCGGTTGCCGTTACGCCTTTTATGGTTACATCTAAAGGAAGTACAGTATCTGCATTTAACTTCATTTCCATTGCAGTTCCCTCTAAAACGGCACGGTAAAGCGTACTGTCATCAGTTTGTCCGTCAAGGCCTACAATAACACCCTTTGCATTTATATTCTGATAAGGTGTTGATGCGCCGCCGAAATATGGAAGAACAAGAACTCCGCTTGGCTCATCTTTAATATTTTTTTCGATGTATGAGAAAAAGTCCTTTTCTTCGCCTTTATAATTGTGCATTATCGTCTTACGCACCCAATTTACAACAGATCCGCAAGAAAGATTCAAGATATATGTGCAATAAAGACCGTCAATGGCAAAGGGTACACAAGGATAACCCATTTTCCCCATAGATATATCATCGGGCTTTTTATCAAATACGGTGGTTATACACTCCACGGTGCCTAAACCGTCAACCGCATCGCCTGCAGAAAGCACACCTGCGCCAACTGCAGTACACACCTGATCATGAGCACCTAAAACAAGTTTGCAATCATTTTTTATATTAAGTTCCTTTTTGATCTCAGGTAAGAAATCTCCAATAACTTCGCCTGCAAGGGCAGGTGTTGAAAACATATTTATATCAATTTCAAGTTTATCAAGAAGTTCTTTTGAAAAGCACTTTTTTTCAACGTCAAAAACGCCTGTGCGGGAAGCAAGTGAATAATCTATAACCGCTTTACCCGTTAAAACGTAGCCAAGATAGTCGCATATGAGCATAACCTTTTTGCCTTTTTTGAATATTTCAGGCTCGTTGTTTTTTATCCACAAAAGTTTGCTTATTGAAAACATACTTTGAGGCATTACTCCGGTTATAGAAAAGAGTTTTTCTTCACCAAAGATTTCAAGCAATTCCTCTGCTTCCTTTTCTCCCCTTGAATCGGTATATATCATGGGCAAAAAAAGTACGTTATCATTTTCATCAAGCAAAACGAAAGATTCTCCGAAAGTGGATATTGCCACCGAATCAAATTTTTGCTTTTGTGCGACTTCAGCAATCATACCTTTAAGGTTTTTCACTATTGCATGGATATCAACGTAGATTTCTTTATCAATGTTTTTAAGTTCATATTCCCTGAAAATATACTCAAGGATATCACCTTGCTCATTGAAAAGTTGACACTTGCAACCCGTTGAGCCTATATCGATACTTAAAAACTTCATTTTAAAATCACCTCAAGTTTATTTTATTTGACTTTGAAAAAAATTTATAGTAGAATATGTTTAAAAATATGTGAAAATCGTCCCAAAGGATACTAATTTTATGGCTTCTTATGATTTAGAAAAAATGCAGGATCTTTTAAAGGATTTTTATAACCTTACGGGAATCAAGATCTGCATATACGATAAAAACGAAAACGAACTATGCTATTATCCTGAAAAACATTCGGGTTTCTGCAAACTTATAAGAAAAGATCCCATATTAAAGAGAAAGTGTGAAGAATGCGACAGGTGCGCATTTGAAACCTGCAAAAAAACGCACAAGCAACATACCTATACTTGCCATGCAGGATTGATAGAATGTATTTCCCCTATTATAATCAATGAAAAAATTATAGGATACATTGCAATCGGTCAGATCAGAGCAAAGAGCGTTCCTAAAATGAGCAATGCTTTTCTTGAAGAATATAACAAATTGCCCGTTATTCCTTTTGAAAAAATATCGGCTTCCATGCGCATACTTGATGCTTGCACCGGTTATGAATATCTTAAAGGACTTATTGAAGAAACAGACAGTATAGATTTCAGGCTTAACGAGTACATACTGAAAAATATTGGCAATGAACTTTCAACCAAAGAATTATGCCTTAAATTTCACCTTTCCCGCAACGAATTATATTCTATTTTTAAAAAATACTTTGATTCGACTCCTGCCGATTTTATAAAGAAAAAACGGCTTGATATCGCTTGCAAACTCCTAAAAACAACAAGTCTTCACGTAAACGAGATCGCCACACAGTGCGGTATCCCCGATTATAACTATTTCTCAAAAGTCTTTAAAAAACAGTTTGGCTTATCACCAACTCAATACAAAAAAAATCAGTGAGAAATCTCTCACTGATTTTCTTTTTTATTTTGCTGTTACGTAAGCCTTTGCGGAAACACCGTAGTTGCTGATTGCTTTTACCAATGAGCCTACCGTTTCGCTTTCATGTTTTGCCCCGATATATGCGTTTACGTTATATTCGATCTTTGAAAGAACTTCATTTCCTCTAACGATCTCAATGGTATGAACGTCAGCATATTGAGTTGCCTTAATAGCTTCGGTATAAACCTTGTTGTTTTCATCGGGAGT